>NZ_JAFBCV010000007.1 GCF_016907895.1 Shouchella xiaoxiensis
TTAAAGGAAGGAAAAGCAATCTATCGCATGCGAAAATATAAAATTGAGCGAAGCTTTGCGGATTCAAAACAACTCCACGGGCTTCGCTATTGTCGTTTGCGAAGTTTGGAAGGTGCCTCGGAACAGGCACTTATGACGGCCACGGTGCAGAACATCAAGAAGATTGCGATGCACCTCTCCAGATGGAAGGAGAGGCTTTTTATCCTTTTCACCATCAAATTTCGTCATTGGGACCAATCAAAAGACCATAAGAGAAAGCCTGGGTTCACAGAACCAAGGCTTTCTCGACAATCTGAGAAGCAATGCTAAGCATTGCTTCTTTTCTAAAAACTGCTGTAAATCATAGAAGCCTATCCGCGCAACAACGTTATCGTAAATCAGGAGTTACAGATAAGCATCAGCTCGGAAAAATTGGCGAACAACTTATTTTGAGTCAGTCAGAAGATTATTCAGAAGATGCTGGGCATTACTGTCTCTTGTTATTGCCTACTATCGTATTGTTCGTTCGCGCCCGCTACTTTCATGGTGAAGCCGATCAAGTGCGGTCACGACATACGTGTACGTTTGTCCACTTTCAGCGCCATCGTCGATAAACGTCGTTTTACTACCTGTTTTTCGAACGGTGCCAATTAAAGATGCTTCGTCATCTACTGAACCAGCTTTAGAACCTTCAAAACGGTACACAGCGTAATAAGTTGCATTTTCGCCTTTATCGTGAATCTTTAATGATATACCATGTTTAGTGCGTTTTGGTGCTATTTTTTGAGGATTAGGAGGCGCTTCACCACCAAGCCAAGGCATAACCGGGATGAGCGACGGTTGTGCATATTCATCTTGAATCAGGCGATCTCTTGAGCCTAGCCGATTGGCGCGAAGGTCTTTTAAACTAAAGTGCATGCTACCATGCACACCGTTACGGTCACGCAAATAGGCGATTTGGCGTGAATATTCTTCTGGATCATGCCACTCTGGCACACTGTTGACGCCGATTTTGTAAGTTGCTTGACCAACATAAACGTGTGTATTCGATCCAGCTGTTTCCTGTTGCCACCAATCAACAAGCACATCAAAAGCAGCAGCTGCAAATCCGATATTCCAATAAATTTGTGGCGTGATGTAATCTATAGATCCTTGTTGAATCCATTGTCTTGTATCTGCGTAAAGATCATCATAATTTTGCACTCCAGCGCGAGTATTTGAACCGGTTGGGTCTGTGCTTATATTACGCCAAACACCAAACGGGCTAATACCAAATTTCACATGACTTTTTTCTGCTTTAATGGATTGCTGAAGGGAGGCGACGAGCGTATTTACATTATTGCGGCGCCAATCTGCACGGTTCGTGAAGCCATGGCCATATTCAGAGAAGGAAGCGTCATCTGGGAAGGGTTGTCCAGCAATTGGGTAAGGGTAGAAATAATCATCCATATGAATCGCATCAACATCATAATTAGCGACAATTTCATTGACGCCATCTACTAAAAACTGTTGCACTGCTGGAATGCCAGGATCAAAGTATAGTTGGTTTCCATAGGCTACGGTCCAGTCTGGGTTTTCTCGAGCTGGATGCCCCTCAGCTAAGCGATTCAAATCAGTATGGTTCATTGTGATTCGGTAAGGGTTAACCCATGCGTGAAATTCAAGATTGCGTTTATGGGCTTCTTCAATCATAAAGGCGAGCGGATCATAACCAGGATCACCGCCTTGAACACCGGTTAAATACTCAGACCATGGACCATATTCAGAAGGGTAAAAGCTATCAGCCGTCGGTTTAATTTGGACAACGACTGCATTCATGCCCATCTCAGTCGTTTCCTCAAGTTGTGCAATAAACTCTGCTTGCTGGATTTCTGCCGATGCGCCTTTTCGCGGTGGCCAGTCAATATTATTGACGCTTGCAATCCATACAGCGCGCAGCTCTCGTTTGGGGCTGTCGCTCTCTGCTTGTGCTGGTTCATTGCCAAAGGCGAATGCCATTGACACGCAAAACAATCCGATAAGCCATTTCTTCATTGGACCGTCCTCCTACATTCGTAAATTTAGGTGCTATTCTCAGTTTAATAGATTTTCAAAAAATTTTGTATTGGGATAATTTCAAAAGCAGTGCAGGAATTAATTTCCGCACTGCTTCGTAAGTAACTATAAACGCCATATGCTTGAAATCTTCAAGTAGACGGTGCACTTATTGCATACACTATCATCAATAAAGAATAGCTTTCCACGAAAAAAGATCCGCCAACATCATCTCCATCAACTACATTAGCGTATTGGATGATTTGCTTCTATTTTGTGCAAAAATGACAAGGAGTAATGCAACCAACGAAAGAATGCTCATTGTCAGGAACGCCCATCTTAATCCAATTAACGTTCCTTCTACATAGCTGTGATCCGGTTTGGCAGCGTTTAAGCTGACGATTGTCGTTAAAACAGTAACACCAAGAGCTGCACCAAACTGCTTTAACGTGTTCAAGATGGCCGTACCATGGGCCAGGTCTTCTTGCTTCAGGGCATTCATCGCAATCGCCGTTGCTGGGGTCATTGTTATTCCAACAGCTCCCATAAATAAACTAAAGCAAATAATCATTGATGCCACACTTGTTTCTGCTCCCATCAATGAGAACCAAACAAAGGTGATAAGCAGGGTTGAATAACCAATAAGACCAAGAATTTTTCCACCAAAACGATCAAACCACTTTCCTGACAAAAATGCGGTCAATGACAGCAACAGCGTACCAGGGAGTAAAACCATTCCTGAAATAAAGGCACTACGGTTCTGACCGTCTTGTATAAACAACGGCAGCAACGTTTCCGTTGATAACAATAAAATGGAAATAACAAACGTAAGAATGGTTCCGTGAACAAACCATTTCCGCTTAAACAAATGCAGATTTAACATTGGGGCATCCATGCGCAGCTGTTTCCAAATAAATAAAGCGAGCGCAAGTACACCAACAAGAGCAGGAATAAGAACGAATGAATTATTGAATCCATACACACTTGAATTGCTAATTGCTAATATAATGCCCGCAAACCCTACAGCTGAGAGAACAAGCGAAGGGATATCTAAGCGTGAGGTGGCTTGGTCCGTTATATTTCTCATATATTTTGCATTTAAGATGAATAACACGATGGTCAGCGGTAAAACAAGCCAAAATAAAAAACGCCAGTTATATAAATCAACAATGTAACCAGCAATGGACGGACCAATGGCAGGAGCAACATTAACAACCATCGTCATTAATCCCATCGCATAGCCCCTTTTTTCAATTGGGTAAACAAGTAGAAGTACCGTCTGAACAAGCGGGAGCATCATCCCCGCCCCAATTGCTTGGACGACACGGGCCACGATTAATAACGAAAAGCTAGGCGCAATAATGGCTAGACCTGTGCCCACAATAAAAAACCCGATTGCCACTAATGTGAGCACCCGTGTTGAAAAACGTCCCATAAAATAACCCATCGTTGGAATAAGAATAGTTGTTGTTAATAAAAAGGAATTGGTTAGCCACTGGACTTGCGTTGCGTTTATGCCGAAGTCAGCCATAATTTGTGGGAACGCTGTGATCAATAGAAACTGATTAAACAAAAACAGAAAAGATGCAGATAAAATGGAGCCTATCAGCATCTTTCTCTGAAAAGGTGTTAAAGATTCCATCGCAATCAGAATCCCCCTTTCTTTAGTTCCTTCTTCATTTTGACATGATCAATTCCGTCTTCATCAAACACATCTGAAACGGTTGTATAGCCGAGTTTTTGATAAAATGCTTCGGCATGCGTTTGCCCATGAAGCATCACATGTTGGACTTCCCAGCTTTGCGCTATCGCTTCAAGCTTCCCAATAATTTCTTTACCAAGTCCATGTTTGCGATATTCCTCTAGTAAACAAATGCGTTCCAGCTTTGCCCCTGCATCAATTTTTCGGACACGCCCCGTTCCAACTGGTTTTCCGTTATAATAAACCAATACATGTGCACAACCAGACTCCAGTCGATCAAATGAATCAAGCTCATCTTCGAGGGGAACACCTTGCTCTTCCACAAACACAGCAATCCGAATTGCAAATGCTTGTTCTAACGAAGCTTGATCTTGTATCTGTTCCACGCTCATAGATTTGTCCCCTTTTAAATAACGATTTGTCTGCTTTTAATCTAACTCATTTTTGTTGTATTTGCAACAAAAAGAAAGGAGTTTTTCTTATGAAAGAGATTTTACGAGAAATTGGTACAATTGCGCGAGCCCTTGACTCCATTAGTAACATTGAATTTAAAGAAATTCATTTAACAAAAGGCCAATATCTCTATTTAATTCGTATTTGCGAACATCCAGGCAACATTCAAGAGAAAATTGCGGAACTGTTGCGGGTAGACCGAACGACCGCTGCCCGTGCCATTAAAAAGTTAGAGTCACAAGGCTTCATTTATAAAAAAGAAGATCCTTCTAACAGAAAGATTAAGAAGCTTTTTCCTACGGAGCGTGGGAAAGAAATTTATCAGTTTCTGATGCGAGAAAATGATCATTCTGAACTAGTGGCGCTGCAGGGTCTATCGGAAGAAGAGATTTCTACCTTGTTTCGTCTGCTAAAAAAAGTGAATGGAAATATTGAAGAAGATTGGAACGAGGTTAAAAAAGGAAAGAAACGTGATTACTGACGAGCACCTGCTTTTGTAAAATTAGGTGCTCGTCCTACTATCATTTGGAGGCTAGCAAACTGCTCAAATCTCCCATACTTTCTTTAAGCCAAATAGGAGCATTCTTATGAGCTAAAACCTCGTCCGTCGTCAGCCAATAGATTCCCTTCACCTCATCTGCACTTTTGATATAAGGCTCACTATCTCCTTCACAGCTGCACAGAAAAACGATGTTTACCACATGTCGGCCATCGGGTAGGGTAAACGATGAGTTTCGGACATACGTCATTTCTGAGTGAATCGTTAACCCTACTTCCTCAAACATTTCACGTTTGAGGGTTTGTTCAAGTAAATGGGTTGACTGAGCAATGGGGTCAACCGTCCCCCCAACAAATGCCAACAATCCACCCGCATGCTCTTCTTTATCGCTCCGCTCAATCAATAACCATTTTCCTTTACGCAAAACAGCACCTTCTACATTAATAACAAACATCTTATCCCTACTTTCTCTCTTTCTATCACTATCTATCACTAGTTACGATGTTCTCAACCGATTGTTTCACTTTTTAAAAAATGTTAGACATGACCGCACCAAATAACACTTCTTCTTCGTTATACTAGTAAAGACAATTGGAGTGATTAAGAGAATGGAACATACGTATGCTGCTTCTAGAACGCTCAGAAAAGAATTTGAACAGCTCATTACAGAGCATAGGCAGTCCCTCTGGTCCTACTGTTATAAGTTAACTGGTTCACCATGGGACGCGGAGGACCTACTTCAAGATACGCTGCTCAAAGCATTTGCCAAGCTTCCTTATTTGTATCAGGCACAGCAACCAAAACCGTATTTATTCCGCATTGCTTCCAATACATGGATCGATCAGTGTCGTAAAAACCAGCGCATTCGCTATGCTCCAGAAGAAGAGTTGCTTCATCAATCTGTAGAAGAAGTTCCAATGATTGATGTTCAACATTCAATTGATTTACTTTGTGATGCGTTACCGCCAAAACAACGCGTTGTTTTCCTATTAATCGATGTGTTTCAATTCCAGACGAGAGAAGTAAGTGAACTGATTTCACTATCTGAAGGAGCTGTTCGATCGCTATTATTCCGAGCGAGACAAACACTAGCTAAACTAGACCGCAAAAAACAAATGTCAACTAACAAAAAGTCTCCAGTTGATCAAGCCATACGTGCTGCGTACGTTCATGCTTTCAATGCGCAAGATGCGGATAAAATTGCTCAGCTCTTAAGTGACCAAGCCGTTATGGAGATCATCGGCGTCACAGAAGAATACGGAAAAGAAATAATTCGATCAAATTCACTGACTGACTGGCAAAAAGACGAAGAAGAAACTCATGGTTATTTTGACTATCTCGATGGAAAAGCAGCCTTCTTTGTATATGCAAAAGATGAACAAGGTCAAGCTGTCCTGCTCACCTTACAAGTAATTGAACATGATCAAGACCAAATTCTTTCAATCAAGGATTATTACTATTGTCCGGAATTCATTGCTTTCGTTGCAGAAACTACAAACCATTCCCCAAAAACATCAGGTCATTTTTGGATATGAAAAAAGAAGAGCCGGGTTTCCGCCCGCTCTTCTCTTTTTATACCTTCAAGCTATGCCCACCATCAAAAAAGTACAACCAACACTCTACAATTGATTGACCCCAGATCGATTCGAGCGCTTCTTTATATAATGTAAGCTGAGATTCATACCGAGCTCGCAGGATAGGCTCAGCCTCTGTCATGCCTCCCGGGAAGCGCGACTCGATTTGGTCCGTTTTATAGTCGACGAGAATCAATTGGTTCGACTCGTCCCAAAACAAGACATCTGCCATTCCTCGAATTAAAATCGAATCGTTTGCCTCATGATCAGTGGTCATTTGAAAAGCGCGCAATGGTCGCATAAACGAAAACGGCACTTCACGCAGAACTTCTTGCGCATGCTCTAATCGGTTTCCTAAATGGCTTTGAAGAAATTGATTGATTGCCTCTTCATCAATGGCTTCTACTTGACTAGCAGTTAATTGATTTTTACTTATAATTGTCTCTAGCTCTTGCTTAAGTGCCTGACTATCCATTGCTTGAAGGGGTAGCTGTTGCATAACTGTATGCATAATTGTTCCCTTATCAGCTCCCGTTAAGCTTTCATCTTTTAAGAATGCCGGTCGCGCTGCAATGTTTGACTGAAAAGAAGTCTGGCGCTCCATTTTCGCTTCATATGGATCACTTTCTGCTTCATCACGCTTTAATTCGGTTACGCTTTGTTTGGCAAATGACCGCGTTGCATTTGGATAAGCATATGAAAAACTTAACCGTTCTTCGACTAGTAGTTCTTTTTCAGCTTGAGAAATAGGAAACGCTTGTAATCGTTGGATTATTTCCATTCGATCGTCCACTTCAACGTGATTGTTCGCTGCTAAAGGAGGAATCTCATCAACAAACGTCAACGCCCATTTCGCTTGATGTGGATAGGTTTTGGAGAGTTCAAGACTCTCATGCTGCTTTAAAATGTCTGGATGACGTAAAACAGTTGGCATAACCCAATCAAAAAAACGTCTCGCTTTTTTTCTTCCTTGCAGTGACAAGTATTGTTCAGGATGTTCTGCTTGCTCTAGCCAATTAGACACTACTTTTTCGCGGTTCTTTACACTACCTACTAAAATCGCTTTCTCTTTTGCTCTTGTTAACGCAACGTAAAGCACTCTGAGCTCTTCAGAGATCTGTTCCCGCTCCTGTACTTGCTTGATTGCTATTTCCGGTAAGGTTGATGTTTTCAACCGTCTATGAGTATCAACATAAATTGAACCAAACCCTAAGCTTTGATGAATTTGTGTGCTTCTCTTGACGTCCATTAAGTTAAACGACTTCCACATATCTACTACGAAAACTACCGGAAACTCTAGCCCTTTGCTTTTATGAATCGACATGATGCGGACGACATTTTCTTGTTCACTTAATGTTCGCGCGCTATCGAAATCATCTCCCTGCTCCTCCATTCGTTCAATAAACCGGAGAAAGCGAAAAATGCCTCTAAATGATGTTTTCTCAAACGTTTTCGCTCGATCATACAAGGCTCGGACATTCGCCTGACGTTGTTTTCCCGCCGACAATCCCCCGACATAAGCATCATACCCCGTTTCTAGAAACAGCTCCCAAATAAACGAGGCGAGTGGTGTCGAACGTGCACGGACACGCCACTTTTGCAAATGCTGGTCAAAAAGGGCTACCTTTCCTTGCCATGACGCATTAGCTAATCGTTGTTGTAAGTAAGTTTCCTGTTCTTTCCCTTCTTGAACGACGTGTTCGCTGACAACATCTTTAACCGCTTCATAGAAGTGCCCCTGTTTACGCATCAGGCGAATTTCCGCTAACTCTTGTTCACTGAGGCCGACTATCGGTGAACGAAGGACGGCTGCAAGCGGAATGTCTTGATAGGGATTGTCAATGATATGAAGCAGCGACAGCATGATCTGTACCTCAACATGGCGGAAATACCCTTCATCACGGTCGGAGTAAGCTGGAATTCCTGCTTGTTTAAATACGTCAAGATACGTTGGTGCAGATGGAAGCGACCGCATTAATACCGTAATGTCGCGATATTCAACAGGACGTAATTGTTTGGCTTCTTTATCAAACACCGGATAATTCGAATCAATGAATGCGTTAATCTTATTTGCTGTCCAAAGCGCCTCTTTCTCAGCAGCTGACAATCCGCTTGCCTCATCATCCTCATCTTCGTCCGCCTCGCGCTCGAGCAAAGCGACTTCGACCTCGTACCCGCTTGCATCCGTCTCATAATCGACATTTCCATAACGAAGGGCTTGCGTATGATCGTAAGTGACTTCACCTACTTGCTTATCCATTGTCTGCTCAAAAACGTAATTAACTGCATCTAGTACTTCATTTCGACTACGGAAATTATCAGCTAAATCAATGCGTATGCCTAGACTCTTATCAAGCTGTTCTAAAGGAGTTGAGAGCGTATCATAGCTCTCTTGCTTCTCTATAAACAGCCCCGGTTCCGCTAACCGAAAACGATAGATACTTTGCTTAACATCACCAACCATGAATCGATTATGTCCATTTGATAGCAAGTTTAAGATGGCTTCTTGAACTTGATTGGTATCTTGATATTCATCCGTTAAGACTTCCTGAAAATGCGTTTGGTATGTGTTCGCAATCGCAGATGGTTCTGTAATTGTCTCCCTACTTAAAATCGCTAAAGCGAGATGTTCCAGATCATCATAGTCCATTAAAGCTTTCTCTTGTTTGGTTTTTTTATATTCCTCAGCAAACGTTTGTACAACTTGAACAAGTATTCCAATTCGTTCTCGCATCTGCTTGATCGCGGCTAAATGTCCTGCTTCGTCCATCCCGAGTTGATTGGCTACTTTCCCTAATTCTTTTTTTGCTTCATCTCGGTAGGACTTTGCTTTGTCTGCCAGCTCTTGATCAAATTCCATCTCTTTCTTTTTACCGGGCAAACGATCCCATTTAAATGATTTGAGCGCCTCGTATAACTGATCCCATGTCGTTAGCGCCTCTAGCCGAACCAAATTTTCCTGTTCGAACTGAAGAATACCACCGTAGTGAGCCGGACCATCAGCAGCACCTGCCAATCGTAACGCCTTTTCATGCATCAATTGAACGGCTTGAATTTGTTCTTTCGCATGCTTGAAAAATTCCTGACCCCATTTGGTCTCTTCAAGTCGCTCATACTCTCTTTCATACATCCATACAACTTCTTTTAACCAATTAGCAGGCTCTGGATGCGCTCGTGATCGTAGATAGAGTTCAAGAATGAGTTTACGTACTCCTTGATCTGAGCGATCATTGCTGTACGCATTAACCATGGTATAAAATGGAGCGGCTTCTTCCAACGGCTTCTCATAGTGAGCTTCAAGAACAGCGTCAAGCACCTCTTCTTTTAATAACTCTCGCTCCGTATCATTTGCAATTCGAACGGTTGGATCAACATTCACTTCGTAATAATGCTTTCGAATGAGTTCTGAACAAAAAGCATGCAGTGTGGAGATATTCGCACGATTCAAAAGCTGTCTTTGCCTTTTTAAATGAGCTGTTGGATTCAAACTAAGCTCAGCCTCAATTCTTTCACCAATTCGTGCCTTCATCTCTGCTGCAGCTGCTTTTGTAAAAGTAACAATTAATAAGCGATCGACCTCTACCTCATCAAGTGGATCAATAATACGTCGCACAATCCGTTCAACTAAAACAGCTGTTTTCCCGCTTCCCGCAGCTGCCGCAACCAATATATTCCCACCTTTTAATGATATCGCCTGCCATTGTGGGTCCGTCCAATACACATCATTTGGTTTAGCTTCAATCTGCCATTTATTCATCTTCCTTCACCTCCGCTCCCATTACTACTTCGTTCATATAAACCAGTGCTTCTTTATCCGTTCTTTTTTTCAATTGCTTGTAGTCGTATCCAGGTAAGGTCGGATCAAACTGGCAGACCGATTGATATGGACAATACGTACATGCGGTTTGCCCGTTCTCCTTGCTATATGGATGAACAGCAGTAGTACCGCCAGCGATGGAACGTCCGATCTGCGTAACTTTTTTCTCAAGAAATTGTGGCAAGGTCGAAAGTTGTTCTTGATTCAACACTTTAGATCGAGCACTTATTTGTCCATCTTTCTTTAGTTCAACTGGAATAATATTTGATTTCTTTCGTTCAATGAGGGATTGATCCATTAAAGAAGCAACATCCCCGTCATCTGCTAGCCAGCCGCTTAGTTTGAATTGATTTAGAAGGAGCTCATCCAATTCCTGCGAGTCCATATTTACGTCTCCATCCATCACTGGGTTATGAAGATGAAAGTAGAACATCCCGCCCATTTGAGACTGTTCCCCTAACCAAGCCTCAGAACCATTCACAACCATTTGCAGGTAAATTGGTAGTTGAAGCGATAGACCGTGAATCACATCGGAAAAAGCAAGCGAGCGCCCGCTTGATTTGTAATCAACTACTTGCAAAATATGCCCATCAGCCAAACGAGCCTGGTCTACGCGATCAATTCGCCCCCGTAGTGACATCGTCATCCCATTACCAAGTTGATAAACAGGAGAAGGAATTTCTGTTTGCGGACCAAAATCAACTTCTAAATCAATTGTCTCAAACATGGATTGCTTCGCTTGCTTGTGAAGGGCATTTGTCACTTGATCCGTAATTTGTTCAAGCTTTTCACTAATATACCGATAATGGTTAGAACTCTCTAGAATATTACGTTGAATCGTTGGCGCAAGCCGTTTTACAGCTTCAATCGTCATTGCTTTCAATGCAGATTCCTCAATTGTTTTCCACGTTTGGCGAGCGGCTTTTAATTGATCTGACACTTCATTTAAGACCGCATGAAATAGCTCACCCATGTCAAACGCTTCGAAACGGTAAACATCCCTCTCTTTTAAACGCAGCCCGTACTGACTATAATGGCGAAATGCACACTGCTCAAAAAGCTCCATCCTGCTTACGCTAGCAACAAGATGTTCCCCAAAAACGCCCTTTGTCGTTTCTTGGTTAAGCGTTAGAGGTTCATATGTTTCATATAAACTTTTTAAGACAGACGATAATGCAGGATGATAGTCTTCTCTTGCCACAAACCAGTTGTAAACAGACCACCAAATTTCTTCGATCTTGTCCCCCTGCTTCCACTTCTGTAGCTGCCTAGCTAAGTCCATTAACGTTTGCTGTGGATGCGCGATGTACGGCAGCTGTTGATCGACGTCTAAACCGCTCGCTTCTGCTTCAATTAAGTCCGTCTCTACTGGGTCAAGCATCTCTTTAACTTGCCGAATTAAAGCTGAGGGCAGCAAGCTTGCACCATCTTCATCTGCCAACGCATACGTAAAGATTAATAGGTGGCTCGCACTTGCTTGTGCCATATAGAGATAAAATGATTCATACCAAAGGCGCGCTGTTGCTGATGGCCCAAGTATCAGTCCTCGTTCATTTAGTGCGGATCGATCCGTGTCGGTTAAGATTCCCCGCTCATTTGGTCTCGCCGGAATTAACCCTTCATTACAGCCAATGATAAACGTCGCTTTTATTGCAGGTAGACGAGACCTTTCCATATCTCCGATCGTTACTTGATCGAGCGCTGGCGGGACAAGTCGAAAACTCATACTCTCCATACCTGTATCAATCATCTTCATGAATTGAGCAAGCGTCATCTTTTCCTCGCCCGCTACGAGAACAAGTTGATCAATTAACTCAATAAAAGCATCCCATACCTGATCATGCTCACTGCTCTGCATTAAATGACCAGCTTCTGAAGCTTCCATACTCAATCGCTCGAGTTTTTCAGGAACTCGAAGCTCCAATAAGAAGTCATATAATGCGAGACACATGTCTTTGACCGTTTTGCTTGCTTTCAACTGCCTGCCAAGTATATTCAAAGGTCTCACAAGCGTATTTTTTGTGTCGTTCACTCGCTCTTCGATTTCAAGCTCTTCGTCTGTTTGCTCGGCGTCTTTTATTTGATGACGCCACTTTGAATAACTCCAGCGTTCACCATTTGACCAACGCCCACCCGTGATTCCATTGGCAAGAACGATATTCTCAAGTTCATCAACTCGTTCACGGTATTCGTGCCAATCGGCGTTTAACGGAAAAAACAGATCTGTCTTAAACGCACGGAATAAGGCTTCATAAGGATAATGTTGTTGAATCACTTCAAGCGAAGAGCGAATGCACTCCACAACGGGATGGTGCATCATGGACCTTGTATCATCTAAGAAAAAAGGAATGTCATACGACTGAAAAATGCGCTTCAGTAAGTCTTCATAAGCAGACAAATCTCTTGCTAAAACAGCGACCTCATTATAGCGATAGCCTTTTTCACGAGCGAGCGTTCGAATTGAACGAGCTACTGTCTCCATTTCAACTCGGCGATTAACCGCTTCTTTGATCTGGACACTGCCATCATTCTCTCTTTTTTGCTGATCCTCTTCCTGCTGCGCTTCTTCAAGCGAACTCAGCCCCGTTGTTTGAAATCGAATTCCAGGCTCAAATAATCGCTCTTCAAAACGACAATCAATCTCTTTAAGCATATTTACCACGTTGATGAATGTTTGGCTCGTCAGATAAAATAAATGGGATTCTTCGACATTAGCCTGTGGTATGCTCGCTACAGTTAGTGCCAACTTTGTTTGATTAGTAGCTTGTACAAGCGCTTTGAGAAAGCGTAGTTCAAGCGGATTAAAATCACGAAAACCATCAATATAAACAGAAGTATTCTTTATTAAGTGGGATTCATTGATGTAAGCAATCGCCCGAATCAACGAATCTTCTTTGTCCGAATATACACCTGAGAATTGCAATTCGAACTGCTTGTAAATGGTATAAATATCATGCAGTTTATTTCCTAATGGCGAATGGTCAAACTCTACTGATGGGCGTATATCATCAGCAGGAATTGCCTGCCGTCTTAATTCAGCAATAATTTGCGCCATTTCTTGGATGAATCCTTGCAGCCCACTGGCCCGTCTAAACACACGAAGCTCGTTTTTCTTTTGCTCAATGACATGTTGCAAGATGAGGTGCAGTCCTGTTTTTTGTAACTTCTCTTGGTAATCATCGCCTTCATCTTGCAAAATCGATTTTGCTAAACTCGAAAAACTAACGACCTTTACTCTTGAAAATCCACCTGTTCGTTTCGCTAGTTCATATTCGGTTTGAAATGTCATCTGCTCAGGGACTAAAACAAAGATATTCGGTCCTTTTAGCGGACTTTTTTTCAACTCCGCCGTAATTTCTTCCATAATCGTCGCTGATTTTCCACTACCGCTTCTACCGATATAAAACGTAAATGCCAACCGAATCACCTCATATAGTAAACACCCACTTGGGCTTAGCTCTTTTTCCTAATCATATCATTTTCAAGCTTCGTTTGTATGAGAGTCCCAACAAGCTCGAAACTTCAGCAACTCTATTTTTATCTTTAATCCTCTCTTAAAATCTTTTCATTTTTTAAACTTGACCCTCCCCTTACAGGAGACCGTACACTACTCTTTGTTCCAAAAAAAAGGAGGGGTTCACTTGAATTCAACGTACGCCATCGAAGTCAACGGTCTTACCAAGTCATTTGGGGATCAAACGGCAGTCCAAGATCTCCATCTTCAAATCGAACACGGTCAAATTTTTGGTCTGCTCGGTCATAATGGAGCAGGCAAATCAACAACGATTGATTGCATCCTCGGTACGCAAACAGCCAGTGCGGGCACGATACACCTGCTCGGTGCTGATCCAATAAAAGACAGAAAACATCTTTTTCAAAAGGTCGGTGTTCAGTTCCAGGAGAATGCCTTTCAGCTTGGTTTAAAAGTCAACGAGCTCTGTGAGATCACACACTCCCTCTACAAGAACCCGCTTGATTGGAAAGAAAAACTAGCCGAATTTGGGTTGGAGAGTAAAGCAAAAAAGACAATCACTGATTTATCAGGTGGGGAACGTCAAAAGCTTTGTATTTTACTCGCGATGATGGGAAATCCAGAGGTCATCTTCTTAGATGAGTTAACAACTGGACTAGACCCCGTCGCGCGACGAGATATATGGAAAACATTAAAACAATTAAACGCAGCTGGCGTCACCATTTTCCTGACCTCCCACTTCATGGACGAAGTTGAACAGCTTTGCGATCGCATCGTTATTCTGAAAAATGGTCGCCCAATTACGAGCGGTACCGTTGCTGAAGTGATCGAAGCAAGCGACGCTAAAAATATGGATGAGGCATTTTTAAAATTGATTGGAGAGGATATACTATGAGAACCTTCTGGCTCCTTTACAAATCCGAAGCTAAATTGTCTTTTCGTGAAATGTCTTCCTTTATTTTCGGTTTAATTTTACCACTCGGGCTGATGGCTCTCCTCGGGGCTTTTGGAGAAAGTAATGAGGACTTAAACCGTTCATTTGCGTCGGTTGCGACGATCGGACTTGTTTCCTCTGGGGTGATGTCCTTGCCATTATCTCTTTCATCCTACCGAGAACGAAAGATTTTAAAACGGTATCAAGTTACTCCTATCAGCCCTGCACATCTCTTATCCGCTCATGTCGCTTTCTGTTTTTCTTTAAGTATTGTTTCAATGATTGGCGTATTCCTCGTTGCCAAATTAGGTTTCGGAATGGAGTTTCTCGGATCTCCATCGTTGTTTATAGGCGCCTACTTGATCACAATGATTTCCATTCATAGCATCGGGATGGTCATTGCCAGCTTGTCACCTAGAGAAAAAACAACCGGTGCCATTAGTAGCGCGATTTACTTTCCAATGTTTCTTTTATCAGGCGCCACCATTCCAATTGAAATCATGCCGGACTTCTTACAAACACTAGCTAAAATCTTTCCTCTCACTTACGGGATTGAGTGGTTAAAAGGAATCGCACTACATGAGCCTGGTGGCTATGCATTACACATCACAGTCTTAGTAGGAGTCGCCCTTCTTGGCATCTTCATTTCTATTCGCACGTTTCGCTGGGAATAACGTGAACAGAGCAGTTGAACTGCTCTGTTTTTTTAAAAGAAAGGAGTTCATATGTATAGCATAGGTGCCTTCTCAAAAATGAATCGAGTCACGGTCAAAACGCTGCACCATTATGATAAGGAAGGCTTACTAAAGCCTGCACATGTTGATCAAACCACTGGTTATCGTTATTATGCATCAACTCAAATTAGCACGCTGCATCAAATCATGGCCATGAAGCAAATAGGGTTTTCTATTGCTGAAATGAAAGGGGCTGCTGAAAACAACGATCTGGCTGAACTTATCCGCATAAGAAAACAAGAAATCTTAGCGGAAATCACGTCGCTCACCAACCAGTTAGCTCAAGCGGATTATTATCTCACTCAAGAACAAATACCGGATATTTATATAAAGAGCCTGCCGTCTGTCATCGTTGCCTCCATGCGGATGACGATATCAAGTCAGCAAGATCTTTTTACCGCTTTTCCAACGATGGGAGAAAAAATGATGAGGGCTGGTTGTAAAATTGACCCGCTTGAATACTGTTTTCAAATGTTCCATGACCCAGAATACCGCGATTATAACATTGACGTTGAGCTTTGCGAGGCAGTTACTAAACGACTGCCTGACCAGAATGGACTTGTTTTTAAAGAACTGCCTGAAGTTCCACTAGCAGCCTGTTTCATTCACCGAGGTCCTTATGAAACAATCCGACACGCTCACGCTACTCTGCACGAATGGCTTGCCCATAACCCCTATCAGTTAAATGGTCCTCCTCGCGAAGCAGCGATTGATGGCATTTGGAACGAAACAAACAATCAAAATTGGCTAACCGAAGTCCAATTCCCATTAAAATACAGCGTATAAACATATAAAAAAGCCTGTTGCCTCGCACATTGAGAGGCAACAGGTTTTTTGGAATTATTGTTTGTTCGTCTGATTTAAAGGATCATCTTCTAGCTGTCTAATCCTACTTAAGGAAGCGTAATACGCTACAATCGCAATAATGGAAAAGCCAGCGAGTACTAACAATGAAGCGTACACACTTAATTCACCTTCTCCAAAAAGAGCGACAGACATTTCTCGAACAACCATCGCATCCGCAAGTATTCCTCCTGCTAGATAGGCCACAGGCAACGTAGCCCAAGACAACATTCGTGAAATCGAGAATACTCTTCCCAAATAAGCTTGGTCCGTATTGCGCTGGATTAGCGTGATGCTCAGCGTATTTCCAACTGGTAATAAGAAGCCCATGATCACCCATAGAAAACCGATAAAGAAGATCTGTTGCGTGACCCCGGTTAACATCACTGCAAGCGCCATCCCTACATTCGAAACAAAGATGATCGTCATTAAGCGCTTATCGACTTTAACGAGCGATAGAAATACACTGCCAAGCACCATTCCGACGCCAAAAAGTGATGTGACCAAACCAAACTGTTCTTCGGTACTGAAACCAAGAATGTACGGCTGTCTAATCACGCTATTAATTCCAAACGACATATTAAGCCATGTATGGAATAAAATCATCGCAAATAAGGCTTTATGCGCAAATGTATAGCGAAACCCACTCGTCATTTCCTGAAAAAATCCCGTTGATTCTTCGCCTGGGTCCATACTTAGAGCGTTTTGACGCGCAATCTGTTTCCACAGCACTACGATTACGATTAGCGCAACTAAATAAGTGATGAAATTAAGTGAGATAATCCACTCAATTGTTCCAAATCCATATAAAGCTCCAGCCAAGATTGGACCTAATACAGAAGTAGTGGAAGTTGCTGACGCAAGCATCCCGTTAGCCCGGGATAGTCGCTCATTTGAAACAAGCATTGGCGTGATCGTATGAAGAGCTGGTACTTCTAGTGCACTAACAATCGATAAAGCAATGGATAGAAGCAAAACAACTGTGAAGTTTAACGCTGTCGATAATGCAACAACAGACCCAACCGCAAGCGCAATCGTTCCAATGACCCCTCCAACAGCCAACGCCAAACGAGGCCCTTTTCGATCAATCATTCCCCCAACAAAAGGAGAAATCAACACGCTCGGTAAATAACTAGCAACGAGCACGACAGCAAAGCTCATCACTTGTCCCGTATCTTGATACACCCAGATCCCCATCGCAAATCGCGCCATCGCTGATCCTAATAATGAAACAAACTGACTAACAATAATCCATAAAAAAACAACAAACTTATTTTCTTTGTTCAACCTTTTTCCCCCGCTCATTTTTTCAGCGGAAGCAAACATCTTAACAAATTATTCCTCGATAAAGGTTATACTTGTTGTACTCCCGCTTGTTTCTTTGTCATAGTGGGAATATCAATGCAGACTATCATGATACAATCACGCCTCTTTCCAGTAGATTCAATTAATTCTAACAAATAAATTTCTAAATAAACAGCTTTTATTCATCACACAATACTTCAGATTCATTAATGAACAGGAGGTTTATTATGAAACAGACAGAGCATTATTCTAATAATCAGGGTGTACATATTCATTCTATCCAGTCCGGTTCGTCCCAGAATAGATTTCATCCTCTTCTCTACTTACCGGGAGCTTTAGGTACTGCCGAACAGTTTAGGGCTGAAATGGACGCTCTCTATCCCAGACAATGCCTATCAGTTAGCCTGCGTGGTCGAGGAAAAAGCGACACTCCAAAAGTTGGTTACACGTTTTTTGACCACGTTTCCGATATTGCAGCAGTGGTAAATGAACAGAAGCCTGCCCCCTTCTGCTTAATGGCGTATTCAATGAGTGTGCCTTATGCAATTCAGTATGCCATTGAAAACGAAGAGAAGCTCGTAGCCCTTATACTATGTGATTACCCAGCCCGATACCCAGCCATCTCCCCCGTATGGGCTAATCAGCTTTTAATAAATGGAACGTTTTCTCAAACAGAAAAACGCGCAATTACTGGCATTCAAAGAGAATCAGCTGAAGTTGAACTATGGTCCCGACTCGACCAGCTAAAGCTACCAGTTTACATTTTGCATGGGGGCATGGACGCTGCACTATTGAAACAAGACGCCATCGAGTTGTACAAAGAAAAACTAGAAAATGTAACCTTTATCCCATTTCCTCATTCGGGTCACGAGCTTTGGCAGCCAGACTATAATATGTTTATTCATTCAATTAAAAGCATTCTTGAACAGCACGATCATGTGCTCTTCACAGATACAGAGTTAAATCATCTCAAACAGTACCGCGACTCATTAAACCTCCCTTATAACCATCCTGTTGCTATTGAAGACGCAGATCAATTTATTGCAGCAGGAAATACAGCAAGTATATACAAGCAGGGATCGTTTATCATTAAACGTTTTGATGAGTCGCTGCCAGCATCGGAAGCAACACGAGAAGCAACTAAACAAATTGAAGTAGCTCTAACTGGCCTACGCGTACCAGCCGTCCATGAAATCACTGAGCGAGACGGAAAACAAGCAATTATTATGGATTATGTTGACGGCAGAACACTCGGCGATAGTATGCTTGATGATTTGAGCACGGTATCGTCCTATTTAAGGCAATCAATTGAGATCCAGAGAAAGATTCATAGTAAAACAGCCTTAATAGAATCTATGACTGATAAATTAATAAGCCAGCTCAACCAAGCGCCTGATCTCACTACTAATCAACGAGTTCTATTAATTGAGCAAATGCACGAGATTGCTTACGAGCCCCGCTTATGCCATGGCGACTTTCACCTATTTAACATCATTCACTCAGGCGAACAATCAACCATTATTGATTGGGTAGACGCTAGCATGGGAGATCCCCGTGCCGATGTTTGTCGTTCGTATCTCCTATATCAGAATGTATCCGCACGATTTGCCGAACACTATCTTGCTCTGTATTGTGAAGGAAGCGGAACACCAAAATCCGTAATCCTTCAATGGGAACCGATCATTGCCGGCGCTAGACTTGCCGAGGGAATAAGCAACAACGAGAAAGAGCGCCTGCTCCAGATCGTTCATCGATTTACAGATTGATTTAGCTGTAAAGACTCTCTTTAGGATTTTAAATATTTAAGTGGTCGTTCGTTCGTACATATTGTTTGCTAAATCATCAACCGTTTGCGCTCTCATCAATTCAACTTGTTTAATTGCTTGTTTTACATCATCTTTCGCTTTGTTAATGGTTTCCTCTTCTTTCCTTTCAGACCATAAGTTTTGTTTTTCTAAAAAAGTTCGAAACCGTTTAAGTGGATCTCTATCCAACCATGTATTCTCTGACTGCTTATTTCTATACAACTGCGGATTGTCTCCTGAAGTGGAATGCGGTCCGTAGCGATAAGTCAGTGTCTCAATTAAAGCAGGCTGATTTGCTGTGATCGCTTGTTCTCGCGCTCTTTTTGTTGCAGCGAATACTGCTAGTACATCCATTCCGTCAACTCGCATTCCATGAATGCCCGCTGCAACTGCTTTTTGAGCAATTGTTTCAGCAGCTGTCTGCTTATTAAAAGGTGTAGATATGGCATACTGATTATTTTGGACAATAAATAGCGTAGGTGTTTGAAAAGCACCGGCCATATTCATACCCTCATAGAAATCTCCTTGAGATGAACCTCCATCACCTGTATAAGCAACAGCTACATTCTTTTTCTTTTTCTTCTTAAGTCCTAAACCAACTCCAGCTGCCTGAACAATTTGTGCACCGATGATGATTTGCGGTGGAGTTACGTAAACCCCTTCCTCCATTGCTCCACCTTGATAGTGACCCCTTGACCATAAAAACAATTGCGTTAGTGGTACACCGTGATAAAACATTTGCGGCAAGTCTCGGTAACCTGGCAACAACCAGTCTTTTTTTTCCAAAGCGTACTGACTGCCAATCATACTTGCTTCTTGTCCCGAGACGGGTGCGTAAAACCCCAGTCTCCCTTGTCTGCTTAAAGACATGCATCTTTCATCAATCGTTCGTACATAGATCATTCGCTCCATCAATTGCTGTAACTGCTCTTTCTTTAAGTCAGGCATCAGAGCTTCATTCACAACATCACCGTTCTCATCAATAACTTGCATTGGCTTAAATTGATCTCCAAATTCATAGAATGTATTCATCTTTTGAATACCTCTCTCTCCAATTATATAATATAATTATTACGTTAGTTAGTTTTTATATTATATAATTCATAAAAGATCTGTCAATTTATTCTTTTGTTATCACTAAATAAACTGGTATGCTTTTAGTAGAGGTGAGATTGTTGACGCTTGAAAAACACGTGTTGTTCCTTTTAGAGAAAAAACGTCAAATGTCGGGCAAGGAACTTATTGCCATTTTAGAGGAAATGAAATTTACGCCACAGTCAATTAGAAACGCACTGGCAAAACTAAAGAAAGCCAACCTCATCGTTTCTGTTGAACGAGGTAGTTACAATTTAACTAAAAAAGGTCTTTTTACTCATGCAAACTATTTACCTCATAAAAATTATTACAAACAAGAATGGAGTAGACAGTGGCTAATTGTATTAGTTGGCATTCCTGAAGCAGAAAGAAAAAAACGTGACCGTTTTCGCTTAATACTTCTGCAAATGGGGTTTGGACTACTATATAAAGGCGTTTACATTTACCCATGGGACGTATCAGATAAGCTGTTAACAATCATTGATGAGTTGGAAATAGAGGATTTTGTTACGATTACATTAAGCCCGGAGTTTTTACTCAATAATATTCGGGCAGATAGTTTCACAGGACCAAATACAGCTAAAAAGATTTGGAAATTAGCAGATTTACAATCACATTACGAAAATCAGCTGCCCTTTCTAAATGAATCCAGGCAATTACTCGATCATCTATCTAAAGACAAAGAAAAGACCAACCTTTTTATTCTTGCTCAATATTTAACGATATATGCTTTAAAAGAAGAGTTACTGAACAGAGACCCCATGCTGCCACCAGAATTTCTACCGTCTAATTGGCAAGGTATCTACGTTCTTAAAGAGATGGACGATCTACTTCAACAATTCGCTTTATTTCTTAGAGGAACACCTTATGAAGTGTTTATATAAAAAATCTTAGTTTTTTCTCAAAAGCCTGGTATACTATATCATCCGTTCTCTTTATGAACAAATCTACTTTGGCAGGTGAAATGATTGAATCAACGAAACTCTGCAAAGGCCATTATTCTAGCTAATCAACAGGTATTGCTAACAAAGAACCGTGATGAGGAAGGCTTCTTTTATCTTTTTCCAGGAGGCGGTCAGCACTTTGGCGAAGCGCTTGCTGAAACCGTTCAGCGAGAGTGCCTTGAAGAAACAGGCTTCTCGGTGGATGTTGGAGAGCTAACGTTCGTTCGTGACTATATTGGAAAGCACCATGAGCATGCCTCCTTCGACTCAAATGTTCATCAGGTCGAGTTTTATTTCCTCTGTTCGCTGACAAGTTCGGTTACCGCCACTGACCCTAAGGAACCAGACAATCATCAAGTTGGCGTTGAGTGGGTTCCTCTTTCAACGTTAAACTCAATCCGCTTGTATCCAAAACAACTGATTGGTTCGCTCTTGACCCATCTGCAAGGTTCATCAGCCCCCGTTTATTTAGGGGACATCAATTAATCGATAGAGGAGAGGACAAATGACTACATACGGACCAAATTTATTTAAAGGGACCGCTCCTTACTACACCCGCTATCGACCACCTTACCCAGCCTCACTCATTCGTTTTCTCGTCCAAACTTTAGCGTTGGATGGGACAGGCAAGCTGCTTGATTTAGGTTGTGGCACTGGTCAACTGACTTTACGATTAAGCGATTGGTTTGAACAAATATCCGGTGTGGATCAGGAGAAGGAAATGATTGATGAAGCCAGGCGCTTACAGGAAATCCAACGGGTGAAAAATGTTAACTGGCTTATTGGTGATTTGGAATCTCCTTCTATTTCATTCGATTCCCCATTCCGTGCTGTTGTTATTGCCAAAGCGTTTCACTGGATGGACCGCCGAAAAACATTAGAACGCCTATACCCGCTTCTAGAAAATGGTGGTTCGGTTGCTATTATTGATCCCACTTTTCCTGCACCTGAAAAACACGCTTGGCAAACTCAGATGGAACAAATCGTCCGTAAATGGTACGGATCTGCGCGTAGAGCAGGGAACGCTACATACCAACACCCTGAGATTGGCCATCAAGAGATTCTATTGCAATCGCCGTTCCGACTGGAAAACCATACGCTTTCTTCCTACACTCATCACTGGACCGTAGAATCGCTCCTTGGAAATCTCTATTCAACCAGCTATGGGTCCCGTCACTATTTAGGTGATGATAGAGGCGTGTTTGAAGCTGAGTTTAAACAACAATTAATTAATCTTCATCCAAACAACCTTTTTCCTGAAACTATTCAGCTTTCTGTTCTTTTAGCTGTAAAATAAAGATGGTTCATTTCATTTATTAGCAACATTTCTTAAAAGTTTCTCCTTCTTTTTACAATCCGACGTTTATGTCGGAATAAAAGTGTGAATACATCCAAGTAACGTCTTGTATACCACGAAGGAGGAACATATATGAAACAAACAACACGCCTAGGAATTGTTTATTTACTCTTTTTTGCGCTTATGATCTTTTTAAATTATTGGTCCGCAACAAATGTTGGCTTTGTAGCTAATCAAGATCAATCCTTAATTCAACCAGCAGGGTTTGCCTTTTCCATCTGGGGCTTAATTTACGTCCTTCTGTTTATCTGGACTATCCGGATCTTCTTTGTTGACCGTTGGAATAGTGAAATTTACCAGCGCATTGGCTACTGGTTGCCTGTTAATTTTGCTCTAAACGGACTTTGGATTATTGCCTTTACGCAAGAATGGCTGCTCGTATCTGTACTTGTTATTTTCGCACTGCTTATCACACTCGTTATCATGTATCTCAAAATTAATGGAACAGCCTATCGCTGGTTTGACCGCCTCCCTTTTTCGATTTATTTCGGATGGGTATCGGTCGCTTCCATCGTCAATGTATTTGCGTGGCTCGTTCAAGCTGATGTGACAAGCATCCTTGGTTTAAACGAGCTTAGCTGGACATTAATTATGCTTGTTGTTGCAACACTTCTAGCTGCTTATGTAGCGCTAAGATACCGCGACTGGATTTATCCACTCGTTTTCGTTTGGTCCTTCATAGCGATTTTTACAGAAAATGATCAGACGAGTATTCTTGTTGTAACTGCCTTATGTATCGTCGTTCAGCTTGGATTAGCGCTAATTGTCTTACTAAGAAAGCGTTAGGTTACAGATAGAAAGGAATAGACATCATGAACAAACGTTTTAAAAAAGGCCTTTTTATTGCATTGGGTACTGTTGGTGCCCTGCTTCTTATCGGTGTAATCGGGATTTACATTTGGACACAGCAAACGTACACTGCGGTTGAGGAAATCGATCAATATACAGAACAGGCAACGGAAGAAGGCGACTGGCTCGTCTTTGAGCCGGGCCAATCATCGCAAGACAAGGGGTTTATTTTGTACCCTGGAGCTCGGGTAGAGCCGGAAGCCTATAGTTATCTTGCCAGCATGCTTACAGAAAAAGGCTACACTGTTGCGATTCCGTCTGTTCGTTTTAATCTGGCGATAGCAGATAGCAACAAAGCCGACGAAATGATTTCAGCCAGTCCCATTAACTCATGGTATATCGGAGGACATTCTTTAGGTGGGGTTGCAGCCGCGATGTACGCAAGTGAATCTACTGAGCAATTAAGCGGTTTGTTCTTTCTTGCCTCCTATCCTTCAATTGATTTATCGGAAAGCTCCCTGCCTGTTTTATCAATTTACGGTGAAAATGACGGTTTGACATCTGAAGATGATATTAATGAATCTGTAAATCTATTACCTGAGGAAACGGACTTTTTTGAAATACGAGGCGGCAATCACGCTCAGTTCGGCATGTATGGTCCTCAATCAGGAGATAACGACGCTTCCATCGAAGCAAATGAACAACAGCAACGGATTGCTGAATTATTGCTTGAATGGGCTAATAGTCAGTAAAAAGGGTCACCTCTTCTGAGGGACCCTTCTTTTAATTCACTTCTTCAAGCAATGTCCGAATGTTCTTCAACTGCTCATTTTCTTTCTTTGCCTCATTGAGCGCTTGACGCTGATCTTCGATTAACAAACGCTGTGTTTCAACAGCTTGTAACGCGATGGTTTTGTATGCTTCTTCTTTGTTATACATCATTTTTGCTTTAGTTAAACGCACAATTGCTCCAAGTAACACGATGGCGAGCAACGTCATTAACACGACAAACGCCATTCCAAATAAAGGGACCCACATGTTCTCTGTCATTTTAATCCTCCGTTCTTTTTTTCTTTTTATTCGACAGTGACTGTAACCGCTCTTCAATTACAGTCGCTGTTACATCAAACTGAAACGAGACCAATTCAAAATAATTCATGGCTTTTCCATCTGAAGAAATTTCTAAATTGCTTTTGACTAAGCCCGCTTGTTCGAGTCGATTTAAATGCATGTGAATTAAAGGACGACTCATGTTCATTTCACGTGCTAATTGACTAACGTATTTACGTTCCACGTTTAAAATGCCAATAATCCGTAATCGATGGGGATTGGCCAAGGCCTCAAACAAACTTAGAAGCTGGTCCCCCGTTAACTGTTTTTCATCCATTCTTACTTAACCTCTTCCAGCAAACCTTCAATCACATACGTGTGTTTTTGTCGTTGATCCCGCTCTTCATTTAAATGTTGATGCAAGGATTGTAGCTCTTTCTCGTTTTCCTCCACTTCTTGCTTTAATCTTTCTAAGATGTAATCCTTCTCAGTCTCAATCCGCTTCTGCTTTACTTTAAAATAACCAATTAATAAAGCGATAAATAAACCAACCATCACTACTACAAACACCATACCAAACAAGCTATACCATGGTGCTTCATTCATTTTTACCACCACGCTTTCATCACGATTTTCTACCTGTAAGTTATTTGTTACATGTATAAGATACAACAACAATCATTTACCTGTCAAATAAATATTACATGTGAAATATAAAAAAGAAGCAGAGTCATTTCTGCTTCATTTTTTTAACCTGTACCATTCGTCTGTTTGAAACGATTTTGGAATATCTTGTTCAGTTGGTTCATCAAACCCGAGACGCTCAAGCGTCTTAAACCATTCATCTCGTTTGGACTTAGGTAGTTTTTCCCCACACCAAGGGCAAAAATGTATTTGAATAACGGCGCTTCCTCCATCATGGATGCGCAGACTATATTCGTCAAAACGGTTGTTATAATCCATGAGTTTGTCAGGGCAGTCGTCATGGTCACAATCGGTTGGATGCATATGAGCCTCCATATCTTCACAACAAAATGTACCTTGTTTTTGCTTCATGATTCTTTATCTCCTTTTGTTCATTCAATTCTCTTTAGTATAAAGGACATTAGCAGATGGTGGAGAAATAAAAGAGAGCGAGACTTTCTCATCCTTTCTCTCTTCATGATGAAAACTGAAACCTTTTTTCTAGTTGTGCGTAATTTAATTGGATGAATTAGAAGTCGGAGGTCAATATGAAAAAAACAGCGATTTTAAGCAGTAGCTTACTTAGCATTGCTTTGCTCGCAGTAGCTTGTGCGGGCGGGAATGATGATGTATCTGAAGAGCCTGATCCAGTTGAACCGATTGAGCAATTAAGTGGTACATGGGAAGGAGAAATTGAAGTTCCAGTACAACCGCTATCAATTTCTATTCACCTTGACGGCGACCAAGCATCACTGAGTATTCCAATTCAAGGACTCCAGGAACAACCGTTTGATTCGGTTGACATTAGTGAAGATCGTCTTCAGCTTGAAATGAACTTACAAGGTCAATCTCTTTTATTTGAAGGTGAACGTACTGAAGAAAAAATCGAAGGTATATTTACACAGATGGGGCAGGAGCTACCCTTTTATTTACTTGAAAAAGAATTCGAAGACTTAGTCGAGCTGGAAATGGAAGCAGGCACAATGAAAGCTAAAGTCGATATGCCTGACCTTGATGAACCTGTACCCGTTGCGCTAATCATTGCTGGCTCAGGGCCAACCGACAAACATGGAAATTCCCCGCTCTTACCGGGCCGAAATGATAATTTGAAGTTACTAGCAGAAGGCCTGAATGAAGCAGGAATTGCAACAATTCGCTATGATAAACGAGGTGTTGGCGACAACACCCAGCTCGTTTCAAACCCTGAGGAAGTCGTTTTTGACGATTTTGTTAATGATGCTCGTGCATGGATTCAATATGCATTGACAGATGAGCGCTTTTCTACGGTTCACATCGTTGGACACAGCGAAGGGGCTTTAATTGGAAAGCTCGTTGCAAAAGACATAGAGGTTGACTCGTACACCTCACTTGCTGGAGCCGGCCAGACGATTGATCGGATTTTATTGGACCAAATTAGCGCCGATCCAACCTTCCCACTGCCTCTTTTAAATGAAGCTGCGGCTATTTTTGATCAGCTGCGCGCAGGTGAGTTAGTTGAAGAAATGAGTTTAGAGCTTGAACCAATCTTTCACGTCAGCTCGCAACCATTCCTCTTATCTTGGATGGCTTATGACCCTCAAGAAGTAATTGTATCGCTCGACACAAACATCTTACTTGTTAACGGAACGAACGATCTACAGATTCCAGAATCAGAAGCCGAGTTGTTGCACGAAGCTAACCCTGACTCAGAGCTTTTCATTGTTGAAGGAATGGGCCACGCACTAAGAGAGACACCTGAAGATGCAGAAGGAAATGTGGCAACCGCATCACAACCAGATACCCCTCTGGCAGAAGGATTAATTAAAAAAGTGGCTGAGCATATACTAAAAGATTAAATAATGGCAACGAACTTGCATCATCAAGTTCGTTGCCATTCTTTACTAGTGCTTTTACTCATCCGCACTTTCTTTTCAACAGTACGTGTTCACGAATGGAAAAAAAACGGCCCAAATGATGAAGGTGCCAATGAAAGAATTAAGAACGTCCATCCACTCAAGATACCCCCGAATGAAAAAACTGTCTAAAGCACTTATAAGAGTGCACCAAAGAATGCATGTCGAATAATAGCCCCCATACATCTCAGTCCCTTCGTTATCCATCAAGATAAATGCTAAACAATCACCTTCTACTATTCTCTCCGTTCCTTCATTTCCTTTAATTCTGTAATGAATTCTCTTTACTACCTTCCTGATAAAACCTCAATACTTCCCACGCTCGTTTCCATTTTTAACACGGGTGCTGCCTCTGTTTGAATGACTGACTCTAGCGGCTCAATAGCCGTTGAGCCAACTGATGTATGCACAGTATACTCTAACTGATCAGGTAACTCAGCGACGGTAAGCTTAATATCACCTACAGATGAAAGGAGTTTCATCGATTCATAAATCGATTGTACCTTTGCATTAATGTTTCCGACATCTGTTTCTATTTCAAGTATCTTAGGCGCCCCGCTTAATTCAACATCGCCAACCTCAGACTTTAACGTCATCTGTTCCACCTCTACATCTAGTACCGATAAATTTGCCACGCTTGATTCGATTACAAGCTCTGCCATCTCCGTTTCAGGTATCCGTACAGTAATGACGTAACTAGACTTCGGGAGGAAAGAAAACAGCCAAGCTCGGTCTTTTTGTTCCGCATGAATGGAAAGAACTGCTCCACTTTCCTTTGTCTCAAACTCAAGTTCCTCCTCAAACATCCTCGTGTGACCAGTAACAGAAGCGACAATTTCTTCTCCTTGATGAGGCATAACCGTAACGTTTCCAACATTACTAAAAATATGTATGGAGTTAATGTCACTAGCCGAAAAATGAGCTTCTTCAAATGCCTCTGTTGGCTCAAATGACCATGCGTCTGTTGAGATAAGTACAGCTATAATTACAAGGATTAACCCCAGTACACCAGATATGGATATAAACCACTTTTTCATCCCCGTCATCCTCTCTATATGGCTTCAATCCATTTATCGTCATTCTCCGTGACCGCTTAAAGCATTTTAAAAACCTATTTTGAGCATAAGAGATGCTCGAACGCCGCTCATTTGTTATAACAAAGATAGACACGAAGAAGGAGGCGACTTGATTATGAACGAAACCTTATCTGTTTTATCTAGCCATCAATCGATACGTAACTATACATCGGACCCCGTTTCTGACGAACAACTGAAAGCGATTATTAAAGCAGCTCAATCCGCACCTACATGGGGAAATGGTCAACAGCTTAGCGTTGTTGGAGTAACCGAAAGCGCCAGAAAAAATGAAATAGCGGAGTTAATTGGGCAGCCTTGGATTAATGAAGGAGCCGTTTTTCTGTCATTTAATCTTGATTTTTATCGCATTAAAGAAACGCTTGAAGCAGAGGGAAAATCCTTTGTTGCCGGTGATAATGTTGACACGCTACTAATTGGCTCCACCGATGTTGGCATTGCTCTTGGTTTTGCAACAGCAGCGGCAGAATCAATGGGTCTTGGCATTGTCCCGATTGGCGCAATCCGTTCAAAGGCAGAGGAAATCGTTGATTTGCTGGAATTACCTGAGTATGTTTTTCCAGTTGCGGGACTCGTTATCGGCCACCCGGCTGAGAAAAATGAACTAAAACCACGCTTACCATTAGAAGCTTTTTATCATCAAGAAAGCTACCAAAAAGATCAAGCCAGCTACGTGGGGGCTTACGAGAAAACCTTTTCTAATTATATGGTAAAACGTACAGGTGATACCTCAAAAACATGGGCTGATACCGTTGCGCGTTACTACAGCAATAAGAATGGCATCCCACAGACCGCTGATATTCTGAAAAAGCAAGGGTTTACGTTTAACTAAAACAACAGACAAAAAACGGCAAAGACATCGCTCTTTGCCGTTTTTTCGTTATTCTTCTAGCTGCATACGTTCATTGAATAAGGTTGGGTATGATAAGAATCCGAGCATAATGCTTGTCACAATTGCCGTTGTAAGCAGGAGAAACAAGATAAGCAATTGAAACATGACGGCTTGGACAGGGTCAGCACCTGCAATGATCTGTCCGCTCATCATTCCTGGAAGCTGAACAAGCCCGATCGTTTTTTGACTTTCAATCGTTGGGATTGTACTTGCTTGTATGGATGTTATCAACTGCCGATGAATCGCTTGTTTTGGTGTTCCACCGAGCGATAAAATGAGTTCCGCTTCTTCTTTTCTCGCTTCAATCTCTGCCGTAAACCGATTTAAAAAGAGAATTCCGAGTACCATTGAGTTTCCAATAACCATTCCACTAATCGGAATAATGTATTGCGCGGTCGCAGGCGTAATTTGCAAACCTAGCAAGATGCCTTGCGTCAGTACTTGAATTGAAAGAAACGTAAGCACAAGCTTCCACGTAATCCCCTTAATTGCCTTGCCTTTTTTTCGAGCATTCTGTGTGGCTGCAGCAATCATTAACGCAACCATTGCACCTACATACACCAAGCTGTCTGAATCAAAAACAAACTGAAGAACATAGCCTACCGCGAGTAACTGTATAATCGAGCGAATTGTCGCAACAAGAATATCTTTTGTTAAGCCTAACTTCAGTGTCTTAGCCAGGAGCAGTGGAATGAATACAAAAATTAGCGTGAGCGATAGGGTTAAGAAGCTCATGACATTTCTCCCTTCACAAACTGAAGCACACGCTCGTCCTTAGGCTGATCGAGTAATTCACTTGGTCCTGCTTCTATCAGTTGCCCATCCATCATCACCCATACGTCCTGCCCAATCTGTCGTGCTTGCTCTAAATTATGTGTAATCCAGATGATCGTTGTTCCATATGTACGATTTATCATTTGAATCAGCTGTTCAATATCGTGCTGTGAAACCCGGTCTAAGGAAGATGTAATTTCATCTAAAAGCAAGACTTCTGGCTGATTTAACAGCGTTCGAGCAATGGACAGCTTTTGTTTTTGTCCTCCAGATAAATCCTTACTTTTCCTTGTTAGTAGCTCTTTTTCTAAACCAACTTCTTTAAGTGATTGTTCTGCATTTGCTTGAGGAAGTGCTTTCCCTGTAAGCGTTAGCGGCAGAGCTACATTCTCATGAACGGTTCCACTTAACATCGTCGCTTGCTGGAGGACAACGCCCACTTTTTTTCTTAATGCAGTCGGTTCAAACGCATCTATTGGTTTTTGATCAATTAAGATTTGCCCTGAATCAATCGATCTCATCCCATTACAAAGCCGAAATAATGTTGTTTTCCCAGCACCAGACGGCCCGACAATAGCGGTAATTTTTCCTTTTGCAAATGAACCTGTTAAGCCTTTTATGATGGAATGCCCGTTTGCTGAATAATACACATCACGACATTCAATTGCATTCGTTTCAGACATTGCTCTTGCTCCTTTTTCGTTCGTTCATTTAAGCTAGTTTAACCAACTGAACGCCTTGTTATTTATATTAATTATAACATAATAATTAATACAAATTGAATCAAAGATTAAAAAGCAACGAACAGATAACCTATGCATACAACTAGACCGACGAGTAAGAATGTTTCTCCCACACCACCCGTTCTCATTCTGGTTAAGCGCACACGCACATCTGCTGGATAAAAGAAACGAATCCCCCGCACCGTTAAGGCATCTAAGAAATAATGTGAAATCATACCGATTAGAATGCCTCGTTGAATAGCTACATGCTCAGGAAAAAATGCTAAAAATACAAGGTTTACTGCCACCAAAAATAACAGGCTGTGCGTAAACGTCCGATGACCAAAAAGAGTCGCGACGACTTTTGAGAGAACCGAAAAACGCCTTCCAATCTTTGAATGCGTATGGCAAATATCCGGTAAGAGCGCACCTGCCACACCCGCTGCATAGTAGCTAAATCCACTTGTGGTAGAAAATAAAAAAAGGTCAGCTGCTTGGCAGGCAACCAGACCACCGATAATATGTGTTTTTCCAGTCATCTTCTTCACCTTTCCTCTAGCACATCCCATTATACCATACATACGTTCGTCATCATCGTACATTATTACACAAAAAAAGAAGAAGGAAATCCCTTCTTCTAGTCACGAGCAAGCCATAACCCAATCGTTAATCCCAAAGCAGCAAGAAAAACTCCACCTGCGTAACTCGCCAATAGATACAGTTTCCCTGCTTTAGATTGCTTTGCTTCTTTCAACCGTACCGCCTCTAGATTCAAGGTCGAGAACGTTGTGTAGCCACCAAGAAAGCCGGTTCCAATCAACAGAAGCGGTGTTTGATTTAAGTCGAGACCGAAAAAAACACCCAATAGAAAAGAGCCTGATAAGTTTATGATTAAGGTCGCCATTGGCCATTTTTGTGAGCTTCTTTTCTTGGCGAACTCACTTATACCATATCGGCTTATCGATCCAAAAAAACCACCGATCCCGACGAGAAACACAGTCCATATCGTCATGAACCAAACTCCTTTTGACTCTGCCGATAACCAAGTTGACTCATCCATAAACCACCAAACAAACTGACCACAATATAGAGAACAGCCAGACCAATCGATCCATGATGAATCAATTGAACCGTCTCTACACTGACAGCAGAAAAGGTGGTGAATGAGCCTAGAAAGCCTGTTGCAATCGCTGTTTGGAAATGTGACGGGATTCGAATCTTTTTCGTGAATGAGGTCGTGAACCATGCTAGAAGAAAGCTCCCGCTTAAATTTACGAGAAGCGTTGCAAACGGAAAAAGCTGCGCTTCATTAAACAAGGCGACACCGACGGCATACCGCAACGCCGCTCCTAAAAAACCAGCTACCCCTACCCAGAAATACACCTTCATATCGTTATCCTTTCAGAATGTGCTTACTTAACGGATCGATACTCTTCCTTTAAAATCCCCATGTGAATGATGTCATGCCAATCTCCGTTCCTGTAGACGCTCTCCCGACTTCTACCTTCTTCAATAAAACCAATTTTTTTGTAAACATGAATGGCTTTCTCATTAAATGAAAAAACACGTAATGCAATGCGATGCATATTCAGTTCAAGAAAAGCGTAATCAAGCAACAGCTGGAGCGCTTCTGTTGCATAACCCTTCCCCCAGTAATCCTTATGACCAATATCAATAATACATTCAGCATTCCGATTCTTGTAATCAACATGAATCAATGAGGTAATTCCAATCGCTGTTTTTTCATCTCGTTCTTCTAGTATGTACGTTTTTGACTGTTGTGACCCGAGTATGACTGTTTCAACAAACTGCTTTGTTTCTTCAACTGAATACCGATCCAAATCAAGGTTCGTTGTTTGCATCACCTCTATATCGTTACGCCACTCGTGGTATGTAGGAATATCTTCGCTTTCCATTTTTCTTAATGTAATTCGTTTCGATTGCAACATATGTATACCGCTCCTTTAAAATTGCTTGATTCTGCCCATCACTAGCGTATCTCTAAACCCATCCGCTAGTAATTTATCATCCCTTAAAACACCTACTACTATAAAATCATACTTCTTATATAGAGCGATGGCGCTTTCATTTGTTGCGATTACCTGTAGAGAAATCTTATGAATGCCCGTTGCGTCGGCCCAGTCGATTAACGTTTCAAGTAGGTGTCGACCGATTGCATAACCCCAATACTTCTTTAAAATAGCGAGTCCGAACTCGATCTGATGGCTTTTCCGCTTTAAATGGTTCCCCTTTGCTCGTAAAAAACCAATTATCTTTCCGTTTACCTCACAGACTAAAAATAGGTTTCTTTCTGCCTGCTGATCTTGGGCTATTATGTTGGCAAATTCAGCTTCATTTAGAAAATCTTCACCAGCTTCTCGATCTAAATTTTCCGTTTCCCCATCGATTTGAACCCTAATGTCTGAAAGTGACTTTGCGTCTGTAAGAATTGCAACACGAATTCGATAACGTAGCCCATTTCGTTGATGTTCTCGTTCTTTTATCAAACGATTACCTCCTTACTCACAAGTCTTATTACCTTATCACACTTTTTCTTTTATTCAGCTAAAATTTTTCTATTACTAAATAAACGATCCCCTCTTAAACAGAAAGGATCGAATAAAGCCGTTATTTCTGAAAGAAACGAACCCACTCATCAAATGCACCGACGAAAGCTTTGATTCTTTTTACAGTAGATGCTTCTTTTATGAGACGGTCTTCGTCCGCAATTCGATTTTGAATTTGACCAACTAGAATTTTCGGTCCTGGCATGGTGCGAGTCTGGATTGCACCAAGCACTTGACGTAACTGCGCTTGTGCTTGGACCGTCCCAGCACCTTGTGGCGAGGCTCCGGCAAGAGCAACCGCTTTATTTGGTAAAGGAGATGAGTCTGGTGGGCTTGAAGCCCAGTCAATTGCATTTTTTAAGATGGCAGGCATGCCATTGTTGTATTCAGGCGTGACCATAATGACTCCATCTGCATCGGCGATAGCCGCTTTTAATCGTTTTACTGCTTCTGGTTCTCCAGCTGATTCAATGTCTGCATCATAAAACGGAATGTCTTTTAACTCAACCTCTGCCATCTCCCAATGAGATGGAGCTTCACTCATCATTGTCTCCATTAACTTTCGGTTGTACGAGTTTTTCCGCAAACTTCCACAAAGATAAATAATCCGCATGATTTAGAACTCCTTTACAATCGCTTAATAACGTACTTTTCCCGTTTTTTATTTTTAAGAAACGTAAAAAAAGTCCCCCTCTGTAATGGGAGACCAAGGACCAATCTTGTTTATTTTAAATTTAAAGCAAGCTCAAGTCAGGGTACCCGCTAACTGCCCACGCTCCGTCAACAATCAGAGAAGCACCGTTTACATATCCCGCTTCTTTACTTACAAGAAACAGTGCTGGACCGGCAATTTCATCTGGTTCTGCTTCGCGCTTCATTGGAATACGCTCCATGAACATCTTGTGTGCTTTTTCATTTGATGTAAACGAATCAGTGATAGGTGTTCTTACTAATCCTGGTAAAATGGCGTTTACGCGTATTCCATACCGAGCAAGCTCAAGCGCACCGTTTTTCGTCAACATCTCAACACCTGCTTTACCTGATGCATACGCCGCACCAGAATACATCGGTACCCGTGCATTCAGCGACGATACGTTTACAATTGCACCCTCACCCTGCTCTTTCATCTGACGCGCCTGGTGTTTCATCCCAAGGAATACTCCATTTAAAACAAGATCAACTGTAAAGCGCCAATCTTCTTCTGACTGCTCTAATATTGTCCCCGTTTTGTTTGCACCTGCTACATTAAAGGCAAAATCAAGTTTTCCAAAAGTAGATACCGTTTCTTCAACGAGCTTTACATGATCGCCTTCTTTTGTGACGTCTATTTTTAATCCGTGAAACGCCTTTCCGTACTGCTCTTTTAACGTTGTTAAAGCGTCTTCATTCAAATCGGCTCCGACAACGGATGCCCCTTGATCGATTAATTGCTTTGTAATGGCTGCACCAATTCCGGATGCCGCACCTGTCACGATTGCTACTTTATCATTCATTTGCTTGTCCACCATACAATAGCCCCCTAAGAATATATAACTATAGTTATAATTCCCGGTTCATTCATTCTAAAACCTTTTACCTAAAAAAGAAGATCCTATTGTTATATTTTCATTTAAACGTATTCCAATCCAAGTCTAAGTGTTTCACAATGGCGGTTAGATCGGTTTCTTCCACATATGTATATTAGCGCCCTCTGTATTCCAAACCTTGTTTATAAATAGCAATGGTTTCCCCGGTAGCTGATGTTGGCTTTAAATAGAACAAATAATCATAAGGTCCGCTACCGCGCTGAAATGCTTCTGTTTCCTGGAGCTTCAGCTGATTTACTGTTTTGAGTAACAAATCAATTTGCGCTTTATCCTCGGTCACAGCAACCTTAACGCCACCGGTTCGTTGATTGTATCGGTAGTCATTGATTTGTAATTTTGTACGATCATTTATCTCAGGAGTGAGCTCTTCAGCGAGAAAAATTCTATCAGAACTCCCATCACTGTAGGAATAAATGCCAAATAGAGCAGCAGCAATAACGCTTAGAATGACTACCTTTTTCAACCAAAGCTCTCCTTTTCAGTTTTAATTAAACGTTTGTTTAATTCTCATAATAAAAAGCATAGGCATCATTCACCCATGCTTTTCTAGACCAACAACCACTTATGGAATAATAATAGGTACACTTCCTCCACCTAAAAGAACGACTCCACTCGATAGTCCAACTCCAGCAAGAACAGCAAGCGTCAGCAAGAATTTCTTCATATGAACACCTCCTTTACTTAAATCAGTTTTTTAGCAAAGTGAGTAATCAAACGTTTTTCCTGCGCATTCCGATTAACAGCGAGCTTGTTTAATAAAGAAGAGTCCCGCTCAGCGTACGCGAGATAAAGCTGAGCAATAAAATGATCTGGATGTTGCTTTAAACGACTCTCTAAAATATCTTTCGCTTTTTTGTATTCGAACTGAAGCAGAAAATAGTGAGCTTGTTCATCCTCATCAACCAAATTTAGCTCAATATGAGCTTCTAGTGCTTGATTGTGTATATTCAACACAAACGGTATATCATTACGTTTAACAGCTTGAGCTGCCCGGCTGTACCCCGCTTCAAGATATAATTCCGATGCTTTCTCCAGTGAATCCAGACTCGCCTCCATATTTGTTAGCGAATAAATTAATCCAAGAATATGCCGAGCGGATGCTTTAAATATGGGGGGAGCGAGAGGATTAACGCAATTCGCTAAGCAGTTCGCCTCCGCCTCCTCCAATCGACCTTCATAGTAGAATAGGCTATAGCTGTACAAAGAGAGTAACCGAGTTAGTAGACATGTCTTTAAGTATCCACTCTCTAACTCTCGTAGCTTAGAAATTAAGGTATCATAAATGGAAGCAGCGATTGGCTGTTTATTGATCGTTTGTTCATAGAGCATAATTAAATCTAACTTTAACAAAAGAGCTCGATTATCTATCGTTTCATACAAATACTTTGCTTGCTTCATTGTCTCTAGATATTCCGTATTTTTCATTCTGGAATGATAGGCAAGTTGATATACAGCAATGTGAGAGACTAACTCTTGATCGTATTGATATTCTGTATAAAGCTGCTGTGCTTTAGCCTCATAACCATAAAGAGACATAAATTCAAACCCGTCTTTTAGATGGTGCTTATTTTTCGTTTGCATGCAATAGTCGACAATTAATTGACCTGCCTCTTTAAAAGAAAAGAAATGAGAGGTTACTAGAATCATGTCTTCAAATTGTAGTTCATCATACTGATTAAAGATGCTTGTCCAACCTAGTTCAAGGATGTCTTCTTTGCTTAATCGACATTTTTGAATGATCTCATTATGCATAGATTATTAATCGCCCACCCATCTTATATCATTCTTACTATCTATCATATAGGATTTGCAACAATAATTGAATAAATTATATGAATTTAGTCGTTATTCGAACAAATAACAGGGTATTCGACAAGCTTCTACGAAAATGCTGACAAAGGAAACCTTGATGGAAAGAAGTAGCATCGTTTATCATCAATACTAGAATAAACTGTCTTTCAAACTAGGTTTCTCATTATTTAACAATTAAAACTGCACATCCCAAATTCTCATTTCACTCTTCGAACATGCTTTAGACGATAATTCTCCCTTCACACAACCTATATACTAAGGAGCGTAAACAATGATTCATGTTACGTATGCGAAACTTGAACATGCGAAAGGGATTCAATCTGTCTGCACGGACGGCTACTGGGCTTCCTATTCCCATATGCTGCCAAGCGATCAAATTAAAAACGTATGCGAGGAGTTTTACAATCTACCGCGTATTGAAAACGAAATTACTGAAACAAGTCGGGAATGGCTTGGATACATGGTTGCTTTAGACGAGGATGAAGTGGTTGGAGCGATCGGCGGGGGATTTACGGGACCGCATACAGCAGAAGTGTTTGTCCTCTACTTAAATCCAATTAGGCGCAATGAAAGAATTGGCACGGCATTGCTCGATTTTTTAACGAGAGAACAGATAAAGCTAGGAGCAACGGAACAGTGGGCTTCCGTTTATAAAGACAATCAGAAAGGCATTCCATTCTATCGAGCTCGGGGCTTTGTCTGTATAAGTGAGAAGCAGAAGGAAGGGACAGGACTTAGGTTTAAGCGAGAACTCTAAACAGCAAAGAACTGCCTTGTAGGCAGTTCTTTGCTTACCCGTTACTGTGGAAAAAACAACTTCTTTCTTACCTTTTTTATCATCTGAGCGAATTCGTCCTGCCACTCTTCATTCGCATCTTGTTTATTATTAAGATGAATCATTTTTCCGCTGTTAAAACTGACCTGCAAATCCTGCTCAGCTTCAGAGGTTCGATTAATAACCGATTTAATATCTTTTAAATTTAAACGTTCAATCGTATATTGTTTTTCTGAAGAATACCTTACAACCTCAAAGATAAAGGCATTTGTAAAGAACAAGAAAATATTACCAGGATCTTCTTGCTGAACTTGACCATTGGATAACTCTGAAGACTTTGGATAAAAGGCAACCTCTTCTACTTCTGCAAATAGACTCTTTAACTCGGAGCAAAGGTCTTTCATCGCAACAACTTCGCTATTGTTTATAAACACATCCAAATTGATCTTTTCAGATATCATTCCTTATTCACCTCCCTTTTTAACACTAGTTTCGCTGGAAAGTGAATGAATCCTCTATCTTTTTTTAATCTGCAAGGAGTCGCTTCTATTTAGAGGCATCTTTCTTTAATAGAACTGAGGCATGGTCCATTGAACTTCCTAAGATCGTTTGGATGGGCAGAATCTGATCAACAACCCAGCCATTCGCAGCCTCTTCATTTAACAGAGTCTCCGTTTTTAATCGATTCTTCTTTGATGAACCAGTAGGGATTTTAATAACTTTATACTCCATTTCTAAAAGTCCTTCCTCTTCGAACGATCGAACTAATTCCATTTACTAATGTAGTTTGCCTCGTAGTTATCAATCTTTGCTAACAGCTCAACAGGATCAGAACTGACAAGAATTAATTCTTTATAAGCAGGGTTCATGAAACCTTGGTCAATTGTATGATCAATCATTTCTAATAAAGGGTCATAAAATCCGTTCACATTAAGAATTGCGCATGGTTTTTGATGATAACCGAGCTGTGCCCAAGTAAATACTTCAAACCACTCTTCTAACGTGCCTGCTCCTCCCGGCAGCGCCACAAATGCATCTGATCGTTCTGCCATTTGCGCTTTGCGCTCGTGCATTGTCTTAACGGTAATGAGCTCGTTTAATTGTTGATGCGCAACCTCAACGCGCTTTAATTTTTCAGGGATGACACCGATTACTGTACCGTTTAAAGCTAATACTTGGTCAGCAATGGCTCCCATACAGCCGACCTGCGCTCCGCCATAAACAAGAGTCCTTCCTTGTTCCGCGAGGATTCCCCCAAATTCTTTAGCAGCCTCAATAAAACGCGGGTCCGAGCCGCTGCTTGATCCACAAAAGACCGCAATGCTCTTTTTCATCATTCATTCCACTCCTTTATTTACACTCTCTTCTTTTTACCGCTTTCCTGTCTACGATTCAAGACTTGTTTTTTCTCCTTAATTCTGATTACTCTGATACAATAAGACTAAAAGAGCCTTTGAGGAGATCCTGATGTCAAATTCAAATGATTTATCAATTGAACAGATCCATTTTTTATATGACAAAAACCAATTAACGGCGAAGCAGCTTATTAGCATGTATTTAGAAAGAATTGCGCTTTTCGACCAGGCAGGTCCAACGTTGCGGTCGATTATTGAGATTAATCCAGATGCTCTTTTTATTGCCGAGGCTCTGGATCAAGAAAGAAACCACTATGGACGAACAGGAAGCCTGCACGGCATTCCGATTTTATTAAAAGATAATATTGAGACAAAGGATTTCATGCACACGAGCGCTGGTTCAATTGCACTTGAACACCATCGCGCCACAATCGATGCGCATCTCGTTACGAAACTACGAGAGGAAGGTGCCATTATTCTCGGCAAGACGAATATGACGGAGTTTGCCAACGGCATGTCCTCAACCATGTGGGCGGGCTACAGCTCTCGTGGTGGACAGGTTCGAAACCCTTATGGAGATGAGTCGCTTTTTGTCGGCGGTTCTAGCTCCGGTTCCGGCGTTGCAGTCGCCGCGGATTTTGCACCACTCGCTGTGGGAACCGAAACAAATGGATCGATTCTCAGTCCATCCATTCAAAATTCTGTTGTTGGCATTAAACCAACAGTGGGGTTAATTAGCCGCACCGGCATTATTCCTTTTTCCTATTCGCAGGATACAGCAGGTCCGATGGCCCGAACCGTAACAGATGCCGCCATTCTCCTAGGGGTATTGGCAGGTGTCGATGAACGAGATGCCGCGACATTAACAACGAAGCATGCAAAAACGGACAATTACCTCTCCTTTTTGAGCGAAGCTGGACTTAAAGGTGCCCGTATTGGCGTTTACCGAGCAAACAATCAATCCTTTCTTGAATCAGCTGAATACGATGCGTCTCTGTTTGAAGATGTTGTTTCAACACTTAAAAACGAAGGCGCAATCGTTATCGATCATCTTGCTATTCCTTCAGTTGAAAGAGATTGGAAAACCGATGTGTTGACGCATGAATTCGCACATAGCATGAATCATTTTTTTATGGGCTTGCCTGCTCATGCCCCGGTACATTCGTTATCTGAGCTGATTGAATTTAACAAAGTAAATGAAAAAAAAGCGCTAAAATACGGACAGGATCGACTGGAAAAAGCCGCCGCATTGACCAACCCCATGACAGCTTCGTCCTACATTGTTGCCCGTCTTGATGACTTGACTTTCGCTCGTGAGAACGGACTCGATGCCGCTCTTCAACAGAATGAACTAGATGCTATTCTTTTTCCTGCTTATATCGGTTCCACAATTAGCGCTAAGGCTGGTTACCCTTCGATCGCTGTTCCAGCTGGCTATACGAAAAGCGGTAGACCCTTTGGCGTGACGTTTGCCGGTGGCGCTTATAAAGAAGGTCAGCTGATTAAAATTGCTTATGGATATGAACAAGCAACACGACTCCGTAAACGTCCACCTGTAATTGAAAAGGAGATAAATGCATGACAACGAGAATAGTAATTGGCGCAGGAGAACATAACAACAATCCAACATGGCTCCAAACCCAAGAAGAGCAGCTGAATTTACTAAACCGTAGCAAGTGGGAGGAACATTTCCCACAATCGTCTCTTCAGGCAATTTTAGCAGAACATGTATGGGAACACTTAACTTATGAGGAAGGCGTTCAGGCAGCTGCGCTGTGCTACGATTTTTTACAGCCCTCTGGCTACGTCCGCTGTGCCGTTCCCGATGGCTACTTTCCAAATGAAGCTTATCAAAAAGGTGTTCAAGTTGGCGGACCTGGACCAGCAGACCACCCTGCTGCCAGTCACAAAATTGTTCATACATATAAAACATTGACGGCGATGTTTGAAGAAGCCGGTTTTCAAGTATCGCTGCTGGAATACTGACGAAGCCGGTCAATTTCACGCTGTATCTTGGAAAGAAGCAGACGGGTTTATTTACCGATCAAAACGATTTGATCATCGTAACCAGCACGGTGAGCTTGGGTTTGTTTTGCTTATTGTTGATGCAGTAAAGTAAAAAAGAGCTCTCATACGAGCTCTTTTTTTATCCTGTATGTGCTTTTGTTTGTTTCTCCGCCTGTCGCATTTTCAGACTGACTTTTTCGCCAATTTTATACTGTTCAGTAGCCGGACTAATCGCGTGGATGACCTCTCCGCCAACTTCCACGGCGTAATGTCTCTCTCTGCCTTGGTACATCGCGTTTACCACCGTTGCTTCCATACCTGTTTGTTCTCGACTAAATAGCCACTGATCAGGTCGAACTGGATATGTGTCTGCTTGTTTAAATACCTCGCTGACACCCTCTCCATCCCATGATAAAGTAGGCGCTGCATCTGGCCTGAAGCGATTTCCTTCCCATCTCCCATCAACCATTGTCGCTTTGCCAACAAACCTAGCAACAAAAGGTGTTTCTGGATACAAATAAATGTGCTGTGGCGTTCCGACCTGTTCAATTTGGCCATCTTTCATAATAACAATTCGATCGGCCATTGCCAGCGCTTCTTCTTGGTCATGGGTGACATATACGATGGAACTGTTTGTCAAACGGTGCAAACGTTGAATTTCTTTTCTCATATCTACTCTTAACTCTGCATCCAAACTGCTCAAAGGTTCATCCATTAGTAAAATCGCCGGTTGATGGGCAAGTGCTCGGGCCAAAGCAACCCGCTGCCTCTGCCCCCCGGATAGTTCATTGGGCATTCGTTTTGCTAACTGTTCCAGCCCGACGAGCTTTAGCACATCTAACGCTCGTCCTTGGTAATTCTTTTTCCAGTCTTTCCGAGTATGTGGGTGATGCCTGAGGGGGAATTCCACCTGTTCTTGTACCGATAGATGGGGCCATAATGCAAACGATTGAAAGACCATCCCGATATTTCTTTTCTCAGGAGGTGTTGTTTTCTTCGCACTGCTTACATGATCTCCATCAATGGCAATATGCCCTGCTGTCGGCTCTTCAAATCCTGCTAGTAAACGTAATAAAGTTGTTTTGCCACAACCAGAAGGACCGAGGATGGCAATAAACTCTCCTTTTTCTATTGAGAGAGAAATCGTTTTTAGTGCTTCAAAGGTACCAAAACGCTTTTTTATCTGACTCAATTCCGTTGTCATGCTTGCTTCACCTTCCTATTCCAAACCTGCTGTAGTCCATAAAGCGTCCCCATTGCAAGTAAAATGCCGATGACAATAACCATTGAAAATGCCGTGGAATGCGTCGAATATCCGGCTTGTTCAAAATTAAAAATAACGAGGCCAATCGTTTCTGAGCCACTTGACCATAGTAGCGATGATACCGTTAGTTCCGTCAATGCGGTTAAAAATACGAGAAAGGCGCCACTAATTACACCTGGTAGAAGCAGTGGCAGCAAGACCCTTCGCCACTTTACAAAGGAATTTGCCCCTGCCAAACGTGCCGCTTCCTCCATTGACGGATCGACTTGTGTCATGGCGGTAAAGCTCCCCCGCACCTGCAGGATAAGAAACCGGGTAATATAAGCGATCAACAGAATTCCTAACGTCCCATAAAGACCAGGGTTCCAGCCTGGAATTGGTTCAAGCCACATAAAGATCATCGCAAGCGCCAGCACCATTCCTGGAAGCGCATATGGCAAACCAACAAATAATTCCAAAGAACGGTTTAACCCATTCGGGTTCCGTGCGCGCATGTAGGCGAGCGTCGTTCCAACGAAAAGACAAACAACCATTGTCACTGTGGCAAGAAAAAGGCTATTCCCAAGCGCTTCTTGAACCCGGTTGTTCTCAAATAAGACAAACCGATAATGATCCATCGTTAAATTCTCCCAAGCAAACGGTAACCCGTATGCTTGAATGAGAGAAGACATGCTCATTGAAACAATTGGTACAACGGTAATAAAAAGTAGGAAGCTCCAAACGCTAATCTCAACAAACCGCCTAAATCTACCAAGGTGAAAGCGGGGTTGATAGTCCTGTTCAACCGTATCGTCTTGTTTTGATTTTCGGACAAGGAACCATTGAATGAACGTTCCAATTAAAGCAACGAGTGATAGGATAACGGAAAGTGTTGCCGCTCTCGCAAAGGCAGCTGGCCCAAATCCAACGACTTCTTGATAGATAGCCGTGCTTAATACGGTAATATTTGCTGGAATGCCTAAGAAAGCTGGAATGCCAAAATTATCTAAGTTGGCAATAAAAGCAAGCAATCCACCGCCCGCAAGACCTGGTAACGCCAGCTTTAAGGTGATGTCTTTGAATACTGTCCACGACCGGGCTCCGCTCGCTCGTGCTGCCCACTCCATATCCCGAGGAATTCTGCGTAAAACCCCTACTGTAAATAAGAATACAAGTGGAAAATGAGACAAACCAAGCACGAATATCATCCCCGCCATGGAGTACATATTAAATGGCGCAAGGTCAAAAGGCAGCACATCCAAAACCGTTGCGACCATTCCATTACGGCTCATTAACTGGGTCCATGAAAGCGTCACAATATAGGATGGAATAATAAATGGAATCATAATAAAAAGCAGCATCATGCGCTTGCCACGAATATCGCTGTACGCCACAATCCAAGCAAAAAATAATCCTAAGGCGAGCGCTACTACTGTTGAACCTGTAACCATCACGACGGTATTCTTAAGAATACTCCACGTGCGTGCCTCTGCAAAAATCGCCCCGTAATTTTCCAGCGTGAACTGACCTTCTGAGAAGAAACTTAAGGAAAACAAGCGAATGATCGGTAAGACAAATAAGAAGAAAATAATTCCCGTTAACCCTATTGTGTAGAGTCTTCGCTTGGTAAAAAATCGACTAGATTGCGCTTTACCCTGTTGCACCACTGCACATCGTCCCCTTTTTTAATGGTTTCCAAAAATAGAACGGAACGATTCCTTGTCGCTTTCTCTTGTATCAAGTAAGTCGCTAATCTCCGCCGACAATACGTTTAATTCCTCTGCTCCTTGTAAACCTTCAGGAATATCTACACCTTCACGGATTGGCGTGTACCCAACGTCCACACTGAGCTGCTGACCTTCTTCTGAAAGAACATAATCAACAAATGCTTGCGCTGCTGCTTCGTTGTCTGCCTCTTGCGTTATTGCAATTGGTTCTGTTATAACAGGAACTCCCTCTGCTGGATAAACTAAATCAATCGGCGAACCTTGTTCCTTCGCATTGGCTACGACAAAATCAACGACCATTCCGTAAGCACTTTCTCCGCCAGCTACCGCCTGAACAACCGCTCCATTTCCTTGGACAATCGTTGCGTTGTTGGTATAAAGATTTTCGTAAAAATCCCAGCCAAACTCATCCGTTTTGCTGAAAACACCGGCATTATAAGCAGCTGCACCAGAATAAAGCGGACTTGGCATTGTTACTTCACCCTTTGCTTGCTCCTCTGTTATTGCTTTCCATGAGGTCGGAGCTTCATTGACCATCGTTGTATTGTAAGCAAGAACGGTTGCCATTAGCTTCGTACCTACATACATAAATTCTGGATCAATAAATTCTTCAGGGATTGCATTCAGTTCAGGACTTTCGTAAGCCTGTAACAACTCATTTTGTTTTAAACTCTCAAACGTCACCGCATCTGCTAATAGCAATACATCAGCCTGTACCGTTCCTGCCTCTTGTTCCGCAAGCAAACGACTAACCACTTCTTCTGTACCCGAGCGAAAAACCGAAACATCGACATCAGGGTAGCGTTCATTAAAACCAGCAACAAGCGCTTCGGCATCGGCATCTGGTTGCGAGGTATAAAACGATAATGGCCCACTTATTTCTCCTGTTGAATTACTATTCTCTTCACTCGTTCCAGAAGTCGATGTGTTTACTTGTTCTTGAACAGAATCTGCTCCACATGCACCTAAGAAAAGCGCTAACGAAGCTGCTGCAGTTGTTTGAAGTACTCTTTTTCTCATTGTGTAAGCCCTCCAATATAGTCTGGTTTATTCACAAGTAGTCGCTCTAACCGTTCCATCACCTTTCGATTGGAACGCTGTTGGTCAATCGGTGTTACCGTTATATAACCCTCGCGGAGCTTTGCATAGTCACTATCATCAGCAAGAACTGTATCCTCAAGCTGATTCCAATGATCCTTAAGCCAGTAATACACATTTCCGTGAGGATCGTTTAAACCGACGTAATGGTACCGATCAATTGTCATATCCATTGGCACAACCGCAATGCCCTTCACCATCTTTTTTTGCAAATACGGCAAGTTGACGTTTGCATTTAGCCCCTTTCCCCATTTGCGTTGAAACAGCCCTTCAAGCAGGTCATATAACAGCTCTTTCGGATAGGCATACTGGATTGGCTCTTCGTTTCTATCTAAGGAAACTGAAATTGCCGGTATTTGATGTAGCACAGCTTCCGATGCACCAGCCATTGTCCCAGAGTAGTAAAGATCGCGCCCAAGGTTTGGTCCTACATTCATACCTGAGAAAACGAAATCAGGTCTCTCTTTACAAATCACTTCTAAACCAAGCTTTACGCAGTCTGCCGGGGTACCATTTAGTGCGTAGGCTTGCACATGCTGACCAAAAAATGTGACGGGGGTCGCTTTTATCGGCTGACGAAGCGTTATGGAATGACTGATTGCGCTTCTCTCCTGGTCCGGACAAATTACAGTTACCTCGCCAAAATGCTGAAGGGTCTCAACAAGCGCGGCTACACCAGGTGCGAAGATTCCATCATCATTTGTAACTAGAAACTTCATACAGATCCTCCTTCTTGCGATACGAGAATGCCTCAAGATAGGCTAGATGACGCTTAAGCATTCCGCCCGATGCAGACATTCCCTCTAACACAACCGGCACCGTTTCCTTTGATAAAAGCTGTAGAATGGGATGCAGTTGTTGTTCACCTTCTCCTAAGCCAATGTGATAAATGGAAGAAGATGTATCACTTAAATGAACAACCTCGACATTTTCAGTTCTTAAATAAGCTTGAACAACATCTTCGTTGAGGGCAATATGTGCGACATCAAACGTAACACCAAAGCGGTAATTAAGAGCACGAAGCAGCTCATTCATTGCTTCAGGCGATGTAACTGTTTCCTTTGGTTTACGCTCCATTAATTCAAGCGTTAATCCCACACCATATTGCTTAGAGAAATCAACTAATCGTGCAGTGCTCTTAACCTGTTGTTCTCTATGCCAATGGAGCCATTGGTTTGTAAGGCTTAACTGACCTGGGTGTACGGTAATACTTTTCGCCTTTAGCAAAGCGGCTGTCTCAAATGCTCGCTCAATTTCTCCTAAAGACCGCTCCCTTATCGCTTGGTTAATAGATGTTATATTTAAATCCCAGCTCGGGGCATGAACGGTATAGGCTAGCGCTAATTCTGCCTGAATCCGTTGAATGTCACGAATAGTTGTCTGGTGATTATCAATTTGCTCTGCCCATATTTCCACACCAGTTAAGCCTAGCTTTGCTATTTCTCGTAACACATCTGGTATTGGTTTTGACCAATAGAGCGTTGATGAGGCATAAAGATTCATTGGGATACCTCCATCTCCCTTTCCCACTCAGCTACAATTCCTTCAGGTAAATGAACGCTGCCAATGGGAAACGGATTTTTCGAATGAGTTCCATGATAATCACTACCACCGCTAATACGCAGACCAAGTGCCGATGCTGTCTGATGCCAGTAGCTTGCTTCAGCTGGTGAGTGCAGGCTGTGATATGCTTCAATCCCATCTAAACCCGCTCGTACTAAGGTCGTTAGCGGAATCGGTTCTAGGTACGTTCCTGGGTGTGCCAGAAACGCTTGCCCGCCACAACGATGGATTAGGGCAATGGCTTCTTCAGCGGAAAATTGAGAACGTGGTTGATATGCAGGTTTTCCTTTGATAAGAAGATTTTGATAAGCAGCTCGAGCATCTCTGAAGTATGCTTTTCGGACGAGTGCCGCTGCAATATGTGTTCTAACAATGATTTCTCCAGTCGCTTCAGCTAAAACATCTGACCACGTAATAGCGTAGCCAAGTGACTGAAGCCGGTGGACTAGTAGCTGATTCCACTCCACCCGATCCTGCTTTCTCCACTCTGTGTGTTTCCTGAGCGCTTCTGCCTCTACATCAATGCCATAACCAAGAATATGAAATTCTCCGTCTTCAGAACTTGTATTGAGCTCGATGCCAGGAATAAGTTAAATCCCTGAACGTTTTGCGTAAGAAAGGGCATGCTTATAAGCAGAGACAACATCATGGTCGGTTATCGACATGATGGAAACCCCACTTGCCTTTGCTTTTTTAATTAGTTCGAACGGGTCATCTTCACCATCAGATTCTGTTGAATGCATGTGTAAATCAATCATCGCCCCACTCCTTTTACTGAATGACTTACCTTTATTGTAAATCTTGTTTTTTAAGGAATCATAAAACGGTTTTATGCATTATGTAAAAATGATGTAAACTAGTAGCCGCATCTATTAATTACCAAAAACCAGTTAAACCGAACGGGCGGTTCATCTCCTGCCTTCGTCTTATGGGGTCATTTGTAAAGAAATAACGGGAGATTTACAAAACGTCCATACACTATTTTAGCGAAAAGAATGTTGTTTTAATTTTCATCATAAAAGGTATGGAACGCTATAAAGAGGATTTTTCATAGGTTGAGGTACTGATAAAGTGGCTAAAGAGGCATGACTCAGCTCATATATTAATGGGGAATCTGACGCACTTGCTAAGTGTGAATCTACTTAAACGAAATTATAGTGTTTTTTATCTAAAAAGGACGGGATATGATGAAAAAACGAATTAAAAATGCAACTATTCTTACATTAGATCGAACAATCGGCAATCTCGAGAAAGCCGATATCCTTATAAACGGTTCAACAATTGAAGCAATTGCACCTCATTTAGAAGCTGAAAAGCATGAAGAGTATGAGGAAATTGATGCAACAGATCGGATCATCATGCCAGGATTCGTCGATACCCACCGGCACACATGGGAATCCTTAATTCGTAATATCGGTGTTGATTGGTCATTACAGACGTATTTAGGCGAAATCTATTACGGGAACTATGGCTCTCTTCGGAGACCTCAGGATGATTATATTGGAAATTTAATCGGGGCATTAGAAGCACTTGATGCTGGCGTAACCACATTGCTCGATTGGACAATGATTCAATCACCTGACCATACGCATGAGTTGGTTCGTGGATTAGATGATGCTGGAATTCGAGCCGTTTTTGCCCACGGTTCACCGGGCGATGCTTCATTCTGGAATAATGATAGTGCAATAGACAATGCCGAAGATGCGCGCAGATCAAAAGCTCGCTATTTTTCTTCTGACGACCAGCTCTTAACAATGGGACTTGCTATTCGCGGACCTGAATTTAGCGCGTGGGAGACAAGTGTTAGAGAAATACAGCTCGCACGTGAATTAGATGCCGTATGTAGCATGCATCTTGGCTTTGGTACATGGGGGCACTCCTCACAGTCGATTACCCGCTTAGCTGAAGCGAATCTACTTGGACGCGACTTAAATTTTGCCCATGCCAACGCTATACGCCCTGAAGAAGTCCGATTACTTGCTGAAAAAGGCGGCAGCATTTCAGTAACGCCAGAAATTGAAATGATGATGGGACATGGTTACCCGGCAACAGGTTTAGCGCTTGAAAACGGCATAAACCCGGCACTTGGTGTTGATGTGGTAACTTCGACTGGTGGTGACCTATTTACCCAAATGAAGTTTGCTTTGCAAGCTGAGCGCGCTCGGATCAACCAGCAACTATTAAATGAAGGCACTATGCCTGGACCAGAAGTGCATCTTACCGCTGAGCGCGTGCTTGAAATGGCAACTATTGACGGAGCAAAAGCGTTATTATTAGATGATAAAATCGGTTCGTTAACCCCTGGCAAACAAGCAGACTTTATCATGATACGTAAGGACGCTATCAATGTATTTCCTGTGAACGACCCTGTCGGCGTTGTAACGCAATGTGCTCATACCGGGAATATTGATGCTGTCTACGTTGCTGGAAAAGCTGTCAAGAAAGATGGGAAGCTGCTTCATCATGACCTTACTAAACTGCGTAAATTGGCGCAAGAATCTAGAGATTTTCTAATAAAAGCAAAACAAAAAGCGGTCCAAAAATGAATCCTTTTAGGCCTAACTACTAGAAACAATCCTACTTACTTTTACTTAGCCAGCACCACAATGGAGCTAATTACGGAGCAACGGGCGAAACACCTAGCTTGTTGCTCTGTTGCTACAATCCCCCTACCCTCACTGCCAAACCAAGCACCACCCCAATTACAACTGATAACAGAAACCGCTTCGTCCAAAAATAAGAAAGCCCTGTGCCGAGACATGTTGTAAGTACAGGCAATGAGAGGGCAAGTGAAGTGGAATCATGCGAGACAAGTACTTGCTTCACAAGCAGAGCCGTCATAATACCAATTGGAACATAATAAAAAAAGCGCTTAAGCAGCGGCGGAAACGTTCTCTTCCCAAGCCATTCAAGTCCAATAACGCGAATGCCGAAAACAACAATCGCTAATAGTCCAATTAACAACCATTGCTCATTCACGCCCCTTCCTCCTTATCTAAAGCCATCCCAAATAGCGGTGATACAATTCCGACAATTAAAATCGTCCAGCTATTTCCTGGTGCAATTCGTTCACATAGCCAAGCAATCATTCCAGCCGCTAACAATGTGACTAGCGCTCCTTTTCCTTTCAAAGCCGGTATTAATAATGCCGTAAATGCAGCCGGAAAGGCTAAATCTAACCCCCACTGAACCGGGTCTACCGCATCACCAACCATTACACCTACAAACGAAGCGCAAACCCAGGTCACATAAAACAGCCACGTAATGAGTGAAAAATAGAGCGGATCACTTCCAGCTTTGGCAAAATGAAGTTTACTTAGCAAATATGGCTCGTCAGATACTCCAAAAGAATGAGTAATCCGCCACCCTTTGCTTTTTGTTTTTAAGTCAGCTGCAATGTCAGCACCATAAAGAAGGTCCCGCAAATTAAGTAAAAATGCGCTCATTATAATAGTTGGAATGCTCACACCTAATGCCCACATCGCAACAGAAGCGAGCTGAACCGAACCGGCAAACAACAGCATCGACATCGCAACTGCAGTCAAAATCGAGAAGTCCGCTTGATTCGCTAATACCCCGTAAGAAACACCATAAGAAGCAATCGCCAATGCAACAGGACCACCTTCTATCCAAACTGTTCGAACGGTTGCATTCTTTACGTTCATCTTCATCTTGCCTCCTCTGATTTTATATATTATAATTTAATATAAAGATATTATAATATAAAATCAATATTTAAATATATTTTTTTATCACTAAAATATACTGGAGGAGACGAATGGACGCATATGTTACTAAACAAATTGGTGAAACCATTAAGCATCAACGCCTGCTGAAAGGCATGACAGTTGAAGCATTTGCTAAGCAAATTGACATTAGTAAATTAACTCTCATTAAGATTGAACGTGGCGATGGAAACCCCACCCTGTCCGTAATCTGGAAAATAGCGAACGGACTGCAAGTGCCCGTTGCTTCGTTGCTTGCCACAAATAATGAAGTAGAAATCTCACGAAAAAAAGCCAGGCTTGCTCTAACAAACACAGAAGAGACGTTTATTGCGGAACCTATTTTTCAGCAAAAAGAATATGAGCTTTATCGAGGTTATATGAAAGCGAACTGTGATTACCAGTCAGAAGCGCATGCACCTGGAGTCACCGAATGTATTACCGTCATGAGTGGCGAACTAATCATTGCGTTAGAGAGCGGAACACACCACCTGTACGAGCACGACGCCATTCGCTTTAACGGCAACCAAATTCACCGTTATATAAATCCGACCAAGGTCGATACAACGCTGCACTTTGTCATCTCCTACTGAAGTTGAATTCACAACAAATAGGCAAGAAAAGTAGTGTCTTTTCTCGCCTTTACAATCCTTTTTTTAAAGATATTGAAATTGAAGTTACATTCTTTTTCTGCTATAGATGATTGCCACGACGCTGTTAAGAAAAATGGTTCCTACAGCAAGCAAGAAAGAAAGGCGAACAGATCCTTTCGAAGTATCCATAAGTGCAGACCAATCCTCAATTCTGACTAAATAATCGTTATATAAAAGTTGAAAACAAATAGACATGAGACAGGCACTCATACTTACTATTAAAGAGAGTCCCCATCTTTTATCCTTCTCTTTGTTTTGCTTCATCAGATAAATGATCGGCACGATCCACGCTACTAGCCCTAACACCAAGCTTGCTATGTTTAACCAACCATACATGAATATCCCCCTTTTTTAAAATTCCTTAAAAAAATTCGAAAGCAAAGATTGAACATTCCATTTGAAATATGCTTAGATAGCCTATTGCTATTTCTTATACCAGAGTTATACTTCAATTAGCACTCATTTTTGGAAGTTGATTACATAAAGTACAAATTCATAAAGGAAGGTGTTTCATTGACTGAACAATCAAGCAAATTAACTAGTAAAGAAAAACTCGTATTAAGTTTAACGTTGATCAGTTTGCTTTCTCTGCTTACCCCCATTATTGTACCTGCAATTCTCAATATCAATAATGGTGAACAAGGTTTCACACTATCAGCCAGTTATTATCTTGAGTACATTACCTATATCATCGGTGCTTTAGTAGCGTTATTTTATTTAGCCGTCTTAAGCATACTTTTATACGTCTTTAAAGATCGTTAAGACCAGATGAAAAAGCTTTCTCTAGATAGAGAAAGCTTTTTCGTTACGTCGCAAATCCTTCAGTTCCCTCATATACGTCTTCCATCTTCCCAACAATCTCGGTTAGAATGTCTTCCATTGTAACAAGGCCGATCATTATGCCTTTAGCATCTGTCACAATCGCGATATGCGTGCGTGTCTGCTTCATTTTCAAGAAGACATCCTGAATGAACATCGACTGTTTTACACGAGGAATGTGGTGCAAGAATTGTTCAATTCCGCCATTACGGCCTGCTGCAATGCTCGTTAACATTTCTTTTGTATTAACAAACCCTAGCGTTGCGTTGCGGTCTTTGCCGCTAAGAACCGGATAGCGTGTGTAATCATGCTGATCAAGCACTTGCAAAATCCCATCAAGCTCCATATCGACATCTAGCGTGATAATCTGTTCTTTTGGAACCATAATTTCATTTAACGTCCGACCATCAAAAGAAAAGAAGTTTTCTAAATAAGCCAGCTCGGTTTGGTTAATCTCTCCACCTTTGTAACTATCGGCAACGATTAACTTCAGTTCTTCTTCCGAATAAACGGTTTCGTGCCCGGCAGGCTTTACACCAAACCAACCGAGAATACTACGCGCCGACCCATTTAAAATGCGAATAAACGGACCCATTACGACACCAAACCAATACAACGGTGGTGCTAATAATAGCGTCATCTTCTCAGGAAATTGAATGGCCAGCGTCTTCGGCGCAAGTTCTCCAATAACAACATGAAGAAACGTAACGATCGCCAGGGCAATCGCGAAGGAAAGAGCCGTCGCCATCGCATCAGGAACGCTATAATAATCAAATACGGGCCGAAGGAGTCTTTGAACAGTTGGTTCACCTAGCGCTCCTAACACTAACGCCGTAATGGTGATTCCTAATTGACAGGCTGACAAGTAATAATCTAGTTCATGAGCAACCTTTTTTGCTAAAACTGCTTTTTTGTTTCCTTCTGAAATGAGCTGATCAATTCGGGACATCCGGACTTTCAAAATGGCAAATTCTCCACCAACAAAAAGCCCTGTTAATAAAATAAATACAGCTACAAGAATTAAATTAATATAAATAATTGAGTCCAATTATTCCCTCTCCTAGGAGAGGGCTTCACCTCCATGGTTTATAAAAATCCTCTAAGCCTGACCAATGCGTGTCTGATCAATGTATTGTTTAAACTTCACTTTCTTTACTTGATGATTGTCCGCTTCCAACACAGTCCATACATGGTCATCAAGCTGAACGTTAATCACTTGATCTTCATCAAATTCCTGAGATTTGTATTGAACCCAGCCACCAATCGTATCAACATTCTCTCGGTCATCAAATTCCAAGCCGAACTGTTCTTCTAAATCATCAAGGAGAACGCGGCCATTGACCACATATTCGTCCGTGCTGACTTTTTCAATGTCGGCTTCTTCATCTTCATCAAATTCATCGCGAATTTCACCGACTAATTCTTCAATCACTTCTTCCATCGTCACAATTCCAGATGTACCGCCGTATTCATCAATAATTACTGCCATATGCACTTTTTCCTGCTGCATCTTCAACATCACATCTTGAATACTTGTTGCTTCCAAGATATATGGAAGATCACGGATATACGCGCTCATGTCGACATCTCGACCAGCAACAATGGACTGAAGCATTTTCTTTGCATTGACCACACCGATGATTTTATCTTTATCACCGTCTTCAATAACGGGATATCTCGTGTAATTGTGCTCGTCTAGCACCTGAACCAGTTCATCTTTTGTCATATCCTGATGAATAGCAACAATTTCTGTCCGGGGTACCATAATGTCTTTTGCAACATGCTCATCAAAAGAAAATACGTTCTCCATGTATTGAAGCTCTTCTTTATCAATCGCACCGCCTTGGTAGCTTTGCGTCATAATAATTTTTAACTCTTCCTCAGTGTAGGCTTGATCATGCCCAATTGGTTTCACACCAAACATGCGAAGCAGCAGGCGCGAAGCCCCGTTTAACGTTAAGATGAACGGGAACATAATTTTACCGAACCAGTACAACGGACTTGCTAACAACATCGTCATCTTCTCTGAAAATTGAATGGCCAATGTCTTAGGAGCCATTTCACCAATTACGACATGCAGATAGGTCACGAGTAGAAAAGCAATCGCATATGAAATGACGGATGACAATGAATCCGGTACATTAAAATAGTCAAAAACAGGATACATAATGTTGCTTACAGCTGGCTTTCCCAGTGCACCAAGACCAAGAGCGGTAACCGTTATACCGAGCTGACAAGCAGATAAATAATAATCAAGATTTTCCGTTACTCGTTTCGCTACGAACGCTTTTTTGTTTCCTTCCGCTATAAGCTGCTCTATTCTAGATGCGCGAATCTTAACAACGGCAAATTCAGAAGCAACGAAAAATGCTGTTAATGCCAGTAAAATAACAAGCAAAATAAGATTAATCAATGTAATTAAATCCAATTCTTCCCCTCAAAATGAGGGATTCACCTCCAACAAAATTAAAAACTCTTTTTTGTCCTTAAAACCTCTTGGATCATACGAGTTTTTGCCCTTTGTATAGAGACAGGGTGCTTCAATAGGCAATGATCTATTCCCGTTCTTACTAGAAAACGTCTTTTATAAGAAAAAAGGAAAGGGAACAGCAAAAAGGCTGCTATTGATTCTTCTCGTATTTTCCTTAACGACGCAATTTAGTTCTTCCAACAAGTTAGTAAGCAATAACGCCTTCCCAATGTCATTCCCTCCCCTATCATTATCATTAAATCGGATTACCCCATCATCAAAATGCAGGAAATTTTCATGTGTAACAAACTATAATCCCTGCTGTGACAGCGTTAACAAGATTATACAGAAATACACGAAGCAAATAAAGAAGAACGCTGATTCTTACATAGATAATTTACAAACTTTTAATATAGCTGCTTTTATTTTGTCACTTTTGTTGAATTAAGCTGCTTTAATGGGAAATCGTAGCAATGATTAATTCAGCTTTCATTAAAAATATGTACGTGCATCAGACTTATTCACCTTTTCTTACAATCGATTGTTTAATCATTGTAACGATTGTAAAAGGTTCATTTAAAATGTAAACAGAGCCTTTTTTTCATTTTTGAATGATTTTGCTAAAATCGGATTGTCCTATAATAAAATTTAAAAAAGCATAGAAAGGGTTGTGCAGCGTGTGTTAGCTAGACATGCTTTTGCTTATCTATTGTCCCACGGCGTGCCTGCCATTGTAGGGTTTGTCGGGATTGCGCTTTATTCGCGCTGGTTAACCCCTGAAGAATATGGACGCTACGCGCTGCTATTTGCTTCGGCAGCCGTAATGAATGCCGTTGTGTTTGAATGGCTGAAGGTAAGTGTTCTTCGCTTACAAAGAAACGGCGCTCCTAACGAAGTCTTTTATATGTCTGTTAAAGTCGTTTTTTTCGCCTTATTGGGCATCACCTTTGTATGTGCAAGTGGGTTTTGGTTGTTGAGCAACGGCAGTCAGATCGATGGATTTTTGATTCTTCTCGCTTTAGTGCTCTCGTGGGGACAGTCATGGTATCAGCTTAACCTATCGTTACTCCGTGCTGAACTAAAGCCACTACAATACGGAAAAGTTGCTTTTGCTCGTGCTGTGCTCGGACTTGCACTTGCAAGTCTCTTTATTTGGTTCGGTTATGCAGAAATCGGGCTCTTGCTTGGCTTAATCGGTGGGTTACTCCTTTCAACCATGCCTTTGTTTAGGAAACGTTGGGGCTTTTCCATAAAACCTGCTCTTGTCAGTCTACCATTGCTCAGAAGCTACGCTGCTTACGGACTACCGTTGACGATTACATTGCTGCTTGGAATGATTATTCATCAATCAGACCGATTCATTATCGGAGCAATGATGGGAGTTGAGGCCACTGGTAGCTATGCGGTTACCTACGACTTAACAGAGCAGTCTATCTTTACTTTACTGCTAATAGTGAATCTTGCCGCCTTTCCGCTTGCTGTTAAAAAACTAGACAATGAGGGCGAGCAAGCAGCTAATCGTCAAGTAAAAGCAAACATGACCTTGCTTTTAGCGATTGGACTTCCGATGCTTATTGGATTCGTCATGGCACGAGAATCAATTGCAACCTTGTTCTTAGGGGAGGCATTTAGGGAAACAGCGGTCAGCCTCATTCCTTTTATTGCAGTCGGCGCTTTGCTGAAAGGCTTCAAACTTTACGGAATTGATATTCTCTTTCATCTAAAAAAACAAACGAAGCTACAAATTATTCCGGTTGTGCTTGCTGCTGTGGCCAATGTCGGTTTAACGATCTGGTTCATTCCTTCCTACGGATTACAAGGTGCGGCAATCGCTACAGTTATCGCCTATGCGTTAGCCATTCTCAGCAGCTGGTTTCTGCTCTATTTTCAACAAACATCCTTGCCTTTTCCAGTTAAAGGTTTTGTAAAGATTATGTGTGCAGGCACTGTCATGTTTTTCGCCTTGCTCCCATTCTCTTCCGAAAGCAGCGCTTTTGCTCTAATTTTGCAAATACTTATTGGTATTTTCAGCTATTCCGTTGTGCTTGGCTTACTTTCCGTAAAGCAAATTCGGCTATTTTTACGCAAGCGAACGAAACAGAATGAGACGGCATAGGAGGTTAATCATGCTATCGATTGTTGTACCCACACTAGGACAGCGCCCAGAAGCATTCGAACGGCTTCTTACAAGCTTGCAAGAACAAACAAATACATCCTTTGAACTGATTGTTGTTTCACAGGACAATCATGAGGTAGTCGCAGCTTGGATTCAGCAAACATCGTTGCAAATAATGCATGTAAAAATATCGGTAAAAGGACTTTCAAAAGCGCGTAACCATGCTTTTCCACTAATTAAAGGTGATATGGTGACTTTCTCTGACGATGATTGCTGGTATCCACCCGATGCGGTTGCTCGAGTCACGAAACGGATGCAAGGTGAAGCGGATGCATGCTGCTTTCAAATTTACGATCCTTATATGAAAGAAAGCTATAAATCATATCCTGAGCGCTCTGCAACAGAAGTCAAAGGACGCATGCTGTTTCGTAAATCATCAATTGAGCTTTTTTTTAAAACAGAAGCCATTATGTCGATTCGGTTTAACGAAGCGTTTGGCTTAGGTGGAAAATACCCAAGCGGAGAAGAAAATTTATTTATTAAGCAATTCATTCAAGCTGGCAATCAACTCTCTTACTTTCCAGAAATCATTGTCTATCATGAAAAACCAACGCAACAGTCACGGCTGTCAGAGGCCCAGCTAATGAGTAAAGGTCCTTTGTTCAACGAAATGTATAATGTCCCAATTGGTTTATTGTTATTAACGGCCCTATTTATAAAAAAGGGTCGAGTTATTCGACACCCGGCAACTAGCTATGTTAAAGCAGTAAAGGCTTTACTTGAATCAACTAAAAAGATTGTACATTAGGGAGAAGAGTATCTATGAAAATTGTATTCGTCCTTTACTCTCTCGAGACTGGTGGAGTTGAACGGATGACGCTTCATCTCGCTGAAGATTTCTTAAAGCGAGGCTATCAAGTTGACCTGCTCGTTTTTCACTTAGTCGGGGATTACATCAATCAAGTGCCGGCTGGAGTTGAGATCATTCATCTTTCTAAACAAAAAGCACGAAATGCCATTCCAGCGATGATTTCATATTTTCGCAAGCGAAAGCCCGACGTTATTATTTCAGCAAAAGACTATCTCAATGTTCTTGTCATTGTCGCAAAAAAATGTAGCGGTACAAGTGGAAAGCTCATTGTTTCGAGCCGGGTTCATTTAAGTGAGCAAGCCCGGTTAAATCCGTCAACAAAAAAAATGAAGAAATGGGTTGCGCGAACATACCGCTTCACCGATCATGTTGTTGGGGTATCAAACGGAGTCGCTGAAGATATAAAAGCAATTGCCCATTTGCCTACCGTTCATACGATTTATAACCCGGTAGTCACTGGTGATCTTCAAGCGAAAATGACGGAAACAGCAGATCACCCTTACTTTAGCGAAGCAAACAAGAAGGTTTTTTTAACCGTTGGACGGCTTCATCCGCAGAAGGATTACACCACTCTGATTAGAGCCTTTGCACATGTCCGCAGTCGTATACCAGAGGCGCGCTTACTTTTCGTGGGCGACGGTGAAGAACGAACAAGCTTGCAGACAGCTGTAGACGAAAACGGTTTAACGAATGACGTCAGTTTTGTCGGCTTTCAAAACAATCCTTATGCTTATATCAAACAAGCAGATGTGTTTGTACTCTCTTCTCTTTATGAAGGATTTGGGAATGTGCTCGTTGAGGCTCTAGCCGCCGGTACGACAATCGTTTCAACCGATTGTCCGAGCGGTCCAAGAGAAATTCTTGCTGAAGGGGCTTACGGCCATATCGTGCCAGTTGGAGATCCCGTCGAACTCGCTCACGCAATGGAGAAAGCCCTTCTTCAGCCAATGGAACCGGAGACTCTTCAGCGGCGCGCCGCTGCCTTTACCGTCAACGCCTGCGCTGATCAGTACGAACGTTTATTTAAAACTAGACCAAATAGCGAATAAAAAATGCGCCCTTGCTGGGCGCATTTTTCTATTGAAAAACCAATGTATTTAACTTATACTCCCCCTCTTCTTCGACCCAGTCCGCTACATATAGCAGCTTATCACTTTGTGAATACCGGTAGATCCGATCATCTATAAGCAGGTATCGCGTATTTACATGTTCCTTCATCAAATTCTTAAACAATTCGTAATCGTCCCCACCAAGCAGCTGTTGTTCACTCGACAGCGAAAGAAACTGTTCTTCTGATAACGCTTGGCTATTTTTTCGTAAGTAGCTGTCTCCTTCTAATGTCGAGCGTACGGTTAATGGTTGCTCTCCGCACCCCACAAGCAGGCTGAGGCATAGCAAAATAAGTAGCTTTTTCAATCTTCTAACCTCCATAAGCTGAACTATTCCTAGTATAGTTCCAACGAAAAAAAGATGGAAGAGGATCGAAATTCAATTGTAAAGATGCCACATTCAGGACAAAGCTTGATACCGTGGGGACAAATATCTGAATGATTAAAATCGTAAAAACATGGCTCCTGAATCTTAACGTTATCTTTAAGAAGCCTTTATAACTAGAGCGCGTTCACATGATACGATGACGGCAGTTCAATCGAGAAAGGGTCATCTTACATGCAGTCACTGTCCTATCCGTTATCAAAAAGGCGTATGATTCCAATTTACTCAGTCATGACGCTTTACGCCGCTTGTGCACCGATCGCTGTGTCTGGAGGATTGCAACATCTTACGCCTCTGCCAAGCTCGGTTTTGCTAACATTTACAGCTATCAGCTTCCTGTTTCTATCAATCATCTCAAACCGTGAGCTGATTTCATTAAAAAGCGTCAATAAAGTAGGCGCACTGACTAGTCTTTCAATTGCTTTACCAGCATTGCTTTCGCTCATAGGAGTGCTGACTGCAAGTTTGACGCTTCTATCAGTTGAATACGTTGACTATATGAGTGAATCACTTGTGAACAGGCTTATTAACTTAGGCTTATACAGTGTATTGACCATGCTCCTTCTCTATTACATCAATAAAGAGGCACAACAAACAACTTCTGCGCTTATCTTTGGCTATACGATTGGAGCTGGCATCCTAATTGTCGGTGGGATTTGGCAGTTCCTGCACTTTACAATCGGCTATCCGATGCCTGGTTTTGAAACACGCGCTTATGTACATAGCGTCGAAAGCGACGTTCTTTTTAACTTTAGACTGACTTCTTTCACAGATGAGCCAAGTTTCCTTGTCCCCTTTTTAATTGATGGATTGCTTATTGGTAGCTTGCTTTTATCACGAAAAACCTATTTCCTTTACGCTTTGTTTGCAGTTATTGTTTTAGTTCTGTCCTTTTCAGTCAGCGGCTACTTAAATCTCGCTGTAATTGGCTGTGCGGCTTTTGTTCTTTTGATTTCTAAAAAAGGAATTTCTAGAAAAACAATGCTTTACAGTATTCTCTCATCACTCGTCTTGGTTGGTCTGGCGTTAGCCGTTTTTCCAGAGCTTCTTCTAAACTTGTTTATGCCTGTGCTCGGTCGTCTAGACGGACTGTTTGATGTGATGCATCACAGTCGTTTGTATATGCTCGTTTTTCCATTCATCTGGTTAAGTGATTACTCGATGATCAATATGTTGTTTGGTTTTGGTTCGGGGAGCTATGACTTTCTTGCCCGAACGAAGTTTTTAAGTCACCAAGGTACACTAAGCGGCACATCCAATAATGTGTTTGTTGATTTGTTATTCGAACATGGAATAATTGGCAGTTTACTTTTTACCGGCGTATTTTTAAGCATTTTGCTGTATTTGTGGCTTAAGCGCAACAACCATCTTTATGTTGGCATTGCTTTTCTACTTTGGCTCCACCTCGGTGTAACCAGCATGTATCGATCGGACTTTGCCTCTCCGCGCTTCTGGCTCATTGTCATAATTGTCGCTGGCCTTATTGAGCTAGCACGCCGAAATAAAGCATTAAATCAATTCGGAAAAGAACCCTTTTTGAAAGCGAAGGTGACAACATGAATGTATGTGTAATTGGAACAGGTTACGTCGGCCTTGTGTCAGGTGTTTGCTTCAGTGAGCTCGGTCATCAAGTTTATTGCGTGGACCATGATTCACTTAAAATTGATCAGCTGAATGAAGGCATTTCTCCTATATACGAACCTGGATTACAGGAACTAATGAATAAAAACAGGCAGGCAAAGCGCCTTATTTTTACAGGAGATTTGCAAAAAGCTATGGCTGATGCCGATGCGATTCTTATTGCAGTCGGTACACCTGCTAACCGGGACGGGTCAGCAAACTTAACGTTCATTAAAGAAGTCGCAATTGAAATTGGTCAGCACATTCGTCCTGGAATGACCATTATTACTAAAAGCACCGTTCCCGTCGGTACAAATAAGAAAATTAAGAAATGGATTACGCTCTCCTGCGGCCATCAGCAGTTTTCAGTTGCCTCATGTCCTGAGTTTTTACGGGAAGGTAGTGCAATTAAAGATACATTGCACATGGAACGAGCCGTCTTTGGTGTAGAAGACGATCTTGCTGAGAGCGTTTTACGTGCGCTTCATGAACCAATTCAAACGAACATTATCGTTACAACAATTGAAACAGCAGAAACTGCTAAATATGCAGCAAACGCCTTTTTAGCAACAAAAATTAGTTTTATCAATGAAGTCGCCAATGTATGTGAAGGTGTTGGTGCCGACGTGCAGTCTCTTGCAGAAATAATCGGACTTGATCCCCGTATAGGTCCCTCCTTTCTGCAAGCAGGAGTGGGCTACGGCGGTTCCTGTTTTCCAAAGGATACTCAGGCATTTATACGCGTCGCTGAAGATGCTGGCTACGACTTGCAAATTGTGCCTGCTGTAGAAAAAGTAAATGCGCAGCAACGGCAACGGCTTGTGCAGAAACTAAAAACGGTTTATCCAGGTCATTATTTACGCGAGAAACGCATTGCCATACTCGGCCTTGCCTTTAAACCAAATACAGATGATATGAGAGCATCTCCAGCTTTTGAAGTGGTTGACTTCTTGCAGAACGAAGGTGCAACAGTTATCGCCTATGATCCCATTGCCTCAGCTCAAGCAAGAAGACTAATGCCCGAGCTAGAACTAGCATTGAACTGGCAGGAAGCTGTTGATCAAGCAGATGCCCTCTTTGTCTTAACAGACTGGGAGGAGTTCAAAGCAATTGATTTAGGTGAATTAAAACGGAAGATGAAAAAACCTGTTGTAATTGACGGTCGAAATATCTTCAATCCAAATCATATGAAACAAATGGGCTTTTATTATGACTCTGTTGGGCGGGAAATTGTTGATAATCGCTTATCTTCTCTCGACGGGCAGCTCGAGTATCATTCCATGCCTCACCGAAAAGCGAAATAAACAGGTTTTCACCTAGAAGGAGGTAAGACAATGGTACCCCGTCTCTTATTCATCTGCATCGGTCTCTTGTTTTTAAGCGGTTTTTTCTTTCTTGATCAAGGAAACGCCGATCCTTATCGGGAAAAAAATGAACGAGTCGACAACCACACGATCGCTGAGATAAAACGCCATCATCAAGCAGCACTATTTACGGCCGAAGAAGGAGATCAGGACTGGCTCGACGTTCATTTCGAATCGTCAATTGAGCCTGAAGACATAGCCTTGTTTCTTTCCATTCCGGTTGATGTTGAGCCTGTTTTACTGATGGAAGAAGAGAATACGGTGATGCTACGCTGGTCAACTGTTCTTGTTCAATACGAACAGGTTCATAACGTATGGAAGATTACTTCGGTTATGGAGGAACGTTCCAATGATTAGTCAACCGCTCGTTTCCATTATCACACCTGTTTATAATTGCGAGGCTTTCCTGCCCCATACGATTGAATCCGTCCTCAATCAAACGTATGAAAATTGGGAATTATTACTTATCAATGATGCTTCAAGTGATTACAGCCAAACAATTGCTCATGCCTATACCAAAAGAGATAGCCGCATTCACCTTTACCATTTACCTAAAAACAGTGGTGCTGCCGTTGCTCGAAATGAAGCGCTTCAGCATGCGAATGGCAAATACGTCGCTTTCTTAGATGGGGACGACTTGTGGAAAAATGAGAAGCTCACCCGCCAGGTTCAGTTCATGGAAGATAATCAATACAGCTTCACGTTCACTGGTTACCGGATTCTAAAGGAAGATGGGACGGAGCGAGCAAAAGTCATTCAGGCCCCCCAGCGAATTACATATGACCAGCTGCTTGCGAACACCATTATTGGCTGCCTGACCGTCATGTTAAATCAAGAAAAGCTCGGAAAGCTACAGATGCCAACCTTACGAACGAGACAGGATTTGTTGCTCTGGCTATCCATTTTAAAAAAAGGAACGGTTGCCTATGGCATAAACGAAGAGCTAGCAGCGTATCGCAAGGTTGGCAACTCTATTTCAAGCAACAAGTGGAAAGCTGCCAAACAAAACTGGGAGATCTACCGCAAGCATGAAGAACTTTCCTTATTGAAATCATGCCGTGTTTTCTGTAGCTACGCTTGGAATGGCTTCAAAAAATTATAAGGACATGTAATATGACCTACCCATTACTGCATTGAACCTGACACCTGAAGCCGCACTCGAAGGAGAACAACATGAACTCTTTATTCATTGCATTCCTTGCCAGTTTTATCGTGACCCTTCTCGTGACGCCATTTGTGATTAAGCTCGCTCGCCGTTACGGGTTTGTTGATACCCCTAATGAACGGAAAGTCCATAATAAAGCAATGCCTCGAATTGGTGGGCTTGCCTTTATCATCGGAATGTCTGTCGGTCTTTTCTTTGTCAAAGACCTGCTGGAAATCGATTATCGCACGACGATGTTTATGATTGCTGGCGCGATTCCGTTGATATTCATTGGATTGCTTGACGATCGCTTCACGTTAAAAGCCAGACATAAATTAATCGCTCAATTCGTTTCTGCCTCCATTATTGTCAGCTCGGGCATTTCAATTGAATTTATTGCAATCCCCTTTGGCGAACGGCTTGATCTTGGCTTATTAAGCAGCATCATGATTTTCATCTGGCTCATTGCCATTATGAACGCCATCAATTTAATCGACGGCCTTGATGGACTGGCTGCTGGCGTGAGCATCATTGCGCTTGGGACAATGCTTGTACTCGCCACCGGAAATCCAGCTGCCTACGCACTTGTTTTTGCTTTTGCCATTCCGTTAATCGGCAGCCTCAGTGGCTTCTTGCTTTTCAATTTTCATCCAGCAAAAATCTTTATGGGTGATACGGGCTCGCTCTTCTTAGGCTATATGATTGCCGTACTCTCGACAATGGGCTTCTTCAAAAGCGTGACGATCGTCAGCTTAATCGTCCCCCTGCTCATCCTCGGCGTCCCTATTGTAGACACATTGTTTGCGATCGTGCGACGGAAATTAAATCGACAAGGCATTGGCGAAGCGGACAAAGGTCATCTCCATCATTGTTTATTGAAAAAAGGCTATGGCCATCGACAAGTTGTTTTGACCATCTATGGCGTCAGTCTTTTGTTTGGCATTGCCGCCCTGCTTTTATCCATGTCAAACTTGTGGCTCTCTTTGCTCCTTCTGTTGCTCGTAACGCTGTTTGTTCAGCTGTTCGCAGAGATTATTGGGCTTATTGGTGAAAAGAGACAACCGCTTTTAAACATGATACGACGCAGCTCAAGCGTCAGAACAAAGAAAACATATGCCCGGGGAAAATAAGAAAAAAGGTGAAGCTCTCTTCACCTTTTTTCTTATTCTACTTCTGCCATCCATTCAATTGTATTTCCATCTGGGTCTGTGAAAAATACTTGATGAAATCCACTTGTGCTGTGCTTCTTTACGATTGTTTCAATTCCTCTGTCTTGTAAAAATTGCACCGCTCGATCGAAATGGTCGACTTTACATGCGATATGTCTCCCTCTCGTTTGAATGGTCGCTGGTGCTTCTTCCTTTATTTCCTGCACAATTAAATGCAGCTGCTGCGTGCCAATTGCATACCATGCCCCTTCAAAATCAAAAGGCGGTCGACTTAATTCTTCCAACGCCAACGTCTCGCCATAAAAGCGTTTTGCCCGCTCCAGATTGTGGACAATGATACTGACATGATGGATTTCTACTAGCTTCATTGTATCCTCCTTATCAATTGATCTCTGCCTGTATTAGCTTTTGTAGCAACTCCAGTGCATTTTCTTGATTTGCTGCGTCTCTTCTTATTGCTGCAACTTGTTTAACACCATCATCTGTCCCTACACTATCTAGCATCGGATGTGCAGGTAGCGCTAACCCAAAAAGCTGTTCTTTTGTTTCATTCTCAACAACTCCATAAGCATGAGCTCCAGCATCAACCGTCTCTAGCAGTTCATGATCTAGTTGATCCAATGGTAGAAACATTCCGCTTCCAACATACATCTGAAACGACGCTTCATCCAGAATATATAAGTCGGGTTGCTCCGTTGCCAGCAGTACGGCACTGCGCTGTTGCGTTCCTACATCGGTCATGCTGTCAGTTTGAAACGTATGATAGTTTAAAATGGGAGATACACGCTCCCACTCTGGCATCAAAGTTAGGATATTCTGCTCTACTGCCTCTACTGCACCATCATCTATTGAAGCAAGCGGATCTAGATAGGCACCATAAAACATTACTTCAAGTTGCTCGTCAGGCAATAAGGCGAGCTGCTGTTTCTCTTGATAGTTAGTAAACATTGTAAAACCAATTGAGATTAAGAGAGCCATTGCCGCGATTACAGCGAATGTATGCACTTTATAGTAGTAAAAGAAGTGGCCAGCTTTAGCTTTAAAAGACTCGTTTTTCTCTACCTCTGGGCCATAATCTCTGTACCTACGAATAATGGTGTACGCTTCCGTGACCTTCTCGATTGAAAGAGATGGATTGGCTCTTTCTCTACGAACCCAGATCATATAGCGCTTCTCAATTTCTTCGTCCGTTGCATCTTCATGTACTTCTAGTAGCTGATATGCTTCTTTTAATTCCACAAAGAATCTTCCTCCCCATTCTCTATTCGACTTTCTTTCATTATAATAGATTTAGATAGTCTATGAAAACGATTCTACTGACTGAAAGTAGGCGGTATAGATGTTAAGCAATGGAATGGTCATTCAGCGAAATAAACCTTATCCGATCAGAGGAAACTCAGAACCACACGCTAATGTAAGCGCTTCTTTTCGAGATACTCTTTATCAGGCAAAGGCGGATGCTCAAGGTGACTGGACAATAACTCTGCCGTCCTTCCCAGCTGGCGGTCCATACGAACTAACGATTGTTGAAGCAAAAACAACGGTCATCAGCGATATTCTTATTGGCGACGTCTGGATTTTAGGTGGACAGTCGAATATGGAACTGCCTATAAAGCGGACACTAGATCGCCATCAGAAGGATATTGAGAATCATCACTACCCTTTTATCCGTCAATTTAACGTTCCTCAAGTCTATGACTTCTCAGGACCATGTTCCACCATAATTAAAGGTGATTGGATACAAGCAACCGGAGAAGCCATTGATCATTTCAGTGCAGTTGGCTACTTTTTTGCGCTGGCTATTTCTCAATCAGAGAATGTTCCAATTGGGTTAATCCTTACTGCTGTAGGTGGTACCCCGGCCCATGCTTGGGTTTCCGAAGCAAGCTATCGTCAAACCCTTCCAGATGCAGCCAAATTAGCAGAAGTTCAACATCCTCTGCACGTTCAGGAGACCATTGCCGCGGACTCAAAGCGAATTGATCAATGGCATTACAAGCTGAATGCGACAGATCCTGGTCTGAAAAAACCTGTATGGTATCAACAAACAGAATGGACTAAACAATGGACGTCAATTCAACTCCCAACCCGCTTTACCGAGTCGTTGCTCAATTATCGCGGCTCCATCTGGTTCCGTAAAGAATTTCACTTATACAGTGAACAAGCTACCGCAACTTCATCCTTACTTAAACTAGGTACCATTGTTGATGCAGATGAAACCTATTTAAATGGAGAGCTCGTTGGGCAAACCGGCTATAAATATCCGCCAAGACGCTATTCTATTCGTTCCAATCTCTTAAAACCAGGTAAAAACGTACTTATCGTTCGGGTCATTTGCAAAGAATCAACTGGTGGTTTTGTAGCTAACATGCCTTATGAGCTTAATCTACTAGACCAATCTATTGATTTAAGTGGTGAATGGCACTACCGTGTAGGCGCACAGCTTGAGCCACTTCAACCACAAACGTTTTTTCAAACAAAACCAACAGGACTCTACAATGGAATGATTGCGCCATTAAAACAACATCCGATCACGGGTTTCTTATGGTACCAGGGCGAATCCGACACTCAAGCACCCGCACATTATGAAGAGATGTTCCAAGCGGTTATAAATGACTGGCGGACGCTGTTTCAACAAGGCGACCTCCCCTTTCTCTTTGTGCAATTAGCGAATTTCAAAGCGGATACCGCTGAAGAAAACTGGCCAATTATTCGAGAGAAGCAGCGCCGCAGTTTAAACACAACTGGCACCGCAATGGCCGTTACCATCGATGTCGGTGAGGAAAACGACCTTCATCCACAAAACAAAAAAGCCGTTGGTGAGCGGCTTGCCTTGTGTGCAAAACACTATGCTTACGGAAAATCTCTTGTTTTTAGTGGCCCAGCATTTTCTCATGTTGAGAGGACAGGAGCGGTCCTCATCGTTTCATTTACTGAAGTCGGTGGCGGGCTCATAGGTAGGAATTCGGTTTTAACCGGCTTTTCATTATGCGGGGAGGACGGCGTTTTCCACCCTGCTCATGCATCAATCCACGGAGACACGGTGCATGTTCATCATCCTCGGATTCAGGTACCGCTTCACGCCCGCTATGGCTGGTCGGCTAACCCGCGTGACGCTTCGCTCTATAACAAAGAAGGGTTACCTGCGGCACCGTTTACAACAGAAGACAGCATCTAAAGATTAGAAGAGAACCGCTTTTCAGCGGTTCGTTCCTTCCAGAAATTGAAAGCCATTAAAATGAAAGTGACTTCCAGGTAAAAAGAGAAACGTTACGTCCCATTTTCCAGTCAGTCGTTCAAGCGGAAAGGTTTGCTCGACGTACCCTTCCGATTGCGGAAATTCGATCAGACGTTGTTGTTTTTCTACCCCGTTGGAAAAAAGCAAATGAATAGAATTTGCAATCGGTGCATGACCCTTGATCTTAATGGCATCAGTACCTGCTCCTGTGAAAGAAAAGTGGCGCCATTCAAGCGAGACATTGTTGCCAATCTCTTCAACAACGTCACCATTTACATGATAGTGATCGCCATACACTCGCTCACAGCTGCTTGCTGCATGACGCGCAAACGCCTGCTCAGGTTGCAGAAATGAGAACCCCTTGATATGCATCTTTTTTGTTGTCACAAAGCTAATTGCGCACAAACCTGTTAGTTTTTTGTTCAACGTATACGTTGCTTCTTGATAGACATTCCAGCGAGATTTTTTCTGGTAAATGACATCTGCAAGCAGTTGACTTCCTACCGTTTCAGGCTCCCCCTCCCAAATTTGCAGAGAATAGGGTTCATCGGTTAATGCAAAGATCGGCAGCGTGATCTCTGCTGATCCCGTCTGACCGAATTGAATATCCTTAAAACCGACAACCGTTTCTCCATCTCGGCTTGTGGCGATGCCACGTTCATTTCCGTTTGTGAGGTCACCCTTGAAATAATCATAAAGGCCCGCTGAAATAAATTGATAAGGATCTTTATGTAATATCCCGAGTCCCTCAACCTGACACTCTAGTTCAGAAATAAGCTTCACTTTATCTGTCCCATTTTTGCTCGTGCAGCGAATGCGGAAGCTGCCGTCTCCTTTCGCTTGCACAGTAGCCGTTCGCCCATCCGCGTTAATTACAGCGATGTCTGATGGTATGCCACGGTCATTCACCGTACTCCACTCTAGATCGGGATAGGAGGCATTTGCAGGTAAAACATCTACTCGAACTTGTTTTTCTGCTTGCCCAGCTTGAAACAATTGACCACTCTCACTAACAATCTCCAATTTCCGTACCGGCAGCTCTTCTTTATTTCCATTAAGAATGAGACTCGGCTCATTGCTTGCTGGAATTGCCCTAACTTCTTCTGTGTCCAATACATCGATCGATAAATAAGCAGACAACAGCCCTGCAGAATGAACGGCAATCGTTGCTTCGCCTGCTCCTCCTGTTGCGGCAACAATCGCCACCAGTTTCCCACTAAAAAGCCGTTTACTGACTCCTTTGTATGAATCTAAATCCGTACTGTCTCCGTTATCAATCCCAATCAAACGCCCTTTTCCACCAACGGTCACCGTCACGCGATTGGTTGCATTTTCGACAATATGGCCCTCTTGATCAACCGTATAAATTTCTACAAAAACAAGGTCCGCTCCATTTGCACGGATCTGTTCTTGATCTGCCTTTAGTTTTAATACAGCAGCGTCTTCAAAAGAGTGACGCACAGCTGTTGCAATCTGCTCTTCCGCCTTATTGCGAGCAACAGCCATTAATTCTCCTTTCTGGTAAGGGACTTTCCAATCCAACACAAAAGCGTTTTGGTTATGATCAACCTCTTTAACACCTAGCGATTTTCCATTTAAATATAGTTCAACCGTCGCCGCATCATTTGAGCAAACCCGGACATCAATTACTTGCCCCGGATTAAAATCCCAATACGGAAACAAGTGCAGCATTGGTTTATTCTGTCCTACTGTCCAAGCTGCTTGGTACATATAGTAGGAGTCTTTTTTAAAAGTGGCCGTATCAAGCTGACCAAAGTAGGCATTTTTTGTGTGGTACGGCGTTGGTTCACCGATGTAGTCAAAACCAGTCCAGATAAACTGTCCTAAGGAAAAATGCGTGTTTCGTTCATGGGCGATGCATGCCTCCATGGAGGATGCTCCCCAACTCGTTGCGCTGTTCCCTAACGCGGAACATTGCTCATCATCATCAGCTAAAATTGACTGCCCCAACGGGAAATGATAAATCCCTCTACTCTGCACAACTGCCGCTGTCTCACTCCCGTATATGATCCAGTCCGGATACACTTTATGATGCGGTTGATAATACTTTTCTCCATAATTATAACCAACTAGCTTTAGCTGATCAGCACTCTCCTGCGCTTGCTTCCAAGGCAAATAATTGGAGGCAATCGTCACTCTACCGTTGCCTTTTGGATCATGCTTATACACTTGATCGCGTAAATAGATGGTCCACTCCGTCCCGTTTGAACCAGCATGAGTATCATAAATTTCATTTCCAATGCTCCACATGAGTAGGCATGGATGATTTCGATCTCGTCGAACCCAGCTTCTCACATCTTTATCTACCCAATCTTTAAAGTACGTGCTGTAATCATAAGTAGTCTTTGGACGTTCCCACATATCAAAAGCTTCTGTCACAACAAAAAAGCCGAATGAATCCGCCAGCTCCATCCATTCTTTAGCTGGCATATTATGTGCCGAACGAACAGCATTCACGCCCATTTCCTTTAACAACCGAAACCGTCTCTTTTGCGCATCGACATTAAAAACAGCTCCTAGCGCACCTAAGTCATGATGTTCACATGTGCCGTTTAGCTTCATCTGCTTTCCATTTACAAATAGCCCTTGCTTCGCGTCCATTTGAACGGTACGAAAACCGATTGTTTGCGCCATTGTCTCAATTAAAGTAGATGAATCACCGCTACGGTAAACTCGCGTTTCAAGTTTGTACAGGTGGGGGTTATCCGGTTCCCATAAGCATACATCGCTAACCTTCATCACTTGGATGTCTGTTACACTTTGTTCCGCTGGTTCTAAAAGCTGATATTTCGACGCAATTTCCTTTTCTCCAGCAAACAGGTGGTGCGACAGCCGTACCTTCTCTTGCACGAAAAGCGCTGTTTCCAGTTCAACATGCCAACCTTCCTCATTTTTCCGAGTATGCACATACACCCCATCCGTTTCAATGTATGTAGGACCTCTTTGCTTAAGCCAGACATTGCGATAAATGCCTGCACCTGTGTACCACCGACTGTTCGGGCTTTCATACACTACCTTCACTAGAATTTCATTGTCGCCATCTCTTAGTGCGGTCGTTATCTCATGTTCAAAAGTTGAGTAACCGTACTTCCATTCTCCAACCTTTTTTCCATTTACAAACAGACTCGAATTCATATAGACGCCGTCAAATGTAAGCCAAACCCGCTCGCTCTTTGTTTTTCGATAATGTAACGTCTTTTTATACCAGCCAATTGATGGTTCATAGAGCTTCGTCGCGTCGCCAATTAGCCAGTCATGAGGAAGCGCCACGTTTTCAAATAAGCTTCCTTCACAACTTCCCTCACCTAATGACGTTTTTGCAAACTGCCAATCGCTGTTAAATAATGTTTTTGTATTCATGATCACCCTCCTCTTCAGTCTGCTCCTCTTTTTCAATAAACTCGCTCATCACATCACCTCGGAGGCTATTGCTATTAAGGGCTATTAAGTAAGCAATTACGCTTGCACCAAATAACAACAGGAAGTCAGATGTGATCGACAGAACAAAGACCGTCAGAATAACGATTGCTACATTTCCGGTTGTCGCTTTTACTTTAAGAAAGCTATAATACACGGCCAAACGGTAAAAATCTCGTACGCGAAAATGAAACTGGGCATGTAAGAGAAATACATAGAAGGAGAACGTAAGCGCTAGGCCGAGCGCAACGAGAAAAATCCCTGCCAAGACTTGATTAAATGTAGAGGGCTGGATATTAAAATAATAAAAATCGACAACTAATATAAAATAGACGATTAACATCGGAAGCCATACTTTTATTGAACTGAAAAAGTTCTTTTTATAATGGTGAAAGAAATCTTTTGTAGGTGAAAGATCCTGTTCACGAATCATTTTATTTAAACAACAAAACAAGGCGGTGATTGCCGGTCCTGTCGGAATGAGCGCCAAGAAATAAAGCCCCATATTTGAAAAGCTCGGAACAAGAAACAGAAAAAAAGCAAGGAAAAGCAGATTACAAACGATAAAGTAAAAATTAAGCATCGCCAGCCAGTAAATATGATTCGTAATGACCGAAAGAATTCCTTGACCAAATGCTTTGCCGTCTTCACTCATGAGGTTCACACCTTTCTAGAATGGATAAAGATCTGCCTAAAGATAGGCAGATCGATAGGATTATTGTTCTGAATACACGCTATTCGCAAGATCAACGAAGTTCTGCATGCCTCTCGATTCCAACTCGGTGACATACTCATCCCACTCCGACAAGTCACGCGTCCCTAAAATGAAGCGCAGTGTATTTTGTCTAACGTAATCGGTTAGCGGCGTACTTAACAGCGTTGATTGCTCAAGCTGCATCGCATTGTATTTAATTGGCGGGTTCGGTGGAAGCACTTCTTTTGTTGCTAACATCGCTTCCTGAAATTCGATCTCTTCCTCGTTCATCATGGAATGTAAGAGCTCAGTTGAACCGCCATACGATAAGTTCCCTCCAGAAAAACCAAAGTCAACATTAAGCGCCTTTGTCCCAGCTGGATTCAAGCCTACATAGTTAACATCCTCAGCAAGCTGTCGGTTGCCGTCACTGTCTTTAGTAAACGTGACGTCCTCAACGCCCCACTTGGTGAATTCCTTTGCTTCTGGACTATAGAAAAGCCAATCAATAAACTGCATCATCGCATCAAAGTTTGGATCTTCTTTTGCTTTTGCATTAATCATAACGCCGTTCTCAAGCTTAGAACCACCAATGACATGACCGAGAGGACCTGCTGGCACCGGAATTTTTTTAATTTCAAAATTCCCTTCACCAACCGTCCCGTTTAAATCGTTACGGTAATCAATAACCGTTTGTGAATTTGTGTTAATCACAAACGAATCTTCGTTTACCAGCTTCTGCTGTGCCTGCTGGTCTTCCTGCGTAACGCTTTCCGGATCAAGCAGCCCTTTTTCAACAAGTCCGTTAAAGTACGTAACGAATTCTTTGTGAGCGTCCGTTGCTGGCGCGAAATAAAACTCTTCATTGTCATGATCAAACATTAACCCATTACCAAGTCCCCAACCAGCTACCGTCCCAAAAGAAGGCGCCGCGATATTCATCGTGCTCTCAAACGTAAATCGGTCCGAGAAAGGAGTGACATCAGGATAGGCATTTTTCATTTCCTCAAGAACGGTCTCCACTTCATCCCATGTCTCAGGCACATCTAGATTCAATTCTTCTAAAATATCCATGCGCATGGCCAACGTGTAATCTGGCCAAACGTTTTCATGCATGCCCGGCAGAATGTAATAATTCCCGTCTTCATGCTCCAACGTTTCTAAATACGGTTCCATCTCATACTCTTCAATCGCTGCGGAGAAATGCGGCATCAAATGCAGGTATTCACTTACAGGTAAGATAGCGCCCGACGAAACAAACGGAGCTTCTTCTCCTGGATAGGTTTTTGGAATGATATAAGGCGCGTCGCCACTGCTAATCAATAAACTTCTCTTTTCAGTGTAGTCACTCATCGGCACAACCGTAACGTCCAATGAGACGTTCGTCCGTTCCTCAATCTCTTCCATTAACAGCCAATCATTTTTGTACGGGTAATTCGGGTGGTCACTAAATAATAAAGAGAATGAAATGGGTTCTGTTGCTTGGAACTGATCTCCCACTGCATATTCTTCCATTGCAGCTCCGCTCACATCTTCGTCAACTCCTGCCGCCTCATCCTCGTTATTACAAGCGGCTAACACTGACAACATCACAACGCTGGACATAAGGTACATAGAAGCTTTTCCGATTTTTTTCACAATAAATCCCCCTCTGGATTTTAATGGATTAAACGCTTACAAAGACGTACAACCTTATCCCTTTACAGAACCAAGCATCACCCCTGATACAAAGAATTTTTGAATATATGGATAGACACAAAGGATCGGCAGTACCGTTAACACCATCGTGACAGATTTAATATTAGATGAGATTTGATTTAAGTTATCTGCACTAGTCGCGCCTGTCGAGAGCGTCCCCTCAACGCCTTTTATCATATTGCGCAAGTACATAGAAACCGGAAATAAGTCTTTATCGGTAAAATATAAAAACGCTGGAAACCAAGAATTCCAATGGGTAACTGCGTAAAATAGCATCATTGTTGCCAAAATTGGCTTCGATAGTGGGAGCACAATTTTCAACAAAATACCATACGTACTTGAACCATCGATAATTGCTGCTTCTTCCAGCTCATCTGGAATATTCTCGAAGAAGGTTTTCATAATCAGTAGATTAAATACACTGATTGCCCCTGGAACAACTACCGCCCAAATCGTATTTCCGAAACCAAGACTGTTAATTAACACATAGTTCGGAATCAGTCCTCCATTAAAAAACATTGTGAACACAACAAACATAATCAAGAAATTCCGACCTCGTAATCGTTTCTTCGCTAATGGATAAGCCAGCATTGTCGATAAAACGAGAGAGATAAATGTACCGACAACCGTGTAAACAACGGTATTTCGGTAATTGATCCAAAACATCGAATCACTCATGACAACCCGGTACGTATCAATGTTAAATCCTTGTGGGATGAGGTTTACATTTCCAGCGATGATATTGGTTTCTGAACTGAACGACTGCGCGATGATATTCAGAAATGGATACAGCGTTACAAATACGATTACAAGCATAAGAAAAACATTAAATACTTTGAACACTTGGTACGAAACAGAATCTTTCATCAGCCATCCCTCCTTACCATAAGCTGTTGTCCGTCATCTTCCGCGATAGAAAATTTGCGCCGAAAATGAGGATAAGTCCGACAAGAGCTTCAAATAAACCAATTGCTGTTCCGTAACTAAAGCTTGCTGATTGAATTCCAATCCGGTAAACATAGGTTGAAATGACATCAGCCGTTTCATAAACAAGTGGGTTATACAATAAGAGGATCTTCTCAAAACCAACCTGCAAGAAATTTCCTATGTTCAAAATGAGAAGCACGATAATCGTCGGTAGTATTCCCGGTATCGTAATATGGAGTGTCTGCTTCCACCGGTTCGCTCCATCAATCCGGGCCGCTTCATAGAGCTCATCATTTATTCCCGTAAGTGCTGCTAAATAAAGAATGGCACCCCAGCCAGTTGTTTGCCAGACTTCAGAAGAGATAAAAATGGTACGGAACCACTCTGGCAACTGGATAAAGCTATAGCGATTTCCCGTGAAGAATTCGACCAAGTTGTTAATTGAGCCGTTAATCGCCACAAGCTCAAGAACCATCCCTGCAACAACAACCATTGAGAAGAAATGAGGCAGGTAGGAAGTTGTTTGCACAAATCGCTTAAACCCTTTTCGCCTGATTTCATTCAAAAGCAGTGCAAAAATAATAGGAATCGGAAAGGTAATAACAAGTAAGAGAAAAGCTAAAATAAGCGTATTTTGAAAGACCATCAAAAACGTTGGATCACTTAAAAACATTTGGAAATAATAAAATCCGACCCATTCTTCACCAATAATGCTTCCTCCAGGAATGAATCTTCTAAAGGCAATGATGTTTCCGAACATGGGTCCGTATCTGAATATTAAAAAGAATAGAATCGGCAAGACGAGTAACGAGTAAAGCTGCCAATCTTTTTTTATCACTTTTTTAAACTTGCGCCACTTCGTACTAGGCTCAGGTGAATGCATGGTTATCGTTTTAGCAATCTCTTGCAAAGAATTCCCTCCTTTAAGGAAGCATTTTCTTCGTCTCAAACTTTGTTTGTTCATACGATAAACAAAGTTAATAAAAAAAGATAGCGCTTCCATTTAAGATCTTACTATGGTCTTCCAACTAGCATGTTAGTATAGCAGAAGCATATCGTCCATTTTCAGAAATGTCAATATCCTCTTTCTGTTGAATTGACCTCCATTCTTTCAGATTTTGTCGTTTTTCGTTTTTTTACTTCCTACTCATACATTTTTCGTCCATCTGCGTCTGGTATTCCCGACTTCCGTAAGAAATACGTGTTCACTTGATCACGCCATTCTCGGGCGTTCGATAGCTGTAGCTGCAGTCTTTCAGCAACATTTTTATAACGATAAGGGTCAATTAGTGATTTGAGAGACTGCCATTCACTAATGAGCCACTCCACGTCAGTAACACCTTCAAAATGGGAATCATAATAGTGCTGAATGACGGTTTTGCCGTTTTTTAAGCGGTGCGTATAAGGTACATGATGAAAAAAGAGTAGCAGATCATCAGGACATTGATCAAGCGCATTAAAGCGGTCTGCGTTCTCCTTTGCATACTGGTCCACAAAGGCGGTTCCGCTCTCTCTTGTTCGGTCAACGCCCAACCCTTCCCGATCAGCAAAATGATACGTGCCCCAGCGTGAATATTCATACCCATCAACATTGACTCCGTAATGATGATTCGGGTTTACCATCCAGCCAATGCCTAATGGCGTTGTATAGTTTTCATAGATCGACCAAGACGCCAGCAGCATTTCCGATAGAACTCGCTTTAGCTTTTCTTCATGGCCAAAAGTGAGGACAATCCATTCATGCAAAATTTCCTCGGCTGTAAGATCAGCATTCCACGTCAATCGACCATATCCAAATAAATTCGCTTGGGCCAGCGTATGACCTGTCCAGCTCTGTTCGTCACCACTATTTGCTACTGCGGCAATACCACTTATTTTTGCTTGGTACAACGATCCGTTTACAATTGACTGCACCGTGGATCCTTCTCCCTGCACTTTCGTATCGAACTGAAGCACTTCCTTCCACATTGGCACAAGGTAACAGAGATCTTTTTGCTGTCCTAGATACTCCTGTGTTATTTGGAATTCAAGTAGCTGATTTGTCTGTTGCAGCGCACCGAATAATGGCGATACCGGCTCTCTCACTTGAAAGTCCATCGGTCCATTCTTAATTTGTAGCACCACATTGTCACGGAAACGTCCATCCAGCGGAACAAAGTGATCATAGGCAGCACGGGCTCGATCCGTCTTCCGATCACGCCAATCTTGCATGCAATTGTAAACAAAGCAACGCCAGATCACCATGCCATTGTAAGGGCTGAGGGCGTCAGCTAATAGGTTTGCCCCATCCGCATGATCACGCTCGTATGTGAATGGTCCAGGCCGATGCTCAGAATCTGCTTTGACGACAAAACCGCCAAATCGTGGCATATATGAATAGATTTCCGCTACTTTCTCTTTCCACCATTGCTGAACCCCTGCATCTAGTGGATCTGCTGTATCTAAATGGCCCAATTCAATTGGACTTGCAAAGTTAATGCTTAAATAGACTGTAACGCCGTAAGATTGAAAGATTTCTTCCAGCCGCTGCACGTCCGTTAAATACCGTTCTGAAATCAAATGGGTCTCTTCTTTCCAGACATTCACATTATTAATCGAGATCGCATTTATACCAACGGAAGCAAGCAGTCTCGCATAGTCTGTTAATCTCTTTTCATCTGTCGTTACGGTACCATTGCTGTAAAAGATTGATTGTCCAGAGTAACCTCGCTCAATACTCCCGTCAATGTTATCCCATTGATTGAGCATCCGAATCTGATTTTGCGGAGCATCTTGGATCGTCAAATCTGTTAATGACTGTTTTTGCGAAATGAGCCTGAGCAAGTGAAACACGCCATACAGCAAGCCCTTCTCCGATGCACCCACGACAATCAGTTGATTGTCCTTTTCTTTTATTATGTAGCCCTCTTCGTTTAATTCAGCGATTTCCTCTTGATTGATTCCATGTTTCCGTAAACGAGCTTTATCAGCAACCGTTGTCAGGACAAGCTGTGCATCTTCTTGCCAAGTGGACGTCTTTCCAAACATCGACTCAACCGCCAAATTTAGTTCCCTCTTGATCGCTTGCCCAATCAACGTTTCTTTTTGCAACGAAATTGTTTGTACATAGCTCCAGTAATGTGCTTCTTCCTGCTTGTTCAAAATTGTTTCATACTGAAGCCAGCAGCGATAAGCCTGTTCCGTCATGGATTCCATTTCCACATGTTGCATACGTTTGATCCTCCTTTAATATAAAGCGCTTTCAAAAACCTACTTAAAATAATCAAGATACTTTTCCTTTAATGCTTGTTTCTCAAAATTAACGACTTGAAGATGGTCCGTCATTTGTTGAACCGCCTTATCGGCATCCCTATTGCTTATCGCCTCGAATATAAGGTGGTGCTGCTGTACGATGTTGAGCCAATCCGAATTAGACGCAAGCCTTAACATACGTAAGCGATCAAAATGACTATTTAATTGCCTGATGATCTTCCAAGAACGCATTTTCTGACAGCCTTCAAACAGCAATTGATGGAATGCTTCATCAAGTTCAAATAACTGCTGATGCGTGCCTTTCTCTAAACAAAGTGTCTGCATCGCCAAATTGCTCTCTAACTTAAATAATTGGTCGCTTTGCAACGTTACACATGCCTCTCTCACAATCACTTGTTCAATTGTCTGACGGATAAACCGACCTTCTTCAACAAGGGCAAGATCTAAATAAGAAACCATTGTTCCGCTTTGCGGAAATACATCAAGCAGCTCTTCTTGGGCAAGCATTAAAAACGCTTCTCTTACAGGAGTCCGGCTCACTTGAAGCTGCATGGCTACTTCCTTTTCAGAAATCTTCGCACCCGGGACTAGATCCCAGTCAATAATGCGGTTTTTAATGGTTTGATAGACATAATCTCTTGTCGAACCATTAACACGCTTTGATTCAATCGTTGCGATTAGATGTACCTCCTTTCTACTCGTATAATCTTCTACGTTAATTATACTAGTATGGTAGTTCAGATTATATGCATTCCTTTTCTTTTTTGCAATACTTTTTTGAAAATTTATTAATCTAAAAAAAGAGTGGTAATAGCACCACTCTTTTACTCTCTAAAAATCTTCATCAATTAAATCGCCAATGACTCTGCTTGCTACTTTACTTCCATCAGCAGCTGCCAGGATAAGCTGTGGCGGAGCTTTCAACGCTGTATCACCACATGCGAAAAGACCTGCAACCGTGGTGCGTCCAAACTCATCTGTTTTAATTCCACCTATATCCGTTTGCTCACAACCGGCCGCTTCAGCGAGCGATGTTGCTTGAACAAGCTTCGTTTCCACAAAACCCCCGCTTCGTTTGACCGATGTTCCATCTTGGAAATGGACGGTTTCAAGCTGCCCGTTTGTTCCCTCGAGCTCGATGATGGCTTCTTCCATAATCGCAATCTCTCTTTTTAAAAATGGTGCTTTCTGCTCGCCGGTTAAGCGCCACTTTCCGTTTGTTGCTAGCACGAGGTTGTCACTCCAGTTCCAAATCATCTTAGGAAAATGCAGTGCCGCTTCACTCTCAACAATGACAAGCAATGGTTTATCTTTCATTTCCCAGCCGTCACAAAACGGACAGTTAAATAAGCTCTTCCCATAGTAATGCCAAATATTCTCGACATCTGGCAGCTTGTCTTTTAAACCGGTTGCGAGAATCACTTTTCTCGATTTAAAGACCGTTGTTGCCGTTTTTACAACGAAAACGGATTCTTCTTTTTGTATATCAATGACTCGATCTTGCTCTATCTGTAGATTCGGATAGGTTTGCAAATCAGCGTGCGCCGCCGCGCGGAACTGTTGCGGACTAACCCCATCCCTCGTAATAAACCCATGTGACTCATGCGTAACCGCGTTTCTTGCCTGGTTTTCATCAATCAACATCACGTTCCTCTTTGACCGTCCAAGCACAAGCGCTGCATTTAATCCTGCTGGGCCACCTCCAACAACGATGCAATCAAACATGATTCATTCACTCCTTTATCATATATATTAAAGACTGTTTATATCCTTAAAAAGAAGATCTTTATTGCCATTATGATGAACTTACATCATAACCAACTATTAAAGACCCTTTATATCTGTCATTAATCTTATCGTAACCGTTACGGTTTATCAAGTGTTTTCTTCTTTTTTTAAAGAGAAGCTGTTCGCTTAATGAACAGCTTCCCTCAATCAAACCACTTTGATCTCATTTGCGTCACTCGCTTCATTCGAGTTCGGATGGATGATTCCATAATGAACCATGTCTTCAAAGTTCCCTTCCTTTAGCACATGTTGGGCGAGCGTGCCTTCGTAGGTCATTCCGCACTTCTCCATAATTTTTCCTGATGCAGGGTTTGATTTAAAAAAGCGCGCATACACACGGTGATAGCCTTTTTCTGCAAATGCGAATGCAATCATCGCTTTCGCAGCTTCTGTGCCGTAACCACTTCCCCAATAAGGTTCACCAATCCAGTACGCAAGCTCCCCATTTTGATCAGCGGCATTGTTAGAAAGACCTATCGCACCGTACAAAATGCTGCTTTTTTTATCTGTTACGGCAAATGTATAACCTTTATCCCCATTCTTGTTTTGTTCAAGTGAAGCAATCCACTGCTTTGCTGCTTCAATTGGATAGGGATAGGGCAAACTACGTGTCGTTTTAAAAATATTATAATTGTTACAGAGCCTGCTTACTTCTTCAGCATCATCTTGGTTAAATAAGCGCAGCTCCAACCGTTCCGTTGTCATTGTTTCATCAAACTTATTATACATATGCCTCTCCTCCAATGTCTTTAATCAGTTAGCAAAAAGAGCGGTACAAACTTGCCGAGAATACGGCTGTTGTCCAAGTGAAAGGAAATATAAATAAACAGGTTCCTACCACAATAAGAGAACCGCTTCTTGTAAACCATTGATAATAATAGTTAACGGCCCAAAGAAACAACAGAGCAACCATTAATAACGGATATAAGATCACTAACGATATCGAGCATGTCCCCATATAGTCGATCCATTGAGAAACACCTATAACCAAAATCATCAGTAAATAAAGCAGATTAATCGTATGGATAACGAATGTTTTAAAGCGTTCATATTTTGACTTTACCGGTTGATAACGTGGATTCATTTTCCTAACACCTTCTCTATCTTGTTCGTTTACTTTACATCATTTTCCTTGATTTGAAAACAAAATTTTCTTTAAAATGAAACACTTATCCGCGTTGCTACGTATCTTAAACGAGGTGAATGAGATGTATATTTACGAGTATGTTGAAGTAGGTCTATCCAATTTTTTGAGTACAAATGCCCACCGATCGATTATTAATGATTACGCATCAAAAGGCTGGCGCTACGTGGGATCGGTACCAAACCGTACTGGAGGATACGGCCAATTAAAGTCTAATGATCTCGTTTTTGAACGGTATATAGAAGAATCTTCAACGAGTTGACTTTAGCAAAAAACATGCTATGATGTGCTATATTCATACCAAACAAAAGCAATGATAGGGAAAGTAAATCCACTTATTCTTACACAGAGAGCTTCGGTTGCTGAAAAGAAGCAAAGAATCGTTGATTGAAAATGGCCCTGGAGCTGCATCGTTGAGCGTACCCGTTAGACGATGACGAGAGTTGGCACTCGTTACAACTGTCACAGTATAAGAACCTATTTTTGCGTTCCGTACTTGTTGAGGCTAGTTATGTGAATAACTGGTAAATAAAGGTGGTAACACGGGTATAAGCTCGTCCTTGGATCAATGATCCTTGGGCGGGCTTTTTTAGTTTTCAAAAATAAAGGAGGAAAAAAGATGAATGTATTTATTGGAGGAGCATGGCCATACGCAAACGGTTCTTTGCATGTCGGTCATGTCGCCAGCTTATTGCCAGGCGACTTGCTCGCTCGCTACTACCGACAAAAGGGTGATCAGGTGTTATATGTATCTGGCAGCGACTGTAACGGAACGCCCATTTCGGTTCGTGCCCGTCAAGAAGGCGTGCCTGCAGAAACGATAACCAATCGTTATCATACTGAGTTTGTGTCGTGCTTCAAACAGCTAGGCTTTAGCTTTGATCACTATACTCATACAGATGAAGCGCATCACCACGAAACGGTTCAGAGCATTTTTCAGCAGCTCTATAAGAACAACACAATTGAGCTAAAAGAAGTAGAGCAAGCTTTCTGCAATCGCTGTGATCAGTTTCTACCTGATCGGTTTGTTGAGGGCCAGTGCCCTAGTTGTGGTATGAGCGCACGCGGAGATCAATGTGATCATTGCGCCACCATTCTTGAACCGCTTGAGCTGCTTCAAAAAAAATGCAAACTTTGCGGAGACGAACCGACAAGAAAGCAGACCGAGCATTTTTATTTTAAACTATCTGCTTTTCAAGCAGAGCTAGAACGCTATCTAGAAGTCGCAAGAAATGAAGGACGCTGGCGTGAAAATGCGATTCATTTGACTGAGCGTTACTTGCAGGAAGGATTACTGGATCGAGCGGTCTCACGGGATTTGTCCATTGGCGTTCCTGTTCCTATAAAAGGATATGAAGACAAGAAAATCTACGTTTGGATTGAGGCAGTTTCTGGCTATTACTCGGCTAGCAAGCAGTGGGCAGCGGCAACAGGTCAGGATGATGCATCCTTCTGGACTAAAGAGACCCGTTCGTATTACGTTCACGGTAAAGACAACATCCCGTTTCATTCGATCATTTGGCCGGCGATATTACTTGGACTCAAACAGCCAGCGTTACCGACACATATCGTTTCCAATGAATACGTGACGATAGAAAAAAGAAAGCTATCAACCAGCCAAAACTGGGCCGTCTGGCTACCCGATATGTTAAAGAGCTACGATCCAGATTCGATTCGGTATTTCTTAACGATTAATGCCCCGGAAAACCGTGATTCCGACTTTTCCTGGCGCGAATTTGTGTATAGTCATAACAGCGAGCTGCTTGGTGCATACGGCAATTTCGTCAATCGAACGCTGAAGTTTATCGAAAAATCCTATCAGCACGAAGTCCCAACAGGAACCATTGACCCTACTTTCAAAGCAGAGGTACACGATTTGTATGATCGCGTGGGGCACTTGTTTAAACAGACACAATTTAAACGAGCTGTTGAAGAAATTTTTGCTGTTGTTCGCAAAGCCAACAAATATTTTGATGACCAGCAGCCGTGGCTCCAGGTGAAACATGACGATCGTGCCTGCCGCGATACGCTCGCTACCTGCACATATCTCATTGCAAACCTCGCTCAACTGCTTGCACCAATTTTGCCTTTTTCAAGTGAAAAAATATGCGAGTGGCTCAGTCTTAAGACGTTCAATTGGCAGCCGATTGAATTAGCAGCAACATCAATCCCAACAGTCGCTCCCTTATTCAAGCGAATTGATGTTGGCACGATCGAAACAGAAACCAAAAAGCTAAATCAACAACCCTTTTAGCAAAAAAATCCATGATACATTTAATTAAAAAGGAGGAGTTGATATGAAAATCTCCCGCCTGTTCATCTGGATTATTTGCCTGATGCAGCTAACCGTTCTCATTCATATCACCATTCTCGATGGTGCATGGAGCGGTTTAGTGCTAGCGTTCACAACGGTTTTATCCGGCTTTGCTTTGGTTGCATATGGAACGAGAGATTCCACCTAAAAAAGATCTGGCTGCGCCAGATCTTTTTTATAGCGGCATTTCCGTTGCTTTACATGCCCAGGCATCAATTTCGACTTTAAAGACTGGTGCAGCTAGCGCAACAACATAGATCATTGTTGTACAAGGTAAGGCCTCTCCTAAGAAAGCTTGAATGCGCTCTCTTCTTTCTGCTGCGTCAAAATCCCCCACTAAGTAAAAGACGAGCTTCGTAAGATCACTTACGCCCATTTCTGCCGCTTCCAAATTTCGCTTCACATTCTCAAATGCCAAGCTCAATTGATCCATTGGGCTGTCCGGAACCGTTCCATCTTGTTCCATTCCTAATTGTCCAGATAGATTCAACCACCGATTGTCTCCTGTTACTTCAATTTGATGTACATAAGGGGCAACTGGCTTATGGACAGTTGCCGGATTTCGCGCTTGCTTCATGCAGTTCAACCCTTTCTTCTACGAAAATGTGGTTCTATCAGCCAAACTTTTTAATTAAAGAAATCGTTGCTAACACGACAATTACCGCTACACCAAGCGCCACAGCCCAAACCCACCATGGCCAGCCAAAATCAATTGCAACTACATCCATCTTCAATCCCCTCCTTTTCTAATTGTGCTCGATCAAACAGAAAACGTTTGAACCACCTTATTGTCTCTTTCTTCCTCAGTAAACGTTCCCGCTACAGCCTCGTTAATCACTCGGCGCCAAAAAGCCTGGGCTGGCTCGTTGTTCTTTAGTTGCGATATTTCCCAGTTGCCTCGATGTTGATGGAAAATTTTATGTACAATAGCTTTGCCAAAACCACCACGCCGATGTCGTTTCATAATAAAAAACTCAGCAATACTTGTATGCGTTCTGCTTTCTTTTACTAGGACAAAGCCGATATAATGCACACCTTTTTTAATTAAGTATGGAAAATAAGCTGGATTAACCCAATAGGCAGCTAAAGGATAGTCATCGTATTTTCCATTGCCTTCAACCTCAATGGGCATGTACTCGGAAAAATCATAAATATAAAACTGAAACAAATGCTTAAGCACTTCTTCATCGGCCTGAGTAGCTCGTATTAGCTCGACGCCCATGGATGTCACCCCTTTCCAATACACGTTTCATTGCAACAATTTGTACAGGCTGATTGTTTCGATTTATAACAATCGATTCTTCATAGATTTCAAATCCAACCGATTGATACAGCTGTAGATTTTTCTTGACAGCAGCCCTCACTTTACAATAAATGGTTTCAACGCCTTGTTCCCTTGCTATTTGTTCTAATGCTTGCAGCAATTGCTTCGCCATGCCCTGACCTTGTTTTTCGGGGATAACTGACAGACGGTAAAACGTCAATGTCTTCCCTTCAAGAGTAAAGCGCACCATCGCTACTGGCTTGCTATATTCCCACATTAGAAGCGCCTGTCCATTCGTTTGTAAATCTTCAGCAACCAGCTCAACCGTTTCTGCCAGAGCACTTGATGGGGGATCGGCTTGTTGATATTCCCAGAATGCTTTCATCATCACGCTATATATCGTTTCTGGGTCTCGCGAATGTTCAATGTGAATCGTCACCCTAAATCCCCCTCCTCGGAACTTCCTCACCACCTAAAAACTATATGCAGCAATGGTTTGGAGCGTATTTTACTCAAAAATCCCTCCAGCTTGGTCACCATCTTAAAAAGGGTAAAAACGCTACTTTACCCCCCTTTGAAAAGGGTAAAAACGAGACCTTTCTATCGTCTAAAAATCGTTCAAAAACCTTTTTATAGCAAGCTTTTTCGCGTTTTTTCCCGGTGGGCGTATCCTCTATCTCTTGTGCGGCGCTCCGAACCCTGTTCTATTCCTTCAAATTTTCCATCAAAAAAAGAAAAAAGTAGCAGCGGTTTTAGCTTTGCTCCATTAGCTGTTTTCCCAGTTCAATCTCATCATGAATCGGAATCTTGTCATAACCCACTAAAGGAATGCTCGGTTTTTGAACTCTTGCCTGCTTAACAGCATCAATTATAATACGTCTTAATCGGTAGCCTCGTTTCTGATAGAATGCTAATGCGTATAGATTATCATTTGTTGTTACAAGTGAAATCTTGTTTATCTGATTCCTTAACGCATGTTGTTCAATCGCCTGAAGTAAAGCCTTGCCAACTCCCCGTCCTTCTACAATACTATCAAGCGAAATAATTTCCACGCTCTCTTCTCTCTCCATATATGTAAGCAGTCCAATTATTTCGTTTTTTTCGTTTAAAGCAATAAATCCGTCCATAGAAGCACAGTCATACACGCCACTTGAAATAACCATTTGTGTTGAACCCCAACGCGCTTGAAAGAAATGCGTCACATCGCCTTGTACGTTTGGTTCAATCGGTTTAATTATCAACATAAAGTCACCTTTTCTAAAAAATAAGGGGAGTTTGTATTTGAAAGACCCCCCTCCAGACTATTTAAATGGCACGCTTGAACATCCAGCGATTTTGGAAGAAAAACGCTGCCTGCTTTCCACCAAGCTTAATAATTTCTTTTGCATCTTTCTTTAATTCTTCATTTCCGCTCACTTTTTCATCTGATAAATAAATGGCATATAGCCCTTTTTTTATCAGCAAATGAAACTTCTCATCCGGCAAACCAGCTAGGCGCTGAGTCGCTTGTTCATCAAGAAAACGGAAGCGTTCAAACAGCTCTGTTTTTGTCTCGTAATAAGCTGCGAAATTCATTTCATTTTCCAAACGATCTTCTTCTTGGTCAATAAAATAATCAAGCATAATGTGCAACCCTTGCACCCATGGAAAATACGCTTCTTTGATTTGTTTTGACACTTCTTTTGTTCGTGGAGCGGAAGAAGCATAGGCCGCAAGCGTGTAGAGCGCAAGCGTTGATGCGGCACCACAGGCAAATTCATACCAGCGCATTCCCGGAACTAGCGCTTGATTTTCTTCATAAAATTGAACGAGTAGCGGCTCGCGCTTGTCCTCTTCAACGTGCTTGTACACTTGGAAATCAATATAGTATTGCGACACTTCTTTCATGTCAGCCTGCATCACCTCAAAGCCTGGAAACGTCTGAATGGCTTCCCGGCAACTAGCAACCAGTTTCTTCAAGTAACCATCATCATTAAATCCAGGTCGATGCTGATAGTAGTCCCCCATATCGCCGTCTTTCTCAAGCGAATCGAGTAACGCTTGGTGCATTGCCCGGAAATCATCAGGATTGTGGCTGTCATTTTTATCGCACAGCGTGTCCAAGTAATCGCAGATCGATTGGTAGCCAACCATAAACTGGACGTATCCATCTTGGTTATCACCAGCAAGCAGACCAATGATACTTCCACCTTCCGCGTGAAACGTCTTGTCGTTCACCGTCCAGGTTGCTTGATTGCGAATTTCTTCATCCTGTATTTTCTGACCTTCTTGTTTCCAGTAAGCAAGCTGTTTATGTGCTTTTGGGATCGTTTCTTTTTTGGCGCGCTTTACGACTTTTAACGCGCTTGTTGGAACAGTTTGCATCGATTGTACACCAACCTTAGTGAATTGTTTTTTCTATTGTACCACCTGAAAAGCGGAAAGAACACGAAACAACATCTTCCTCAAATGCTTATGTGCTAGATCATCCGATTCTGACGTCCATATGTCAATAACGCTTCGTAAGGATCACCATTTAAGCCTAATAATGTACAAAAAGCTGGCTCTGTCTTTACCCCTTTTCGCTTTAAGTTGATAATTGGCTGCCTTAGTTCTGGATGGCGCTGCAGAATGGCGTGTTCAATAACCATATGTAAATAAGCGTACTGCTCTGTAACGGTCTGGTTCTGGCCAAACAGTTCAAATTCAAACCCACCATAATTGAAATTCACTTTTATAATCGGCTTACTACGAATGTGTTTTCTTTTCACACAAAAGCAAGCCAGATCACCATAAAACTGACGTACACTCTGTTCAAATTGGGAAAAATCAGCAACATCTAGAATAATGTCAAGATCAGATACGTCTGTATCAATTTCTAGTGGAATCGTTCCACATAAAACCGGGTTGTAACTAGCTAACTTAGTCAATAGCTGAAGTTCGTTTAATGTATCAAACGCTCTTCTCTGTTTTGAATTCCCTGCTGCCAAATAGTCGATTGTCTTGAAGTTCACCAGACTCATTAAAAGCTCCACTCGACTACTCTTGTGTCATTCTCCATTTGTTTAACCGTGACCTTAATTGCTGGTAGGTCATCTGTAAGTGGCGGGGTGATAACAAACCGTTCTGTTTTCGTACCTGATGACCCAACGCCATCCGTTTTAATCACCTGAAAGCTTGACCCTAGATCGATCATCGTATAGGTAGGAGTTTCCTCGTAACGATTGTTATCCCATATCGTCTGCAACACCATTACGCTCGCATTCGTATATTGCTGTACGGTTGATATGGAGTAAATAACGCCATTCTCTTCATGCCACTTATGAACCGGAATTGTTTTTTGATAATTTTTTGGCACAACAACAGGCTTAAAATCCTTTTCGCTATTGGATGCATAAAAAATCGAATAAAGCATGTCTTCCTCCAGCTGATATTGACCTGCCCACTTTTCTAAAAGCGCATCCGTTGGAATGCCTGGATTACCTGCTGACTGTTGCTTCCGCTTCTGCAACAACGCGCAAATCTGCTCATCAATATCTTGTATTTGCGGATGATGCGGTGCATTAACTCGAAAGCGCTCTTGCTCATACTGTCTCATATGCTTTTCTCCTCCTAATTATCTTTCTTCTATCTTCTTCTTCAAATCATTAGATTCCTTTCGATTGTGAGGTATAGCTCGATTCGGTATACTCGACATTTAAGACTTTCATAGAAAGGATGATTGTTTGACTAGACTACTCGTACTATTCCTTGCAGGCTTCATTGGACTTTTGCTCCGTTTTGTATATGTAGGTGAATTCGAATTAAATCAATTGCTACTGCTCATACTTTTTCCGATTGGAGCGATTGTCATTGCCCTATTTACACGAAAACAGTACATAAACGACCAGGAATATAGACCACCGGCTGAGATGTTAGCTCTCTCAACTCGTCTTGCCGACCGGGTGTCGGATCAACCAAAGTCTATTTTTTCTAATCAACACAAAATTGCAACGTACCAACGCGTTTATGAGAAATGGTGGCAGCGTTATGTTGCTGACGGGATGGGCCGGCCTGGAAATTGGTACTTAAAGCTTCATATATCATTTGAAGATGGTCCTACGCTGACCATCCAGGAACTACAGAAAAAGCAAGAAATCAGAACGTGGGGAATCTATCAGAACGAAATGCAAATTGGCTCAATTGCAGTTGATCAATCACTTAAAACCGTGAAAGATCAGCAACGTAAACTGTTCGTTCAGTATGAAGACAGGCATTATGAGTGGCAATCCGCTTTAATTGGTTCCCGTGCATCCTTGTTTGATGCGCATCAAGAGGTTGCAATAGGAGACAGGAAAGAGCGCTCAATTCGTGCATTAAGATTTACGGCTCAGCTCGATTCAGAAGAAGAACAGCTACTTACAACAACTTATCTTTTTTTCAACTATATCTTTGGAAAGTAACTAGTTTAAGGGGGCACTGTTAATGAACAAGCATATTTCTTTGAAAGAAGCAAAAGCATACGGAATTGAACCACTATTCGAAGAGATGCCTAACAAAGAAAAACGTTTTCGACTTCTAGCAAAAGATGGCTCTTCTTACTGCCGAACCGAAGCTTCGGATAAGGGGGCTTGGCAAAACAGCCACTTTCATAAACAAATGACCGAGCTCTATGTTGTTCAATCAGGCTCAATTTTATTTGCCATCCTAGAAAGGGATACGTTTGTCATAAAGGAGCTCATCCCTGGTGATACAATGACTGTCTCACCGTACTGTCCCCACAATCTTTACCTGCATCCCGATGCCGTTATTCACACAATCAAATATGGCGATGCTACGCCGACGGCTGAACCGGATTGGTATCCGTCTCCCGAACTTGATCACTACATAGGTAAACAATCCTAAAGATGTTGCTTATTTGCCATGCTCCCGGCGAAATCCTGAGAATAAGAAACCTCCTATTGGTTCATAGATTTCTTGGATAAAGGCAATGATAGGGTCTTTTTGCCCTTTTTTATAAAAGGCTTGAAGAGAATAAAAGAATCGTTCCGCACAGTCATAATCGTATGCGTATAGCGCTCTGCTGAGCGATTTCCCTTTTGCCTGCCACTGATTATGGTAACGCAATATGAATTGGGGAACTTCAATCGATAACGTATTCACGATCATTAGTGCTTCAGCTTCACTCGTTACGTCAATAAGATCATCAATACAATTGCCCATCACGTAACGAGAAGCTTCAATATACTCTCTTGTTAATGGGGCTGGTCCTGCTTTTAGATGGTTAATAGCTTCTTGCTTGATGCGGTTAAAAGAACCGTCATCTATTAACGCGATCCCTTCTGAAAGCATATTGCCCAGCAGAGATCGTCCAACTTGAGTCTCGCGGTTTAATTCATTTAAGTAGGTTTCTTGACTGTGGACAAACACTTCAAACGGCCAGCCATAAGCAAAGAAACTCTCTCGATAACCATTTGTTTCTGCTAAAAATAGAATAAGATCAATGTCAGAAGAAGTAGTTTCCTCTGCCCGCGCTACACTTCCGGCCAAAATCGCCAATTCACATGTTGGAAAATGCGCTCCAATAAACTCTTTCGCTGCTTCTCGTGCAGTTTTTCTTACCAAACGATCACCTTCTCTATTTAATCGTTTATCATCAAAGACTAGTTCAACCGGTATATTTTTCACTTTCTCATTCTTTGTATGTTTAAGCTACTTCAACATCTTCACAATCCCAACAAATGAGAAGTGTTTTTCTTTCCACTTGCCTTCACCCATCCTTTGTCAGCTTAATCTTCCTTCTCTATACGAGTTGCTGCACCATCATTCCTTTCTTCAAGTTGCATATGAAACTCGTCTATGTTTCACCTCCAGCCATTGTGGTATAGAACAATAACAACAGACTGGAGGCGTTTACATGAAAACCCAAGGTGAATTTGAAATTAAATCTCTTTCCTTCCCTGACGATGGTAAGGTTCCCAATCATCCAACCTACCCACTCCTCATATACAAACATGTCTTTGATGCGAGTGACAATATAGAACAAGTACTTAATGCAAACAACTGGGGCAATTCTTGGCGTGGTGGCGTTTTTGCGTATCATCACTACCATAGCAACGCCCATGAAGTTCTTGTCGTTGATACAGGGCATGCTGAACTTCATCTTGGTGGCGTTCAGGGTGAGCAAGTTTATGTAGAAAAAGGTGATGTTCTCGTGCTACCAGCAGGCTTTGGTCATAAGTTTGTTGAAGGGAGCGACAACTTCGCTGTTGTTGGCGCTTATCCGAACGGAGCTGTTTTTGATTTATGCACGGGAGATCCGAACGAGCGTGAACGACACTTAAGCAATATAAAAACGGTTTCGAAACCACAATCCGATCCTATATTTGGTGAAAATGGACCGCTGCTCTCATTATGGTAAGGTAAAAACACAGCCGCTTTGGCGGCCGTGTTTTTACGTCTGCTTCGGTTGATTACACCAGCTCATCATAAAGCGGAGGAGTGTTTTCGTGTATTGCACAAGCTGATCAATGTTAACCCGTTCATCAACTGCATGGGCGTGGCGCAACTGCCCGGGTCCGTAACAGACCGTTGGAATCCCATATGCGGCGAGCCACCCACCGTCGGTTACCGTTTCCGACATCCGTGTTTGCGGGGCTTTTCCTAAAACAGCTTGATGACTTTCGTTTAGAAGAGCATAGGCAGGGTGCGCTTCATCAACAGAAAAGGATGGAAAAACTTCGCCACGGTCTTCAATCATCGATTCGCCGCCCCAACTAAATTGCGGTGGATGGTCTCGTAGCCAGACATCACCTTGCGCTACAGCTAAGAGATGCGTTTCAATTTCTTCTGCAACAGCTTCAGCCGTTTCATTCGGATAATAATGGACTGTGATCCAGAGCCGACATTCATCTGCAATAAAAGCCGGATGCCTTCCTCCTTCAATTACAGCTGGATTAATCGTATTTGTTCCTGCTGGAAATCCTGGGTATGACTTCGTAACCGCCCAATCCCGTTCAAGTTCCTGCAGGGCTGTCATTAGCTTAGTCATCTTTTCGATGGCGCTTGCAGCTCGTAAGCCACCGCCAGCATGAATCATTTGCCTTCTAGTACCATCATGATGCGTCGCGGGACTTTTGACGGTGACCCATCCTGTAATAACGCCACCCTGTCCATGTATTTCACAATTACTCGTGTCTGCCACGATCGCATAATCCGCTTTGTACCCTCGTTCGCAACACTGCTTCGTCCCTGCTTCCCCCACTTCTTCGCCAACCACTGATTGGAGGATCACATCGCCATTAAGTTCAACCCCCGCCTCTTTCATCAATTTTATCGCAAATAAGCATGCCGCTAATCCGCCTTTCATGTCAGCAGCGCCTCGTCCAAACAGCTCACGTCCAGAAACAGTTGGCTCAAACGGCTGATAGCGCCATTTCTCACTTGGCTCAATGGCTGCTACATCAACATGCCCGTTCAAAATGAGGCTGCTGTACTGTTTCGAATTGCGCCCCTTCAACGTTGCAACCAAATTGGGGTCATTTGGGTGAACCTCCCACTGATCGACAGTTAACCCTAGTTCCTCTACATACCGGGCAATGAACTGTTGAATATCACTTGTATTACGAGCAGGTGGTGCTGGCGTTTCAAACGTAATAAGTTGCGAAACGAGCTGAATTAATTCTTCTTCTCTTTGTTCAACTTGGTCAATCACACTTTGCATCAAATACTCTCCTTTTTCCACAAAAAAACCGCTTTCCAGTGAGAAAACGGCATACCTGTCGATGAACAGCGTGCCACTTCCCTCCGCTAGCATAAACTAGATCAGGTTCATAAGGGTTGAGGCCCAAATCCTCTCTCAGCGAAATCGCACCCCTAGTGGATGTTTTTTATTTTAGTTAAATTGTATCATATCGAGATGCTTCATCTTGCTTAAGGCGCTATTCTATGTCTCGTTTCTTACGTTCATCCTCCATATAAGCTTCCACTTGATCTCTTAAACGTGATGCATCCACTCCACGCTGGACGGCTTTTTCCACGACAACAAACAATGCTGCAAGAAAAACAACGCCACCAATTAGAAGAGTAAGGATATTTACTTCAATCGTCATCATAAGACCTCCCCTAAACAAACAATTCCCTCTTACTAAAATCAAAAACCAGAATTTTCTTCAAAAAGAGTTGCAAAAGGCTTCTTTTTAATATATAAATATTTATATATAATAATTTATATATTAATGAGGTGCTTTTGGATGTGGTCTCCTTCGTTTAAACGATTATTTTCTGCTCGTGTATTATGTGTATTTGCTGATTCTCTGCTTTTCTTTGCCTTGTTAAAAGAAATCGAGCTACGTGTTGATTCCTCTTTTTCATTTACTTGGTTTTATGTCGCTTACTATGCTCCAGTCGTTTTGCTGGGGATGCCTATTGGAACGTGGGTTGGTGCAAAAGTTCTTCATCGCGTCATTCAAGTAACGAACATCGGTAGAGCTGCTTTGCTACTCGCGGCCTTTTTATTTCTACCGCAAATGCCTTTGCTATTTGTTTTTGTTGTACTCGTCCTATTAAGCATGCTGGATTTATTTTTCCTACCTGCAAGTCAGACGCTGTTACCTCGCTTAGTTGATGAGGTACATCGTCCACGAGCCAATTCCTTGTTCCAGCTCGCGTTAACCGGTTCTCGCATTCTGGCTCAGATAATAAGTGGGTTTCTTCTTTCTATTGGTTTAAATCCCCTCTCCCTGCTAATTGTTTGTGCACTATTATTTGGTGTTTCAGCCTTAACCGTTCAAAAAATACCCCATGTTCCAATCAACGTTCCAATTAAACAGTCCATCTTTACACAAATGAACGAAGGTCTTCAATTTTGTTGGAATCATAAAAGATTGAAATTGCTGTTTATTTTCATTGCGATTGGCATGTTTGTGGCTCACTCGTTTGAACTAATTTTACTCACCTTTCTAACAGATACACTTAGAGTTGGTGTGGAAAATATGGCTTGGATTGGATCAGCAAGCATTGTTGGTCTCATGATCGGTTCCGTTCTCGCGCCAAAACTAATGCGCCTCATTAATCGTAAATGGCTTTTACTTCCACCGTTCTTTTTTATTGCAGTTACATTTGTGGCCCTATTTTTTGCAAATACGCTCTTTTTCCTACTGCCTTTCTTCACTTTACAAGGCGTGGCTATTGGTCTTTTTCAAGTTACAACAATCTCACTGATTCAAGAATGGACTTCCGCAACCTTTCAATCACGCGTCTTTACGCTTTATTTACTGCTTACAAGCGGAATGATCTTGCCGAGCATCTTGTTAAGCGGTCTGCTCTTAAGTACACTGACAATAGAAGCAACGGTTTTACTTATCGCCAGCGTTTTAATCATTACAGGAATATGCGGTGTCCTCGTTATTCCGGCGCTTGGCAAAACAAAGGAGAGAAAAGATGAGCTTACGACACGGCTTACTCGGCCTGCTCAGTGACTGGGAAGCAAGCGGATACGATATAAAACAAGAATTCGATGGTTTTGTTAGTGTATTTTGGCATTCAAATCTATCGCAGATCTATCCTGAATTAACGAAATTGGAACAGGATGGTTTTATCAAGAGTCGACTCATTGAACAAACAGGCAAGCCCGATAAAAAGCTCTACACCATTACCAATGATGGCAAATCAGAGTTAGTCAAGTGGCTTAGTAAACCATCCACCTTACCAAAACGGAAAGATGCTTTTCTGATGCAGAGCTTTTTTATGGATCAGCTTTCTGCTGATGAAACGATCTTTCAGCTACAAACTTTCCAAAAACAGCAGCAAGAAAAGCTGACTGCAATGAATGCTTTTTTGGCTGAAAGTTTAGCCTCCATCCGAGAGCGGCGTCAGGTAAAGAAACGTGTGTTAATTGCCTCAGCCGTATACGCCCATGCAATCCAGCAGGAAAAGCTCTATTTAGAGTGGGCCGAGCAAACACAGCGCTTAATTGAACAAGCACGCCCTCTGTGGGAGACCGGTGAAATGGATTATGAATTGTTCGAACAGCTACTTGTATCCGTCCATAACTCCTTTTAATTCAAGCTGTTACCGTTTTATTTCCATATATCTGGGTAAAGGTATATATGGAGGGAGCTGATCTTGTTCGATCACTACTTGTATGTGAAAACTGCCAGAAACGAATAACAGACTCAGAGCGAGTAACGTTGGACTATCTACTATCTGGCGTTCCATCTGTGTACTGCGAGACTTGTGTACCTGAAGAGATTTTGGTTATGAAACAATAACATCAAACACTTTCCGGTGAGACGTTTTCTCGCTAACGTTTTCACCAGGAAAGACGGTTTAAGGAGTTGATCTAACAGATGAATCGAAAATGGATGATTGCCCTTATTTCTTTCATTACGCTGCTTGTTGTTATCGTTCTGTGGATTAACCGCGATCGAACGCCTGAGAGAATTGTAGCACCATACATATATGTAACCTTTGAAGGAGATGGCGATCCTTCACTATTAGGCACATTTCAGAGTGAATACTTGAACGAAAGAATTCACAAGACCGTCAACCATTGGAACATAACGTTAAGAGACAGCACCAACCGGCCTAGCGAAATGTATATATCCTATTTAGGGATGGATCAATTAGAAGAAGACCTTGATGAAGTCATCTCTTTACTTGAAACGGAACTTGCAGAGGTTGAGTGGACTCACGATGTCGTTGAACAAGAATAACAGCTATTTCGTTGTGCCAACAGGAGGCACAACTTGTTTTTTTAGCCCACAGTTGTTTATAATAGAAAGACTACATGAAAAGAGCTGATGACATTTTGGGTAAAAAACTAATCATTCCGCTTATCTTTTTAATCGCTGTCGGAGCGGCTGCATATATCTTTATTAGCCGAGATCAGACTCCTGAATACATTGAAATTCCTTATGTTCACGTTACGTTCGAAGGCGACGGGGAAAACCTAGAAAACCGTCTACAGATGGACTATTTAGACCGGCAGATGGGGCATACGATCCAGCATTGGAATATCCGTTTAGCAACAAATTCAAATCGCTCTAGTGAGATATACATTTCTTACTATACAGTCGATGATCTCGAAGCAGATTCCGAAGAGCTAATGAATATCCTCCAATCAGAGCTTGAATCAGTTGAGTGGACTTACGATATCGTTGAAGAAGAATAACGGATAAAAAGCTGTGCCCAGACCAGGCACAGCTTTTGTTTACGAAGATTTTCGCATTGACAAGCCGATCACGTAATTGTACGTAAAATGAGCAATAATTGGGGCGACAAGCGAGCCCGTTATGTAAAACAAGTAAGCTAAGAATAAGCCAATGAAAAAAATAAATACGTGCAGTAGCGGTCTGCCTTTATATTGAGGAATGTGGACGAGCATAAATAAAAGCGCGTTTAGCGGGAGTAACACACCCACAGGCATAAAACCAAGAAACAGCCCAACAAGGACTCCTCGGAACAAGAATTCTTCAGCTATACCTGCACCAAGACTCATCGTCAGTAACCCACCACGGACGTGGACCAGTCGAAACAAGATGTCGGTCATCTCATTTTCCGGTAATGTAATTCTTGCAAACTTAATCAAACCAAGAGCAGTAAGAGCCATAATCAAACCACTTGACGCGCCAATTAACACAAGGGTTGATGTCTTGTATGCATCCGTTTGAAATAAGCGCACAATGAAAGGAACCGTATTACCCCACTGCATAAAGAAAACCATCAATATGCCCGCCAGTGCCATAATGACAAAACCTTGCCACAACATGCCAATTAACTTCCAGTCTCTTTGCATGAATTAGATCTCCTTTTTACACTCTTTCCCTTTACGACAACTTGCTCAAGTTTACACTTCTTCACCATTCCATCATCTTTGATAACAAACGACGATGCAACTCTTTTTTGTTAGGCTTCATCACAGAAAAGAAATAGAAGGAGTTGTTATACTTAAAAACCCGTCCAGCTCAAAACGATTTTTAGCGATGAGGTTGATCACCGTGCTCACAACCATACAAAAAAACGAGCACGTCAATCCGGCTCGTTTTTGTCCTTTATTTATTCATTCGCTGCAAGTTATCGTTTACCTCGTCTTCTTGCTGCTTTGTTAAACCTGAAACATAATGGGCCATTTCCTCTGCCCACTCTGCTTTAGTTTCTGCTGAAAAGCGTACCTCGAACAGCTCAGTCACATCTGTAATTCGTAGAGCCTGCATGATTAAGACAAGGTGAATAATATTCACTGAGTATTTTCTTGCGTTTGCAAGCTCACTAAGCGAAGCGATTCGAATCCCTGTCATCCGATGCAAATCACTTATTGTCAGCCCTCTCTGTTTAAGTACATCATGCAAGTGGATGATTACATCTTTCTCGTATCTCTCTAAGTTGTGGGTAACGATCTCGGTGTTGTCAGAACGATTTAACTCATATTTCATCCGGCTTGACCCCTCCTGCGATTTTCATGCTACATTTTTACTGTATATGGCACAGAAGGTGATGTCAATTCGAACCAAAAAAGATTATTAATTGTCACATTTTCATTCAATTCCCAATTGAACAGACAAGAAAGGCAAGGATTTTTTATTCCTCTCCTCCTCTATGCGGAAGATCAATTCGTCTTGTTTATCGGCTTGATTTGGTCTAGCGGAATGCCACTTTTTTTATACTTTAAAATGAAGAAACCAGCGCTCACAAGCATACTCGCTCCAAATCCAAGGGCAATATAGGAATTCCATTCTGCAAATAAACCGGATAAGAATGTAGCACAAAGCGTCACCACACCACTAATGACGGTCGTGGCACTCCTCACACGAGCAAGGGCTGAGTCTGGTGTAATTCCTTGTTGCACAGTAATCTGTGCAACAAAGCCCATCGACAGCGCCCCATCAAACAGAATCATGCCCACACACATCACTACAAAAACAGGCACTAAAAGAAAACTTGCTCCTAAACCAGCTACAATAAGCAAACCTGTTAAAAAATACAGCCAGTTCACTTGTTTAAACCGCTTCATTATGAGCACACCGATGATATTACCAATGCCTGCACACGACAATAACAAACCTATCTCCGCTTCATTGAAACCAAGGGTTGTTCTACCGTGAAAAATAACGCTTAAAGACATGAAAATTGTTGTAAATCCCAGTGCAACCGCTGTGCAAATAGCCGCTTTCTGCGCTGAATTTGCAAATAGGTATTGTACACCTTCTTGTGAACGTAGCCAAAATTCACTTACCCTTTTTTTGAGAGGTAGGGCTGCATCTCTTGTTTCAACAACCGTTTCAGCTCTAACAAAGCTTAAAAAGATAACAGAGGTGAACAAAAGTAAGCCACATATCATTAACGTCGGGGACGCCCCATACCGGGCCAGCAGTATCCCGCCCAAGGCCGGACCAATCAGCGTAACAATTGCATCTGCTGCCTCCAATAAATTATGTGCACTTAAAAGTCGCTTTCTCCCAACAACTCTTGGAACCATTGCTTGGAATACGGTTCCGTGAACCAACCCTACGATTCCCATAATGAACAACAGCACCGCGATGAAGAGGGCATGAACGGTTTCAACTGCTATGAAATAAGCAAGTAAAAATACAAGACAGGCGTACAAAAACTGACTTGTTCGCGCTACTTTTAATAAGTTCTTGTTTTCAACCCAAGTACCTACTGGAATTGCAAGCAGGATTGCACCAAGCTGCTGCGACAACATGACGAGTGCCGTTGCAAGCGGGGATTGGGTTAATCCCAACACAACAATCGGAATAATCAATTCACGAAAACGTTCGTTAAGAATTTTTGTGATGTTGTGAAACCACAGTTGCACAAAATTACGATTTATTAATAATGTATACATTGATTAAACACCTCAGATTTTTTTCGTTTACCACCTTCCTTTTTGTTTGATTTTTTTATCAATCGCCGCTGTTACAAAACCTCATGTTGGCTCCTCCTATTCAATTAGAATCGTTACATGCCATTTCTACTATTCTTTAGATCTCCCACTTCAACTGTCTTCCTCCCATAAGATGATAGTGCAAGTGGTCTACTTCTTGCTGACCATCAGGGCCGTTATTCGATACAACCCGAAATCCAGGTTTCTCCACACCTAATTGCTTTGCAACTTTTTGCAAGCCCTGATGTATTTTAAATACAATGTTCATCAGTAGTTGTGAGATCCATTACGTTTTTTATAATTTTAGGGATAACTAACGCATGTACAGGCGCACAAAAATGCAATCCATAAAAAGCAAGAATAAAATCGTCTTCATAAATAATCTCAGCTTGGCGTTCGCCTGAAACAATCTCACAAAAAACAGTTCATTTTTCGATCTCCTATTCACTTTGGCTTATCATTCTATTAGATAAATATAATTGATGCTTAACATACCAAGTCTACTTTAGATTAATTGGATTAACTTCACTCACTCTGCTCCCGTCTTCATAATTGTAAATGATCTATTTTTATTATTCTATTAATTATTTACAATCGAGCTGCTTTTAGTGCTAAAATTAATGCACTACTACATAGAGGAGTGTGATAAAAATGAAACAGAACAAGCATTTTACGGTGGTTGAAAAGTAGATTCATTACTCGTCTTCTTTTCAATCGTATTGGAAACTACTCATTGAAAAGAGGAATTGCTGCATGTATACAGATAAAGAATTAACCATTCGTCCTGTTAAAGAGAAGGACCTTCCCCGACTTTGGGAACTTATCTTTAAAGAAGAAAATCCTGAATGGAAGCAGTGGGATGCCCCTTATTTCCCTCACCACACTAAAACACTTGCCGCTTTTCTCGCTAAAAAAGAACAGTGGATTGACGATGATCATTGTTGGTTAATTGAGGTGAATGACGTCGTCGTCGGCACTGTCTCTTGTTATTATGAGGACGCCCAGAAGCGTTGGTTAGAGATGGGGATTGGGTTTTACGAAGGCAAAAGCTGGGGAAAAGGGCTTGGAACTCGTGCGCTCATCCTATGGATGAACCATTTGTTTCAAACAATGCCCCTCGTTCGCGTTGGTTTAACAACATGGTCAGGCAACTATCGCATGGTGCGTGTGGCCGAAAAGCTTGGTATGACAATGGAAGGCCGTATGCGAAAAGTTCGCTTTTATAATGGAACTCACTATGATTCGATTCGCATGGGCATATTGCGAGAAGAATGGGCGAGTCAATACGCCACCAATTAATTGAATAACGTTTTTACCTGCACCATTTTTGCCCGAATGAGAAGAATATAACCGCAAGTAAAAAGCCAGCCTCATAAAGAGGGCTGGCTTCGTTTTGTTTAACTCGCTTCTTCCATATCAATCCGCAATTGATCATTGCGGTAATCATCGTGGTTTAAGTCTTTTTTCACTTTCGATGTAAAGATTCCTGAAACCATGCTTCCTGATACATTCACTGCCGTTCTTCCCATATCAATCAGTGGCTCAATCGAGATCAGGAGTCCTGCAAGCGCAATTGGAAGATCCATTGCTGCCAAAACGAGAATTGCAGCAAATGTTGCTCCCCCACCAACACCAGCGACACCAAATGAACTAATCGCAATAATAGCAAGCAACATCGCAATAAAACCTGGATCAAACGGATTTTGTCCGACCGTTGGCGCAATCATAAACGCTAGCATTGCTGGATAGACACCCGCGCAGCCATTTTGTCCAATGGAAAGACCGAATGATCCGGCGAAGTTTGCTGTACCTTCAGGGACACCAAGCTTTTTCTGTGTTTGTATGTTCATTGGCAACGCTGCAGCACTTGTTCGTGACGTAAATGCAAACGCAAGCACTGGGAACGCCTTTTTCACATACTGAATTGGACTAAGCCCCATAAATAACAAAATGAGTAGATGTACAACAAACACCGCTGCCAATGCCACATATGAAGCAATAACAAATGTACCAAGCGTCGAGACGGCACCTAAATCACTTTGAGCAACCGTCGATGTCATAATTGCTAAGACCCCGTATGGTGTTAGACGTAAAATAAGCGTAACGACTCGCATAACAACCGCAAATATCGCTCCAATGATCTTACCGAACAGTTCCGCCGCCTCTGGTTCTTTTCGGCGGACACCAAGATACGCAACGCCTAAAAATGCTGCAAAGATGACGACGCCTAATGTTGATGTTGCTCGATCGCCGGTTAAGTCCTGAAAAGGATTCGATGGAATTAACTGTACAATCTGTTGGGGTAACGTCGTTCCTTCCATTGACTCATAGCGCTCTTCCATTGATGCTCCACGATCTGTTTCCGCTTGCCCAACCTGGATATCATCGGCACTTAAATTGAATACAGAAGCCGATGTAAAGCCAATCGCACCAGCAATAATCGTTGTTGCAATTAGCATCCCAATTACAAGTCCACTAATTTTACCAACATCTTTAGCTGCAGTAATACGCGTGAACGCGGACAAGATTGCTACAAAAATTAGCGGCATCATAATCATCTGTAACAGCCGCACATAACCAGTTCCCATAATGCTTATCCAATCCATTGCGCTTGCGATAACACTGGATTCGGGATCAAAAAAGTATTGTAAAATAAATCCTAACACAATCCCTGCACCTAATGCCGTTAAAACCCGAACGGAAAAGGACAATCGTTTCCGCTGCATCCAGAAAAGAATTCCCGCAACCAGAACAACGGACGCAATGACGGCAATTGTTAGCCATAATTCCAATTAAATCTCCCCTTACTTTTTTAAGTTCATCTATCGTGGACACTCATTCCATCAACAATGTATTTTCTACTTTATGCATTTAATCCCGATTAGTCAACTAGAATTTATTTGTTTTTTTATAAACATCTTCTTAACACTTTTAATTCCTTTTTGGAAAAGGTTTATGTTGCTTATCTAAAAGATATGCCCATCTCTTTTCAAAAGGATAACTGTTTAACAGACAAAAAACTTACAAACTAAGTAGGAATTAAAAATTGAAATAAGTTATCCGTTTCTCATTGAAAAAACAAACCGACTTGTTTTTTGCTGAAAAGAATAAACGACAATTCGACAGCTGCTGCGCAATTATTCCCCTGGAAATAATAGAATTTTGTCATGATTTACGTTAAACAGACGCCCCAAATTTAGGAGACGTCTGTTACCAATACCCATTTAAAGCGTTTGAACAAGCTTCTCTGCTTGACGCTTTCTTTCCTGCAATTCAGCTTTTGCCCGCTCTAAGATTGCCGGTTCAGTCAGCAAACGATAGCCAATTTGCGCCAACCCTTTTGCCCCCGTTAAAAGTGCCTGATCTCCTTTTTCAGATGCTGCCGCTTCGCGAAAAGGGACCGTATGTGGAACAATTTCCTGAGGACCAATTTTTATATAGGGGTGAATTGTCGGGACAACTTGACTAATATTACCCGTGTCGGTCGATCCAATACCTGTGCCCCGCTTTTCCTGAATGTCTTCACCAAGCTCTTGGAACACCTCTTTAAAAACATCATTCAGCGTATCATTTAAAACTAAATCATCAACCTTGTTCTGAAATTCCACAATGTCCAATGTCGCACCTGTCGCAAGCGCTGCACCTTGTGCAATTCGATTGACTTTCTCCCTGACGACGTCTGTTTTTGGTCGTGTATTTGCACGAATGTAGAAACGAGCGCGCGCGTATTCAGGAACAATATTAGGAGCCTCTCCACCATCAGGAATAATTCCGTGTATCCGCACATCATCCGTTAGATGCTGGCGCAGAGCGTTAATTCCATTAAATAGTTGAATGACTGCATCTAAAGCATTTACTCCTTGTTCTGGAGCACCCGCAGCATGCGCTGGTTTCCCATGAAAGACGTAATCAACTGGATCAACAGCGAGAGAAGGACTAGAAGAACTCGTTTGGTTAGCAGGGTGAATGATAAGAGCAGCATCGACCCCTTCAAGAAACCCTTCTCGCACAAAGCTACCTTTCGCACTGCCGTTATCACCGCCTTCTTCGGCTGGGGTTCCTAGAACAACGACTCGTCCACCTGTCTCCTCCAGCTGTTCGCCTAAAGCAATTGCTGCTGCCACACTCGTCGTGCCAATAATGTTATGTCCACATGCATGACCAAGACCCGGTAAAGCATCATACTCCGCTAAAAAGGCCACAGTTGGTCCCGAATCCCTTCTTTTCTCGGCAATAAAGCCTGTTGCATGACCGGCAATATCTTTTCGCACTGAGAAACCTGCTGCTTCAAGCAGAGCAATCAGCTTAAACGAAGCAAATACTTCTTGATTTCCGATTTCAGGATTTTCATGAATTTCGTGACTTGTTTTAATATAAACTTCTCTTTGTTTTTCAATAGAGTTCTCAATTAATAAGCTTGCTGTAACTGTTGTCATTCATATCCCTCTCTTCTATATGGATTAGCGTGGATAGCTATTTAATTCATCTAATGAAATAAAGGTGGGAATCCGCGCTCCCTTGTGTTCTTCCACAATGAAATCTGCCATTTCCTCTGTCTGATAAATCTCCACAAGTCGATTCAAAACTGGATTATCTTGGTCTGCAGTCTGAGCAGCAATAATATTGATATAGGGTGTAGCAGTCTCACTTTCGAGGAAAATAGCATCCTCACTTGGGCTCAATCCAGCGTCAACAGCAATGCCATTATTAACGGTTGATGCATCAACATCCTGCATTAAACGCGGCGCATTTCCCGCCACAATTTCCGTTAGCTTAATATTTTTCGGATTATCTTTAATCTGATCAATTCCACTTGTAACGCCAAAATCATCTTCTAACACAAGCAAACCTGCCTCTGCCAGCAGCATTAAATTCCGCGCTTGATTTGTCGCTTCACGGTCAATTGTAATCTCCGCTCCGTCAGGAATATCTTCAACTGAATCGTACTTATCTGAATAAAGACCCATAGGCGCCAGCACAGTTGACCCAATTGCTGTTAAATCGAGGTTGTGTTCTTCCTTGAAATGGTCAAAATAGGACACGGTTTGAAAAGCATTAATATCAACCTCACCGCCTTCAAGCGCCTGATTTGGTAAGACATAGTCATTAAAGCGGACAATTTCCACTTCAATTCCTTCTTCCGCTGCTTTCTCCGCGACTAAATCCCATTCAGGTGAATCCGTACCGCTGATGCCGACCTTTACGTTAACCGGATTTTCCGGGCTAAACGTCCCGTCTGATTCAGCTAAAGTCACTGCCTCTTCATTACCGCATGCAGTCAAACTAATGAGACCTGTTAGTGCCAACCCTAGTGTAAATCCTTGTTTTTTCTTCATCTTCTCTCTCCTCCAGTTTCTTTATCTACGTCTAACTCGTTTTGATGCGACATTTCCAAGTGATTGAAGTCCCTGCACAATGAGCACGAGCAGAACAACCATTAACAACGTAGTTCCGTCATCGTAGCGCTGATAGCCATAAGCAATTGCAACATCTCCAATTCCTCCAGCGCCAATAGCACCTGCCATTGCCGTAGCACCTACTAGACCAATCGTCGCTGTTGTCATCGTTAAGATTAATGAGCTCATTGCCTCCGGTACAAGAAAGCGAAAGATGATCTGCCACTTTGTTGCCCCCATTGCTTCCGCAGCTTCAATAATGCCTGAATCAATTTCCAGCAACGAATTTTCGACAAGTCTAGCAATATATGGACCTGCGTATACAACGAGAGGGATAATCGCAGCTGTTGCGCCAATAGCAACACCATTAATAAATCGAGTAACCGGAATTAAAGCGACTAGTAAAATAATAAAAGGGACGGATCGTATAACATTAATTATTGGATTAATGGCAGAATAGATAAATCGATTTTCCATAATATGACCTGGTCGCGTAACAACTAAGATAACACCTAGCAAAATGCCAATAATTGTTGAAAACAAGAGTGACCAGGCAACCATATAGAGCGTATCGTAAAGTGCTTGCACAAGGATTTCACTTGTAATTTGTGGTTGAATTGCTTCAGGCAACCAGTTCAGCATGCTTGTTCACCTCTCTCACCTTAAAATGACTTTCTTCCAAGTACGTTCTCGCAATTGCCAGCTCCTGCCGGCTTCCTTTTAGCGCGATATATAATTTACCAAACGAGGTACCCTGGACTTCATTCATTGATGCATACAGCAGATCGACACTTACACCTAAACCTGTTAACTCACTGATTAACGTTGTTGATGGCTGTTGGTCAGATACACTAACTTCAAGAACCGTCTGATCTGCTTCCACTTTCTTCACTAGCTCCAGTACGCTTTGCGGAACCGTGTTTGGAATAACTGATTGGACAAATTTCTTCGTCGTTTCATGCTGAGGTGATGCAAAAACGGCGGGAACACTTCCGCTCTCAACAACCTTGCCCGCTTCCATCACAGCAACTTTATGACAGACTTCACGAACAACCGCCATTTCATGAGTAATGAGCAAAATCGTTATCTTGTACTCTCTATTTACTTTCTTCAGCAGCTGTAAAATTGAGCTTGTTGTTTCTGGATCAAGTGCTGAAGTTGCTTCATCGCACAAGAGAATGCTTGGATTTGTTGCCAGTGCTCTCGCAATGCCAATCCGTTGCTTCTGCCCTCCTGACAACTGTTCAGGATATGATTTTGCCTTATCAGATAAACCGACAAACGACAATAACTCGGTGACTCTTTGATTTACCTCAGCTTTTGACGTGCGCACCAGTCGAAGAGGCATCGCGACATTATCAAAAACGGTTTTCGATTGAAGCAAGTTAAAGTGCTGGAAAATCATACCGATGCTACGTTTTTCTTTTTGCAGGGCCCCATTTCTTAATGTCGCCAAGTTCTTTCCGTCCACCCAGACAGCACCTGATGTTGGCTTCTCTAACTGATTTACGCAACGCAAGAGCGTGCTCTTACCCGCTCCGCTAAAGCCAATCACACCGTAAATGTCACCCGTCTCAATGGTTAAATTCACGTTATCAAGCGCCGTAATTGCTTGTTTATTTGATTGAAATGATTTTGAAACTCCATCAAATACGATCAATGAAGATCACTCTCCTCTAATACTTATTTTTCTTATTGATTTACTAAGTTTTTTACTTAAACGATTTCCTGCTCCTCTAGTTTCCTTTTAAAAAAGATACGAAAAAGCCCCTCTTTCTGATGAAAGAGGGGCGAATAGATTCTATTCAAGCACGCTCTTATCAGCCAGGATATTCTCCTGCAGGCATTAGCACCTTCCACTTACGTGGGGTTGCTGAAGCTTCATCGGGCCAGTCCCTCTGCTTCCTCTTAATAAGATATTGCTATTAAATTTGTTTGAATTGAAGCTTAGTTTAGCAAAGCTTATTTCCGTTGGCAAGTCTTTTTTTTCGTTAATTACTAATTAAACGCTTACAAACCTGACGCAAATAGATAAAAAAAAAGAGCCCTTTGTAAGCCAAGAGCTCATTTAACTGTTCTGTTAAGATGTTGGTTTAAAAGCGATTTTCTCATCTTTCCCAGCGATCGTTCCAAAGAAGGCGATGCAGAGAGCGACAGCCATTAAGATACATAGTGGTACAATCCAACCGCCAGACCACTCGGCAATTGTCCCGAGCATAATTGGACCAATCGCCGCAATCATGTATCCAATCGACTGCGCCATACTTGATAGCTGCGATGATTCAGTAACAGTATTCGTCCGAAGTACAAAGAACATCATCGCTAAACTAAACGTCGTTCCAGCCCCTGCACCCGCCAACAACAAAAATGCGATAATTAGTGAGGAAGAAGTAAGCGTAATACCAAGAATGCCTAAGAAGAAAACAATACCGGACATACAGGCGATGACGCGCTGGTTTTTCATACGGGCAGCTATGATCGGTACAACAAATGTTGCCGGAATTAAACCGACTTGGTAAAGGGCAATTAACCAACCTGCCTCGCTTTCGTTAAAGTCTTTCGTTAGCAAAATATCAGGGAGCCACGTAAATAAACTGTATGGAATAAATGACTGGAGTCCCATAAAAAGCGTAACTGACCAGGCAATTTTCGATTTAAAAAGAGCGGTCGGTGGCTGGTTTTTCACTTTTCCAGGCACCTTCTTTTGACCAGCGCGTATAGCAGGCAGTCGCATAAGTAGAACAATAATTGATGCCACTGCTAATACGCTCCATATCTGCAATGCTGTCCTCCAGTCAAAAGCAGCGATTTGCGTTAACGGGACAGAGACGCCTGAGGCAAGCGCCCCAAATACATTCATAGAAACGGAATATAAACCTGTCATTAATCCGACGCGAAATGGAAAGCTTAATTTTATTAAGCCAGGCATGAGCACGTTTCCGACAGCAATTGCCATACCTAACAGCAACGTTCCAAATAAAAGCATCGAGATGCCACCAAAAGCCCTAACAGCAATACCAATCGCTAGAACAACCATCGCAATAAGAAGCGTTTTCTCCATTCCAAATCGTCTGGATATCGCTGGTACAAACGGTGAAAATAGACCAAAGGCCAGCAACGGTAGGGTATTGACCATACCAATTAATGCATTCGAAACATCCAAATCTGCTCGAATAAATGGAATAAGTGGACCGACTGACGTAATAGGAGATCTAAGAGTTGAAGCAATCATTAATACAGCAACAAATAGTAAAAAAGTATAATAGCGTTTCTGTTTCTCTGTTGTAAACTCTTCCATCTCTTTGCTCCTTTGTCCTCAATTTCAATTCATCCATCATACCAAAGAGCTTATTAGAGATAAAGAACTCTTTCCCATTTTTAATCAAACGTTTAATTAAATCGTTTGGACAAAACAAAACAGCCTGAATGAATCAGACTGTGTCGCTTATATTACACCGCCTGCATTTCTATAAGAAAAGCAAGCGCCTCGCTATGATCTACGAAATGTTGTTCTGTTGTGTGGCTTGATTGCTTTGCTGTCCGCTTTAACTGCAGTTTGGCAACGCTGCTTTTTACGATAACAGCCGCACGATTCATTCCTTTTTCTTTAAGCCATGCTTGATGAGCGACAATCGCTTTTTGAGTCTCTGGCTTAAAAACAACCACATCTTTCATATCAACAATTAAATCAAAGCGCTTAAAAGATTGTTCTCTAATAATCTCAGCTATTTCCCGGTTAGCCGCTTCTACTCCTTCAGGAGTGAGCTCTTTCTCCCACTTTATCTCAATAATGGCATGATCTTTATTCTGCAGTGAAATCTTATACACTAGTATTGCCCCCTCGTTGTTTTTCTTTTTTATGTACCACTTTTATCCAAAAAATAAACCTTTTGAACTAATTCATTTGACTTAATGATCGTACTTGACAGATGAAGAAATTGCACGTAAAATGAATTATGAATGACAGTCAGTCATATTGTGAAGAGAAGGAGTGCTATCAGGTTGGACAAACGTGAAAAAATTATTGATGCAGCTATGATCGCTTTTCAAGAAAAAGGTGTCGAAAAGACGACGATTACCGATATTGTAAAGCGCGCCGGTATTGCTCAAGGCACATATTATTTATATTTTCCTTCCAAGCTTTCCGTGATGCCAGGTATCGCAGAAGTGTTTGTAACTAAAATCTTAACTCGACTGCAAACGCAGGTAGTTGGTGAATCGTTTGACCAGCAACTAACTGAAGTTGTTGAATCTATTTTTCACATAACAGATGAGAACAAAGATCTGGCAATCTTGATCTACTCTGGTTTAACCCAATCGGAGCATTTACAAGAGTGGGAGAGCATCTATACGCCTTTATATGATTGGTTGGAAAACCTTCTGAAATCTGCGAAAGCTGCGGGCTCTATTCGCCCAGAAATTAAAGAAGCTTTTACCGCGCGCATCATGGTCGGTGCGATTGAATCGACTGCTGAACAAATATATTTGTACAACCAAGAAGGTTTTGCCCATGCTAGAGCCCATAAAAAAGAGCTGTTAACATTTATTAAGCAAGCGTTACGTGCAGGCGAGTAGTACCGCTTGCTTTTCTTTCAATTAAAAATGACTGATCGTCATTCATCAAAAAGAATAGGAGATGGATCGTTGTGAATAAAGGTTGGATTTATGTCATTCTCACTTGTTTATTTGAACTGTTTTGGGTATATGGCTTTAACGTCGCGTCAGCTTGGTGGCACTGGATCATCATTATCACAATCATTTTAATTGATTTCTACTTTCTAGCAAAAGCATGCGAAACATTGCCAACAGGAACGGTTTATGCCATTTTTGCCGCAGCCGGAACAGTCGGTACGGCATTAATGGACTTGTTTTTATTTGAAGGGGCACTAAGCGTTGCTAAATTGTTTTTCATGACGCTACTTGTTTTCGGTGTAATATTGCTGAAATTGTCTGATCAACATACAGAAATGGAGAAGGAATAATATGGGTTGGTTCTATGTTGCTCTTGCAGCTGGTTTTGAAGTTCTTGGCGTGATTGGTTTAAAATCGTTTAGTCAGCACAAATCATTGAAAAACGGGGCACCATTCTTTGGCGGGTTTGGATTATCATTCGTCTTTTTATACTTGTCCTTTATGCATTTACAAGTAAGCGTCGCTTATGCTGTATGGATTGGCATTGGGACCGCTGCAGCTGTACTAATTAATATGCTGTTCTTTGGTGAGTCGAAAAGCAAAGGCCGCGTAATTAGTCTAGTCATTATTGTTATCGGTGTTACTGGTCTTAAAGCCGTTTCATAAAAAAAGAGCAAACCGCTCAGGTTTGCTCTTTTTCCAACTGTCTCGGCTCAATGCTTGTTACAAAGAACTGGATGATTGATGCTGCTAGAGCAATAAACGCACCGATTAAATAAAAGAAACTCACCTCTAAGTAAAGATCCACTGGCGCTACTGTGGTGTGTATATAAAGGAGCAACAGAAAGCAAAACAAGTAAAAGCTGCTTCCGATCACACTAAAGATCCATCTGCCGCTTGGCTGACGATATGCTCTGCTCGTAACCATCCAAAACCAAACACTACATAAAGTTGTCATGCTTAAAAGTAGCAACACACTCCATACTTGTTGAAAAAGTGGCATTAGCACCAACAACCAAACGAGACTAAACAAAAGGGCATTTACACCGAAAATAAACAACCCAGCATAAACAGGTTTTTGAAACCAGTCAGCTTCTTGGAGCTGGTAAACGAAGCGAGACGATTCAATTTTTCTCAGATACGTTGGCAAATAGTGTAAGAATAAAACGCCCCCACTGAAAGCGAGGAGTATACTTATAACGATGATGTCCATTAGTTTGCTCCTTCAGATTCTGTATGAACTAAAACTGGCTGTAGATAGATACGTTGCTCGCTACCCTCCTCTGTTACATATGGAATAATGTGAAGGTCTTCTTCTCCTGTATAGTCAAATGAGTAGGTTGCTCTTGGTTGATCTTCTTCAACTCCTTTGATATGAACCATATAGGGTTCGAGCCTCCCAAGATTCGGCGCTGCTAACACAAAGCCTATTTCCCGCTTCGGAAGACTTTCATCAAAGCGATAGACAGAAACAAGCTCTAAACTAGACGGGCTGAGGGTCAACTTCTCCAATTCAATCGTAACCCCATCCGCTTCAATTACCCGATCATCAACGTGAACTTGCTCGCTTGCTCTTTTTTGCACTTCATGTGTAAAAGCAAATAGCTCGTCTTCAATCGTTAACTCTACCTTCAATTCAAATTCATCTGGCAGATCCGCCTCTGATTCTATTTGCGTGAACTGAGAATACTCATTCTCAGTAGGATTGTTGAACGTTGAGCTTGAGCTAATAGGTTCAAACTTATCTCCATCCACATAAAATGAAATGTCCCGACTATAGTCACCAGCGAGCTCCACTGCATCGTCTACTTGCATGTTAAACGATAGACTTAACCAGTTCTCATCATAAAGTACTTCTTCAAGAGTTACAGTCAGTCCATTGCTTTCCTTTGTATCGTCAACTTTCGTCGATAGCCCCCTTTCACTTGCTTGGCTAACCCTTTCGCGATCAGAATCTAAAAAAACGCTGCCGATTAACGGAATTTTTGCCAATGTCTCGGCTATTGCTGGTGATTGCCGTGCCGAACCGATAAAGATTAAACAGAGGGCAACGGCAATCAAAACAGTTGTAAGCACGGTTTTCTTCCGTTTCCGTTTCTTTTTGGCTTTTTTTAGCCCATCTGAAATGGCCGAGGCTACTGCTTCTTTTGGAAAACGTTTATCATTCTTAAATCCATCGCTCATTGTGTCCGTCCTCCTCTAGCATTTTTCTCAGCTCTTGTTTGCCACGCCTTAAATAGGTTTTTATCGTGTTTTCAGGCTTTTGAAGGATCTTACTTATTTCTTTAATCGATAAGTCGTGATAATAAAAGAGGATAATAGCGTCCTGCATTCGCTTATTCAATGATCGTATGATTGGTTTTAGCCTATCGTTTTCGATCTCAAGCACTTGATGATAGATGAGTTGTTGATTCAATACTTCTGCCTCATAGGGCAAGCACCGTTTCTTCTTACGAATGATTTTTAAACATTGACGCATGAGAATTTGGTGCAGCCAAGTTGAGAAAAAAGCAGGCTCTCGCAGTTTCTTCACGTTTAGATAAGCTTGGCACGCTGCTTCCTGCACAGCATCTAGCGCATCATCATGATTTTTTGTAAATGAGAGTGCGGTATAATACAATTTCTTTTCTTCCATAGCTAGTAAAGCTGTAAATGCCTCTTCATCTCCTTCTTGGGCTGCTGTTATTTGTTCTGCGTTGTTTCCCATCCCCTGACCACCTCCTTTATTAGAGCTTCTACCTTCATGAAAAAGTTTCAACATTCTACAATTTATTTTGTGATTGTATTTCCGCTTAAGAAATGCGGATTCCTGCTTGTTTTTTACTACCATTAAATCTTATCCACAATTTGACTTTCTCTCAATCCCTCATTATACTAGGACTAATTCAATAGAAATTTGATGACGAGAACGAGTAATTTTGGAACTTATCCCCAGAGAGTTGATGTTTTGCTGAAAATCAACGTTAAGACCTTAATGAAAATCATCTCCGAGAAGCAAAGCTGAATGCTTTTGATAAGCTTTGACGGTCTCCAACCGTTACTGAGGGCGCGTATGATGGTACGTAGTGATCTGAGAATGTTTTAAACCACTACTTCTGTATGGTTTTTTCTTTTTCTCATTAAATCGATTGGTTTATTCACTCGATCCTGCGACCAGGATGGAGTTTTTTTATTTTATAAAGAAAAGGTGATAAGGATGGCTGAAACGGCAAGCGCACGCGAACAACGAGTGCGGGCACAGTGGGACAAGGAAAAAACGTTCCAATTATCAATGGATAATCGTGCTGGCAAAGAAACATATGTATTTTATGAAGGGCCCCCGACCGCAAACGGCATGCCTCATGCAGGTCACGCGCTCGGACGTACAATGAAAGACTTTGTAGCCCGCTACAAAACGATGTCTGGCTATCAAGTGTTACGAAAAGCAGGCTGGGATACGCACGGTCTTCCGGTCGAGCTTGAAGTCGAAAAGCAGCTGAACCTTCGTGGTAAAGATGATATCGAAGCGTACGGAATTGAAGCGTTCATCAAGAAATGTAAAGAAAGTGTCTTCACTTACGAAAAAGAATGGCGCCAGTTTACCGAAGCACTTGGTTACTGGGTTGATATGGATGACCCGTACGTAACGCTCGATAACGAGTATATTGAATCGGTCTGGAATATCCTTTCGACCATTCATCGCAAAGATTTATTATACAAAGGACACCGCGTTGTGCCTTACTGCCCGAATTGTGAAACTTCACTTAGCTCTCATGAAGTCGCACAAGGTTATGCTGATGTGACCGACCTGTCTGCAACAGCGAAGTTTTTAATTGATGGAACAGACAATGAATATTTACTTGGCTGGACAACCACACCTTGGACCCTTCCGGCAAACGTAGCGATTGCCGTTAATCCAGAACTGACATATGTTAAGGTTCAGCAAGATGAAGAAGTGTATGTTGTTGCCGAAGGATTGGCAAAATCACTGCTTGGCGAAGACCTTCATGTCGTCGCGACTTTAAAAGGATCTGAGCTCGTTGGAATTACGTATGATCCGCCTTTTAACTTTATTTCCGTAGAAAAAGGCCATCAAGTTGTTGGTGCTGACTTTGTTACAGACTCAAGTGGTACTGGTCTTGTTCACATGGCACCTGCTCATGGAGACGATGACTATCGCGTTGTCCGTGAAAATGGCATTGATTTTGTTAATGTTGTTGATTCAAAAGGGCGCTATACGGCAGAAATTGGCCCACTTGCCGGTCGTTTTGTGAAAGATTGCGATGTAGACATTGTTAAAATGCTTGCACAAAGCAATCGCCTATTTGCAAAAGAACGCTATGAGCACAGCTATCCTCACTGCTGGCGCTGCGACAGCCCGCTTCTGTATTATGCAATGGAAGGCTGGTTCATTGAAACAACAAAGGTAAAAGAGCAGCTGGTTGCCAACAACCAAGAAGTTGACTGGTACCCTGGCCATATGAAAGACGGTCGTTTCGGTAAATTCTTAGAGAACCTCGTTGACTGGAATATCGGCCGAAATCGTTTCTGGGGCACACCGCTTAACGTTTGGGAATGCCAAAGCTGTGATAAGCAGGAATCACCTGATTCTATTGCAACGCTACGGGAACGCGCTGATCAAGATTTAGCGCCTGATTTTGAACTTCATAAGCCTTATGTTGACGAAGTCACTTTCACTTGTTCATGTGGCGGAACGATGAAGCGTACAAGTGAAGTAATTGATGTTTGGTTCGATAGTGGATCAATGCCATTTGCTCAGTACCACCACCCGTTTGAAAACGATGAAAAAATGAAGACTCAATTCCCTGCTGACGTTGTCATTGAAGGAGTTGACCAAACGAGAGGCTGGTTCTACAGCTTGCTCGCCGTCTCGACATTATTTACAGGAAAAGCACCGTATAAACGCGTACTTTCTCTTGGCCATATCCTCGATGAAAACGGGCAGAAGATGTCGAAGAGTAAAGGCAATGCGTTAAGTCCGGTTGAATTAATTGAAGAATTCGGAGCAGATAGCCTGCGCTTTGCCCTTCTTGCTGACAGCGCGCCTTGGAACAACAAGCGTTTCTCTAAGAAAACCGTTAGTCAAACAAAATCAAAAGTGCTAGATACACTCGCAAACATCCATTCTTTCTACGCGATGTATGCATCAATTGATCAGTTTGATGCGAAAACAGTTGCAAAAGGGACGCCTGCTAAGCTTGACGAGTGGATTCTTTCCCGTTTGCATACGGTCATTGCAGAGGTAACAACAAGCCTCGACGCATACGATGTGACAAAGGGAGCACGCGCAATCAGTGCCTTTTTAGAAGAAATCAGCAACTGGTACATTCGTCGCTCTCGTTCTCGCTTCTGGGCAAGCGGAATGGAAGACGATAAAAAAGCAGCGTATCACACACTTTATGAAGTACTAACAAAAACAACGCAGCTGCTTGCACCATTTGCACCATTCTTAAGCGATGATGTCTACCGTGATTTAACAGGAGAAAGTGTCCACTTAAGCGATTATCCGAAAGCCGACAGTTCGCTTGTGAATGAGCAGCTTGAACAAGAAATGCAGGCTGTTCGTCAAATCGTTGAATTAACACGATCGATCCGTAATTCAACAAGTTTGAAAACAAAGCAGCCTTTAGCAGAACTTGCCGTTGTATCACAGAAAGAAACAGTTGACCTAAGTGCGTACACATCAATTATTGCCGAAGAAACAAACGTGAAGAACGTTCAGTTTGATGCAAAACAAGATCAATACGTTTCTCATCACTTAAAGCTAAATTTCCCTGTCGCAGGACCAAAACTTGGTAAATCTGTCGGGCTTGTGCAGAAAATGGTAGCGCAGTTTGGCGAGACTGAAACTTCTCAGTTCTTGGACGCTGGAAAAATGGTATTGAGCTTACCAAATGATCAAGTCGTTGAACTAGAAAAAGAAGATGTTCTCGTTGAGAAAACACCTTTATCAGGGTTTGAATTTGCTGAAGGTGATGCTTACCTTGTCGTGCTTGATACGAATGTGACGAAAGACTTGAAAGAAGAAGGATTTGTCCGTGAAGTCATTCGTGCTGTTCAACTTTATCGCAAACAGCTTGAGCTTCCAGTTGAAAAACGAGTTGATCTCATCATTCACGCCTCTGCTCCTGCTGAAGATATCCTTTCACGTTATGAAGCGTTTATGAAAAACCACGTTTTAATTAATCAGCTTCACTTCAAAGAAACAGCAAACATGAATTCGTTTGATGTTGAAGGTGAAACAATTCAGTTGGCAATTGAACAATAAGCAGTACGCCCCGCATATGCATATGTGGGGCGTTTTTTTGCTTATCCATTATCAGTACAATAGACCTTCGTTGCTCTGTCCAGCGGTTTCATGGTTGTTAAATAATGTTCTTCTCCAGGCCAATAGCGTGTTTGATAGGTTGAAAGTCGCGTTTGGTTGTCTTGCTCTAACCCTTCTCGTGTTGAAGTCCGTTCATAACGCGTCTGTCTTGGGCAATCTAAAAAAACAATATAATCATAGAAAGAGCGCCACTCCTCTCTCTGCAAAAAAATACCTTCAATGAATACAATGCTTTTCTGTTTAATGTTTAACGTCGTCTTTCTGTGAGAATCGGTCTGCTTTTCGTATGAATCTAATTCAATCTGTGTGATTCCTTCAAGTAGTGGTTTGAATAATTGCCGCTTTAATTTGTCCACATCCCACTGAAGCTGATAGTATTCATACCAAGGCTCATAGCCCGTTTGATACCTCTCCTGCCTCTGTTCAATGTAATCGTCTATATGAATCACGTAAGCGTGCTGTCGATCCATGGCATACTCAACGAACTGTTTCACTAACGTTGTTTTGCCTGCACCGCCTAACCCATCGAGCGCGACAAGATAAGGACGCTTTCTTGATTGATTTAGAAATGCTTGTTCAATTTCCTGTGCTAGTTCAAAGATGACTACCCCTCCCCTTCTCTTTTTCGAAATAATCATGCATCTTAATAGACTCTATTATGACAGAATGCTAGACTGATAGACAATACGTAGGAGGAGTGATTCATTTGGTACAAATACGTAAGGAACGAACGCTTCATGACGGCCTAACCGTTCCTTCCATTGGTTTTGGAACCGCACATGTGAAGGGTCAAGTCGGTGTTACGACCATAATGAGTGCAATAGAGAATGGTTTTCGCTTAATTGACTCAGCTTTTAATTATGAAAACGAAGGTGCTGTCGGTGAAGCGGTTCGGCGTAGTTCAGTTCCCCGAGAACAGCTCGTTATTGCTTCAAAACTACCAGGAAGGCACCATGCCTACAGCAACGCCGTCGTGACAATCCAAGAATCTCTTTTCCGCGCCAGACTAGACTATTACGACATTTACTTAATTCATTGGCCAAACCCAAAACAAGGCTTGTTTCTTGAAGCTTGGCAAGCACTGATTGATGCAAAACGCTGGGGACTTGTCCGCTCGATTGGCGTCAGCAATTTCCTACCTGAACACTTAGACAAAATTATTAATGAAACCGGCGTCACGCCAAGCATAAATCAAAACGAGTTACATCCGTATTTTTCACAAGCAGAGCAGCGTGCGTATGACGACAAATTAGGGATTGTCACGCAAGCATGGAGCCCATTTGGTCGTGGTCGAAAAGACGGTGTGCTTACCGATACACACATTGGCGAGATCGCTGAAGAATATGGAAAAACCCCCGCCCAAATCATTCTTCGTTGGCAACTTCAGCTTGGTACATTGCCAATTGTTAAATCGTCATCAGCCAAACGCCAATTAGAAAATCTAGAGGTATTCGATTTTTCCTTACGCGACGAAACGATGAGCGCCATTAACACATTAACAAAAGCAGACGGTCGAATTGATCAACAAAACCCAAATGAATACGAAGAGTTTTAATGAAACTAGAGAGTGTGCGATTAAGGTTTAAGTAATGACCTTACAAGGCACGCTCTCTTCTTATCCGCAAAAGAGGAAAAGCTTTTCATAAATACGTTATTCAAATAAATTAATATTGACAACATTAGTAAGCGCTTTTATAATTCCTTATGAAAAGCTTTTCAGAACGTAATGGAGGGTTAGAGATGAATAGTAAAAAAGTGGCTTCCGATATTGTTACTGCTCTTGGTGGGCCCGAAAACATTGTTACAGGAACACATTGTGCAACCAGGCTGCGATTAGTTCTTCAAGATGAAGCGCTGGTTGATGAAGAAAAACTAAATCAGCTTGATGTGGTGAAAGGAACGTTCTCGACTCAAGGACAGTATCAGATCATTATTGGCGCGGGGACCGTCAATACCGTTTATGCTCAGTTTGTTAAAGAAGCAGATTTAAATGAAAACACCTCGAAAGAAGAGGTCAAACAAGCAGGCTCTAAAAAAATGAATCCGTTTCAACGGTTAATTAAAACCTTATCCGATATATTTGTTCCCATCATCCCTGCTATCGTTGCCGGTGGGTTATTGATGGGGATTCATAACGTTCTTACATCAGCAGGTCTTTTCTTTGATGACCAATCCATTATCGAAGCCTTTCCCCAAATTGAAGATTTTGCTAGCATGGTTAATCTATTTGCCAATGCCGCATTCGTATTTCTCCCGGTCTTAATTGGTTTTTCTGCGGCAAAACAGTTTGGTGGAAATGCCTATCTTGGGGCTGCGCTCGGAATGATTATGGTTCATCCTGACTTATTAAATGCTTACGGGGCAGGAGAAGCAGCTCTGAGTGGCGATGTTCCCACCTGGTCTATCTTCAGCTTAGAAATTGGTCAAGTAGGTTATCAAGGTACCGTCCTTCCTGTCTTAGCTGCCGCTTTTTTATTAGCAAAGATTGAGCAGTTTTTCCGAAAGATTGTACCGTCTGTACTTGATAATCTGCTCACTCCTTTACTCACCTTATTCATCACTGGTTTCTTAACCTTTACGGTGATTGGACCCTTTATGCGCTCAGGCGGTGACTGGATTACACAAGGTCTTGTCTTCTTATATGAAACAGTTGGACCGATTGGAGGAGCGATTTTTGGGGCTCTCTATGCCCCAATTGTCATTACTGGCGTTCATCACAGCTTTATTGCCATTGAAGTTCAGCTTCTTGCTGACATTGCTCGAACAGGCGGAACATTTATCTTCCCGATTGCCTCTGCTGCCAATGTCGCACAAGGTGCTGCTGCCTTAACCGTATTCTGGTTGACAACAAACCAAAAAATGAAGGGAACGGCATCGGCATCAGGCATATCTGCTCTGCTCGGTATTACTGAACCAGCAATCTTTGGCGTGAATTTAAAACTGCGGTTTCCATTTTATGCAGCATTAATCGGTTCAAGTGTTGCCGCTGCTTATATAACATGGCAACAGGTTCTATCTGGCGCACTTGGTCCAGCTGGAATTCCTGGAGTGATTGCCATTCGACCAGATGCTGTGACTGATTTTATTATCGGCATCTCGATATCCTTTATCGTAACGGTTGTTATGACAATCGTTTTCTCAAAAACAATTGGTAAAAAACAAGACATATAATTGTAGATAAGCTACTTTTTAAACAGGAGTGTATCAGTAATGGAATGGACTAGAGAACAACGCTATCGCACCTTTGACACAATGACAACAGCAGAACAAAACACGCTGTTGTCCAGTGTTTCAACCAGCTTCTGGAGACAAGGCTTTCACATTCAGCCGCCATACGGGTTGCTGAATGATCCAAACGGATTCACCTGGTTTAATGGACGCTTTTATTTGTTTTATCAATGGTTCCCTTTCGGACCCGTACACGGCTTAAAAAACTGGTATCAGACATCCTCTGCCCAATTAACAAACTGGGAGAGTGATGGCATTGCACTTAAGCCAGAATACGATCATGAGAGTCACGGAATTTTTTCAGGTAGCGGTCTCGTTTATGGCGATAAACTGTACTTGTTTTATACGGCTAACCATCGCAACGACGAGTGGGAGCGTAAGTCTTCTCAGTGTGTTGCAATCATGGAAACGGATGGAACCATAACAAAAGTTAAAAAACCAATTATCGCAAAGCAGCCGCCTGGCTATACCGAACATTTCCGTGATCCAAAAGTCTGGCAAGCTGGAAATCGCTTTTATATGGTAATTGGAGCACAGCGCGACGACATGTCAGGTTGTATCCTCTTCTACGACTCGGAGAATTTATTCGACTGGAAATTGATTGGGGAACTACAGACAAATGAAGATCAGTTTGGCTTCATGTGGGAGTGTCCTGATTATTTCGAACTTGATGGACGAGGCATCTTGCTTTTTTCTCCTCAAGGACTGCAATCGCAAGGAGAATCTTACCAAAACCTCTATCAAGCTGGAACATTTGTTGGAGACAGACTCGATTTAAAATCGGGTAAACTGACTCACGCACCTTTTCAAGAAATTGATGCGGGGTTTGATTTCTATGCACCACAAACTACAGCAGCACCTGATGGGAGACGCTTACTTATTGGCTGGATGGGCTTGCCTGAAATTGCCTACCCTACCGACCAAGAAGGCTGGGCACACTGTATGACCATCCCACGGGAGCTTTTTTTACAAAACGGCAGCTTGTGCCAACGCCCTGCTAGAGAACTGAAGGAATTACGCGGTCCAGCTGTGACAGAAAAGCACCAAGTTTCCTCCACACACACGCTACTCTCTTCTTTCTCAGCTAAGCGCTATGAATTGGCTGCAACCATCACCCTCTCCTCTGCAAAGAAGGCCGGCCTTGCCTTATGCGTTGGCGAGCAAGAGCAAACGCTTCTCTATATGGATCGCATGTTAAATCGAGTCGTACTCGACCGCACAAACTCGGGCGTGTCATTTGCTGAAGAATATGGAACCACACGAAGTGTCCCTTATTCAAAAGATCACATTAAACTCCAAATCTTTGTTGACTCATCCTCAATTGAAGTGTTTGTGAACAATGGAGAAGCTACCTTCACTGCACGCATCTTTCCACAAGAAGGAAGCACGGGTATTTCCTTTTTTTCAGAAGATGGATCCTCGTCAATAAAAGCGATACAATGGGAGTATTAAAAATACCCAGGTGATTAGACATGAAACGAGAAGAAATTAACATTAAGGAAGTCGCAAAACGTGCAGGCGTATCCATGGCGACTGTTTCACGCGTGTTTAACAATTCTTCCTATGTAAGTGAGGCGACACGAAAAAAAGTAGAAGCGGTTATCCATGAAACCAATTATCGCCCGAATATTTTAGCGCGGGAATTGATTCATAAAAAAACCGCATTGATTGGACTTATTGTCTATGACCTCGTTGGAGAGGGCATTCCTCGGATGGTAAATGGCATTAGTGAAACGCTTGAAGTTAACGGTTATCAGCTTTTAATTGCTACATCAAAAGGAAGTAAAGAGCGGGAACAAAATCACTTTAATACGTTCCTATCAAAACGGGTTGATGCGATCCTATTCTCTACCCGGTCATTCACTAACGAGCATGCTGCTTTCATTCAACGTTTACCCGTTCCTGTTGTTGTCCTTCTTCAAGATACAAAAAGTGAACCAATTTCATGCGTTACTTTTGATAATGCTGGGTTGAGCTATCAAGCAACAAAGGCGCTTTTAAAATTGGGACATCAATCTGTCGCTCTACTTGGAGGTCCAGCAAATTCATTAACAGCTGCAGAACGGAAAAACGGCGTCATCCAGGCATTAACTGATAGCAACCTTTCATTTCAAGACGATTTAGCTGTCGCAACGAACTACCACATCGAATCTGGCTACCGGGAAACACTAGATTTATTTAAAAAAAATAAACCATTTACTGCTATCATCACGGTTAATGATGGACTAGCTCTCGGCTCTATGAAAGCTTTGGCTGAATTAAATTACCGAGTACCAGAAGACATCTCCATTCTATCACTCGATAATACGGTTTTAGCAGACGCGTCACGCTTGCGACTAGCAGGTGTGTCCTTCTCCTATGAAGACTTAGGAAAAGAAGGGGCAGCCATTGTTCTATCCCACTTAAAAAACGAAGACAACAGTACGCAGAAACTAAAAATGCCGTACTTACTGGATTTAGCAGAAACGGTTGCAAAACCGAAGCATGAAAAGCCGGCTTACTAGCCGGCTTTTCATGCTTTAACTGTACTTTTTTGTCAAAAATCTGTAGTCTTAAAAGACAGAAGATTCAAAGGAGCGCGCTGTATGACCTTTCATTTATCATTGCCTGCGAAAATAGAAGGCAACTCACTAATCCATCCCGAAATTACCTTAACCATTCAAAAGGGAACACCTGTCGCCCTGCAAATGGAGCCAGAATTTATGGCAAGCTTTCTAGCAGCAATTGAAGAACCAGTGGAGAAAACGAGCTCCTTTTCCTTTGAGGATCAGACGCCTTATGATCACAAGACAGATTGTTTTATCCATCAGCTTACCGATGGGCTCTATAAGCGACTAACGGCTAGACAAACACTTGCTTTTTGGAAAAAGCTCTACAACTCCAATGCTCAGCTGCAAGATCTTTTGTCCTTTACCGAGTTAACAAGCGTTGCGGACAAACGAATTCGTTTCCTTAATGATTCAGAGATCAGGAGGCTTCACTTTGCGCGCAGCCTCATCACGTCAAGTGTTGTCTGTCTATTTGATCAGCCAACACACCATGTTGACAGGCAAACAAAACATGTGTTTCAGTCAATTTTAAAACGGCTTGAACACCGATATGTCATTCTCCTAACAACATCTCTTGAGGAAGCTGTCCAACTTGGTCAAGCCTATCAACTAACCGAACGTGGACTTGAGTCAGTTGAGAACTCCGACAGCGATAGCGAAACAGCTCACCCCTTTAAAGTCGAGAAAATTTCCGCTAAAGTTGACGATAAAATTATCTTATTTGATCCAATGGAGCTCGATTACATAGAAAGCTTAGATGGACAAACGTTGTTACATGTAAATGGAGAAATGTTTCAAACAACCGTCCCGCTAAAAGATTTAGAAAAACGTCTCATTCCATTTGGTTTTTTTCGATGCCATCGTTCCTATCTTGTAAACCTTCAGCGAGTTCGCGAAATTATCGTCTGGAGCCGAAACAGCTACAGCTTGAGCCTCAAGGATAAAAAGAAGAGCACGATTCCGTTATCAAAAGGGAATTATGGGTCATTAAAAGATCTATTGAATATGTAGTTACGAAAATCGTCATTCTTTTATTTCCTTGGAAATAATTTATCATTCTTTGTCGATAAGAAGTGAAATTACTGTTGCATCTCTTAAAAAAATGCTCCATTCAGGCTTATTCTAACTCATCTTAACGTGATCTTTCCTCCATTCGCTCCAAACATAAGGCTTATTGTCTTTTAATGCTATAAACTAAACGTATACAAACAAAAAAGGAGCGACTCTCTCAATGGAAAATTTCATTTTATCAATTATGGAAGCAGATACCATCTATCAGTATATTGGCATTTTTGTCATTTCAATCGGCCCTTTCTTCGAATCATACGCGGCCATCCCACTCGGTCTCGCGTTGCAGTTCCCTGCTATACCAATTGTGCTTATTGCAATCGTTGGTAACCTAGCATCCGTCTTGTTATTCATTTGGATTATTGACTACTTTCGTGGAAAGCGTAAAAAAGAGAAAAAAGACGGCGGACGCTGGAAAAGAGCCCAAGGGCTGTTTCAGCGATACGGTGTCCCAGGTGTGTCATTTGCTGGTCCATTAATTGGTTATCATATTGGTGCAGCCATTGCGCTAGCATCAGGTGCAAGCCGCCAGTATATTACACTCTGGATGACTATTGCCATTACCGCATGGTCAATCGTACTCGGTGTTTTATTGTACTTTGGCATTGAATTTATCCGGTAGAATGAAAAAGCTCCTTACGTAAGGGGCTTTTTTCTTATTCAATCAATACTTGCTTCTACTGCACACATCGCTCTGAATAGAAATGAAAAGTCTGGTCATAATAACCCAAAACAAGTTTGGTACCGGGGTGATAAGAAATGCTTCTACAACCACTTCTTATTTTTGGGGCACAGCTGCTTTACGTTCCACTTGTCGTACTCCGAACATTAATGATGGTAAAAGGAGAAAAAGAACGATCTGCTTTATTCGCTACGCTTGAAGGAGCTGTTCATGTTGTTTCTCTGTCAATTGTATTTAGCGATCTATCCAATCACTTGAACATGATTGCTTATTCGATTGGATTTGGAGTCGGCATGTACCTTGGCTCTTTACTGGAAGAACGACTCGCGATTGGCTATGTTTCTTTACAAGTAAATACACAGAAAAATAATAAAACGTTAGTGAACCAACTAAGAAATGAAGGATTCAGCGTCGCTATTTCTGCAGTGGAAGGCATTGATTCTCTTCGCTTTCGACTCGACTGCACTGCGCGACGAGATCGTGAAGCGGAGTTTATGAATCTCGTTCATGGCCATGAGCCTGACGCCTTTATTGTTTCCTTTGAACCTCGTCATTTTAAAGGTGGCTACATAAAGAAAAGGGTCGGAAAACGCAAGACCTTTTTTACGCGAAGTAAAGAGACATTGCTTGAGGATTGACGATTTTAGTGCATGTCATAATGTAAAAAACAATGTAGCTGCCTGGTTCTAAAGCTTCTACTCTATTCGATAGTATCAAAATTACTTTCCACAATTTCAGTTAGTATTCATGAATACTTCCTCTTAAAGGAAGGTGATTTTAGATAAGAAAGTGAAATTCTTAATCGGTTCTATCATCATTGCTTCAGTTCTTACTATTGGGACACATAAAACCTTCACAGAGACTGTTACAGTCGTAAAATTAGCCTCAGCTTGATAATAAGCTAAGGCTAATTTTCATTTATCTATTCAATCAAAACGTCCCATTCAGTTTCGTAATGTGATAACCTGTGTTTAGAACTGGAGGGAGATGAATGGAAAAGATAATCGAGCGAAAACATACATACTGGGGTGACATCGTAGATCATAGCTGTAAATTATTACGTCAAACGACTGATTTTACTGTTTTGTTTCACGAAATAAAAGATTCTTTTGAAATTAAAACGAATGGAGCTACATTTTACGTTCCTATAGGTACATATACAACTGCCTACTATTGGAAAAATCGCTTCTACAATGTTTATATCTGGCGAAATCAAACCGGTCAGTACCTCGGTAGTTACGTTAACTTTGTTTCCAGAACCACATTTACAACACATACAGTCGAGTTTTGTGACCTAATCATTGATTTACTTATTCTACCTGATCTATCTTATTCCATCTTAGATATGGAGGAGCTACCTCTCCCTCTTAATCAAATTGAAAACGGAGTAGTAAAAAAAGAAATGGACGCTTTTATTCAATTGCTCGATTTGTTTATGACTGATCTTTTAAGAGAAGTGAATAACGATTTCCCACATACTATGATGAAGGAGTATTTATCAAGTTGAATACATATCCTAATAACAATGGCTTCTCCTTTCTTCGATTTGAAGATGCTAACTCAACTGTTCTCTCCTCTCACACCAGCTTATCCGGTTCAATGGTTATCCTACAAGTAAACAAACAAGTCCTGCTTTGTTATAATACGTTGCGCAAACAATGGGAGCTTCCAGCTGGCAAACGAGAAGCAAATGAAACCCCTCTCGATTGCGCGATCAGGGAGCTCTATGAGGAAACCGGTCAACGTTCTTCCAACCTATCTTTTCTTGGATTTGCCCATAGTACAAATAGGCGGGGTTTACACAAAATAAATCCGATTTACCAAACGACCAAGCAGACAATTGATCCTTTTATCACCAATAATGAAACTTCTGCCATTCGTTTATGGGATCTAACGGAACCAATCGGTGCTGTTGCAGAAGTTGATTTTCATCTATTATTTGCATTAAGAGAGAGGCACCTGCATCTTTGATAGAAATAACAGGCTGGGACAAATAGAGATCAACAGAGTAAAAAGACGACTGATTCCAATGAATATCAGTCGTCTATTAATAGTTTCTGCCGTCACGAGAGAACGGAAACCGGAGACTCCTCCTGTAGCGGGATTGGTATGAGAGTTCGTGTTTTAACGAGAGCTTACTATTTATCCTAGCCCCTCTTACTATGCTTTTATATGTTTGAGAAAAACGTGATTAGCCCAATGAGAGCAAATGCTAAAAACAAGCCAAGGGCAACCCATATTGCAACCTGAAAATTCCTAGACAAACCCCTTCCTCCTTTATGATATTACAGCTGAACGGTCTTTTTCTGTTCAGACGCTTGGTAAATGCCCTCTAATATTTTCATCAGCTCCAAACCATCCTCTGCCGGAGCAGGACTCGGTCCACCTGTCAGGCAGGCTTCTGCAAAGGCATCGATTTGTTTCTGGAACGCGCCATTAAAATCAAAGGTTCGTTGATCGATCTGTGGTTCAACATTCAAAATTGTATCATTCTCTTCCATAACGAGTAGAAGCTCTGGTTCAAGCTCCGCACCGCCCTTTGTGCCAAAAAGTTGCATGGACAGCTGGTCTTTTTTTGTGTGAAGTGAATAAGAAACATCAACCATGAGCGAGCTGCAGTTTTCAAATGTAATAAGCGCATTGGCTAAGTCTTCTACTGAATTGGCTGATGCATCATAATCAGCCGCCTTGTAAAATGACAGGTTTTTAATATGGCTGCGGTTGCCTAAATGATCATAAACATGACCTGTGATTGCTTTTACTTTTGGTCGACCCATTAAATACCAGCAGCTATCGATAATATGAACACCTAAATCAATAAGTGGTCCACCACCTGAGCGCTCTTTGTCAGAGAACCAACCACCCGGGTTTCCGACCCGGCGCAGCAACGAGGCTTTTGCATAATAAATATCGCCCAGCCTGTCTTTATCTATAAATGACTTTAACACTTGGGCATTTGTCCCAAACCGCCTAACATAACCAACCTGCAGGATGTTTCCACTTTCTCTCGCGGCTTCTGCTACTAGCTCCGCCTCTTTCACCGTCATTGCTAATGGCTTTTCGACAAGAACATGTTTTCCTGCTCGTAAAGCCCGCACAGCAAGATCTGCATGCGTTTTGTTCCAAGTACAAATGCTGACTGCATCAACGTCAGGACTAGCAAAAACGTCTTCGGGATCTGTGTACACTTGTCTCACATCGTAGGTAGCAGCTTTTTCTTTGGCGCGTTGTTCATTCATATCGCACAAGCCATACAGCTCAACCTGCTCATTTGCTACATAAGACTTAATATGCATATCAGAAATGGTTCCAAGACCTATTACAACTACTTTTAGCATTTACTTTTCCACCTTCTCATCTAGTGTTTTCCAACCATCTACTTGCACTTCGTCCCACAGCCGCTTGACATTATTCATGCCAATTCGCGATCCGACAAAACAATCCTCCATTCCTTCAAACTCAATTACCACGTAACCATCGTATTGATCGACTTTCAGCTGGCGAATGATTTCACGAATCGGCAATTCCCCATGCCCCACAATTGCTCCCCTAAGAAAATTTCCATTCGTCGTTTTAATCCATGGTCCTTCTCCTGGATTCTCATAGTAGGGACGCACATAAAAGTCCTTAAAATGAACCGTTGCCGCAGCAGGAAGGTTTTTTCGCAGGCCAACGAGAGGATCTTCGTCAACGCACAAGAAATTACCTATATCCAATGTAGTTTTAAAGTTATCGCGATTTACTGCCCGCAGCACTCGTTGAACTCGGTCGCTCGCCTGCACATTAAAGCCGTGGTTTTCAATCGTGGTCGTAATGCCGTATTTTGTTGCATAATCAGCAATTAGTTGACTTCCTAGTACCATTTCTTTAAGATGCTCTTCAAAATAATGAATGGAAATTTCTTCGGGTTTTCTAGAAAAACCCGTTAAGTCATGGCGCATCACCTTAATACCCATTTGCTGGACCACATCAACATGTGTTTTTACTCGCTCTACTTCCGTATAAAAAGCTTCCTCGGTCGCTTGAATAAAATTTGCAGGAATACAGTAAGCAGAGAGTTCAATTCCCGCACTTGCCGCTTTTTCTCTTATCGCTAAAGCGAGCTCAGGATTATCAACAACAGAATAACCTGCGGGGACAAGCTCTAGATGTGTGCCACCGTTTGCCGCCACCCAATCAATTGCTTCTAAAATAGTTATCCTACCGTCCATTAATGCGCTTACTAAACTATATGAACTTAATCCAACTTTCATCTCTATTCCTCCCCTACATTCAATCTCCTCTTACTGTTACACTTCGCTACAAACCGATGATTTCCTCTTACTTTTTATCTCTCATCTGAGCGAGACATCGATTATTCTGAGATTTAATCAGCCACAATCTTCCTGTTCATAGTATGATGGAACTACCTCATCTATAGTAAAAAGGAGAGAACGATGTGCAGTTAACAATTAAAGCTACAGGTGAACATGTTGAAGTTCTATCACACTTACTTGCCAAAAACCCACACCGCTTGTATGAACGTGAGGTAAATGGACATCTTGTCCGTATGTTTTTTTCCCATTTTTCTTATCAGTATGTAGAAGTAACTTTTTTTGTTACGCCTGACTCTATAGAGCTTTCTCGAGACAATGCCGACGCCTTTGACATTACCTCCTATATTAATGACCGTGAGTTTGCCATCTCCAGCATTTTTTGTACGCTGCTCCGCTCTGCGCTTGGCACCGCGTTAAATGGGAAACCGAAGGAAGCTTATTTATCTTGGGTTGATTACGCATTTCAGCTTGAATTTTCTATTGGTCCTCTTGCCAAACCAGTAGGAGATCACTTGCTAAATCGATTGTTTGAACCGCTTGGTTATGAAGTTTTTATTGAGTTAAGCGATCAGAAAGCACCTGCTGACATTAAAGATAAAGGCTCTGCACAAATGATTACATTAAAAGGAAAGACAAGTTTACAAACAGGTTTAAGACAGCTCTTTGTGCTCATTCCGGTGCTGGATGACTACAAACATTACTATATTGACGAAAAAGAAGTTGAAAAGATAAACCGCTACGGCGAAGGTTGGCTTGAGAACCACCCTGAACGCTCATACATTCTTGAAAAAGCACTACGCTTTAAAGCCGTTTATCAGCAATATGAACAAACAGAAAGGAAAACCAAAGACTCTGCTCAACCAGTAAAACCTGTTCGCTTAAATGAGCAACGCTACGAAACGATTGTCTCCTACGTGAACTCCTTAAAAAAGAAAACATCCGTTGTCGATTTCGGTTCTGGCGAGGGAAAGCTCACTTCGCAATTAGGCTACATTCAAGGAATTCAGACGTTGTTTGCAGTTGAGCCTTCTGAACCAGCAATGAACAAAGCATTAAAACGATTTGAGAAACGCTTGGAGGATCCACGGTTTCTTCAGCCAATTCCCGTAAGGAGTTCCTTATTTTATTACGATGAACGATTGCAAGATATGGACGTAATGATCTTATGCGAAGTAATTGAACACATTGACGAACAGCGTTTGCCAAAAATAATGGATACCCTACTCGATCGATACCGTCCAAACACACTGCTTATTTCGACTCCAAACCAAGAATATAATCAGATTTATGATATGGGAGTAGGTTACCGACATCCTGACCACCGCTTTGAATGGACAAGAGATCAGTTTAAGAACTGGTGTGAAACAACTAATAATGGACATTACGATTTATCCTTCACTGGGATTGGGGAGGAGCACGCTTCATTCGGATGCCCCACTCAACTATGTTGCTTTACGAGAAAGGAGCCAAGCTAAATGGATATGTATCTACCTTACGCCGGAATTATTCTTTGTATCGGGCCTTCCAATAGTGGAAAAACCACGTTACTCCAATCTTGGATTGCCGCTGGCACCGTTAAACGTTCTGAAGTCGTCAGCTCAGACGATTTTCGCGAGCTCGTGGGTGATCTCCGTTTTCTTGATTGGAAAGGGCGCCCAAGGGACGAGGCTAATTCTTTAATCGATCAATATCAAGAACTATCGAGGGAAGCCTTTCAAACGATGGACGCAGTTGTTGAAACAAGATGTCGTTTAAATAAGTTAACAATCATTGACGCAACACATCTGCATCCAGATGATCGAGAGCGCTACCGTCAACTAGCAAAGAAGCACCATTTACCCATACTTTCACTCGTTTTTCATATGGATGAACAAACGTTATTAGATCGAGACAACAACCGAGAAGAACCACGAGGAAAAAAGCGCATTAAGCAACAGTTCCAATCATTTAAACGTGAATTACGTTTTCTAAAAAAAGAACGCTATGCCCGGATTTACACGATTAAGGACGGCGAGCCTTTGAGTGTCATACGCCAAAAGAATTCACCGCTTGAATTAGAACTACAATCAGGATTCGATATAGTCGGGGATATTCATGGATGTTTTGATGAATGGTTGGAATTACTAACGAAGCTTGGCTATCAGAAAAATGAAGCAGGCTTATACATTCATCCAGAAGGTCGAAAGTTTATTTCTTTAGGAGATATTATGAGTCGTGGTCCGAAGTCGCTGCCGACAATGCTCTTTTTTTATCGCCATCTCGAGGCTGGTTTAGCCTATATGATTGACAGCAATCACGGTTGGAAAATTGCCCGCTGGCTTGACGGCAAGGACGTCCAACTCACTCACGGTGATGAAAAAATGATGCAGGAACTACAAGCGTTTGAGCAGGCGAACGGACGAGAAAAAACAGAGGAATTAAAATTAAAGCTCAAGGAGATGCTCCTGCAAGCACCTTCCCATTACATCATCAAGAAACAGGGAGTGCCCACAGCCGCTTGTGTCCATGCCGGTATCCGTGATGAATGGATCGGTAAACAATCTCATGCCATTAGTGACTTTTGCCGCTATGGCGATACTGATGGATTTGATGAGCAGCAAAAGCCCATCCGCAAAGATTGGACCATCAACCATAAAAACAGCTTACTTATTATCTGGGGACATGACCCGAGGAAAAAAGCGACGATTTTAAACCAAACAATCAACATTGATCAAGGTGCTGTATTCGGTGGTGAATTAACGGCTTTTCGTTACCCTGAAAAAGAACGCGTTTCCGTTAATGTCGAGACAGATTATTCAGACGGCTCCCATAACCCTTTATTAGAACTGGAAAAAAAGCGCTTTGACTTACCAAACTTAACGAAGTATATGGATGGATACTCGACATCAACGGAGGATTTTGGCGATATCCATGTTGGCAAGCAGCAGATCATTCCCGCCTTTGATGCTGTCTCACATGTCACTGTCCCGTTAGAAGAACTTGTTTACATTCCACCAACGATGAGCCCGACTCCTGCGCCTTCATCGCTTGATTCGTATTTAGAGCATCCGCAAGAAGCGATTAATTATTACCAACAAAAGGGTGTAAATCGCATGATTGCAGAAAAGAAACATATGGGCAGCCGCGCTGTTCTCCTGCTGTTTAAATCAAAAGAGACGGGCGTACGTTACATCGATCAAGCTAGTCTCGGAGTTATTTATACCCGAACTGGAAGAGCATTCTTTGATAAAGATACTGAAGCTAAAGTACTTGAAAAATTGTGCATTGACCTACAGCCTTATTACGAGAAACATAAAACTGACTTTGTTTTGCTTGATGCGGAGATTATGCCTTGGAATTTAAAAGCAAAAGAACTCATTGCTCAGCAATATGCGCATGTGGCGGAGAATGCGCGCATGGATCGTAGTCATCTGATTGATAAAATGCAGAATAGTACGCTCGACCATGATCTGTCCGAATGGCTTTACGATTATCAAAACAAGCTTGCTCACACGGAAATTTTTGAACAAGTCTATCAGAAATACTGCTGGGAGATTCACGGTCTTAATGAGATTCAAATTGCTCCATTCCATATTTTAGCCCATAGCAATAAAACGTTTTTTGATCAGTCTCATGAATGGCATATGGGAATGAATGAACAGCTATCTGAACGATCTTCTTTGTTTGTCCGAACGGAATACAAGATCATTGATTCAGATGCTTCCGCTGCCGATGTGATCTCATGGTGGGAAAAGATTACCGCCGACGGACATGAAGGGATAGTCATTAAACCAGACCTATTTATTAGTAAAGAAAAGGGGAAATTAATTCAACCTGCAATTAAAGTGCGCGGTCAGAAGTACCTTCACATTATCTACGGAATCGATTATCTAGAACCGCATAACCTCAAGCGTTTGAAGAAACGCAATGTCTCGAAGAAACAAAAGCTCGCGTTAAAAGAATTTGCGCTTGGCGTTGAAGGCATTCGCCGTTTTGTTGAAGAAGAGTCTGTTGAACGTGTGCATGAATGTGTTTTAGCAACACTAGGGCTTGAAAGCGACCCCGTTGATCCCCGCCTTTAAACGAAACAGCCTCCTGCAAAGCGCCGGAGGCTGTTTTCTTTTTTATAAACTGGTGGCAATGGCGTTTGCAACAGCAGCTGTTCGTTTTGCCTGATGCTTAACAGCTGATTCCACATCTTCAACCATCTTCCCATTTTGATCAACCGTAACACTTGTTCCATAAGGGTTCCCACCAGCCGCAAAAGTTACTGGGTCCGTGTAGGCAGGTGCAGCAACGATCGCGCCCCAATGGTACATTGTTGTATAAAGAGACAGGATTGTTTGCTCCTGACCACCATGAGCATTTGCTGCTGACGACATCGCGCTAACAACTTTGTTTGCTAGCTTACCTTCTCCCCATAGCCCGCCTAATGTATCAAAGAATTGTTTTGCTTGTCCCGGCACAACGCCAAAACGTGAAGGAACGCTAAAGATATACGAATCTGCCCAAAGCATATCATCAGTCGTTACTTCCGGAACATGAGCTGTGGCGTCAACATGATTTCGCCAAGCAGCGTTTGAATCAATTGCCGCTTTAGGTGCAAGCTCTGGAAACTTAAGGAGTCTAACTTCAGCACCTTCACTCTCAGCAGCTTCCTGAGCCCATTGGGCAAGCTGATAATTTGTTCCTGTTGAGCTGTAATAGATAACTGCAACTTTTACATTTGCCATTTATAAACCTCTCCTTTTTCAAGTCTAAAGCCCTATACCCTAAAAGGAAAGATCTAAAGCGCTTTTACAAGTCCTCCATCAACAAGAAACGCTTGTCCCGTTACATACGTATTTGCCCCTGAACATAGAAAGACAGCTTGGCGCGCGAATTCTTCCGGTTCCCCGTAACGCCCGATAGGGATAGCACTCTGCTCTCCTGCCTGTACGTCTTCAAAAGTTTGTCCTAAACGTTCGGCTTTTTTCTGGTCAAGCTGCGCGAGCCGGTCAGTTGCAATTCGCCCCGGACCAAGTGTATTAATAAGAATATGATCTTTTGCTAACTCTTGAGACAAGCTTTTCGCCAGCCCAACAACTCCAGCTCGAAACGTATTCGAAAGGAGTAAGTTGTCGAGTGACTGCTTAATCGATGACGAGGCAAAGTTTAAAATATGACCGCCTCCTTGCTCACGCATATGTGGAATGACCTCTCGAATGGCTCGAACATAACTTAGCAAATTCAATTCAAATGCTGCCTGCCAATCATCATCACTGAATTGATCAAATCCTCCTGCCGGTGGTCCGCCAGAATTATTTATGAGCACATCAACAGAACCATGCTTCTCTTTCGTGTAAGCGACCACCTTTTTTACATCATCTACTTGTGTGACATCACAAACATGATAATCGATCTGAGCCTGCACGTTTTTTTGTTTAATCTCAGCTGTTGTTTTTTCTAATTCTTCAACGTTGCGACTCGTAATAACGACCTTTGCTCCTTCTTCAGCAAACAATTCGGCCGTCGCTCGACCAAGACCCTTACTTGCTGCCATAACAATAACTGATTTCCCTGCTAAATGTAGATCCATCTTCATTCCTCCTCGCCTTCTTTTTCAAGTGTAAACTTTTTTTTAGCGCTCTTCGAATGATTTACTCAGCCTTTACCGAATGCTCTTTAATGAGCTGAATCATCCGTTCAGCGTGCAGATGGGGAATCATATGTCCAGCGCTGTTTAATTGATGACCTTTAGCGTGAGGAAGCTCGGACATTAAACGTTTTGCCTGTTCATTTACACCAAAGGGATCCTGCTCACCAGTTAGAATAAATACAGGTGTCTCTATTCGACTATAATGTTTGCTTTCCTTGAAAGCACTTTGTGCAAACAGTTGAACATCTTGCCGATTCGCGAGAAACTGTTGTTTTGTCAATCCGAGATTATAGACAAGCCTCCCGTAGTTAGAAGGGGGCTTTTCCGGAGCAAACGTCGCTTTTAGCATTCCATTTGCTAAAAACCAACCAAAGAAAGTAGAGCATATTGCCATTAAAATAAGCTTGCCAATAACCGGTACTGCAAGAAGTGTTGAGACTGGCTCCCCGTGTTCTGCAGGATAACCCTCTTTATAAATAGCTGCTGCTACCAGAGCAACGCCCTTCACCTCATTTGGATATTGCCTTGCGTACGAAAGTGCCATCGCCCCACTCCACGAATGGGCAACTAAAATTGGATCTTTTATGTTTAATTTGCTCAGCGCTTTTTTTATAAGGGCAGCTTGTTTTTCTGGTGTCCATAACCGGTCATCCCGCTTACTTTTTCCATAACCGGGTCGATCAAATGCAATAGCTTGGAACCCAGCATGACTTGCAGCTTTTATACTCTCTGAAAAATCATCTGCACAAAGAATAGCTCCGTGTAAGAAGACTAGAGGCTGCCCACTTCCTTCTTTTAGATAATAGAGTCTCAATCCGTCCACCGATACACTCTCCCTCTGTTTCAGTGAAGGTTTTTGTTTTTTTATTGGCATAAAGAAAATGCAACAGAGTAAGATGATGCAAATCGTTAGTAATAGCATGATGTTGCCTCTTTCCAAAGCGAAACAATAGGTGCTGGTATTGGATAACAGCCCAAAGTCGCCGAGATATTCCCATTATAAAGCAGCTTATAAAGCTCTTTTATTAAACGTTCATCACCTCCACATAATTTACCTATCCATTCATTTAGTCGACTCCCTAAGTCATGCATTTGCATTAAATTGGATTGGTCAACTGATTTTGAATGATTAATTAACAGAAGAAGCGACTTGGTTTCGTTTGAATCATCGCATAATTTAGGTAAAATAAATTGTAATCGATCAAGCTCCTTGACCGGATCCTCGGTTTTCTTAATCAACTCAAGCAGTAAATGCCAGTTAAACTGACCCTCTATTTTATGGATATGAAGAAGCCCATTAATTGTCTCTTCCATTTCCTTCAGCTTTTCCTGCTCTCTTTTAACCACTCTTAACTGTTCTTCCAGTACATTGCTGGATTGTAGCTCAAGTAGCGGTTTCATTCGCTTTAATGAGAAACCCATTCTTTTAAATAACTGAATTTTCGCTAATGTCAGCACTGATTCTTCACAATACAATCTGTGCTTTCCCTCTGACAGTTTATCCGGTGTTAATAAATGAATTGCATCATAATGTCTTAACGTTCTCGTTGTAACACCTGATTTTTTAGCAAGTTCTCCAATGGTCAGCATGTCATCCCCCCTCCATTCCATTATAAAAGTTTACCTAACGTCAAAATCAAGTATCTTTTTAAAAGGATTTGCGCATTATCTATTGAATGGTAAGTAAAGCTACTAGGGAGGGCTTGAAATTGTTCAATCATTTAGAGAAACTACACATCCGCCCAATCGCTCTCGCGGATTATAAAACGGTTTTATCATGGAGTAAGGATGAACTTTTTTGTACCGCAAACGGGTGGGAACGAAACAGAGATGCGATCGAACTCTATCAATGGTGGCAACACTGTGTCACCAATACAGCCGACGATTTTATCCGAAAGGGTCTTGAATACGATGGCGAGCTTATTGGCTACGCCGACCTCGCCTGTATAAAAAATGGACGCGCCGAAATTGGCATTGCGATTGGCAAACGAACATTATGGGGAAATGGGATTGGATCAGCTGCTGCTAAGATTATAATGAATGATGCTTATGTGAACTTAGGAATAACGGTATTTGATGCAGAAACACATGAAGCTAGTATTCGTTCAAGAAAGATGTTGGAGAAGATCGGGTTTAAAGAAAGAAGCCGCCATGGTTCTGAAGCTTATTTAGGTGTAATCAGCACGCTTATTCAGTATGAATATAAATAAGAACGACAGCCTCCGTATTGGGACTGTCGTTCTTTTAATTTCTTGCAGTAATTGATTTAACTAAAATCGATCCGTCTTCTTGTTTTATTGTATTCAGCATAATCGGATCCCCGTTTGCAAACTCCTGTTCAAGTTCCTGGGTCTGCACTTGCTCAGACAAATCAAAAATCACTTGCTGGTGCGGGATGTATACAACAATCGCACGCTTTTCTTCACTCGCATAGTGCAAGAAGTTAGCTTCAATGAATTCAGATAGATCACCTTTATCAGGTATATATGTTATAAAATAATTAATGAGTTGATTTTCTTCTCCAGCAACGACGAAATAAACGCTAACCGCCATTCCAGGCTCGATTTTATTAATCGATTTCTCACCATTGTTCACAAACCATTTCGGTCCATCCTCTGTTTCCAACGCAAACCGATTGTCTTCTACATATAAGACTTTTCCGTGGTTATTCCACTGAATCGCTGCTTGCGGTTGCTCTTGATCAACAGGTTCATTTTTCTCTTCAGCTGTTGTCTCTTCTTCATTACTCGCCGTTTGCTCATCTTCCAATCCATTGTTTTCTTCACTTACTGGCTCCTCGCTGTCCATTTCTCGTTGGTCGACTTCTTTTTCCTCAATCTCTTGCGCCACTTTTTCTTCACCAATTTCAGTGCTTTCTTCTTGCACTACTTCTTTTTCTTTCTTTGCTACGTCAGCGTCTACTTTTTCAGCAACACTCGCTTTTGCGTTGGTTTCCGCTGGAGCTAACTTATGATTAATTGATGGCTTAGTTGTTTCATTATTAGCTGTATATTCGGTCTTATCTGACCGTATAGGGTTTGATTTTGACTCTTCAGTTGTATTCTTGAAACCATACACTTTTACTTCTTGATTCAAATCATCGTTTTCATAAATTGAATATAAATAATAGGGACTTTCTTTCTTTACAACGGAAACAGTTTGTTTTTTTTCTACTAATTGCCCAGCTTCCTGATTAATCGTCTCTGGAACCTTATAAGCAGCAGCTGCCGATGCTTGAACACACCCAGCTAGCCCTAATGCCATCGTTGAAATAGCTCCTGTGCGCGTTAATTTAATCCGCTTTGCCCGTTTACTAAGACGCACTTTTTCAACTCTTGATAATGTGGTCATCGCTTCTCTCCTCTGCAAGTTACCTACTAATTGTATCCGCTAATCTACCTACAAAATCATAGACCTTTATAAAAGCTGTTTCAATAGTCCGGAGACCATAGTCTTAAAGTCTAGTTGTAAAATAACGAGAACCAACCAACTTACAAAAGGGTTTTATGTTTAATAATGGATATTATTGTTTATGAATTTTTATTTTCCTACATATCTTTCTCTTTTTTTCTATAGTTCTTAGGATCTATCTTGACAAAAAATATCTACAATTAACTTTTGAGTTCGTCTCAGGTGATAGAACTAGTTTACTAGAATTGAGAAATCCTTCTATTACTGTATTCTTCTTGCCTAAAACACCGTAGTGTTTCCTCTTAAATAAAAATCAAACTCATTCAATTCCTTATAAAGGAATTAGCAGGGCTATTTATACTGATTCAAATCTATCATTTCAACTGAAATCAGTCCTATTACTCCCTACATTTAAAAAAGAATTTTAATTTATACGATTAACTTCAGAAAGAAGTGGGTATACAAAGAGTTTAAAAAACGTCTTGGCTACAAGCCAAGACGTTTCAAACTTATTTCATATAGTGCGCATTAAAAGTTTCTAGCTCATTAACTGTACACCAAATCTCAGGATAGCGCTTCATTTGCAAACAAGCTTCCTTTGTATCAACCGGCCAAACAATTAGTTGGATATCCGCTTGTTTACATTGCTCCGCAAACGGCTCTGTTAAGTGTTGTAACTCCATCGCAAGGGACGTTGCACCTATTTCATGTATTAAAGGAAACAGTTCATCCGTTGCTTTCGCTTTAATCAGTCCGAGCTCCAACTCTGGGGCAATTTCCCGCATCCGCACGATCGCTTGGTGATTAAACGAATTCACGTAAACGTCCTTCACCATGTCTTTTGCTACCACTAAATCGTACACTTTTTGTTCAAGACCAGCATACAAATCATTTGGTTGCTTTAATTCAATCGCCACTTTAACTTTACCCTTGGCAAAATCAAGCGTTTCTTCAAGCGTAGGAATTCGTTCATCCTCGTTCATCTTGAGCTCTTTTAATTGCTTTAATGTATGCTCAATAATCGGTCCTTCACCATCTGTTGTTCGGTCAACGGTTTTATCGTGCATAATAACAGGTACCCCGTCTTTACTCAAATGGACATCAATTTCTATATGAGTAAAACCTTGATCAATACTTGCCTGATAAGCTGTTAGCGTATTTTCTGGAAATTTTGCTGAATAGCCTCGATGCGCTATTGTGCGTGTCATGGGAATACACCCTCTCTTTTAATTTAGTACATTCTATATAAAGCTTTACCCTTTAATGGACCCAATCATCACGCCTTTAACAAAGAAACGTTGCAAAAACGGATATAAAATAAGCATTGGTAAACTCGCAACAATAACAACAGCATATTTAATTCCTTCAACCGTCATCGCATGGGCATCCAAGGTTGAATCACTAACCTGAACCATATCGGAAAGCTGGTCTTGAATTAACATTTCCCGTAAGAACAATTGAAGTGGAAACAAGCTTCGATCGGTTAAGTAAATTAATGCATCAAAGAAGGCATTCCATTGGCTGACACCGTAAAATAAAATCATTACGGCAATAACCGGTTTTGACAAAGGCAGTAAGATTTTAAAGAGGTATTGGATATTTGAGCAGCCATCTAGTTCTGCCGACTCTCTTAATTCAACTGGGATATTCTGAAAAAACGTTCGAATAATAATGACGTTATAGACGGAAACAGCTCCAGGCACGATGACCGCCCAGATTGTGTTGAGCATTCCTAAATCTCTTACAAGTAAGTAAGTAGGAACCATCCCTCCACTGAAAAACATCGTAAACACAAGGAAAATCGTTAATGCATTTCTACCATAAAAATCTTTTCGACTTAGCGGATAGGCAATCATAATCGACAATGCTAAATTTAATGCTGTACCAAGCGTTGTATACAGAAAGGTATTTCGAAAACCAATCCATATATCTTGGTTATTAAAAACTCGCAGATACGAATCAATGGTCGGGTTGATTGGGAATAACCATAGTTCTCCTCTTAAAACGGCACTTGGATCGCTAAAAGATGCACTAAGCACATAAACAAGTGGATATAGTACGATTAACGTAATCAAACCTACCAGTACATAGACGCTTATACCAAAGAAACGATCGCCTGCACTTTCTCTCATCCCTAACACCTCCCTACCATAGACTTGTCTGACTCGTTTTCTTTGCCGTATAGTTAACTAGAATCAACAGGAAAAAGTTAATGACTGATTCAAACAATCCAATCGCTGCTGAGTAACTATACTGAGCCCCTGCTATCCCTGTTCGGTAAATATGTGTTGCAATAACGTCTGACGCTTCCATATTTAATTGATTTTGCATTAGAAATACTTTTTCAAAACCAACGCTCACAATGCTTCCTGTTTGTAAGATTAATAGAATGATAATAGTCGAGCGGATTCCGGGAAGATTGACATGCCAAATTCGCTTTAGCCGACTTGCTCCATCAATTTTGGCAGCTTCATGCAGCTGTGGATCGATTCCGGCAAGCGCTGCTAGATAGATAATTGAACTCCAGCCCATCTGCTGCCATACCCCTGAAAACACATAGGTGGTCTTAAACCACTCAGGTTCGGTCATGAAGGAAATCTCCGATAGCCCGAATAAACCAAGAAATTGATTCACTATTCCTGAAGGCGATAGAAGAAGGAAAAGCATACCGACAACAACTACAGTTGATAAGAAATGAGGGGCATACGTTACGGTCTGAACAAAACTCTTCGCTTTTTTAAGTCGTATTTCATTAATCAATAAGGCGAGAATGATAGGAATTGGAAAACCAATCGCTAAATTATAAAGACTTAGTCCAATCGTATTTGTAAGTAAACGGTCAAAGTAAAAGCTATTAAAAAAGCGAGTAAAGTGCTCAAAACCGACCCAAGGACTTCCCCAAATTCCTTCTATTGCTATAAAATCTTTAAAAGCAATTTGTACCCCATACATCGGGTAGTATTTAAAAATTAGAAAGTAGACAATAACAGGCAAAACAAGTAAATACAGATCCCAATTGCGTCTAATCCGATTGCGTCTCAACTGCTTAGGATTGTTTACCTTTCTACGAGCCGGTTCCAACTTGCTCTCCATCTTTACGCCCTCCTTTTTTTAAATAATGCTTGCTGATACAGCTATAGCTCCAGCTTGAAGTGCTTGATTCATTTCATCCTTTGTTTTAAATAAACCTCCTGCAACAATTGGCACCTTGGTCATTCCGACCAAATCTTTAATCACTCTTGGCATTAAGCCAGGCATCGCCTCCACCGCATCAGGTTTAATTTTATTAACAGTCTGCACCGCCTTCTCTAATGCATGGCTATCAATTAAAAAAACTCGTTGAACCGTTTTTAATCCACATTTCTTTGCCTGCATAATGGACTGGCTTCTTGTGCTAATAATGCCATCAGGTGCGATCACTTCTGCGACATACTTCATTCCATCTGCGGTATGACAGGCGATTCCTGAAATTAAATCAACGTGCACAAATACCTCCTTGCCCTTCTTCTGAAAATGATAGACTTGGTCAGGTAACAAGTGCATATTTCCTGTCAGTAAAAAAATGGTACTTAAATCAGACTGCAAGCATCTCTCTTCTTGATGTTCATTCGTGATGGCATGGATGAATGGTTGGTTAAACATTCGGCTTTACCCCTTTATCGTTTGATAGACCTCACGAATAGATGGAAAAACAGTTGTAGGTGTCTGAACCGCATGCCTGATTTGTTCGACGGATGTAACTCCTGAACAGACAAGCACAGAATCAATTCCTAATGCATTGCCTATTCCAATATCACTTGCTAAGGAATCTCCCACAATAACAGCCTTCTGCAGATTGTTCCCCGTGCGATGACGCATCGCTTGCTGCATCCAACTTGACGGTTTACCAACAACAACTGGATCTTTGTTTACATGCTGGAGTACGCGCGCCAATGATCCGGTGTCAATGAGAAACCCGTCTGGATGAGGACACAATAGATCTTCATTTAGCAAGATTAACTCAGCCCCTCGCTGCATAAGCCAAAACCCTTCCTGCAGTTGGCTGTATGTTAGGTCAGGAGACATCCCCAGAACAACCGACATTTCGGTTGGATGTTCAGTGCTGTCTTCAACAACTGAAAAACCTGATTTACAGAGGTCTTCCTTTATCATCTTTGACCCCACAACAAACAATTTCCTGTCGCCCTTATGCCTAAATCTGATGTACTCCTTAAGCCCCGCAACCGGTGTAATTAGCTGATCAAACGAGACCGATAGTCCCAGATCTTGTAAATACTTTGCTAATACCGTTCTGGAACGCACAGGATGATTTGTCAAAAAAAACACCTGCTTGTCTTGTTCATATAGATAGGTAATCAAGTCTGCTGCTTTAGGAAGCAGGGCTTTCCCATGTATCAGCGTTCCATCAAGATCAAAGAAATAATGGTCGTAATGCCTCATCTCATCCTCCTTTTCCACAGAAAAAAACCCTAATAAATGCAGGCAACCTAAACATAAGGCCAGCAGTTATTAGGGTTTTCTCAATGGACTCCACCCAAGCTATAGTATTCATTATGACATTTTCTTGTAAAACAAATATGAATGCCAAGTAATGATTTTGTTAAAGAAACATTTGGTCGTGAATATCTATAAAAGATAAATGAATGCGCTTTCTTTGTCAATGTTTAAATTAAAATAATTTACAATATATTTATTTTTTTGTTATTGACTTTTCAGTTTGTTTATTTAATACTTAGGTCACTACAGCTTCATATGCGGGTGGAGTCGACCGGAGAAAACCCTAATGAACGCCAATAGATATTGGCGTTCATTAGGGTTTTTTCTATTGCGTATAGGCTGTAGAATATCTTTGAAGTAAGGGAGATGCAGACTTTGAAAAAAAGATTAACGGTTTTAACTTCAGTCATTGCATTAGGTGTCATTAGTGCCTGCTCAAATTCAGATGATGCTTCTAATCCAGACAGCAACAATGCAGATTTAGTAAACGAAACCGGATTTCCAATTGTCACTGAGCCAATTGAGCTGACTTTTTTTACTGGAAAATCAGAACCAAATACAAATAACTTTGAAGAAACGTATGTCTGGAGCACCTATGAAGACATGACTGATATGAAGATCAACTTTCAATTAAATTCATTTGATGGTTTGTCTGAACGAAGAAACCTTGTTTTAACAAGTGGTGATTACCCCGATGCTTTCTATTCAGCGCGTTTAACATCAAGTGACCTTGCTACTTATGGTGAACAAGGGATTTTGATTGCCCTAGACGAGATGATTGAAGAATATGCACCAAACTTCCATGAAGCGCTCGAGCAGCATCCAGACATGCGTAAAGGATTAACGATGCCAGATGGACATATTTATTCCATTCCTTCTTACTATGACCCTAGCTTCTTACCAATGTTGATAGGTGTTCCGCTTTGGATTGATGAAGAGTGGCTAGCCGAGGTTGGGATGGAACGACCAACAACAACAGATGAGTTTTATGAATTTTTAAAAGCAGTTAAAGATCATCCAACACTTGGTGAAGGAGACGCCATCCCCTTTTCTGGAACGAATATAACAGAAGTACGTGGACACCTTCAAGGCGCTTGGGGTTTTGGTACCAGGGGGGTCGGTCATAAGTTTATTGACATTGATCCAGACACAAATGATCTTCGTTTCTTTCGAACAGAAGACAAATACAAAGAGTTTCTTGAGTACTTGAACAAGCTCTACACAGAAGAGCTGCTTGACCATGAAGTGTACACGCATGACAGCACACAACTTCTGGCAAAAGGAGCTGCGGGACGACTCGGAGCGGTTATAACAAGCAACCCTGAATCGCTCATGAATCAAGATACCTTCTCTGGTGGCGAGGCACTTGAAGGGCCTTATGGTGATAAACTATACAGTCATGTAAAACCACCGCTTATCCATGTAGGCGCTTTTGCAATTACCAATAAAAATGAGCATCCCGAAGCGACATTGCGCTGGATGGATCATTTCTATAGTGAAGAGGGAGCTACCTTTTACTTTATGGGTGAAGAAGGAAATACGTTTGTAGAGAACGATGATGGCAGCCTTGATTTTACCGAGCTAATTACCGACAACCCCGACGGTCTAACGCAAGACCAGGCACTCGCAAGCTATGTGACTTGGTTAGGGGGAAGCTATCCTGGCTATGTGCAGGAACATTATTTCAAAGGTTCTGAAACACTGCCCAACGCTGTAGAGAACGGTGAAATGGCTCAACCCGACGTTGTCGAAGAGGTTTGGAACGGTTTTAACTACACAAGAGAAGAACAGCAGTTTAGAGATTCTGTTGGGGCTGACCTTGAAACGTTTATCAATGAAACAGAAGATGCCTTTATCACCGGGAGAAAATCGTTTGACGAATGGGATGCATATGTAGAACAAGTGGAATCGCTTGGTCTGGAAGAGTACATGTCCATTCAAGCTGAGGCGTATACCCGCTACCAAGAGGCAGACGAATAAAGAAAAGGTTCTTTGCTTTAGGCAAAGAACCTTTTCTTTCACTCATTTCTTAAAGCAACGGCTTTGGCTGGAAAGTCCGTCATAATGGCCGCTACACCAAGTTGAAGCAGCTCTTTTATCTCACTTTCTTGATTTACCGTCCAAACTCTTACTTTTTTCATCAGACCAGCTTGTTGAAACTGGTTTGATTGACGCAGCGCAATTGCTTTCGCCAGATGAAAAGTCTCTAGCTCAAACGTTGCCAGATAATCGCTTGGATATGGAATTTCCTGCTCAAGTAGCAAGGCAACGGAGACTTCCGGCTGAATTTCCTTTAATCGAATTAGCAAGGGCAGATGGAATGAAGAATAAATCACCTTAAGCGTTTCTTGAAATGGAGCTACTTCTTTCAGCACAGCCTTCTCAATGCCTAGCCGCGTTGCTAGATTTGGTTTTAATTCAATGTTTAATTCAATTTCATATGGCGTAATTAGTTCAAGTACTTCTTTTAATGTTGGAATTTCAATGTGTCCTGCTGTTTTATGTGCAAACTTTCCTCCTGCATCAAGCTTCTTTACTTGTTCCAACGTTAACTCATGCACAGATCCAGTTCCGTTCGTTGTTCGATCAACGGTCGCGTCATGAATGACGACGATATGACCATCGCTCGTCATTTGCACATCTAGTTCAATTCCCTCTACCCCTGCTCTTATCGCTTCAGCGAAACTTTCCAACGTATTTTCTGGATGGGTTCCCATCGCTCCTCTATGTCCGTAAATGGCTGTCACTTTTTTATCTGTCTCCCTTCACTGGAATCTCCTATTCATTTTCCCATACATCTAATCTAAAATCCTTGCCTTTACAAAACTTTAATCTTCCAGCCGTTTTACTTTTTTAGGATACGGTTTTCTTTTCGATAAGAATGCGGCGTCATGTCCGTCAGTCGTTTGAAACTCCGGTAAAAATGAGGGAGGCTAGAAAAACCTGAGTGATAGGCAATTTCTTCAATCGTATCACCCGTCTCCATTAATTTTGATTTAGCAAGGCTAATTCGCTTCGTTAAAATGTAATCAAACACAGTTAAACCGACTTCCCGCTTAAACAACCGACTTAGATGAGCGGTTGTGACATTCTCTCTTTTAGCTAACTCGTCTAAAGAGAGAGGCTCACTAAGATGTTCTTCTATATAAGCAAGTAAGCTTCCAAATCGACTCATTCGCGGTTGGAGTCGATCTTCAATTGCGAAACGGTTTAAATGCACAAAAATTAGCTGCACGAACGCCATCATAGCTTGCACATGCCCTAATGCCTGCTCCGTTTGTTCTTTATGCAATTGATCGAGCAAATATGTACAGTGCGCTTGCTCAGTTAAATGAAACTTGTATTGCTTCGTTTGATTCGCTAAGTGAATAATCGATGCCTCGTAGTCGCTCGATTCGGCAAACAAACGCGGGTGAAGGTAAAGAACATTCGATAAAATATAATGAGGTTTATCAGGTATACCGCGGTGTATTTTATTACTTGGTATGATAAAAACATCCCCGGCCTTCGCAGGAAGAAGTTGCGAATCAATTAAAAACGTTCCTGAACCTCCGAAAACAAAAATTACCTCATGCCAGTCATGCAGATGATCGGGTAGCTCTTCCTCAGTCGGTTTGTTCTGGTGATAAGATAAATAAAGAGGTCCTTTCATTTGTCGTCCATACGATTTATTTATAGCCAATTTATTCAGACCTCCCTAATCAAAATAAGGTATAAAACAGTCAATGTAAGCAATTACAGTTACCTTTTTTAAATGATACACTTTTTGTAACATTTAAAAAAGAGGAGAACTTGCGATGAATAGTGTTTTACAGATTCATAATCAAGATAATGTCCTTGTTACACTTCGTGATATTAAAGAAAATGAATCTTTTTCAATTGCCGGCACAGCAATAACAGCTACAGAGGATGTTCCAAAAGGACATAAAATAGCGCTCAGGCCAATTGACGTGAACGAAACCATTCTAAAATATGGCTATCCAATCGGACATGCAACAAAAGCAATAAAGCGTGGAGACTGGGTGCATACAGAGAACCTAAAGACCAATTTAACAGGAACTCTATCCTATACGTATAGCAAACCAACTCAAATGCAGCCAACACCCTCTTCTTCGCTTACTTTTTCTGGTTATCTTCGTAAAAATGGCGACGTAGGTATCCGCAATGAGATTTGGATTCTCAACACGGTCGGTTGCATTAATAAAGTAGGTGAGCACTTAGCAAAGCTAGGGAATACAACGCTCAATGGTGATTCACTTGACGGAGTCTACCACTTCCCTCATCCGTTCGGCTGCTCACAGCTTGGCGATGATTTAACTTACACACAGAAAATACTGGCACAGCTCGCTAACCATCCGAACGCAGCCGGAGTACTAATTCTTGGTTTAGGATGTGAAAACAATTATATTGAATCCTTCAAACAAGCATTCCCACATTTAGACGAAGAACGCTTGCGTTTTCTAGCCGTCCAAGACGTTGATGATGAAATGGAACAAGGTTTGCTTCTGCTTGAAGAGCTGGCCGTGTACGCATCCCAATTCAAACGCGAACCCGTCCCTCTCTCCCGTTTAAAAGTCGGTTTGAAATGCGGCGGATCAGATGGATTTTCTGGAATTACCGCCAACCCTCTCGTTGGAGCCTTTTCAGACCATCTCATTTCTCATGGAGGCTCGACCATCATGACTGAGGTTCCAGAGATGTTCGGAGCCGAAACCATTTTATTAGAGAGAGCATCAAGCGAGGAAATTTTTCATAAAACAGTTTCCCTCGTTAATGATTTTAAAGATTACTTCATGCGCTACAATCAGCCAGTCTATGAAAACCCATCCCCCGGAAACAAACAAGGTGGCATTACTACCCTTGAAGAAAAATCATTAGGCTGCGTTCAAAAAGGCGGATTTTCTCCTGTTACCGATGTGCTCGACTACGGTCAAAGCGCTACACGAAATGGATTAAACCTTGTTCAAGGTCCAGGTAATGATTTGGTTTCCGTGACTGCTTTGGCTGCGGCAGGTGCCCACATCGTCTTGTTTACAACTGGCCGTGGCACCCCATTTGGTGGCCCTGTTCCGACGTTGAAACTTGCAACAAACAGCACATTATACGAGAAGAAAAAACATTGGATCGATTTTAATGCAGGCGTATTAATGGAAAACACAGAGATGGAAACAGCTCGCGATAGCTTGTTTTCCCTTGTAGTAGAAATTGCTGAAGGGACCAAACAAGCTCGGAACGAAACATATAACTTCAAGGAAATCGCCATTTTTAAAGACGGTGTTATTTTATAAGAAGGGACGGATCCCCAATTGACTAAAAAACCACTGCTTACCTATCAGGATCAACAGCAGCCTTACCCGGAAACAATCGTTCAGTTTGGCGAAGGAAACTTTATTCGAGCCTATTTTGACTGGATGATTGACGGGCTGTTAAAAAAAGGGCTTTATCACGGAAAAATTGTTTCAATTCAACCAACCCCTCGGGGAAAGATTGTGCCTTTACTCAACAAACAACAGGGCTTGTTTACACTTATTGAACGGGGCAAGCTGAACGGAACCGACATCAATCAATCAACGCTTATTAGCTCAATCCAACGTGGAATTAATCCTTATGAAGAGTGGGATCAGGTGCTCGCACTCGCCAGATCAACAGACATTCAGCTGCTTGTTTCCAATACAACAGAAGCAGGGATCACGTATGAGCAGGAACCATTCGATCCTAGCATCAGTCCCCTATCTTATCCAGGGAAGGTTACGGCTTTTCTCTATCACCGCTATCGTCATTTTTCCGGCAGTAGTGAAGCAGGACTAATTGTGGTCCCTCTTGAACTGATTGAAAACAACGGACAGCAGCTAAAGGAAATTGTGCTTCAGCTGGCAATAGACTGGCGGTTACCGGAAAGCTTTTCACTCTGGATTGAAGAAGAAATTGATTTTTGTAACACGCTTGTAGACCGAATTGTCACAGGCTATCCTGATCAACCGAACGTATTTCAGCTTCCATACAATGATGTTCTTTTAACTGTAAGTGAGCCTTATCATTTTTTTGCGATTGAAAGTCGAACTGCAATTGAAGCGATCCTTCCTTTACAAAAAGCAGGATTCAACGTAGCTTACGGTCATATCGCTGAATACCGCACGTTAAAAGTCCGTATATTAAATGGCGCACACACAACCCTTGCGGCACCGTCTCTTTTATGCGGTCTTTCCACCGTAAAAGAGGCCATGGCGCATCCGCTCCTGCAAGTATTTGTGGAACAAGCATTAGTACGAGATATCCTTCCATCAATTGATCAAGACGATGAACGGAAACATCGATTTGCGCAGGAAACGCTAGAACGATTCGCAAATCCCTATATGGAACATCAATTCAGCGCCATCGCCATGCATTCTTTATCAAAATGGGAAGCACGCGTCTGGCCAAGCGTCAGTGAACAATCTAACGACCATTTAGCCCTATCTCTAGCCGCATTGTTACTGTTCTACCGCACCGTCGCCAAGGCAGAGGATGGTAGCTGGTATGTAACCATTAATAATAAAAAAATAGCTATTCGTGACAATGAACAAGCACTGGAAAATATGCAAGCGGAGTGGCAGAAACAAGTGCCAATTACTACTATGATCTCAGCTTTATTAGAGGCAGATTGGCTGTTTCCAACCATTTCTGATTTCCCTACTTCTTTTAAGAAGAGCGTTATTCACTTAAGTGGTCTCATAGAAGCTAATGGTATTGTCGCTACTCTTGAGCAAACTATTGAACCGATAAGTAAATAAAAGAGGAGACCGCTTTTTTGCGGTCTCCTCTTTTGCCTTACACACACTGAAAACTGGCAATTCGATTCGTATCAATGCCAAAATAAATCCAACGAAAGAATACCCAGCGATAACCAGCAACTGATTGGCGTCCCACATAGGTTGGATAGAACCAAAATTGCTCACCGCTGTTTAGGCGCATATACGTGTAGCGGTACATACAGCCGCTAATTGCGCCTGGATCAACCGCATACACACCTGCTTGCGCACTCAACTGCGGTGCCGTTGCCGGGGGTGGACCACTTGGTGGACCAGCGGAACCTCCTGGGCCTTCTTGCGGTGGCGGTCCACCTGGAAAACCCTGCCCGCCTTGACCAGGAGCGGGGAAAAAACCTGAACCACCAGGACCCGGAAACCCTGGACCTGGGTACCCTGGACCACCTGGACTATCTCCTGGCTGAAAAGGGGGGAAGAATGGCGGGCTAAATCGGTATGGATATGAATTCATGGCACAACCTCCTTGATCATCTATGCTCTATACTACGCACATGCCCAGAGAAGGTGCTTGAACATATACCCTAGATATAAATGGATCTTGTGGTGAATACATCACTTCCTTTTTTTACATACTACAATCATCTTATAAAAAAGGGCGTCTTTAACGATGACGACACTAACGACTAACCTGCAAAAAAACGTTGATTTAGTTAAACAGCCTTTCAATCACTCTGAAAGCATACAATCATTATCCATTCAAGTCGGCTCTGAGATCGAGGGAGTTCTCCTTTACTTAGAAGAAACAGTAGATGAAAAAAAAATTCACTCATTCCTGTTAGAACCCCTTCAGCTCCTGCTAGACGAAAAACTTTCATTTGAACAAATTAGCGAAGTCATTCGCGACGGAAGTCCATTTTCAACTCAATCGGTACAGAGCTGCATTGATCAACTACTTAATGGCCGCGTTGTCTTATTGTTTGCACATTCATCAGCTTATGTCATGAACTGTTCAAACTGGCAAGTTCGTGTTGTGGACCAGCCACTCAGTAGCGGTGTTTATGAAGGGCCAGCATCGGGCTTAACAGAAGACATCTCCATTAACTTAAATTTATTACGCAACTATTATCGAAGCAGTAACTTAGCAATTGAGCGCTTTTTAGTTGGCGGCGCTGCAAAAAAAGAAATGGCTGTTCTTTCTGTTAATGGCACAGCGGATACCAAGCTTGTTGAAGAAGTGATTTACCGGTTAAAAAGCGTAAAAGCCAATCAATTCATCATAAATCAGCTCACAACGGACTCACTTGAGGGAAAAGGGTTTTTATTTCCACGAACGATGTCGATTGATCGGCCTGATGCGTGTGCAATGGCCCTCTCACAGGGAAAAATCATCGTTCTTGTTGAGGGATCACCTTTGGCAGTAATCGCGCCAAGCATCCTTTATCATTTTTTTCAAAATCAAGACGATTATCTCTCTGATTTTGGTCGATTTGGTGCTCGTCCTTTACGCTACGCTTACTTTTTTATTTCTACCTTCATCCCAGCAATTACCGTCGCCATTGTTCAGTTCCATTTGGATTCCATGCCGAATCGCTTATACGAACAGTTAGAAAAGACGCATGACACGCTTACACCCTTTACGATTGAGTTGTTGTTTGTCATTCTTTTAATGCAGCTTATTATGGACGGTTCATATAAACTTCCTGGAAATGCGATTTTTGCCGTCACCTTTATCGGAACGATGCTTATAAGTGATGTTGCAACTGAAGTGAATTTCTTTCACCCAGTTACAATCGTCATTATCGGCATATGTTACATAACAAGCTTTCCAGTCTTACATCGGAGTTTATTGTCACCCATTTTCTTCAATCGAATTTTATTGATGCTGCTTGCACATTTTCTAGGCTTTGTGGGGATTTTTATTGGTTCTGCTTTCTTGTTTGTTAACGCAGCACGCTTAAACTCGGTAGGTGTCCCATACTTATATCCTTTTCTGCCTTTTCAACCTGAACGTTGGAAAGACACAGTTTTTCGTCCTGGTTTAGTCAGAGTACTGAATCAACCTAATCGTTTGCCCTTTGACAAAAACAGAGCTGTTGCCGGAAGGAAAACAAACATTTAACTGTATCCACCATAAAAAAAGAACCAATCAACTTCTTTGATCGGTTCTTCTTTTATGAAATCATGCCGTATTTCCCTGAATAGAACGTCAGAGGATCTGCATCTGTTACAACAATATCTCTCACCTTTCCTATAAATAAGGTGTGATCTCCTTGAACGCTCGAATCATAAACATCGCAGGCAATGTTCGCAAGCGCTTGGTCAATAACGGGAAGTCCAGCAAATTCCGTGAACTGCGCAGCTGTTTTATCGTTAATTTGTCCTGCGAATTGTTTCGAAACGTTTTCTTGTGCATAAGACAGAAGATTAACTGCAAAAACACCCGAACGCTCAATAAAGCCTTTCATTTTTGCCTTATTTCCAATCGAAATGAGGATAAGCTTCGGGTCTAATGAAACGGACATAAACGCATTTGCAGTCATCCCATGTACGTCACCCTCGACTTCTGTTGTAATGACAGTAACACCTGTCGCAAACTTACTCATTGCTGTGCGAAACAAACGATCATCCATTTGTCGCATCCCCTCCTAAATCACAAATTGTGGCTTTCCTTGTTTTAATACTGGTGTATTCACTTCAACTGGCTTTTGTGTCTTAACATCAAGTACGATCGACGCTTCATTAAACCAGCTATCCGGCGCTTCATGCCCCCAGAAAGTCCCTCTCATCGGGTCATTGATCCCCCACCGAATTGGTTTGAAATCTGGATCACTTGTTAAATAGTCGCCATTGTATAGTTCAATTCTGTGCCCGTCTGGATCACGGACATATAAGAAAAAGGCGTTTGATAAGCCGTGTCGACCAGGGCCACGTTCGATGCTTGGGGAATAACCCTTTGCTGCTAATACATCACATGCATGAATCAGAGCAAGTGGATCGCTTAACCAAAAACCAACATGGTGTAAACGAGGACCTTTTCCATTCATAAACGCAACATCATGGACAGAAGGCTTCCGATGTAACCAAGCCGCCCACACTCGCTCCTCTTCCGTAGCTGTATACTCCGAACAAGCAAAGCCGAGCTTTTCTGTATAAAAGGCATAGGCTTTTTCTACATCTCTGACCATGCAGTTAAAGTGATCAATTCGCTGCACGCGAGCACCTTTATATAAATCGTAACGTTGTAATAAACGCTCGACTCCGTCCATCTCGGCGTAGTATTCAACCGGTAGACCGGATACATCTTGCACACGGAGCGTGCGGCCAATCGCTTGCTGAGCTCCTTTTTCAATCCATATCGGCTCTAGCCCTTCTACTAGGCATTGTTCATGAAGTGCGTCCAGATCAGAGTCAGTATAGACTTTATAACTGATCGCCTCGATTGCGGCTTCCTTTTTCTTTTTCAGTAGTAATGAGTGATGATTATGTTCTTCCAACCCTCTTAAATACATCTCTGTTTCCGTTGATTCCGTTTCAATGAAACCTAAACTTTCTACATAAAAGTCTTTTGCCTTTTCAAAATCCGTTACGTGAAGCACCGCACGACCTGTACGAATAATTTCTCCGCTCATCTTATGACCCCCTCACAAGTGTCGGTTTCACACCTGGTATACTCTTTAAAAATTCGTCAACCTGTGCTTTGTATGACTCTTTTTCAAACCCATCAAAGTAAGCCATCCCCATCCGAACTGGATCTCCAAAGAAGTAGTATTCATAGTGCATTTGTCTGCTTCCGAACGCACTCATCGTCATATCCCATGCAAGGCGGAAAAGCTGTACTTTCTCATATCCTTCCATGTTCTTACCTTGTAGCCCGCGGTTAAGAATATCCCCAATTTCTTCGTTATGAAAGTCCGCCTCTGTCGGAATTCCCATCAGGCCTGAAGCACCCAGTACTCGTAAAATTTCGTTCAAGCGCGGATATACGCGCGGATACCAGTTACGGGCCGCGTTTAACGCTTCAAAATTCGGTGTCATCGTTCCCCATTGATCGAGTTTGGCAGTCTGCTCTGCACGATACAAATGAGACTTCATTGCTTCAAGCGTGAGCATAATCTCCGTGCCCTTGTCTTTAACATGCTGGAAACCGTCAATACCAATTGCATCCATTAGTTTTAAGACAACGCCTAGTAAAAACTCTGTTTTCACGACGTTCTTCGAAACAACTTGATGAGACATATGCACAACCGCGTTCGTATCGCGGAACGTCCGATTACAGATTGATGAATTTCCACAGACGAAAACGCGGTCCCAAGGTACAAAGACATTTTCAAACGATACAATGGCATCTCCTTCTTCAAAACGAGCAGACATCGGGTGATCCCAAGCATTCTTCCCGTAATCAAACGACTCACGACTCAAGAACTTCAAGCCAGCCGTATTGTTTGGAATCGCAAACGCCAGTGAATACGGATCGTCAAGTTCTCCCGCTGGTTTAACAGTCGAAGGAAACACAAGGATTTCGTCTGTAATTCCTCCTTGCGTCGCTAATAAGCGAATTCCGTTTACAATTATGCCGTCTTTCTGTTTTTCAACTAAACGAAGCGCCACGTTCGCATCTTTTTGTTCATGCTGTGCTTTTGCTCGATTCACTTGCGGGTGAATTAGCGTATGCGTTAAACTGATGTCATTTTCCCTAGCAAAATCATAGTAGCGCCGGGCATTATCAGCAAAACGCTGCTCATCTTCCGCAAAAAGGTCGTTCGAAACGCCCATCGCCATCACTTCAGCATTCAAATAATCCGGAGAACGGCCCATCATTCCACCAGAAATTCGCGCCCACTCTTGAATCGCTTCACGACGACGCTCAAGATCCTCAATCGTCTTAGGACGCAGAAACGTCATGCCAACTTGATCGCCCGTTTGCTCTGAGGTGTACAACATCTTCTCTTTTTGCTCGAACTGTACGTCATACAGCTTCGCCATCGACTGCACGACATTTTTTGTTGCCGCATGAGTCGTGACATCATCAATTCGTTCGCCGTGCATGTATACATTGTTTTTCGCTTCTTTTAACCGGTCGATATACTGCTGTCCTGTTTTTGCTGGCAAAGAAAACGCCCCCCGTTATTTTTTCTTTCCAAATTGCGGAATAGGATGATCGCCAAGCGCAATGTGAATCGCTTTTGGCTCTGTATAAAATTCAAACATCGCGTAATGCCCGCCTTCACGACCGATTCCACTCGCTTTCATTCCACCGAATGGAATGCGCAAGTCACGAACATTCTGTGCATTGACCCAAATCATCCCTGCATCCACAGCTTGGGCAACGCGGTGGCCTCTTTGTAAATCATTCGTCCACACATAGCCCGCTAAGCCGTATTCAACGTCATTTGCTGCGTCAATCACTTCTTGCTCGTCTTCAAATTCAATAATTGCAACTACCGGTCCGAAAATTTCTTCCTGACAGACACGCATATGATTTTCTGCATTTAAAAGCAGCGTTGGTGGCACAAAATTCCCATCGACTAATGCATCAGGCACAGCCCCTTGATACACGTCACAACCTTCTTCTTTTGCAAGGTCAATATAGCTCTTTACTTTGTTCATATGTTCTTTACTTATAAGTGGTCCAAGCTGAGTCGTCTGATCCATCGAATCACCTAACGTTAAATGATCGACTCGCTCTTTCATCGCTTCAACAAACCGATCTTTTATGCTCTTATGAAGAAAAACTCTAGAGTTAGCTGTGCAGCGCTCTCCGTTAAACGAGAAGATCCCCCAAACCGCTGCATCAAGCGCACGTTCAAAGTTTGCATCTTCGAAAACGATTAAAGGCGACTTTCCACCAAGCTCCATCGATGTTTTCTTTAATGTATCGGCTGCGTTTTTAATGATCGTCGTTCCTGTTGTTGTTTCTCCTGTAAACGAGATCGCAGCGACATCTTTATGCGCAACCAAAGCAGCACCAGCCGTTTCTCCGTATCCATGAACAACATTAAACACGCCTGCTGGCAAACCAGCTCGATCAATTACTTCCGCCAATTTATTAACCGTGAGTGGCGACAGTTCCGCAGGCTTCAAAACAACCGTATTTCCTGTCGCGAGCGCCGGAGCAACCTTCCACGTTTCTAGCATAAACGGGGCATTCCAAGGCGTAATTAATCCAACAACGCCAATCGGTTTGTAAACGGTATAGTTAAGAAATGCTTGATCAACTGGGTAAGACTCACCATGTAAAACGGACTGCACCATTCGTGCATAGAAGCGGAAATTTTCTGCAGCACGTGCCGTCATTTTTTTCGTTTGGCTAATAGGTAATCCTGTATCAAGAGCTTCCAGATGAGCGATCTCATCAATGTCTTCATCAATTAAATCGGCAATCCGGTTAATGTAAACCATCCGTTTTTCAACCGTCATCGATCCCCAAGGCCCCCTTTTAAAAGCGCGCGAGGCCGCTTCAACCGCTTCATCAATATCACGCTCATCTCCAGAAGCAACTTGATTAAGCTCTTTATTTTTAAACGGATCAATGTTCGCGAAAGATTCGTTGGATCTCGCTTCAACAAAAGACCCATTGATATAGTGCTGGATGTCTCTCACTTGAACGTCTTCTCTTTTCCAAACCGTCTGCGTTTGTTGGCTCATGATTAGACTTCCTCCTTAACTTATGAGTTTGTAACGACTTCTACGTAGTCTTGTAATACGGTACGAATCTCTTCTTGAAGTTCTTTTGTTGGAACGTCCATCGGCATTCTTAATACCGGTTTTGTTTTGCCCATCATTCCGAGAGCGGCTTTTAACGGTGCTGGATTTGTGTCTTTAAACAAAACGTCGTTTAACGGCATGAGCTCATAATGTAGATTTAAAGCACGATTGACTTCACCTGCTTGCCAAGCATCATAGATTTCAGCTACTTTACCCGGAACAAGATTAGCCGTTGCACTAATATGTCCCGCACCACCAATTGCTAGCATCGGATAACAAAGCAATTCAATGCCTGAATACAATAGAAAATCACGGCCGCACTCAAGCAATACGCGGTTCACATGCTCGAAATCTTTATTCGATTCTTTGACGCCAATAATGTTTTCACAGTCTTTGCTTAATTGAGCCAATGTTTTTACGTGCAGATTGGTCGCTGTTCGACCGGGAATATTGTAAATAATAATCGGAATATCGACCGCGTCGGCAACCGCTTTGAAATGTTTGTACAGCGCATGTTGAGATGGACGATTGTAATAAGGAACAATAATTAGAGCCGCATCAGCACCCAGTTCCTTCGCTTTTTTTGTTAAATACAACGTCTCTTGATGGTTCGTTGATCCTGTCCCCGGCACAAATGGCACGCGTCCGTTCACTTGCTTGGCAGCTGTCTCCATCAACAGGACCCGCTCTTCAATCGTTAATGAACTCGGCTCTCCTGTTGTGCCTGTAACGGAGATTGCATGACTGCCGCTTTCAATATGCCAGTCAATTAATGAACAAAAAGTAGCTAAATCAAGCGTTTCATCTTCATTAAATGGTGTGACAACTGGTGCAATGGATCCTCTTAATTTTTTCTTCACTTCTTCATACATATGAATCACTCCCTTTATGAATGCGCTTACAAAAAGTCTTTGCATATACTCTAGCACGTGGTAAAGTATAGGAAAAATATTAGTTTTGTATCAAGTACATACGCATTAAGTATAGTTTGCTCATCTTACACGCTATAGGTGAAGGAGTGATGACTTGTGGACTTAAAGCGATTGCGGTATTTTCGCGAAATAGCGAAACAGGGGCAGATTACAAAAGCAGCAAAATCGTTGCATATGGCGCAGCCTCCTTTAAGCCAGCAGCTCCGAATTTTTGAGGAAGAGTTAAACGTGATGTTGTTTGAACGAAAAGGCAGGCGATTGCTCTTAACTGAGGCAGGAGAAGCGCTTTATCAACGTTCAGAACATCTACTTGATGAGCTGGACGAGTTGGAAAAAGAAATACGGGAAACGGGCCTCGGCTTACGTGGGACGTTGCGTCTAGGAGCTGTCAAATCATGTTTTGCTTACCTTCCTGAACGAATGAAAAAATTCCATAAACGTTATCCAAATGTTTCTTTTTCTCTACGACAGGGAGACAGTTACTTAATTAGCGAGCTCGTAAAAGCACGAGAAGTTGAAATTGGGCTCATTCGCATGCCTCTTAACCTAGATAATTTTGACTACTATCACTTAGTAAAAGAACCTTATGTTGTTGTTTATCCATCGTCATTTCAACAGTTTGCCGCTCCATCCATTGATTTAACCGAACTTGCCACCACTCCTTTGCTTTTACTCCACCGCATAAGCGGTACAGGTCAATATGAACAAATTATAGAAGCTTTTACGAATAAAGGGCTTCATCCACAAATCCTTTGTGAATGTCCAGATGTTTCTATGCTTCTATCACTTGTATCAAGCGGTCTTGGGGTTACAATCGTGCCAAAATCGACTTTACTTGCTTTCCAACCCCCTCATACTTCAGTCACAGCAATTAGACAAACTCAACTAGAAACAGAGTCTGCATTTATTTGGTTAAGGGACCGTTACTTATCAAAAGCTGCTCTTCGCTTCATTGAAAGCTGTATTCAAAATAATGAATCCCCATAATAAATAACTAAAGGAGGTTTTTATGTGACACGGATAACTGGTAATTATAACGGAAAACAATTTCATGGTATGCGGAGCGCATTCGCGACAGATCGTAACTATGATTGCCCCATAACAGGTACAATTTACGGTTGTTTGCTAAATGAAGTAAATGCGCTAAAAGCTAACGCTCCTCGTTTTACTGAAAAACCCTATATAGCTCCACCTCTGGCACCCATCCTTTACATAAAACCGGAGAATACAAAGGCGGGTCACGGAGCAGAAGTAACGCTACCACCTTCTGCAAGTCATGTTCATGTCGGTGCTACCCTAGGGGTTATCATTGGCAAAACAGCTTCTTCTGTCAAAATCGAGGATGCGCTTCATTACGTTTCTGGCTATACCATTGTCAGCGATCTTTCCCTACCTCACGATTCTTTTTTTCGCCCTGCCGTTAAATACCGCGCACTTGATGGATTTAATCCAGCTGGACCTTGGATCGTCAACAAAGATGCAGTCAGCGACCCAAATAACCTGTTGATTGTAACAACTATTAATAACGAACAAACAGCTACATTCCATACATCTCAGCTTGTCCGTTCTGTCGAACAGCTCATTAGCGAAGTAACTGAATTCATGACGCTGCAACAAGGTGACTGTTTACTAGTTGGTACACCAAGCGAGCTGCCTCTGGCAAAACAAAGCGATCAAATTGACATTTATATTGCAGAAATTGGACAGTTAAATCATGCTATTGCAGCTGAAAAAAAGGAGGCTGGCTAATGAGAACAGCACGTGTCGCAGCAAACGGTGTTGTCCAGCAGGCCGTTTCTTTACCCGATGGAACATTGCAGTTAGAAAACGGGCAATTGCTCAAAGAGACAGATGTCGTATTTTTGCCTCCTGTTAAGCCACGAACTGTCTTTGTACTTGGATTAAACTACGCTGATCATGCTGGTGAGCTTTCTTTTAAAGCGCCAGAAGAGCCACTTGTCTTCTTAAAAGGACCGAATACGTTTGTTGGACATCGATCTCTTACCTACCGACCTGACTCAGCTCAGCAGATGCATTATGAATGCGAACTTGGCGTTGTCATTGGAAAAACGGGCAAACACATTAAGCGAGAAGACGCGTATCACTATGTCAAAGGCTATACAATAGCCAATGATTACGCCATTCGAGATTATCTGGAAAACTATTATCGACCTAATTTACGTGTAAAAAACCGTGATACATGCACACCGATTGGTCCTTATCTTGTTGATGCTGAAGCTATTGACGATCCTATGAATCTCGCATTAAGAACGTACGTAAATGGCGAATTAAAACAAGAAGGCAACACATGTGACATGATTTTTGACATCCCTTTTTTAATTGAATACTTAAGCTCTTTCATGACGTTAAGCCCAAACGACATCATTTTAACTGGCACGCCAAAAGGACTAGCAAATGTGTTCGCTGGAGACGAGGTCATAACCGAAATTCAGCAAATTGGTAGGTTGGTGAATACGATCGCCGGAGATGAAACGTTTACGCCAAAAAAAGGAGCAGATCGTCATGCCTCATATCATCGTTGAGTACACGAATAATTTAGTTGCAGATATAAACGTCAATCAATTACTCCCGTCCCTTCACGAGGTGTTCCTTGCTCAACCAGAAACCTTCCCTATCGGTGGTATCCGTTCAAGAGCCATTGCCTTGGAACACTACTATGTGGCGGATGGGGCAGACAGCAACGACGCTTTTGTCCATCTTACTTTGAAGATTGGAGCAGGACGAACAAAAACAGAAAAAGATCACACTTGCACTGCTTTATTTGCCGTTTTAACAGACCACTTCTCTAAGACTTTTACGCAAAGATCCCTTGCTCTTTCCCTTGAACTCTATGAATTTGGAACGGACGGTACATTAAAGAAAAATACCATTCATGAACGCTATCGCTAGGTTTTCAAGGCAGTCTTAAAAGCGTACTCTAAATGAGTACGCTTTACATGTATTCAACTTGATGGAAGTACGATTAAGCAGTCCACCCAGGCTGATACGTATAAATGATTGCGCCGAAATGTTGTGCATTCCCACGAAAATCTTTGATGTCGTCTTGACTAATCAATGTTTCTCTGAAGACTGGAAAATCTTCTTTTGCCACTTTATATTGATCCAACTCTTTGTTTCTTAATTGTTGTATGATCTGTTCAGCCTGTTCTTTATCCATCGTTTGAACTCCTTTAAACAACGTTCTTTTTATCTATTATGCCAAAAATAAAACGAGCAAGGAAGCCCTCGCTCGTTAAGATGCTAACCTATTTTTAATTCAACACACCATGAGGGTCAATGACAAACTTCTTCGCAGCCCCGCCATCAAAATCATTGTACCCAGCAGGCGCTTCATCAAGAGAAATCACCGTCGCATTAACCGCCTTAGCGATTTGCGCTTTATCGGACATGATTAACTTCATTAACTGGCGATTATACTGCATAGCGGGTGTTTGTCCAGTAACAAAGGTATGTGCTTTCGCCCAACCTTGTCCAAAACGAACTTTAAGTGAACCCACCTTAGCGTCTTCATCAGATGCTCCGGGATCTTCCGTCACATACAAGCCTGGTATTCCAAGCCTTCCTCCCGCTTGTGTGACTTCCATAATCGCATTTAACACAGCAGCAGGTTGTTCGCTACCGCCTTCTCCATGACCTGTGGCCTCGAAACCAACGGCATCGACAGCAGCATCGACTTCTGGAACTCCTAGAATTTGCTCGATTTGTTCACCAAGTCGATCATGTTTTGCTAGATTAACTGTTTCACAACCAAAGCTCCTTGCTTGTTGCAAACGCTCTTCGTTCAGGTCACCAACTATGACGGTTGATGCCCCGAGCAACTGAGCCGAATGAGCAGCGGCAAGACCAACTGGGCCTGCCCCAGCTACATAGACAGTCGAACCAATTCCTACGCCAGCTGTATATGCTCCGTGAAACCCTGTTGGAAAAATATCAGATAACATCGTTAAATCAAGTATCTTCTCCATTGCTTTTTCTTTATTTGGAAACTTGAGTAGCTGGAAATCAGCATACGGAACCATGACATATTCCGACTGACCACCGACCCAGCCGCCCATATCTACGTATCCGTAGGCTGAACCTGGGCGCTCCGGATTTACGTTTGTACAGATATGCGTTTTTCTCTCTTGGCACATCACACAACGACCGCAGGCAATGTTAAATGGCACAGACACCAAATCACCTTTTTGAATAAATTCAACGTCGCGCCCAACCTCAATTACTTCGCCTGTAATCTCATGACCGAGCACTAGACCTTCAGGAGCAGTTGTCCGCCCCCGCACCATATGCTGATCGCTCCCACATATATTTGTTGTAAGCACTTTCAGAATAACACCATGTTCACATTTTCTTCCTACGTTTGCAGCAGGTACTCCTGGACCGTCTTTTAAGACAAGATCTGGGTATTCAATATCCTGTATTTCGACACCTTTTTTACCCATGTAGACAACACCACGATTTCCGACCACGCTGATTCCTCCTCGTAAAGATTTATTTAATCCATTCGGTATAAATGAGTGGTTTTCAAATTCGTTTGTAGCTGACGCCTATCTCATCTTTTCAACTTGTTGTGTAAATAGTTCTGCCCCTGCTTCAGCAACTCGAATATCGTTTTCAACCGAACTACCGCTCACGCCAATCGCGCCAACAATGCCATTCTCATTCTCTAACGGAATACCTCCACCAAACACAACAATTCGTCCATTGTTCGTTGTATTCAATCCAAAAAGTTCTGAATGCGGTGTTGTAGCTTCAGCTAAATCAGCCGTTTTCGTTTTTAAAGCGACCGCCGTCCATGCTTTGTTCTCAGCAATATCGATACTTGCAAGCCATGCATCATCCATTCGATGCGAAGCAATTAAATTTCCACCGTCATCAACAATTGTAATAACCATTTGTACACCGATTCGTTCAGCCTCTTCTTCGGCACGTGCGATTAGTTCTTTTGCTACTTCTAAACCGAGCTTCATTAATCCCATTCTCCTCTCATTTAATAGAATTGAAGGAATAATCCTATTCTTCTATTACCTTGTCACTGTTTTTCAAACGCACAATTCCATTTTTTTTGATAAATTCACACTAAAAACCCGTCATGATTTTTCATGACGGGTTAACACTTTCTATTTAAAGTCCTACAGCATCAACAGCTGCTGTTGCATCAGCTTGAGAAAAGCCTTCAAAAATTAACTGATCAATTAACCCTGATCGAGAGAATGATGAGTAATCGAGATAGTCTTGTGCCATTATTACAGCTTGTTCTGGCCAGTCAACATGTATTGTCTCTACCCCATAAGTTGCATCTTCACTACTGAATCCTTCAAATTCTAGTTGATCAACTAATCCGCTTTTTGAAAACGCCGAGTATTGGATGTAGCTCTCAGCTGTTAACACTGCCTGTTCTGACCAATCCACCTCAATTGCTTCTACAGCATATGTAGCATCCGCTGTATTAAACCCTTCGAATTCTAGCTGGTCAATTAACCCGCTTTTTGAAAACGCGGAATAGTCCAAGTAGCTCAGAGACATTGCAATTGCCTGCTGTTGTGATGCCGTAGCTGCATTTGCTTCTTCCTCGGCTTTACGCTCTGCCTCTTCCTCTGCCTGCTTCTCCGCTTCTTCTTCGGCTTTACGCTCTGCCTCTTCCTCTGCCTGCTTCTCCGCTTCTTCTTCGGCTTTACGCTCTGCCTCTTCTTCTGCCTGCTTCTTCGCTTCTTCCTCGGCTTTACGTTCTGCCTTTTCTTCAGCTAAGTTCTCTGCCTCATGATCAGAACCTTCTTTTGCTTCTCCATTAGAACTTGTAACTGCAGCAGCTTCATCTTCTACTGGATCGGCCGTCACTCCAAACAAAACTAAAAACAAAATCATCCCAATAACAGATAATGTCATCGCTTTCCCTCTACTTCTTCGCTCGTTTGGAAGCCACCAGAGCGCAAGCTGAGGTTTAATTAATCCAACTATAAATAAAACCATCGATAAGATAAATAAAAGAAAAAACAAATCGTTCATATGTTTCCTCCCCATGTTTTATGTATTTTTGGGTTTTAAAAATAACGTATAACGCATCAACTAGATAAAATGAACTAGGTTAATTGTACGAAATTTTTATCTTAAAACAAAGCATTTTTTTATGCATGTTGATACAGTGAAAGCCATTCATACTGTCGCACGTTCTTTTATTCAAATGATGGAATAAAAATTTGTTTACTTGACGTTAATTTTCCCAATAATTCCATCATCCCAGAAGGAGTATATCGCTTATTTACTATAATATTCTCTATTTTTTACTTTAATCTATGAAAAAAAGAGACAATAGACTGCTATTTTTCCCAACACAGAATAGATTGATTATTCTATTAAAAACTGCTATGTTTGAAATGTAAAAACTACTAATAATTAGGAGGCATTACATGAAAACAGTAAAAATGAGTATGGTGACGATTATGGCGGTTCTAGCGATGGTTGTTTTCCCACAAGGGGACATGCAGGCTGCTCCGCAACAAGCAGGTACAAATGCGCAGGTTGATAGAGATGTGACGATTCAAAATAGTAGAGTTGTAACGGTTCAGCGTTTTTATTCTAGCAACCAATCAATTCCTAATACCATTCGTTATAACCAAGGAGGATATTCTGGTACACTCCAACGAGTTAGTACGAACAGTGAATTTGGTGGTCACACTGTTACTTACAGAGGAACTGTGTACTGCTCTGGCACTTGTCCAATTTAAACAACAAACACCCAGTTGCCTCGTCAACTGGGTGTTTGCTCATTCATAAAAAGCTCTGGTTCTTCCAGTTTTAATAACTCCACCTCAAGTCGCTTGCGAAACAGCAGCTTATTCCACCCGAAGTAAATCGGCAGAAAACTCGATTCCTCACTCCAGCAAGCATCAATATAGGCTTTTTTTGCTTGTCCAACTAACTTTTCTTCGTGTATTTTTTGCGCAATGACAGCCAAATCTACTTTATGACGATCTTTAAAATAGCGAAAAATTGGTTTTTGCTTCGTTTCGTTATAAAAGAGTATGATCGTTTCAACATCTTCTCTTCGATATCCAAATTGATTTGTTAGTCCTGGAAAATAATCTTTTTCAACCTCCCATATGTTTTGGCTGGGCTTTAATTTCGGCAAAGCTTCCACAAACAATTGATACTCCTTTTCAAGAACTTCGTAAACAAGGATATCGATCGTTTCCCCATCCGGATTCTTCAATTTGGTAAAAGAATAGACGCCGACGGGAATTGTTTTATTATATGGAAGGTGATCAATCTGCTCACTAGTGGGAATTTGTTTAAACAATTGTTCATAGTGCTCGAGAGGGATCGTACGACTCTGCACAATCTCTTTCTCTCTTATTCTGCTAGTTGGTTGACTTGCTGATTCATCTACATAAAGCGTTTGCGGTAGAACCCATGTAAGCGTGTCATGCCAATTATCTTGAAAATAAACAATAGATGCTTTTTCCGTACCCCCAGCTTCCGTTCCCCGCAGTGCTCGACCAACCATTTGCGTCATCAATATTCTTGATGTTGTCGGTCTTGTCAGCAATACGGTTTGAACATCGGGTAGATCCGTTCCTTCCGTTAACATGTTCACATTAATGATGACATCAAGCTTATTTGTCTTAAATTGGTGGAGCGTAGCATCTCTATGTTGATTGGATTCTTTTTCTTGCGAAATAACATAGGCGGCTCGCACTCCTTTTGCCCGAAACAGCACAGTCAGAAGAACCGCATGTTTTCGGTTAATGGCAAACACAATTGTTTTCCCGTACGCATCCTTGTTTGATACATATTCCTTTACAATGACATCATTTCGTTTTTTGTGATCAATTAATTGAGAAGCAATTCGCTCTGGTAGTTGATCAAAATGGTTAATCTGTTCTTTCTCTAAATCTGTTAAATAAATGGGTTCCCCTGCATTCAGTTTTACTTCTTTAAAATATGGATCAGCTAAAATTCCTCGTGCGATTAAAGTTCTTAAATCGATCTTATAAATGAGATCGTCGCGAAAGCTTTTCTTTAAAAGACCTTTCTCTTCTTCGATTGTCCGAAAGGGCGTGGCCGTAAGTCCAAGGATTTTCGGATTCGCATAACGCTTTAATTCATTTAAAACGACTTGATACGTGTTCGCTGTTGCATGATGTGCCTCATCTACAATAACAAGCAGTTCCTCATCTTCTCTCAACCATCGCTCCGTAAAAAGCTGGATGGCATTGGCGAGACTCATACATGTCGCAATAACGACGTCATCCATCGCCGTTACCTCTGTAATCGAATCGTGTTCGCTATGACCTGAAATTAAACGACAAGTAAACGATTTTCGCTTAGAAAGCAAACTCTTTACAGCGAGCGTTTCAATTGAATGATATGCCTGTTCCAACAAGTCATGGCGATGAGCAAGCCACAACACTTTTCTCTTATTTCGAATCCCATGCGAAAGCAACCACTGCACAGCCACAATCGTTTTTCCCCCACCTGTAGGAATAGATAGAATGCCAGAAAATCGCTCATGCATTTGTTTATTTATCGCCCTGAGCGCTTGTTCCTGATGAACATACAGTCTGAGTGGTTCAGCCTGATCTTTTACTAGAACTTGACGTGCAAATTGGTTTACTCTCTTCTCCGAAAAGGTCAGCCACTGCTCCATTTTCACTTGATGCCAAGGTACTTTCTTTGACGTGTAAGCTTCTAACTCATACTTATCGAGCCAATAGGTTATTTCTTTTATGAGTGCTTTGCTTCTGCGCTTCTGCCCGAGCCGAGTTAAAAAAGACCGCATCTTAATGGTCATCCGCTTCTGTTTTCGCGCCAGCACTTCTTGCTTTAATTGTTTTAATTCACTACTTATCTGTTTCATTCCATTACGTCTCCCTACTTTTCCGCCATCCGATTATACGCGATAACAGCTTTAGAGGAAATACAAAAAAGCAAGCCACTTTTTGTGACCTGCTTAGAACATGCTAAAAGAATATTGTTTTGACATCATCTCCAGCAGCTTCATCCCAGCGATTGAATTTCCTCGCTCATCAAGTGAGGGACCACATATTCCAATTCCACATTTCTTCGGTATTGCCCCCATGATGCCCCCAGACACACCACTTTTAGCGGGTATTCCTACATTAATAGCGAATTCACCTGAGGCATTATACATGCCGCACGTTACCATAAATGTTTTACAAATCCGAGCTACATCAAGCGGAACGAGTTGCTCATCCGTCTCTGGATCTCGACCATCCATTGCAAACACACAGCCTATTCTCGCTAAATCCATGCAATTCATCTCAATTGCGCACTGCTTCGTATACAAGTCAATTAGTCCTTCAATTTTTTCATCAATCGCACCATGCTGTTTCATAAAAAAAGCCAGTGCTCGGTTTAAGTGCGCTGTCTCGTACTCCGATTTTGCAATTTCTTCATTATAATCAATGTCTTTATTGCTAGAAAGGCAGCGAACAAACTCGAGTAGACGTTCAAACCGATGGGACACCGAAGACCCTTTTATCATATGAGTTACCGCAAGCGCTCCTGCATTAATCATCGGATTAAGCGGCTTTGAAGTAGTTGTTTCCAATTTAGCAATGGAATTAAACGGGTCTCCCGTTGGCTCTTTGCCCACCCACTGAAAAACATGTTCCTCTCCATGATCAATTAATGCGAGCGCAAGCGCGAGCACTTTGGATATACTTTGCAATGTAAAATTTTCTTTTGTATCTCCAGCTGAATAAAGACGCCCATCTGGATAAAATAAAGCGACAGAAAGTTTAGCCTGATCTGCTTCAGCAAGAGCAGGTATGTAATCAGCAACCTTCCCATCAGGACAGAGATCTTTTGCCTGATTAACGAGGAGCTGTAACTCATCATTCGAACGGCATAACATCTAACACCACTCCTTTTTCTTTTCTCTACTAAGATTGACTAATTTACTTCACTCATACATAGACCCATTCCCTTGTCTTATCAAAACAAATCATTCAGAGACTTTATCCGCTTTCTTTACAACTTGTTTAGACACTTTCACGTATTGTTTAGCAGCTGTTTAATAGTTATGGGAGGACATCCAGGGTACACTAAACGGTATAAAGGAAATGTTCATAGGAGTGAACGCGATGTATACATCTGAAGATCTACAAGCAATTGAAAATCATGCAAGTAAACTAATCCCAACGGCAACGAGTGAGCTGTCTGCTTACTTACGCGCAATTGAAGAATATGTTCGGAAGAAACGTAAAAGCTTGAGCTTCGAACAAGCAGAGCATTTAGAAACTCAGTTACTCGTTCATTACGGCTTAGAATAACACAACTTATCGCCACATATAATTGCCCTTTTTTCATTAGATCGTTTATCCTTTCTCATGAGTTTCATGAAAGTCATTCATGCTCTGAGTGTTTCATGCTAAACTTAATGAAAGAGAGAAAAAAAGCATCTATAAAGGGGTTATAACGCTCATGCCAATTATTCACGTTGAAGGGTACCACTCATTTAAAGCAGAACAAGGAAAGAAGCTCGTTTTAGCACTGGAAGACAACGGTGTTGATATTCTTCACCGCTGTGGCGGCAATGCCCGTTGCACAACTTGTATTTGTGAGATTGTTGAAGGAGAAGTTGAGCCGATCGGCGAGGCGGAAGCAGGGATTCGCGAAAAGAAAGGCATCACTGCACCAAACTTACGCCTATCCTGTCAAATTAGAATCGAAAAAGACATGAAAGTAAAACCGTTGCGTACAGCAACGAGTGAACAGATGGATCCAGGGAAGCGCCCTGAAGAATGAAGAAGGTATACGAAAAGCCGAGACTTTAGACAAAGTCTCGGCTTTTTACGTTAATCTAAAAAATACGACCGCACTTCCTGCCAATTATTTACGCGCGTATACTCTGTCGTATGTACATTATGAGGAGCAGTGTATAAGATTCCTTCGCCAGTAAAACGTTCTAGCTGATAGACATTGTCATCAATTAAATAATCGGCTTTAATCACGCTTTTATCTCCACAAAAAACAAAATGCTGGTCATCTAAAAAAGGGAAATGTTCCTGAAGCCACTCATATTTTGCAGTGAAGGAAGAGGGGAAATGCATAGCAGCAGTCGCAATATACACTTCATATTTGCCCGACAACTCTTTAATGACCGCTTGGGCGTCCGGCATGACCTCAAGGTCTCTAAAATAACCAGGATCAACTAGATAATTGCGTAACGCTTCGGCCCGCTCTGGCCGAAGTTCGCGCAGCTTCTTCCCATGCAAGTCTTCTAAGGTAATCGCTTCTTGATAATCCGTATTATATAATGAGATGAATTTTTTCGTGAAGTCCGCCATAACCTCATCCATATCAATTGCAATTCGTTTCATCTGATTCTCCACTCCTTTAGCATCTGTATGTCTATAGCATACCACGAGCGCAGCTCTGAACAAACCTTGCTTCGCTGAATAAAAGTGAAACCATTTATGCATTCATAACGTAGAAATATCCATTACCGAACGAGTTATGGTATCGTAAGAATGTATAGATCAATTAAAGGGGGAAGGACCAATGTTTCGTTTTTTTAACCGTGTTCGCACAATTGTATCTTCCGAATTAAATTCTTTGCTTAACAAAGCTGAAGATCCAGGCAAAATGCTGGACCAATATTTACTTGATATGGAGAAAGACATTTCTGATGTTGAAGCAGCCGTTGCCAAACAAATAGCAAACGAGAAGCTTCTTAAGAAACAATATGACGAAGTCGCTGAGATTGTCGCGAAGCGCGAAGATCAAGCTATGCGAGCATTAGAATCTGGTGACGAAGGCTTAGCTCGTCGTGTTTTAGAAGATAAAAACAAACAACAAACGCAACGTGATTCACTAAAAGAATCTCATGAAGAGTCCGCAAAGTTATCAGAAGAACTGAAAGAAAAGTTACGCGAAATGAAAGATGAGTACCGTGACATGAATATGAAAAAAGATTCGTTAAAGGCCCGCTCAGAAAGTGCGAAAGCGCGTTCTAAGGTTAATGAATCCCTATCATCGATTGGTTCAAGTGGAGCTCGTGGCGGCTTTAACCGCATGGAAGAAAAAGTAATGCGCCAAGAAGCCGAAGCTGATGCATCAGGAGAGCTACGGAGCGACAATAAATCACTCGATGATGAGCTTGCCGCACTCGATAAGAACAGCGGAGTGGACAGCGAACTGGAAGCGTTAAAAGCAAAATTGAACAAGAAAAATGAAGCCTAACCCGTTTAAGCCTATCACGCTCTGCGGATAGGCTTTTTTCTTATTAGAAGATAATTAACGGAGACGGCTTTACTACTGCAAACCACCTTAGCACACGATTATAATGGGTCATTATTTCGCTTACCGTCAAGTCCTGTGAATCCCAAGTACTATGGGCAATCAGAAGCTAAAATGGCTTGATAACCTAAACTTCATAAAACATTGCTTGCTGCAAATCAATTAAGACTAGCGCCTTTCGTTCCATCCATACCTCCTTTATAAAAAAGGATGCCCTTAACCAGAGCATCCTTTGTCCACTATTAAAACTTTCTTCCGCCGCCTTTGCTCCGAAAACTGCCGCCACCGCCACGTGATGAGCCGCCGAAACTGCCTCCGCCGCCGCGCGAGGAACCGCCGCCAAAACCACCGCCGCCTCCACGGGAGGAGCCACCACGCGAACCGCCAGATCCCCAGCTTCCACCGCTAGAATTTCGGCTTGAATGTCTCATTGTACTAATGGTTGCCGCCGTTTGAGCGTTCCGAGCAATTCTCCGCTCCTCTTCCCGCATCTCGTCAACGATACGTCTAGCAATGTCTACCTCACTCTTGGCGCTTGCATAGGAACCTTGGCTAATCAAGCGGACAATTTGTTGTTGCGCCGTTTCAAACCGTCTTCTAAAGGAGGAACCGCTGAAGCTAAGTGAGAGTTTACGCGAGATACGCTGATAAGAAGCCGCTACATCCTGCCACTCTCGTTCAACTTGCCTCTTTTCCTCCTCCATCCTTGTCGCCTCATCTCTCATAAGGCTAAGCTGATGCGATGCTTCTGCTAGGTCCTGCTCAGAACTGCTTAGATTCAATGGCTTTTCCTTCAATCCTTGCTCAAGCAGCCTAATCGACCGCTCGGATTGATCAAGTAGCCCATTTGAAAGAGGTAGCACCAGCTGTTTGACTCTTGTTTCAGTTGCAGACCATTCCTGCTGCAACGATTGCGCCTTTTCTTCTAGTTGGTTTTTTTGTGCCTCTAACTGATCAAATGTATGGAAGCAATCGTTATACAATGATCTTGCAGATCCAAGCATCGTTTGGGCCTCAGTCAATTCTTGGTTCGCCTGTTTATAGTGTTGCGTCTGGTCATCATTCAGTGAAGCAATGACCGGCATTTTTGTTTTTAGTTCAGAAAGCTGTTTGATTAATTGCTGAAACGACTGCTCGATATGGGTCCAATGACTGGAATGATACGTTTCGCGCAATTTTTCTACTTCTACCGCAAACATTTCGTCAAGGCTCTGGAACCTACGAAGCTCCTTTTCCACTTCAAGGTAACTCTTTTTCGTTGCATCTCTTAATTGCACAAGGTATTCTACTTTTGTTTTAGCTTCAGCAATACTTTTTTGCATCGTTTCGTACTGCTGGTTCGCTTTTGCTGCATCGCCGTATTCTAGAGACTTCTTAAATGTCGAATAGTTGTCTCTCACTCCTTGCAAAAGAGCATATGGATCTTCGTCCACTAATAGGAGGTTTTCCCGTTTCACTATAATCTTAATATCCTCTTCCTGCTGCGCTACTTGATCGAGAACTTCATCCTGTTTTTCCAACAGTGCAGAAATAAGCTCGATATGCGCTTCAGCGGTCTCTATTAAGCTCTCTCCTTGGGTATAAAGATTAGCAGCTGTAATAAAGTCAAATGCCTCATCTGCCGCAACAATCTCCTCAAATTTCTTTTCTGCTTCCGCTATCTCATCCATAGCCTTTGTTAATTCATACGACGAGATTTGTTTTGCCTGCTTCGCTTTTTGCTGAATTTGATCCATTTGTCCACGCATTGATTTTATCTGAGACGAAATTTCCATCTCTTGATCAATCATCGTTTTCAAACGTGTTCTTTTTTCTTCAAGTTCAGTCTCCTGAGCTTCTGTTACCTGCATCAATCCTTTAATGGCAGCCGTAAATGCAGTCTTTTTTTGCTTTTGATTCTCTCCTATCCATTTGTTAAGCGCTTGCTCGTGATCTTTTGCTTCTGTTAAGAATTGAAACAACTCTTGGTGTAGCTCTTTAAATAACTCCTGCGTCTTTCCACGACTCAGCTCACTACGCTCATTCGCTTGATGATACGGCTCAAGCGTATCGGCAAGCACACGCTTTTGTCGATCAACAAGGGTATTAATCGAAGCTTGTCGCTCTTTTTTCTCATTTCTTTTCTTGATGAAAAACCCGACTACAATAAAACCGGCAAAACCGATCATCACAATGCTTATGATCATGCCATAAAATGATTCACTCGTGCGCTCCGTCTCAAACCATTCAATTAGCGCGGTAATTCCCTCTCCATCAGGTGAGTTCATAAAGGTCTGGTCAATAACCGATTCAATACTTGTTCCACCCAACACATCATCTACTTCAGAACCTGGTCGAATATTTACAAAGATCTCGCTTACATCCTCTACGATTAAGACCGACACATCAAAACCTTGCTGACCAACCTCATTCAATAACTCATCAGCTGCCTCAGCAATGTTCTGTTCGCCAACAGTCGGAACGGTTTGTATGTAATAATCAAAGTATGTATCATCCGCTTCTGCTTCAATTTGTTCCGCTTCCGTGCTCGAAAAAAACGATACATTGTCCTCTACAACTGCTTCTGCGTTGGCTTTGCTAGGAAACCAAAGCGTCATTATGACAAAAAGTGCTGTCCATGTAATTAAGCTCATTTTTGAGTTACTCATCATTCCGCCCCCTCTTCTCTCATTCTATTATACGTTAGGGAACTTACTTAGGTTGCTACATTTATAACATTCTTGTTTTTCATTTTCAAAAAAAGCCATCTCCTTAACAGAGAATGGCTTCAGCTTAAAACATATTCATAGCGCCAAACATCTCAAATAACCCGTTCATAAAGGTATTCAAGCGGCCTTCTACATAAAAATAGATCACAAGGTAAAGGATGAATTGTGCAATGACAGGTAAGTAAAAGAGATCGACACCCGCTTGCGCTTTCTTACTTGCATAACTATAAATGGCTGTTATCAAGGCAAGGTTTGATGTAATGCAAATTAAGATGATCGTCCACCAAAATAAAGTTGTTATATTAACGAAACCTATAAAAATCAATAAGAGTGAAAGCGCCGTTGGGATAATCATTAACCCGCCATAACGCGCTACAACCTCTTTAAACGCGACCTGAACCTTACCTATTTTTAATGAGACAAATATAGAACCGACTACAACAGCTTGGGTAATGATGATCATTAGGAAAACCTCTGGAACAATATCTCCAAAGCTAACGCCACCGAATGCCGAGAAAAATGGCATGTTTTGAATAAAAGCATAGATTGCTAACGGCATGAAAACGGAGAATAGAAGCAGCGCCGCTAAACCGTGTCCAAAACCACTTGCACCTGCTTGACTTATAGATGTTGGATATTTTAAAACAGCGAGACATGTTTGTGCAAACCCTTTTCCAAAAGTGGTTGCCTGATTTGAAAAAGTGTCGCCCTGAGAGGCTTGTTGACTTGGTGGCTGCGCTTGCACATTTGTATGGTCACTGTGGCTCTCGCTACTCGGGTTACCCTCACCAAATTGTGTATGTAATTTCGTACCACATGCTGTACAGAATTTTTCATTCGGACTTGCTTCCTTGTGACAGTTAGGACAATTCATTTTTTGTACTCCTTTTTACTATTATTTAGTTACCTGATAAAGCTGCTTATTTGACGGTTCATCTATGGTCTAAAACTCTATCTCCACTGAATCATCTGATTGATGCAAGACTTGAGATCCTGGATATGAGACAGAATCACCACTGTTAAGCCAGCTAGATACGCTTAACTGACAGTCATACACGCTCCACCCCGCCTCTTTATCAAAGGTAAGATTCATAAAACAAGCTTCACTTGAATGATACAAACCGTCACTTAAATCCAATCCAGAACGGTTTACCTGAACATCGTATTCAATCGGCAGGACGAGCAACACTTCTCCTGATTCAGTTGAACTTAAGTAGTGATCCTCATACCAAACATCAATTGAATCAAGCTGCGCTGCGTATTCATAGGAATTATCTTCATACACTTCATAAAACGTTGCTAGATGATTATGAGGCAATTCTCCGCTCGTTCTTACTAGCAACCCCTCATCAAACTGACTAAACGCTTCATAATACGATTCACCAAACTCAATGATTGCTTCAGCCAACTTTGCTTCTATTTCTTCATTAATCTCAAAATCTAGTAGCACATCTTGATAGGCAGAATCAATTGGGAATGGTTCAGACGTTTCTTCCCCCCATGGGTACTCAACGACAATTTGGTAGCTCGATAGCCCATCAATTAGCATTGGTCCCACTTCAGCCGAACCTTCTGCAAGCGACACCTCTGTGTCATTCACTAAAATCGAAACATGTTCGTTCTCCTCATACATGTTAAAAGAAACAAGGTCGATATTCATATCGACATAGACTGTTTCGTATCCATAGATAAAGGACGCTGTTTGTGTATGGGTAAACTCACCAAACTCATTAGTAACGAGTGCCTCAATTGTGTAAATCCCCGGGATAAACGGTCCAACTCGAATAAAATAATCGTCTGCCTGAGCAGTATTAATTGATTCGCCATCAATTGTCAACTCAATTTCTTCATGTGGTATATGTACTTCGTAATAATGTTCATTAACTTCAATTTGATATGTATTAAATATAAATAAAAAAGTGCCTTCTTCTACAAGCGTGAATCCTTCCGATGATCCTACACTCTTTAATGACGATGCCAATTGATTTAGATTTACATCCCCTGTCTCAAATAGAGCAATCATTGCTTCTACTTCAAATGGCTGCACGGCGTGTTCCCCAGCCCGATCCAACTGCTTTTCAATCGCCTCAATATCTTCAGCGTTAACTGCACTCACAAATCGATCAACGGTGCGTTCTGCTGATGTGTATTCATTTCCAGCATAGATTCCCCCCATTACAAGTAAAATGACAGCAATCATCCCACCAAGTAAACCTTTCTCTTTTTTGGTACGCTTTCGTTTGACTACAGAGGCTGGCTTTGCACTCCCATTTCTGGTTTGTTCGGTTAATGATTGACCACAGTTCCCACAAAAGGGCTTTCCAACCTCTCGTTTATTTCCACATTGTCCACAGAAAGACACAACTTCACCTCCTTTTTATCGTTTGCCACCAATTAACTATATCGGTCATTTATGCACAGATTCAAGCAAAATAACAATCTTTTATACTAATCCTTTATACTTATACTGCTTCTCGTAACAATTTATAAAAAGAAACCCTCAACTCCAATTTTTTACCGTAAATAAAACAAAAAAGGGTTTCTTCTTACCTGCAATCAGTTATAAGATAGAGGAGCTCTAATTCATACAAAAGGTGGGATTTTTTTGTTTTGTTCAAATTGTGGTACAAAACGTCAGGAAAATGACCGGTTCTGTACGAACTGCGGTCAAGCATTTGCAACAGAGGAACAAGCGAGTCAACAATCTGCATCACAACCGATTCATTCAAACGGTGCAAACCAATCTACGAACACGTCTAAAAAGAAGATTTTCATAGGTATCGGTTCAGTCGCAGTCATCGCACTCATTATTTATTTCGCTTTCTTCCGCACCACTTTTGCTAACACGCCAACGGGAGCTGTTGAAGGATTCGTTCATTCACTAAACGAAGCTGACTTTGAACAGATGAAAACATATATTCATCCCGAAGAAGGTGCTCACGTGTTAGAAGAGATGGATGCTGAATTTGGGAATGGATTCGAAGAACTAATGTTCTCAATGGTTGACTTTGAGCTAAGTAATTTAGAAGAAGAAATTGATGGGGAATATGCAACGGTCTATGCCACAATGGCGATGACCACATCTTTCTTTAATGATGAAGAAGCGCAAGAAATTGAAGTTGAATTAATGCTACATAACGGGAAATGGTTAATTACATATTTGTTTTAAACGGAAAAAATTGCACAGGTAAAAAAACACCTGTGCAATTCTTTATTTTCTTTGAACAGCTTCCTTTATAAAACCATTGTTCTCTGCTAGCAATTGATTAGCTTTTTCGTTGCTACAATCTAAAAGCAACATGACAATAGCAGGTTTAACAGCATTGTTTGCTAATTTTAACGCCTGCATCGCTTCTGCTTCCGTAGCATTCGTTGCTTCCATCACAATTCGTTTTGATCGGTCTACTAATTTCTCATTAGTTGGTTGCAAATCGACCATTAAGTTTTGATAAACTTTGCCAATCCCGACCATTGCCGCAGTTGAAATCATATTTAAAATGAGCTTTTGAGCGGTTCCAGCTTTTAAGCGTGTTGACCCAGTTAAGACTTCCGGCCCTGTTTCTGGTTCAATGGCAATATCAGCTTGTTCACTAAGCAAACTATCTTTATTGCAGCTAATTGAGATAGCCTTGGCCCCTCGTGCCCTAGCTTCTTTTAAGAAGCCAATCGCATAGGGCGTCCGACCACTTGCCGCTAAAGCGATAACGGTATCTTTAGCACCTACCTTTAGATACGCACATTCTCTTACTCCGGTATCATAATCATCTTCTGCTCCTTCAACCGCCTCAGTTACCGCTTTTTGCCCTCCAGCAATAACAGCTCGAATCCGATCTGCCCCCATTCCAAAAGTAGGCTTACATTCAACCGCATCTAAAACAGCAAGACGACCTGAGGTTCCTGCACCAGCATAAAGAAGCCTTCCTCCATTTTGAAATGACTCTATAGCAGCCTGAACGGCTTGTTCAATTTGTGGCAATTGGCTTTTTACGGCAGAAATGACGTGAGCATCTTCTTGATTCATTATTTGAAGTAAATTCCTTAGCGGCATTTCATCCATCTGCATCGTTCGTTCATTACGATCTTCCGTGCCCAGTCTCTCTTCCATTATCATTCCTCCATAACCAATTTAATTCCTTTAAAGCTACTATATGACGCTCATTAAAAAATAGTAGGTAACAAGCTAAACAATATTTTTTACCCGGTCTCGACCTTATTCAAGCAAGATTAAGGTATAAAAAAAAGCTACCCTTAGGCAACTTTTTCCTTAATCAAATGTTAATTGCTGCTGCACAAGCTCTTTATACAGATCATGTGTTTCAAGCAACTCTTGGTGTGTTCCTGCTCCTGTCACTTGCCCTTCCTCTAAAACAATCAGCTGACTAGCGTGACGAACCGTTGCTAGGCGGTGCGCAATGACGAGCGTAGTCCGGTCTAACATCAAGCGCTCAAGTGCTTCTTGGACAAGCTTCTCGGATGAACTGTCTAAATGTGCTGTTGCTTCATCAAGCAGGAGGATTTCTGGATTGCGAATCATTGCTCGGGCAATTGCAAGGCGCTGACGCTGACCGCCTGATAAGCGAACACCTCTCTCACCCACTTCTGTATCGTACCCTTCTGGTAAGGATTGAACAAAGGACTGGAGATTCGCATCCATAATCGCCTGATCAATTTGAGTATCTTTAACATGATCAAGTCCATATGTTAAATTATCTCGAATCGTCCCCGACATCATCGGTGAATCTTGAGAAACGTAAGCAATTTTATTGCGCCAATTTTTTAACCCTATTGAATAGATTGATTCTCCTCTATAGGAAATATCTCCTTCAGTTGGCTGATAAAAACGCTCAATTAACGAGAACAACGTTGTTTTCCCAGCCCCGCTCGGACCAACAAATGCAGTCATTTGTCCAATCGGTGCCTGAAATGCTACTTTATTTAAAATCTGTTTTTCATCCGCATATTGAAACGAGAGCCGCTTAAACTCAAGTGATTCTGAAGCGTTCGTTTGTTTACTTAATTCATGGACGTCTTTCTCTTGCTCCGCTTTTAAGATTGAATCGATTCGTTCACTTGCTCCTAGTGCTTTTTGCAGCTGTGTGAAGAAGTTTGCCATTTGCGTAAATGGCATAGAAATTTGGAATAAGTAAAAGATAATGGCAACCAACGCACCCGCTGAGAGTGTTCCTGCTGCAACTCTCACGCCTCCGTATCCAAATATAACGACAAGCATAATGAGCATCAAACTCATCATGATTGGCTGAATGACGGCCATGATTCGCCCTTCTCGCACCCCGTAGCCAAACAATTTCTTCATTCGAGACAACCCAACTCGGTTTTCCTGATCTTCAGCAAGAGATGCTTTAACTAACCGAATGTCAGACAGCACTCTTCCTAAATCGCCTTGAAATGATGCGGTCTCGTCTTGTAAAGAACGGGACACCTTATACATCCGCCGTCCAAGAGGCATCATCACAAGCAAGGAAGCCGGAACCACCGCTAGCATCATTAACGTAATCCGCCAATCGAGCACAAGTAAAATCACAATGGAACCAACGATTGAGATAATTCCAGAAATGAATGGGATTAGTTGCAGCGTCATAAAATCCTTAATAACAAGCGTATCATTGGTCATCCGGCTCATCATTTCTCCAGAAGAATGCCGATCAAAAAAGGAAATAGGTAGACGCAATATCCGCTGCCACGCCGTCTCTCTTAGCGACAGGACCACTCGCTGACCGATGTAGACCATTGTATAAATAGCCAAACCAGACATAATCAGTTGGGAGATAAAGACGGCAACTAATATCCAAATCGTGCTCCATTGCATCCCGTCTAACGTCATTCCATCAATGAAATTCATCGTTAACAGCGGCACAATTAAAGCGAGAGCTGTCTCAAATACAACGAGGAGAACCGCTAGCACAAGTAAAAATGGTTTAGGAAGAAACGGCTTTATCATTGAGAAAAAACGGCCAATTCCTAGCGTTTGCTTTTGTTCAACGTCCACGTGCATCATTCTCCCTTTGATCAAAATATTCGACAATGCTTTGATGAATGTAGTCCCCAAGCTCTTTTGGAAAATAAACTGAGAACAATCCATGATGCTTATCAAAAAAAGATGCATCTTGACTCAATAGTTCAGCTGAAAAATCGACCGGTAAAAGTGTATAAAAAGATTTCACCATTTCTTGAACCTTAGAAGCTGTCGGATCTTGCCCTTGTTCCATTGATTGCCGCATCCGTTTATAAAAAAGAAGCACTTCCTGATCTATCGCGTTGCGAACAGCAGGGGTTTCGTATTCTCCAAAGAGTGTACCGATAACCTCTTCAGAAAAATGATCTTTTAGCTCTTTAGTCTGTAATTGCTCTTTTCGAAATGAATCTAATAAAATAAAAAAAAGATCGTCGACTTCTTTGTCTCCTATTTCTACCGTTTCAAATAGCCGCTCTGTCCGTTCAATTGTTTCAAGTACTTCTTCTATTTCATTCTTCTTTTTAATGAGCAGTTTCTTTTGCAAGTTCAGCATGGAGCGTGGACTTAAGTCAGGATTATTCACAACCTGTTTGCTTTCTTCCAGCGACATTCCTAAATGCTTGCACACTTGAATCTGCTGATAACGTTCCCACTCTTTTAATGTATATACCTTCTGTCCTTTTTCGTTTAAGTGTGCTGGCCTAAGTAAATCAATTTGATCATAGTACCGCAATGTTCTAGGTGTTGTCCCGACCCTTTTAGCAAAACGTCCAATCGTCTCTTCCATCACGTCACCTCCATTGTTCTATCCTAGTTGATGACGTAACGTCACACGCAAGTAAAATTTCAAACAAACTGACACATAATAATATCATCAACATATGTCCCATCATCGAGCTTCGCGTTTCTTAACAAGCGCCCCTCTTCTTGGAACCCTAATTTTTTATATAAGTGAATTCCACGCTCATTATTTGAAAACACTTCAAGCGTTAGTTTCTCAAGGTTGGGGTTCTTCTTTGCCCAATCAAGCAGCTGCGTAAGCAATCGGGTACCAATTCCTAATCCTGCATATGATTCTTTAACACTGATTCCGAGAATGCCTTGGTGGGCAAAACGCCTACTAGATGAAGGCTTAAAATGCATCATGCCAATCAGTTGCTCATCGATTTCTGCCAGCAAAATGAGCCCATCTGCATGATGGTTTTTAATCCATTCCTCTTCTTCCCTGACACTCAATGTAAACTCTTCTACGGCCGTGCCATAAAATGAAGGATTTTCTGTAAACACATGTTTCATATGCGCAATTAGATTTGCCGCATCACTAACTTTCGCATGTCTTATTTTAAACTCAGTCATGGTTTCTCCCCCAGCTTCACGATCTGATTATGTAAGACCGTATAAACACCACGGCCATCATAGAATTCGATTTCCCCATTTTTTAAATAGAGACCGGTTTGTTCATCAATCCCGTAACATTCCTTATTCTTATAAGTAGATGCCAGATCAAGCAAGTGTTGTTCATCATTCCATTCACTAAAATGAACGGCAACCGCTGTATGTTTTACGAGGCCTAATCCTCGCCGTTCCAATAATCTCCCTGTGTTATTGTCGCGCGGTGAAAGCAGACTCTCTTCCATACTTAGAATTGCACCTGCTGAAAAGCCAGCGACTGGCACACCTGCTCGAAAACGTTTTTTTAGTGCTTCTCCGATGGGCGTTTCAACCACTTCATCAATATAGCGCTCTGTATTTCCTCCACCAATTACAAGTGCACCTGCTTGGTTAATCTCTTCTACGGCCTCGTTAACCGGTACCTGCCCCAACGGAATGAACGCGCATTTTAACCCATATTCAGCCAGTTTATCCGCATAAACAGACTGATAGTTCTCCCACCCAGGACGCGGCATTACTAGAATCGTACATGATTGTCGTAGGGCTTTTTCACAAAACTGTCTAGCGAGCTTCCCCGTAAACGGAGGTCCTCCGCCAAACAAAAATAAATGGGTTTCCATTTTCATCAGCTTTCCCTCCTCTTGTATCTCTATCATACTTATTGTACAGTTTTCTGCAAAGACTGATAGAAGGAGCGAGCCGATGCCGACGATACGAATACGCACGTTTATTAAAGCTGATCGTTCTATTTGCTTTGATCTCGCCCGCGACGTGACCATTCACACTTTAACAACAGGGAATACAAACGAGCGAGCAGTTGCTGGTGTCACACATGGGTTATTAGAGCTACATGACACCGTAACATGGGAAGCAACTCATCTTGGTGTAAAGCAACGGTTGACGGCTCAAATAGTTGATTTGAATGTTCCCGCTGAATTTACTGATGTTATGGTAAATGGTGCCTTTCACTCATTTACACATGTTCACCAATTTCACGAGGTTAGCGGCGGCACAATGATGACTGATACATTTACGTATAAAGCTCCGTTAGGGTTTCTTGGTCACATAGCAAATTTCCTGTTTCTAAAAGCCTATATGACTCGTTTTTTAAAACAACGAACACAAGAACTAAAGCACCTAGCGGAAACCCAAAAGTAAAAAGCTGTTCAGCCAATAAATAGGCTAAACAGCTTTTTTAATTAATCCTTGTCAACTTCTATAATTTCACTCGTCTCTGCATCAATCTTCACTTCGTGCTCATTACCTTCAACATCCATTGTCACATCATAGATCGTTCTTGAATTGTCACGATCCAATGCCCAAGATCGAAGTTCACCAGCAACTTCTTCTCGTGCTAAATCAACTGCCTCATCAAGAGTGATTAGCCCTTCAAATGAAAAACCTTCTTCCTCTCTCTCAATTCCAGCTGCATCGTCTGCATCAAGAGCTTCCTCTCGCTGATGGGTGATTTCTTGCGTTGTTGCATCTATATCCATCTCATATTCGGTATCATCATCCATACCTTCAAATTCGTATAGCATCGCACGTGTATCAAACTCCACAGATGTTAATGAAGCATCTGGATAGGCATCTTCAAACTCTTGTAAAGCAACATTAAGATCAATATAGACACCAAGGTCGTCCATCTCATTGCTATTATTTGTGCTATCTCCTTGCTCTCCACCATTCGTAGTGTCAGGAGACTGATTGGTCTCTCCTTGAGGCTCATCTTGGTTGCATCCGACCAAAGCAGTAGCTGTTAAAGTCGCCACAAAAACCATTGACCATTTTTTCATCTTCACATACTCCTTTATCATGTAGAATCTGTTACTACCAGTATTCTCAAAAATAGGAGAATAAAAACACGTCATGAGGTGTAAGAGCTTGTATCATCATGTAAGGATTATTCACACAGTTTATATGCTTCTGCTAAACCTTCAATTAAATCACTTGGGGTCAAGCTGTTAATTGAGAAACCTTGGTTAATTAATAGATCTGCCGCATGCCCATGAAGAAATACAGCTGTTGACAAGGCGGTTTCTAGTGGTTGCCTTGCCACTAATGCTGTAACGATACCCGTTAGCACATCACCTGATCCTCCTTTGGCAAGACCGGCATTTCCAGAATGGTTGACCGTCATTCCCCCATTCGGATTCGCAACAATTGTGTGCGGACCCTTTAAGATGATGTGAGCCTGATAAGTCTGTGCATACGTCTCAGCAATAGTAAATCGATATTGTTTTACAACATCAACTGACTCATTTGCAAGATGCGCCATCTCACCAATATGTGGAGTGAGAACAAGCGGAGAGCGGCGTTTTTTTACCTCATCATGTAGTTCACTTACATAAACGAGTGCATCAGCATCAAGAATGAGGATACCAGTGTAATGCTCAATGGCATGGGCAATCATTGCTTTTATACGAGTACTTCGGCCAATCCCAGGACCAATTGCGATAGCTGCTTTCCCTTCATAAAAAGCAAAGAGTTCTTCTTCTGTCGGAGCAATCAATCCGCTCTGCTCGCTAAATGCTGTGTACATCGCTTCTTTTACATGAGTGGCAACGGTTTGTATCGCTGTACTGACCGTACCAACAGTCGTTAACCCTGCCCCTCCTCGAATAGCCGCACTAGCTGATAATGCGGCTGCACCTGGCATTTGTTGACTACCTGCAATCACTCCAATTCTTCCATTGCTCCCTTTATGAGCAAAAGGATTCGACTTAACCCAACTATTAACCACTTCATCTTTGCCCCACACACACCGTTGCGCTTCCAGATGATTCATTGTTGCAGGCGGTATGCCAATTGGTAGCGTCTCTACCTCGCCATAGTATGGCTTTGTTGCCTCTAAATAGTAACTAAGTTTCATTAATTGTAATGTAAATGTGCGATCAGCCGATATTGGCTCACCTTCCATTTCTGCTTCCCCTGCTGGTACACCGCTAGGTAAATCAATTGAAACAATCTCTTTATCCGCAAGGTTGATTTTTTTTATGATGGACGTATACGGTTCGCGAATGGCGCCTCTTAGTCCTGTACCGAGCATCGCATCGACAACAACGTCTACTTCACAAAGCACCTCACTCCAGGTTCGATTCATCTCTTTCCAGTAACGCCAGCGGTAGCCGCTTTGCTCGTAAACACGTTTATGAAGCTTAGCGTCTCCTTCAAAAATCGCTTCATCTTCAACAATACATGTAAGAACGGAAACACCTTGTTCTTTGAGCATTCGCGCAACAGCAAAGCCATCGCCTCCATTGTTTCCTTTTCCTATAAATAGAAGAAAGCGTTTTTCCATCCCATATAGATCAATTAATCTGCGAGCAATCTCTCGCCCCGCATTCTCCATCAGCACGACTCCGGGAAGACCTATCTTATTTATCGTGATTGCGTCAATGCTCGCCATTTCTTCACCAGTTACGATACGCATGACTCTCACCCTTTTTCTTCGTAGTACAGATGTATTCCCTGTTCGACTTTACTGAAACAGCGATTGGTTCTCATATTGATTGGATTTTCTAAAATTTGTGGTATAGTACACTTACTAATATTTTTCAAAATGAGATACATATACTTTTTAAAAGAGGAGGTTTTAGCTCGTTATGATGGATAACAAAGCATTTCGATTTGCAAGTTGGATTATCGTAATCCTTCTTATCATTTACCTTGGGTCACTCGTTAACTTCATCTTCCGACCTATTGCTGTTTTGTTTCAAACGTTATTTGCTCCAATCGTTATCGCGCTCATTATCTATTATTTGCTGAGACCATTTGTGAATATATTGAGCAAAAAGCTCCATCGTGGACTTTCCATTTTAATTGTCTTTCTAGTCTTGATTGGGATTGCAACAGGTGCGTTGCTCTATGTTGGTCCGATTCTTCAGAATCAGGTCATGTCGTTCTTTGATAATGTACCTCGTTACGCCAATACCGTGCAAAGTTTTGTTGAAGATCTGCAAGAACAACCAGCGTTTCAAAACATTGTTGAGCAGATGGATTTTTCATTTGAAAACATTTCTAACACGATTACGGAAAACTTAGAGGGCTACCTTCAATCAGCCGTTGATAGTATTGGCTCGTTTATTAGCGCGATTGCCAACTTTGTAATTGTCGCGGTTATTATTCCTTTCGTCTTGTTCTACATGCTTAAAGACGGAAAAAAAGCACCGATGATGGTTATCAATCAGTTTCCTGCTAGAGAACAAGAAGAAGGAAATCGCGTACTAAGTGATTTAGATAGTGCACTTAGCGGTTACATTCAAGGACAAATTCTAGTTAGCGCCTGTGTCGGAGTCCTTTGTTTAATCTGGTACTTAATTATTGGGCTAGATTACGCCTTAATCTTAGCTTTAGTTGCTTTATTTACGAACGTTATCCCGTTTATCGGGCCATGGATTGGTACAGCCCCTGCCGTTGTTGTCGCGTTATTTCACTCACCGTTCACCGCACTTCTTGTTATCGGTGGAGTGGTTGTTATCCAACAAATTGAAAGCAATGTGTTCTCACCACAAATTATGGGTAGACAGCTTTCCGTTCACCCACTGACAATTATTTTTGTATTATTGGTAGCAAGTCAATTAGCCGGTTTCATTGGTATTTTACTTGCTGTTCCGACGTACGCAGTTGGTAAAGTTATTGTTCAACATACGTACCGTCTCATTCGCATTCGCATGCGATCACGTCCAAAACGCGTTTAAATGAAGCCAGCAAGCAGCCCCCTTTGAAAGGAGCCGTTTGCTGGCTTTTTACTCGTGCATAATCGATCTACTTTTTGCCTATACCAATTCGCTCTCTGGTACATAAGCTGATCGTAAAGGAAAGGATGAATTCTTATGTTTCGAAAACCGAGATTTCGCCCAAACGGTCCACACCCTTATGTGGAAGAATTTGTTGTAAAAGAAGTTCACCCTGTATTAACACATTATGTAACAAATAAAGTTTATCGTCATGTTCATCAATTTCCCCATCAGAACGATACCGTTATTCGTGAAACGATTGGACCACCGCCTCTTCCTCAAAGGCATCCACATTGGAAAAGGCCACCTCGCTAAGCGAGGTGACCTTATTTGGTGAACCGGTTTGCATAACTGCTTGCAACGAAAGAATCCGGCTTAAGTTTACCAACAAAACCAAATCGTTCTACACGTTTGATCATTTCGTCTGCATAGACATATGAGCGATTTTCTAGTTGCGAACCAAGATCCAGATGTGCTTCAAACAATAAGGCCTCTTCTCCTAATTGTGAGTTAATCAAGTTAAGCAACTGTTCCTTACGAGCTTGGGTAAATAAAATTAAAACCTGTTCAGTCAATGCCGTCTCATAAGAGAGACGTTCGTACAAATTAAGCATCTTTTCAGCAACGATTCTTTTAGTCAGACAGGCCCATGTCCCTAAATGAATCCGTTGAACGACAATTCCAGTCACAAACCGCGTTGTCTGAGCATGTACTTGTGAATCTGTCCCTATACTGATTCTATACCTACACATTGGTTCTTCAGCAATATACGCTTCTAGCTGTGTAAACATCGATTGAAAGGAGTTCCATTTCCCATGAATAGAGGTGTAGATTGCTTCTTGCATTAACAGGACCCTCGCTTACATATGACATAGTTTCAGTCTATGCGCGCTGCTCCATAATAATTATTTCGATGAAACCGTTTTTTCCATAAATGCAAAGACGGTTGCTTCGCCTGGCAACGTATCGAGCTTAATCGTTTTATAACCTAGCTTTTGATAGAACGCCAAATTTTTCTCACTCTTACTTCCTGTAAATAGCGCATAGACTGAGCTCTCAACAGTCTCTTCAATCGCATCCATCAACTTTCTTCCAAGACCTTGATCCTGCCAGCTAGGGTGCACCATTAATTTCCCTATTTTCGTCGTGTCACTTTCACGCATTGCTCGAACAGAACCAACTATTTTATTCTCATTACTAACGGCTTTTAACACGACGTTCTTCGTAAAAGCCCGTTCTACGTCTTCAACTGTCTCATGGAGCGGAAGAATGGAATAATCTTTATATAGTTCCGCCTCACTTTGGTAAGCGATTTTTTGTAACTCAAGAATAGCCCTCGCATCCTGTAACGTCGCTTCCTTTATTTCAATTGTCAATGGTTCTCACTCTCCTTTCACATCATTCTATCGGAAAATAAAAAAGGCAGCCATGATTCTGACTACCTTCATTCATTATCCAATTAACATTCCAGCAATGGCTGCGTTCATTAAGTTTACGAGCGTTGCGGCAATAAGTGCTTTCACACCATACTTTGCAATTAGTGGACGACGTTCTGGAACCAATCCACCTAAACCACCTAGCAAGATAGCAATTGAACTGATATTCGCAAAACCACATAGAGCAAAGCTTGTAATAATAAAGGTCCGATCTGATAAAGTGCCCTCTGCACTTGCTAATGCATCAAATCCGATAAACTCATTAACAATCGTTTTTTGCCCGATAAAGGAACCTGCTTGAACAGCTTCTCCCCAAGGTACACCAATGACCCAAGCAATTGGCGAGAAGACATATCCTAATATTTCTTCAAGGGTAATTGTTCCAAATCCAACCAAATTACCAACTGAACCAAGGATTAAATTGATCAAAGCGATTAGAGATACAAACGCAATTAACATCGCCCCAACATTTAGTGCAAGCTTTAAGCCATCAAGGGCACCGTTTGATGCAGCGTCGATTACATTACGTGATTCACTTTCTACTTTAAAATTGATTTTGTCCTTCGTTTCACTTACTTCTGTTTCTGGCACAAGCATTTTCGCCATCAACAAACCACCTGGTGCTGACATAAACGTCGCGGCAATTAAGTACTCGAGCGGAATTCCCATCATAGAGATTCCAGCCATTACAGAACCGGCTACCGTTGCCATACCACCTGTCATAACTGCAAATAGTTCAGAAGTCGTCATCTTGCCAAGATACGGTTTGATAAGCAAAGGCGCTTCTGTTTGACCAACAAAAATGTTTCCAGTTGCAGAGATTGACTCCGCGCGGCTCGTTTTTAACAAACGAGAAATCCCGCCACCTAAATACTTTACAATAAACTGCATGATTCCGTAGTGATATAAAATACTTATGATCGCTGAAAAGAAGATGATAATTGGCAGTACCTGGAAGGCAAAGACATTACCCACTCCTTCAAGCGCTAATACATCGCCAAATAGCATATTGATACCTGCTTCTGACGTATTAATAGCAGCTTGGACTCCTTTTGTTAACCCTTCCAAAGCATTTCTTCCTACTTCCGTCCACAGCACGATAAAAGCAAATAAAACCTGTAGTGCCAAAGCAGTAACTATTGTTCGCCAATTAATCGCTTTCTTGTTCGAAGAAAGTAAAAAAGCGATTCCTAATAGGACCACTATTCCCATTAAACCCCATAATACATGTTGCATAATAACCTCCTGGGTGTCATATGTATATTGTTTTCTTACTATCCCCTACTTTGTAGAGTTATTGCAGATTTTTTTTGGACAATGTTAAAAAAAGATTCTAACAACGTTCAGCTTAAGAAAATGGTCGAACGAAGTCAATGGGGATCGAAATTGTTGTAATACTAAGTTAGCTGTTAACAAGAAAAGAACACGGCATAGCCGTGTTCTTTATGCTGAATGTTGATTTAAAAACCCAATTAGTTCATCTGCGTGTTGTTCAGATCCTTTACCAAGGCAAAGCAAATGCCCCCATGTATCAAGACAAAGTAGTTTAGCTGATTGAATGTGGCCTTTCGCATACTCTGCATGATCAAGTGGCACAATTGCGTCATTTATACTATGAACAATTAATGTAGGAACTGAAATTGAATCAAGCTCGTGTTCAAGCGAATGTTTCATTTGCTGGAGATCAATTAAAAAACCGTGACGAGAGCGCTGGAATTCTGTCATTCGGTCAAATAAATACCAGTCCCTTGCCAGCGTTCGTTGTTTTATTTCCTCATATGGTAATTTACTATATGCTGGTGCGATTGTTTTAAAAGCAAGATCTGGTGAAAAACGCGTAAATGACGATACGCCTTTCCAAATAAATTTCTCCACATATGGGTGAAACAAACATCTGCTCAAAACCGCATCTCTTAAACGATTTTCCTTCCAAGGTTTTGTAACGGCACCTTGCAACGTAAACGTTTTAATTCGTTCTGGGTAATGGCTTGCTAAATAAATTCCTGATGGTCCTCCAGTTGATGCGGCAATTAAATGCACTTGATCAATCTGTAGTTCATTTAGTAGTTCAATATAGAAACTACATGCTTTCTCGAGCGTGCGCCCGATCTTCTTTGACGTGTGCCCGTAGCCAGCTCGAGATGGAACAATGACAGAATATCCTTGATCCACTAACTCCTCTAGTCCGAGCTGCTCCAAACAGCTTGAGTGGCCCCCATGCAAATATAAAATTGGGTCGCCTTCCCCTGTAATTGAGTATTCAAGCGTATTATCCGAGTACGAAAAAGAAGCAATGCCTCTCTCCATGTTGTCTATCCCCTTTTTAGCTTTTGTGATTTCACTTGCAGCAAGATCGCAAAGTCTAAGACGAATCTTACTCCTCTCAAATTAGAAAGTCAACGGGTTTTTGTAGACTTTCACTCGACAAATTCATGCCATATTCTACAAGTTGCTCTATCACCAAGATTTCCCCTACATACAGTATTCAATCGTGCATAAATGGCGCACACAAATGACCTATAGAATGAAATAATAGTGCTTCCGTGCTTGTCTTAACGTAGCAAACTAATTAACTGTCTTTAAAGATATTTCTAAAAAGATGTATACGAACATCCTTAACCGGGTATGGGACACTTATATGCCCGTTGTGCATGTACATAAAAAGGAAAAGAGGAGTTGATGCGTATGGCTAAACAGCCTGATTCATCTTCAAATTTGAAAGAACAATCATCGTCTTTTGTTCTTATCTCTTCGTCGGTCATTATCGCTTTATTTGTGCTCTGGGGTATCATTAGCCCACAGCATTTAGGCGCAACCGCCGACTCAGCTCTTGATTGGATCATCTCGAATTTCGGCTGGTTCTACATGACAATTGCCAGTGTTTTCATTTTGTTTGGTGTCGTTGTGGCACTAACACCATTCGGGAAACTAAGGCTCGGAAAACCAACTGATCGACCAGAGCACTCATTCATTTCTTGGGTTGGTATGCTTTTTGCAGCAGGGCTAGGTGTCGGTTTTGTTTTTTTTGGGGTCGCTGAACCAATTCTTTACTATTCCGATCCTCCTCCAGGTTATGCGTTTAATTTACCAGGTGAAGCCGGTGAAGCAGCCGAAGTTGGCCTCCGATACGGAGTATTTCATTGGGGACTTCACGCATGGGGAGCCTTCTCTGTTGTCGGTTTAACGCTTGCCTATGTTCAGTTCCGTAAAAACAGACCTGCATTGATTAGTTCTGCTTTTTACCCACTTCTAGGGAAAAAAACAGATGGATGGATGGGAAAAGGCATTGATTTATTAGCGGTAATCTCAACATGTGCAGGTGTCGCAACAACGTTTGGCATTAGTGCTTTACAGATTTCCGGAGGCGTCTCATTCTTAACGCCACTAGAAAATGGCATTCCACTTCAATTAACGATTATTGCCATTATTACGGTTCTATTCTTATTTTCTGCAGTAAGAGGCATTAATAAAGGAATAAAGAAACTGACGAACTTAAATTTAATTTTAGCTGGTATGTTATTATTATTTGTTCTATTTGCCGGTCCTACAATTACGTTACTTGAGAGCATGGTCACAACACTCGGTGGATATGTGTCGAACGTTGTATCGATGTCCTTCTCAATGGAGCCTTATTCAGACGATGGTTGGCTTGGAGCCAATACGATTTTTTTCTGGGCATGGCATATGTCGTGGTCACCTTTTGTCGGGCTCTTCATTGCCCGTATTTCGAAAGGAAGAACGATTCGTGAATTTATCGCTGGTGTTCTGCTCGTCCCCACTCTCATGGCTGTCATTTGGTTTTCAGTATTTGGCGGGACAGCACTCGACATTGAAATTCAAGGTATTTTCGGAATGGCAGACATCGCTAATTCTGAAGTAGAGTTAACGTTATTTTACATGCTTGACCAGCTACCTTTGACATTGATTTCAAGTCTATTAGCTGTAATAGTAGTTGGAATATTTTTTGTTACATCAGCTGATTCAGCCGCTTTCGTTCTCGGGTCAATGACATCAAATGGTAGCCTAAACCCGGCCTTTAAACTAAAAGTATTATGGGGTGTATTAATTGCAGGAACGGCTTCAGTCTTGCTTATTAGTGGAGACGGTGGATTAGATGCTTTGCAAACCGCCGCTTTAACCGCAGCACTTCCATTTGCTTTCATTCTCGTCTTCATGCTCATTGCAGTCGCAACGATGATCACTCGTGATTGGAAAACCGAACAACGACGGAAACAGTCTGACCATGATGACGCATTAAAGAAAGCGATGAAAGAAGAAGCTTATGAAGATTTACGTCGAGAACTCTCTGAAGAGTGGCGTGAAGAACTTAGAAGAGAACTGCTTGCTGCCGGACGGTCTACAGCAGAAATGCTACACTTTCAAACGACAGAAAACACAGCTATCGTCGGAAAAACATTGGCAGAAATCAAGTTCCCACCTCACGTCAATGTAAGCGCAATTGAACGTGAAGATTCCGTTATTTCACCAACAGGCAGTACGGAGATTAAAGCCGATGATTACTTGTATATTCTTGTAGAAATGCAGCAAAAAGAAGCGGTTCAAGAAATTTTAAAACAAACTAAGGATGAAAAATAAGACGAAAGAGATCCAACTTTTTCTAAAGTTGGATCTCTTCGTATATTCTTTTAATTGATTACTTTAAATCACTAAAAGTTTGACATTTTTCAATATTTTTTTGTAAACTAAGAGAATAGTAACTTGAATAAACAGGGGGTTTTACAAATGAAAAAAGCGTTTCCAATTCTTTTCACTTTAAGCGCAGCACTTCTTCTTGGAGCATGTGGGGGCGATGATGACAACGGGAATGGGGATAATGGTGGCTCATCAGATGATCCTAGTTTTCTAAGTCTTCTAACAGGCGGTACTGGTGGGACGTATTATCCACTCGGTGGTGCAATGGCAACCATTATCTCTGAAGAAACAGGTCTACAAACAACAGCACAATCATCAAATGCATCTGCTGACAACTTAGCACAATTGCGTGATGGAGAGGCAGAAATTGGCTTTACACAAACGGATGTTATGTCTGACGCGATTGAAGGTATCAATGCGTTTGATGAGCCAATTGACAATGTATCTGCTTTAGGTGCGCTTTATCCTGAAACAATTCAAATTGTTACAACTGCTGGATCTGGAATTGAAACGGTTGAGGATCTGGAAGGACGCGCTGTATCAGTTGGTGCACCTGGCTCTGGTACATATGTAAATGCAGAGCAAATTCTCGAAATTTACGGAATGACAATGGATGACATTGATGAACAACGTTTAAGCTTTGATGAGTCTACAAGTGGATTACAGGATGGCAATATTGATGCTGCCTTTATTACTGCAGGTACACCTACCGGAGCTGTATCTGGCTTAACAGCAACAAATGATATTGCTTTAGTAACAATGTCACCAGATAAAGTGGATGAATTGGTAGAAAAGTATCCTTTCTATGCACCTATTACAGTTGAAGCTGGTACGTACGATGGAATTGATAGCGCTGTAGATACGGTTGCTGTCTACGCGATGATTGCTGTTTCTAACTCGCTTTCTGAAGATCTTGTTTACAACATGACTAAAGCTATTTATGAAAGAACAGACGAAATTGCTCACGAACGATCTTCTTCCATTCAACTTGAGACTTCACAAGAAGGAATTGGATTTGACTTACACCCTGGTGCGCAACGTTATTTTGACGAACAAGAATAATTTAAGAGGATAGAACAAAGTCTGTCGGCTGTAGCATAGTGCTTCATTTTATGTACAGCCGACTTTTCATATGGGGAGCAAATGTAATCAATGAAATTACATAAGAAAAGACGTACATTTTTTTTCATTGGTTTTAGCTTACTAGTTTTGATAATCATCATGATGATACCGGTTCAATCGTCTCTCGTTTTTTATAAAGAAAATACAAATACAATCCTAGCGCATCTACCTTTAAACGCTAATGATCACTTTAACATTGTTTACACTCATTCGATACACCTTACCGATGTAACAGAACATTATGTTGTTACAGATGATTATGAGATTAAGCAAACTGAAATGAGCTTTTCAGAATTCGGTATTGGAATGCCGTCTTACGCAACTGGTGACCAAGAACTTGTTTTTGAAGAAGGCGAATACCATTTGCGTAACATAAACACGACTCATGCTGAAATTGCCATTCGAACGGGCTACGTTGTTCCCGAGCAACGGTTGGTTTGGGGAAATGATGCCGAAAATCAAATTTGGTTTAAAGATCATTTCGAACTACGGTCATGGATTACAATGAAGGTCGATCACTTAAGTTTATGGCAATGGTTGAAAGGAGAACAATTAAATGGCAACAACGAATGAAGCACTAACACAAGAAGAACAAGATGAACTAATTCGTAAATATGATCCTGAATCGAACACGCGTAATCTAAAAGGTATTACAGCTGCCATCGTGTTTATTGGATTATTATCATTTTCACTGTTCCACCTCTACACAGGTGCTTTCGGTCAATTTACTGCTTATATCCAGCGGACCGTCCACTTAGGTTTTGCGTTAACTTTAATTTTTTTACTCTTTCCAGCACGTAGAAAAACAATGCGCCAGACAGTGCCTTGGTATGACTATTTACTAGCACTTGCTTCCGTTATTGTTTGTGGCTACTGGCCATTCTTTTATGATTCGCTCGTTCAACAAGTTGGGGGCATTCAATCAACCGCACAATTAATTATTGGGATCGCGGCGATTTTGCTTGTTTTAGAAGCGACTCGAAGAGCTGTCGGATTACCAATCATTATTATTGCTGCGGTGTTTATGGCTTACGCTTTATTTGGTCCATACATGCCCGGAGTACTCGCACACCGTGGTCTGAGCATTGAACAGTTCGTTAATGCGATGTACTTCACAACACAAGGGATTTTAGGAACCCCATTACAAGTATCCTCCACATTTATTTTCTTGTTCCTATTATTCGGTGCATTTCTTGTACAAACTGGCGTTGGGAATTACTTTAATGATTTGGCCATTACAATTGCTGGTCGCCGTGTCGGGGGACCTGCAAAGGTAGCAATTTTCTCTAGTGCTCTAAACGGTACCATTTCAGGGAGCTCCGTTGCCAACACTGTTACAACCGGTGCTTACACGATTCCGATGATGAAAAAGCTTGGTTACAAACCAAACTTCGCCGGCGCGGTAGAAGCTGCTTCATCAACAGGTGGTCAAATTATGCCACCTATTATGGGTGCTGCCGCCTTTTTAATGATTGAATTTGCAGGTGTAAGCTACTGGGAAATTGCCAGAGCAGCGATCATTCCAGCCATTCTTTATTTTGCAGGAATATGGATCATGACGCATTTTGAAGCAAAACGTCTCGGCTTACTTGGATTACCAAAAGAAGAAATACCACCTAAAAGTGTCGTATTTAAAAAGTTGCATCTCTTAATTCCAATTCTTGTAATCATCTATCTCCTTTTTGCAGGATTTAGTATTGAACGAGCGGCTTTACTTGGTATTTTATCAACGATTATTGTTAGTTTATTTTTGAAAGAAACAAGAATTACGCCAAGTAAATTTATTTTGGCGCTTACGAGTGGCGCTCGCACTGCTCTTGGTATCGCGGCAGCAACCGCCTGTGCCGGAATTATTGTTGGTGTTGTGACCACGACTGGTTTAGGACTGACGATGGGGAATATGATCGTAGGACTTGCAGGTTCAATCGCAACAAGTATTGAAGTACAGCTATTACTAACGCTCTTTTTCACAATGATTACGTCAATCATTATTGGGATGGGCTCACCAACAACAGCCAATTACATCATTACTTCAACAATTGCGCTACCGGCTATTATTGCCTTAAACAGTCATCCTGAAATTGCAATTCCTGTTCTAGCTGCGCATATGTTTGTGTTCTATTTTGGAATTTTGGCAGATATTACACCTCCAGTTGCCTTAGCCGCCTTTGCTGCTACGGGTATTTCCGGAGGAGAACCGATACGGACAGGAATAAATGCATCAAAGCTTGCGATTGCAGCTTTTATTATTCCATATATGTTTGTTTTACAACCACAGCTCTTAATGATTGATTCTACATTCTTTGAAATTGCGTTAGCCTTTGCTACCGCATTTGTCGGTATGATTGCCATCGGCGCTTGTATGATTGGATTTTGGTTTAGAAAAATCAACTGGCTTGAGCGAATTCTTTCATTAGCAGCAGGCTTAATGCTCATTTATCCAGAAGGCTACTCTGATATCATTGGCTTCATCTTATTTGTAGCCTTAATTGGATGGCAGATTGTTACGATGAAGCGAAACAAGCCGCAACAAAAAAGTGCATAATTGGATGAAAAAAGAAGAAGCGAACTCGTTCGCTTCTTCTTTTTAATAACGGTATTGCATTTGAATTCTTTGTTGTTCATTCGCTGAGCTTTGCATAAAGCCAACATCTTCAAACACGTTTATCGCTCGTTGGTTCTCTTTAGAGATATACACATGCAGTTGCTCTAACGTCTCCTCATGTAAAAAAGAAATACAGCTCTCTAAAAATTCTTTTCCCCTGCCTTTCCCAATTAATTCGGGATTCAACCCAGGGGCAATTTCAAGCGTCTTTTCTTTTAATTTCACTCCAATAAATCCAATAATTTCATCCTTTTCGTAAGCCGCATACTGGCGCGTGTTTTTCTTACCAACTTCAAGAAACATCTGGACATCTGGCTGATCTTTGTCATGGAAAAAAGAATAAGCTCCTTTGTATTTCCATTGATACGCGACCCACTTCGCTTGATCTTCGGTCATTGCAATAAAGCGCATAAGTCATTCCCTCCATCTACCCTTTTTTCTATTTAGAAAAGTTATCCTCCACTTACAATGAAACAAAGAGACGTTTTTAGGTTTAACAGGTATACCGTCCTTCTTTTTCAGAAAAACTGAAGAGAAGAAGGAGGCGTTATTTTTATGAAGCATGGCATTACGCTACTAATTAAACTCGTTGTAAGCTTATTCGCGTTCAGCATTGGGTTTTTATTTTTTACTGAAGCGACTTATGTAGACGTTATTACATTTGCGTTACTGACTGTCGTCGTTTCGTATGTGGCTATTGATCTCATCGTACTGCCGCGGTTTGGCAATCGTACCGCACTAGTAAGTGATTTTGTTTTAACTTATTTCACAGTTTGGGTCTTTGGCTCTGTTCTGTTTCACAACTACATGCTGATCGCTTGGGGCAGCATTATTTCCGCTTCTGTTATTACCTTCTCAGAAGTGTTTGTTCACCGCTATGTTCTTAAGCATGTTAGTGAAACGAGAAGCAGAAGACAGCCGAGAACTCGGTTTGCATTTGATACAGAATTTGCAGAAGAAGATACGATTGATTCAACTACAAAGAAAGAGGATTGATTTCAACAATTCTCTTTTCTTTTTAAGTTTACCATAATCCCATTTAAACAAGTCAAAAAGCGCTTTATTTCTCACCAAGCTGACCGTTAAATTGAGGGCGGTGCCTCAACGTATGCTTCGGAAATATAAAGGTCCATGGCATGCTTGTTTTAGGAGGAATCTTTAATTGTTTCGGTGAAAATGTTTGTTCCGCTATGATTTGATGGCCTTCTACATAATCAAGAGTGACGCTGTTCCATTGGTCTATAACATCGCTAAAATTTTGCACAATGACAGTGATTAGCAAATCACCCCTATAATTAATGGCTTCTCTAACTGGGATAAATCGTTTTTCTTGATTTTCTTTTGTTTGAAACAACTCTCTATACATTTGACGATCCTTTGGCGCAATGGTTCGATCCCAAGCATCTTCCCACATCAGTTTTTGCACGCTACCCGCTCCTCTCCTTTTTTTTGCTAGCAATTCTTCTACGGCATGCTTTAATAGCTGAATCCCTTTTTCTAATTGACCTTCTGTCTCATAAGCAAATGAAAGTCGAATGGAGACGGACCCTCGTTCGCCATAGATAAATCCAGGGTTAATAACAACACCTTTTTTCCTACATAAAAGTGCGAGTGATCGAGAAGATAATTGAAATGCTTCATCGAATGTATACCAAATAAAAAAGCCACCTTTAGGCACGTTATACCTTCCGAATTCACTCATATAAGTGTCGAGCAATGTTCTTAAATGAAGCTCTCGCTTTTTTAAAGCTGCTCTCAATTCAAGAATATGAGCCTCATATTCGCCAGAGCGCAACAACTCCTTACAGATTGCTTGTGAGACAATACTTGAGCCATAATCAGTCTGCATCCGTAGATCAGCCAATTTACGAATAAGATCCTGTGGTCCCACCACCCAGCCAACTCGCAAGGCAGGTGTAAGTGTTTTAGAAAAGCTGCCTACGTAGAGGACTTGTCCAATCTGGTCGTATGCCTTAATTGGTTTAACCGCATCATCAAAGTATAAATCGCTGTAAATGTCATCTTCAATCACCGGCGTGCTTGTTTCACGCATTTTCGCCAAAAAAGAAAGCCGCTCATACTCAGTAAGCGTACGCCCGTCCGGATTTGCATACGTTGGGTTGGTATAAAAACAATGCGCACTCTTTTTTAATCCCGTAAATGCTGTAGCATAAGTTGAGATTGGACTCACTTTTGTTCGTAAGCCCAATGCGTCAAAGACATTAAGCGTATGAAGATAGCTCAGTGGCTCATGATAAATTGTACTTCCAGCTTGTAAGACACCTGTACAGATCAGTTGAATGCCATTTAATGCGCCCGAAACAATAAGTATTCCTTCTGGTGAGACTTGAATGCCTTTTTTGTTCAAGTAGTCACTTAGTTCTTTCCGCAGCTCCCAATCGCCCTTGCCATCCCCGTACTCTTGATTAAGTGTTGAATAGGCTATCTCTTGCAGGGCGGCTTGAATGCGGTCTGATGGCATTAATTCTGAAGATAAAACCCCTTTGCTTAGTTGAATCAAATTCGAGTCATTTTCCCAATGATTGACTAACTGCACCATTCGTTTATTACGAGGATAAAAAGACCAGTTTATTAAATCATTCCAAACCACAGCTTCGCCTTTATCATGACAATTCTTAACACTCGTTACAAACGTTCCTTTCCCTTGATGAGACACTATGATTCCTCTTGTCTTCAGCCTTGAAAGTGCTTCAACAACGGTGCTACGATTTACGCCATAAAGTGAAGACAACTGTTGCTGAGAAGGCAACTTCATACCAGAATACCATTCTCCTTGAGCAATTTTTGTTGCCACATCGACAACTACTTTTTCCACTTTTGTTGCCATGTAACGATCTCCTAACATGTTGGTTTATATCAGCAAAAAGTTGTTGGTTTTTAGCGCTCTTTTTTCACTAAACTCATTCTTATAGTAAAGATTGAGGTGTTAGTGTGAAATTAATTATTGCTTATACGATTGCGCTTGTTTTATGGGCCTCCGCCTTTCCTGGAATACGAATAGGTCTGACTCATTATGGGCCCATTCATCTCTCGCTCATGCGATTACTCATTGCATCCATTGTACTACTAATTATTGGTTTGTCCTTAAACATTCCTCTCCCCAGTAGAAAAGACATACCTAGTCTGCTTGCTTTAGGCTTTTCTGGCTTTGCAGTTTACCACACGGCTCTTAGTATTGGCGAACAATCTGTGGGAGCTGGAGTCGCCTCGATTCTCGTGTCTACAACCCCGATTCTCGCGGCTATCCTAGCGAATCGTTTCTTTAATGAAAAGCTTGGAATAAGAAGTTGGAGCGCGATGGTTTTTTCCTTCTTCGGGATTGTACTACTCGTTATTGGAGGAGGCGAATCTTTTTATCTTACTTTAGGTGCACTTATCATATTGATTGGCGCATTCAGCGAAAGTATCTATTTTGCTTTTCAGCAAAGGTATTTAGAACAATATAGCTTTATCCCACTTACGATTTATACCATTGTCGCTGGTTCTCTGTTTATGTTGCCTTTCCTACCAGGTTTAGGACAGACGGTAATGAGTGCACCATTACATGTGAATCTTACTGTTCTCTACTTAGGCCTTTTCCCTACAGTTGTGCCTTATTTCTGTCTCGCCTTCGCAATCAAGCAATCTGGTACATCAGAAGCAACTAGCTTCCTCTTTCTAACACCTGCTCTTGCCATACTTTTCGCTTGGATTTGGATTGGTGAAGTCCCCACCCCCATGCAATTGCTAGGTGGTTGTATTGTGCTAATCGGCGTGTCATTTATCGTCTACACTGCAAAAGTGAACAAAAGGACAGGGAAATAAGTATTTTTGTCGAATCCCTAAAGAGTGAAAGATGAAATTATTTTACAGAAGATTCCATCATGCAGGTCATAACTTTTTAGGAAATCTGCTGATAGAGAATCAGAGCTAATAATCGAACGAATAGATTGGGGTAAATAACGTGAAACTAATGAATTCAGTGCCTTATTTCCTTGAAAAGTATCAGCCGACGCTCGCATTTTTAGAGTCCTATTACAACGAACACCCTCAAACGTTTCAAGAATATTTTTCATTTCATTGCAAGAAAACTGACGAGCGGCTTCATAACTCCCTTCAAAAATATGACCAATGCTTGCCTCATATTAAACAGTCGCATGAGACCATTCAACGCATATTGCCTGAGATACAAGAACGCTATCACCAACAATACAACGTATTGTTTGAAGGAACTGTTCATTTATTTGTAGGTCTTTTTGGCTCAAATGCTTACACTCATCGGCAATATATACCTGATATTTCATTCGCAATGGAACAAGTGCCTTTAACAAAAGAGGGACTCTCTATTCTCGTTGCTCACGAATTCGGCCATGCCATTCAAAATCGATTGACGAACCAAACAGGGATTGAGTGGGAAACCGTCCGATGGGAGAGCCTCTTATTGGCGCTGTATCGCGAAGGCGCTGCTACCCATCTATCAAGGAAAATTGTCCCTGAGGCTGCTGACCACCTCTATTTGACTTTTTCAAGTCTTGGAGGACCAGAATGGCTCCAATTTAGTGAGAAAAACCAATTAGCTATTAAAACGTCACTTGCATCCGATTACCAAACGATGTCTACACAAGCATTGTTTCGTGAATGGTACTCCATAAATGGAGGGCAGCGCTTTGGTCAAACTAGACTTGCTTACTATCTTGGCGATCTTTTCTTTAAAGAGCTTTTAGAAGAAAGAGGTGAGCATGAAGCGCTAGTAGTGTGGAAAGATCCTACTTTTATCAAAGAAATCGAACAGTGGCTGCTATCTTGATTAAAAACAGTGACTAAACCCCCTATTCAACCCATTAGTTACAAAAAGGATACCTAGTTACAATAAAGTGCATACTTGTGGTATCCATTGGTTCAAACTAAAGTAAAGGTAAGATAAAAATACTCAGGTCAATACGACCTACTAAAGGAGCTAATTATGAGCACAAAAGTAGCGATCGTTTATTACAGTTCAACGGGTACAAATTATCAACTTGCACAATGGGCTGAAGAATCAGCTAAAGCAACAGGAGCAGAAGTGAAATTAGTAAAATTCCCTGAGCTTGCACCTGCTGCAGCAATTGATTCAAACCCGGCGTGGCGAGCTCACGTTGAGGCAACAAAAGACGTACCGGAAGTAACTCCAGATGACATGGAATGGGCAGATGCCTTTATTTTCAGTGTTCCATCACGTTTTGGTAACGTTCCTGGGCAAGCAAAACAATTTTTTGATACATTAGGTGGTTTATGGGCTGGCGGTAAGCTTGCTAATAAAGTCGTAAGTGCGATGTCTTCAGCAGCTAATGCGCACGGTGGTCAAGAAGCAACGATTCTTTCACTCTATACAACAATGTACCATTGGGGAGCCATTATTGCTGGACCTGGTTATACAGACCCAGTTGCCTTTTCATCAGGTGGAAACCCTTACGGAACAAGCGTTACAGTTGACCAAGAGGGCAACATGGTTGAAGGTGTAGAAGAAGCCGTGAAACATCAAGCAAAACGTACAGCAACGATTGCTGGCTGGGTAAAAGCAGGTCAACAATAAAGGGAAAACCAGAAGCGCAGCAGCGCTTCTGGTTTTTTTCTACCCTATAACCTGTTCATTTAACGTAAGTGCTAGCTCTAACGACGCGACTGCGTAAGCTGCATCTAGGTTAGAAGCTTGTCGTTCGCTTAAACAGAGCTGTACTACTTCTTTCAGCGTCTCTTCTAGACAGTTCCCTTTAGTATAAACAACATCTTCGCATCTTCCGTCACTATATCGCTTGAACCACTCAACTACTTCATCCCTAAAGCCGTCTTCTTGATACTCTAAAGTAGCCTCCTCAAAAATCGCCTTAAATCCTACCCGAAAAGGAAAACCAAACGGCATCATTGACGCCCCCTCCATATGAACAAGCGTGTCGGGATACTGCAGCAGTCCATAAAGCTGCGATTGACCCTGCAAATGACTTGCTCCAATTGAAGTTACACGCTCAGGCACTCCTAACAGCCCCGACACTACATCACAATCATGAATCATCAATTCCGTTGATAGCGTCTTTAATGACAAGTCTCCCCATAAAGGCGGCGTCAGTCTCTGGATATGAAGCAGTTTGAGCTTCCCATACAAGTTGTCTTCATAGGCATTTGCTAACACCTGATAAGGCGCTTCTCGCTTTATAAATTGATTGATCCATAAACGCTGTCCCAGTTCATCAGCTGTCTCTAACATGGCCCTTGCATCTTCCAACGTATGTGCGATTGGCGTTTCACAGAAGACGTCTTTACCATGCTTTAATGCGTTAATAACGTATTCCATATGTACATTTGTCGGTAGACATACATCCACAAGTTTAATCGTATCATCTGTAAGAATCGAATGAATGTCCGTCGTGGTCTCCACGTTCCACTCTGCCCTTATTTCTCTTAGCTTTATCTCGTTTCGACCAAACACTGTGATAGAATGAATGGACTTCAGCTGTTTATACAACCTAATATGCTCGACCCCAAAGCCAGTCCCTAATACCGCTACATTCATGATGACACGCTCCTTTTTCGTAACCATTTATAAAGAAATTGTACCAAGCGATTGATGACAACAGACTGTCATCAATTAATTGACTAGGGGGTCTTTTATGAAAATTCATCGTCTTATCTCAATTTTACTTATAATTGAAACAAAAGGTCCGGTTAAAGCAAAGGAGCTCGCAGAGAAGCTAGAGGTTTCAACTAGAACGATCTATCGCGATGTTGACACCCTGTGCGAAGCAGGCATTCCACTCATCGCCTCTACCGGTCCAACAGGTGGCATTCAAATGGTCGATACCTACTCGCTTGGTATGAAGCAACTCCATGAAGAAGATTTGCTCCACCTTTATTTAAGCTCAGCTGGCATTAAACCAACTAAAGGAGAGCTTGCCTTAAAAATAAACAATGCGCTGTTGAAGTTACAAAAACACATCCCCGAAAAACAAAAGAAGCTAATGGATTCAGCTCAAACGATGTTCTTCATTGATGAAAACCCTTGGTGGGGAAAAACTACAACAGCCTCTTGTTTAGACACGTTAATCCAAGCCATTTTCACGAAAACGACGTTGGCTATGATCTACAGCAGCCATAGCCAATCAATTCGTCGCGTTCATCCTTATGGCATTGTAATCAAACGACTGGACTGGTATCTTGTTGCTTATTGCGAAACGAGAAAAGCAATCCGGACTTTTAAATGCAATCGAATTGAGCAGGCTACCGTATTAAATGAGCACTATACCGTTCCGGCATCGTTCAATCTAGAATCTTTTTGGACAGTAAATCAGCAACAGTTTAAACTGAACTGTGCTCAAAATGAATATTATCCTGTTTCATTTCAGTTACATAAACAAGACACTGATTTGTTACCAGAATTAGAATGGTTAAGATCAGAAGAACAGGACAACAACCTAACCATTTCCGCTAACTTATTTGATGAAACGTATGCAAAACGGGCCATTCTACCATTGCTCGGTTTTGCAGAGATCATTGCACCTGAACCAATCCGAAATCATGCTATCGCTCTATCACAACAACTAAGCGCTCGCTATATACATTTAAAACTACATGAACGATAACAGGGGTTTTAAAAATATAACGTATCCGTTTACACGATTGCTACATCTTCATTTTCTTTTTAAAACAGAAACTTTCTTTAAAGTATTGATGTTTAACTCCTCATTCACTGGGAATACAAGCTTCATCAGAATGAATGAGGAGAGGTAAAAATGAACTTACAGCAACTCTATATAAACGGTACATTTATCGATTCAAAATCAACGGAAACCATTGATGTTATTAATCCAGCAACTGAGAAAGTAATTTCCCAAATAGTTGATGCTACCGCAGTGGAAACAAACCAAGCGATCGAAGCAGCTTGGCATGGGCAAAAAGAGTGGGAAAAGGTGCCACAGGTTGAACGTGGCAGAATTGTACGTCAGATTGGCGATGAAATTGCCGCAGACAAAGAGCGCTTTGCGAAGATGTTAAGCGAGGAGCAAGGCAAGCCTATTGAAGAAGCTCGCGGAGAGGTTGATCAAGCCGTTGATTTCTTTTACTATATGTCTGAATGGAATCGAAAAATTGGTGGAGAAATCGTACCAAGTGACGATCCTAACGAGCAAATCTTAATTCAGCGCAAGGCAATCGGTGTCGTTGCCGGTATTATTCCGTGGAATTACCCTGTCTTTATTTTCGCTCGGAAAGTGGCTACCGCTTTAATCACAGGGTGTTCTGTTGTTATTAAACCCTCTGAAGAAACGCCAAACACCGCCATTGCTTTATCTGCAATCTTAGATCGAGTTGGTTTGCCCAAAGGCGTTTACAACCTTGTAACGGGTAAGGGTGATACCGTTGGCAACCAACTTTCCAAACACCCTAAAGTAGCAATGGTGAGCATGACAGGAAGTGTCGCAGCCGGAACAAAAGTGATGGAGGCTGCCGCTCAGAATATCACAAAAGTAAACCTTGAACTTGGTGGAAAAGCACCCATCATCGTCTCAAAATACGCAGATCTCGATTTGGCTGTAAAGCATATCAAGGCATCGCGTATTGAAAACGCCGGCCAAGCCTGCATTTCTGCTGAACGCGTATACGTTCAAGAGGATGTGGCCGAGGCGTTTACACAAAAAATGATCGCCGCTATGCAAGAAGTAAAAGTCGGATATTCGCTTGAAGACAACACGGTTGAGATGGGTCCTGTATCCAGTGAACACCATCTCGAAAAAATCGAAACGCTCGTTAACGAAGCAATCAAACAAGGCGCAAAAGTAGAAACGGGTGGAACACGCCTTAATAGCAGTGGCTACTTTTATGCACCAACGGTTCTCACTAACGTTCGCCATGATTTCGAGATTATGACGAGTGAAGTTTTTGGACCGGTTCTACCGATCACCACATATAAGCACTTTAGTGAAGCAATTGACTTAGCCAATGATTCCATTTACGGCCTTGCATCAGCACTTTACTCCAATGATTACAATGAAATTATGCAAGCTTCTCGTGACCTGCAATATGGAGAAACGTACGTCAATCGAGATACAGGAGAAGCTGTACAAGGTTACCATGCTGGAATGCGTCAATCAGGCATTGGTGGCACCGATGGAAAAAACGGTCTTGGAGACTTTTTATCGACTCACGTTATGTATCTAGCTTATAATGATGCAACTTAATTTAAAACTAAGGGAGGACAGGTTTTCCACCTGTCCTCCCTTTAATTTTGTTCTATAGAAACCTCTTCAGATCAGCAAAACGTTCAAGTTTGTAATCATATTTCTCAACTGTACCAAAACCATAAGAGGCATAAGCAAACGGGATGCCCGCTACCTCTGATGCCTTTTGGTCACCAGCTGTATCGCCGACATAAATCGGTGATTCTAACTGGTTTCGCTCCATCACAAGTTTAATGTTTTCACCTTTTGATAAACCGGTGCGTCCTGGATTCTCAAAATCAATAAAGTATTTTTCCACTTGGTGAAATGCATAAAAGGATTCAATATAGCCATCCTGACAATTGCTCACAATAAAAAGCTTATATTTTTCCGATAGATGTTGAAGTATTTCTTCGACACCGTCGTATAGCTCGCCACCCTTTTCAGCAAGGACTGCATTTTCCTGCTTGCCGCATGCGACCATAATCTCTTTACGCTTTTCTTTGCTTAATTCAGGAAAGAGAATTTCCGATATTTCGTCTTCCTGAAGCCCCATCACGCGTTTTAAATCATCTTCCGTAACTTCTTTATTTACTTCATCATACTGGGTAAGCACCTGATTCCAAGCACGAACAATCGTCTGGCGGGAATCCCAAATTGTTCCGTCTAAATCAAATATAATACTGTCCATCAATTAAATCTCCTTTTAGCAAGATAAATGTGGTACTCTCTCTCCCCTAGCGTACTATTGTCAAGAGCTCTAAGCAAGAATGCAGCTATGTATATTAAGCTTATTGCATGTATCGGATTGTCTCTAGCATAATAGCGCGATAACCAGTTCAAGTTCTGCTCCATGATAGCCACATTCATACCCAGTTGGTCTTTTAAAGAAGCTAGTGTTATCGCAGCTTCAATAGTGAAATATAGCTTCACTCACAATGGCAAAAGTGCCGACCACTTTGATCGGTCCAATTAAATAGTTCGTTTTAAGTTGCCATCTTCTCGCCTTAATTAAACCCCGATCTCAGCTATGCAAAAAAGCCCCACTAGATCATCGTTATCTAGTGGGGCCATGTCTTGCAACGTTTAGTCTGGATTATTCAACCGTTACACTCTTCGCTAAGTTTCTCGGCTTATCAACATCACACCCACGGTGCAGAGCTGCATAGTAGGCAATTAGCTGGGTTGGAATAACAGAAACAAGTGGCGCAATTAACTCATGCACACGCGGCAAGACAATTGCATCGCCTTCTTGATTCAATCCTTCCATCGAAATGATGACCGTTGCAGCGCCACGGCTTGCCACTTCCTGCACGTTCCCACGTATGCTTAAATTAACGTGTTCCTGTGTTGCAAGGGCAATTACAGGCGTGCCGTCTTCAATTAAAGCAATTGTACCATGCTTCAATTCGCCTCCTGCAAAACCTTCCGCTTGAATGTAAGAGATTTCTTTTAGCTTAAGCGCACCTTCCATCGCGACGTAATAATCAGACGCACGACCGATAAAGAAGGCATTACGTGTTACAGATAAATAATCTCTTGAGATCTTTTCAAAAACATCCTTTTGATTGCAGAGTGCTTCCATTGCGTTTGCTGCAATTCCCAACTCTTGCAAAGGATCGAAGTCTAATTTAATTCCTGCTGCATACGCTGTATCAACAGCAAGCAACGTCAAGACAGCCATTTGTGCCGTATATGCTTTTGTTGACGCTACAGCAATTTCTGGACCTGCAAACGTATGAAGCGTAAATTCTGCCTCACGTGACAGTGTTGAACCAGGAACATTTGTTACCGTTAACGTACGGTGACCAAGCTTTTTCACATGGACTAGCACACCACGCGAATCGGCTGTTTCTCCACTTTGGGAGATAAAAACAAAGAGTGGATTTTTTGATAATAATGGCATGTTATACAAGAATTCACTTGCAATATGCACTTCTGTTGGTTTCTTCGAGATGCCTTCTAGTAACTGTTTGCCAACTAGACCAGCATGATAGCTCGTTCCAGCTGCAATGATATAAATGCGGTCAGCTTCTTGCATCGCCGAGCGGATGTCTTCATCAAGACGGGTGCTGCCATCTTCATGTTGATATTTCTGAATGATGTTCCGAATCACGATCGGTTGCTCATCTATTTCTTTTAACATAAAGTGGTCATACGTGCCTTTTTCAATATCGCTTGCATCAAGTTCAGCTGTATAAGGAGTCCGGTCTTGAACAACTCCGGACAACGTCTTAATTTCAATTCCATCGCGCTTCACAAGAACAAGCTCTTCATCCATAATCTCAACGAACTGATCCGTAACGTTTAGCATTGCCATTGCATCTGAAGCAATTACATTCACGCCGTCACCAACACCAATTAGTAAAGGACTCTTATTTTTTCCAACAAAAATCGTTTCAGGGTCTTCTTTATCAAGAAGCGCAATCGCATAAGAACCCTTCATCATTGAGAGTGCTTTGCTTACTGCCGCTTCTGTTGACAAACCTTCCTTTGAAAGCTGTTCAATAAATTGAACAACAATTTCTGTATCCGTATCGCTTTGCAAATGTACATCAGTCAAGTAATCTTGTTTAATCTGTCTGTAGTTCTCAATTACACCGTTATGCACAAGCGTAAAGCGCGCTGTTGTGCTTTGATGTGGATGAGCGTTGGTTTGACTTGGCACACCATGTGTCGCCCAGCGTGTATGGCCAATCCCAACTGTTGTTTTTACAGACATGTCTACGGCTTCGCGCAATGTTGCAATTCTTCCTTTTTCTTTAAACACATGCGTTCCGTCGGTTGTTCGAACAGCAATACCAGCTGAGTCATAGCCACGGTATTCTAGTTTTTCCAGCCCGTTTAACAAGATTTCCTTTGCATCTTCATTTCCGATGTACCCAACAATTCCACACATAATCCAGTTTCCTCCCGCAGTGGGAGCACGGTTCTGCAGGGGCAGACCTGCCCCCACTCTTTGAATTTGATGCGTGTTGCTTTTGTCTTTGTGCAACGAGTCACCTCGTCGTTTTTAACATAAGCTTACGACTGTACACGCAGCCGGAGGGAATCCGCCGAATAGTCGATTAGCCCTCTCCTCGTCAACTGACCTACCGTCAGTCCTGGCGCTTTTTTTGTATGAGCTTAATCATACAAGCTTCATCTTAAATCATTGAAGAACCTACGTCAATCGAATTCAATCGTTCTTCATAGTTTTAAATTATGCAACGTCATTCTTTTAGTTACATAGTTGATTCTTTTAACTAGAAAAAACATTGCTCCCTATTGTTAGAAAGCAATGTCGATGTTTAAGCACCTAATTCTTCTTTTACCACGTCAACAATTTTCGTCGCATAACTATGGCACAATTCATCGGTTTTCGCCTCGACCATTACGCGCACTAGTGGCTCTGTTCCAGAAGGACGTACAAGAACGCGGCCATCACCATTCATCTCTTCTTCAACCTGAGCAATTACTTCTTTTACTCGATCATTTTCCTTAACTGCATCACGGTCCGTGACGCGAACATTAATGAGGCATTGCGGGAAACTCTCCATCGCAGCTGCTAGCTCTGACAATGTTTTACCCGTTTTCTTCATAATGTATACGAGCTGCACACCAGATAGCAATCCGTCGCCTGTTGTATTGTAATCAAGGAAAATGATATGGCCCGATTGTTCGCCGCCTAAGTTATAGTTGCCCTTACGCATCTCTTCCATTACATAGCGATCACCAACAGCTGTTTGTTTTGTTTCAATTTGATTGGCTTCAAGCGCTTTATAAAAACCAAGATTACTCATTACGGTTGATACAACGGTGTTCTGATTCAAGCGCCCTTGTTCCTTAAGGAAATTCGCAATGATAAACATAATTTTGTCCCCATCAACGATCGCACCATTTTCATCAACAGCGATTAAGCGATCGGCATCGCCATCAAAAGCAAGACCAATATTAGCTTGTTTTTCAACTACGAGCTTTGCTAATTCTTCTGGATGGGTCGAGCCACAGCATTCGTTAATATTCGTTCCGTCTGGTGAAGCTCCCATCGATGTAATATCTGCCTCGAGATCAGCTAACACATGTGTAGCTAATGCAGAAGCTGCACCGTGAGCACAATCAATTGCTACATGAATTCCTTCAAAATCACCTTCAACCGTTTGTTTCAAGAACTGCATGTATTTCTGCGTACCTTCATAGTAATCATTTAATTGACCGAGCGCTGCCCCCACTGGTCTAGGCATTGTATCTTCTCCATCAATCAATGCTTCAATTTCCTCTTCTTGTGAGTCAAGCAATTTAAATCCATCTGAACCGAAGAATTTAATCCCATTGTCCTCAACTGGGTTATGTGAAGCTGAAATCATCACTCCCGCTGTGGCACTTAGTTGCTTTGTTAAAAATGCCACACCTGGTGTTGAAATAACGCCAATTCGCATCACTTCAACTCCGATTGAAATTAAGCCAGCCGTTAAAGCGGCCTCAAGCATTTCGCCTGATATCCGTGTGTCCCGCCCTATTAGCACTTTTGGTTGGTTGACTTCCTTTGTTAATACATAGCCACCCGCTCTCCCTAACTTAAAGGCGAGTTCAGGCGTTAGCTCGGTATTCGCAACTCCTCGAACACCATCTGTTCCAAAATATTTACCCATATGAATAATCGCTCCTTCTTAACACTCTCCACATTATTCCGTAAAGCGCAATGTTGTTTCTTCTTCCTCTAATTCAAAACGTATATGAGATGGCCCAGTGACTGATAAGGGCAGTACCTGCTCCCCATCATAAGATCCACTCGCATCGACCTGTACAGACAAATCTTCAACCATTAATCCATCCAGCCTTGATTCAGATCCAAATGCTCTAACACTTACAGATCTTGGTGCTCCATCGGCGAAAGCAACTCCGGACTCCCTACCAACCATTTCAATTGGAACGGAATCAAGCACCACTTCTTCCTCGTCACCAACCGTAAAAGTAACCGTTACCTCATCAGGATCAATTCGTTCTGCTCCGTCAGGCACCATTAAGGAAACAGTCGTTTCGCCACTGTCCTCAATTTCACTTAAATCAATTGGTTCACTTTCTACAAATTCAATTGTCTCTAAATCTGCTTTTGATCCATAAACCGTCACGTCATTCGGTGAAATGGTTACATCATCAATGCTTAAACCATCAGGCATTTGATTTTCACGCATCATTTTTACCGGCACAAGTTTATTTGGGCTCGTGATCGGAACGGTTACAGAAACAAAATTAGGTTCAGCTTGCACATCCATTTTTTGACCCGTCTCATCATAAAAGTGAACAGGAAAGTCTTCCTCTATCGTTTCAGTTGCATCTGTTAAATCAACGAACACTTTCACTTCTTCTATCGCTTCAATTGTTTCTCGGTTTGCAGTCACTTCTACATTTAACGGAGCCACAATCGCTGATCCAACTGACTGTTCGTCTGAAACAGCTTCTGCATTCTCAAGTTCAACAAGGACAGGATAGGATGCGGTTTGCCTTTCCTCGAGCTCAATCCGAACGACTTGCGGCTGCACGGTTACAGATAAATCACTCGGAAAGTTTCGCGTGTTTACTGCTAACATATGCTCTCCAGCCGTATCTATTTCCGTTGCATCAACAAACACTTCTGTTGAACGGTTGCTAGCAATTTGAAATAAGGATATGGACACCTGAGAACCTTGTAGTTGAACATTAACTGCTTCTTGTTGATCTACAAGCTCAAATCGTTCTTCATCATATAGAACCGTCAGTGGTTCATCTTCAATGAGATAATTCCCTGTTGGAACTTCAGGCAAAATTGAATGAGAACCCATATTGTTTTGGCTAACCATGATAAATAACATTAACGCTATAAAAAACGCTAGAATTCGAATGAACCAGATACTATTTAACATTTTATCCATCTTTTTTGCCACCCCACTGCCAACGATTGTCAGAGGTTGTTGCTGCTTTTAATAAATTTTGCTCCAATAAATCTCTTAATTGTTCTTTTGTTAATTCGCGATACAGCGTTCCACGTTTAGAAAGCGAGATGGCACCAGTTTCCTCAGAAATAATTAACGTAATCGCATCCGTTACTTCACTTACCCCGAGAGCCGCCCGGTGGCGCGTCCCAAGTTCTTTCGAAATAGAACTATCTTCAGATAAAGGTAAGTAACAACCTGCAGCCAAGATTTTATCGTTTTTCAACACAACCGCCCCATCATGCAACGGCGTATTTGGAATAAAAATATTAATAAGAAGCTCAGAAGATACATTTGCATGCATGGCGATACCCGTTTCAGCGTAATCATTAAGCCCGGTTTCACGCTCAATCGAAATGAGCGCTCCAATTCGACGCTTTCCCATATACACTGACGCCTTCATTAAAGCGTCAATAGTCGGTTGAATGGCTTCATTTTTTGAGATCGATCGACTAGAAAACAGCCGACTTCTTCCTAACTGCTCCAACCCACGACGTAACTCAGGCTGAAATATGATTATAATGGCAAGCAAACCAAATGTAGCCGTTTGCCTTGTAATAAACTCTAATGTGCTTAACCCTAAAAAACTACTGACGAACCAAACAATGAAAATAGCAGCAATTCCTTTGACGAGCTGAACCGCCCGCGTGCCGCGAATGATCATAATTAGTTTGTATACGACGTATGTAACCAGTAAAATATCAACGATTTGACCAATATAAACTAGCCATGGTAAGTTATCAAAATTCATCGAAAACACATATGACCCTCCATGTTTCAGTCCTCTTCTTTTTACCTTTGACAAACAGGGCTTAGCTTAAACCACAGAGCGTCAAATATAACTAGTATAGCATTTATTTGCCCATAAAATAAGGGAGTTTCCGTTTTACACAGAAACCCCACGATCTTTGATTCTTTTAGCTTATTTTATTTCTCTTCATCTTCCTCATTAAAAACAGTAACAACATCGCTGAAGAATCCTTTTACATTATACCAAACCCATGACAATGCTTGATCAACGACTTCAATCTCACCAGTAACTTGGTTTGGGGAAGCATACAAGCTCTCAGGTCCAAAAGAACTATTCAATAACAGCACGTCTCCTCGAACCTCGCCCTCAAGCTCCAATGTACCATTGCGAACCATTAAATCCCCTTCAATGACTTCACCTTCAGGAACAAGCACAACGCCGGTTTCCTTATTAATTACAAACGGTCCATTCCCTGAGACAACAATTCCATCTGATGACTGGCTCCATGTAGAGAACACAGCCGTTGACATCATCATCAAGAAAATAGCTGCTGCTACTAAGATTGGATGCTTCCTCAGAAAGGTTTTCACTTTCGACCGTTTTTTAGTTTTTGGCAAATTAGCCATCACGCCTGCAGTAAAATTAGCTGGCGCCTCTATATGAGAAGAACTTTGAATGAAGGCAATTGATTTTTTTAACTCATGCAAGTGTTCCTTACAGCTTGGGCAATTAGTAAGGTGAGCCTCCAACTGTTCTTTTTGCTCTTTCGTCGCATCCCCATCTAAATAGATGTGAATGAGTTCATTGTAAGAATGACAATCCATGTTCGTGTCACTCCTCCTTATTTATACATGTCGCATACGTTTACGTAGCGCTTCACGACCTCGATGAATTCGTGTCTTTACCGTAGCAACAGGTAGATCCATGATTTCACTTATTTCTTTTAACGATAAATCTTCTAAGTACTTAAGTATAATAGCCGTTCTATACTTAGGTGGCAACTGGTTTATTTCTGACTGAATCCACTCTTGTAGTTCCATTTGCACAACTTGTTCTTCTGGAAGATCATCTGTCGCAGCAAGCTGTGATTCATACGTCATATTTTCTGTGCCTTTTACTGTTTCCTGCAAATAAAAATCAGGCTTTCGTTTTCGCAAGCGATCAATTGCCACATTTGTTGCAATACGAAATAACCATGTCGAGAATTTTCTCGTCATATCGTATTTATCGAGATTTGTGTAAGCTCTTAAGAAAGCCTCCTGAGACACATCCTGCGCTTCCTGAGCATGCCCAACCATCCGATAAGCAACTTGATACACTTTATCCTTATAGAGTTCTACTAACTCCGCAAAGGCATTCTCATCACCTTGCTTAATTTCTTTAATTAATCGATTTGTTAACGAATCCATTACATCCCCTACCTACAATTCAACATACGGAACTGACCGACATTTGGTTTCGTTTTTTATAATAACAGAAATTTTAACTTTTTTCTTAAAAATAGCAGGATTTCTTTGCCCCATGGCGTATTTTATTAAGAAAGGGAGGTATGGCTATGACAAACGAGCATCTCATTCACCCATTAACGCGCTCAATTGAAAATGTCCGTATGGAATTAAACGATTCGGTCTCCGTTTATTCGCTCAACTCTGAGTATGTTTTAGAGTTAAGTCAAAAGCTGGATAGCCTTCTAAATCAATATGAGAACCTTTCTAATAATCCATAGCGGTCAATCAAGTAAGACCATATAAAAAAAGCGACCTCTTCGGTCGTTTTTTCACGTTCTAATCCACATCACTGTTTATAAGGAAAATAAAAAAAACGGCTGAGTCAGCCGTTTCTGTATGAGCCATGAAGGATTCGAACCTTCGACCCTCTGATTAAAAGTCAGATGCTCTACCAACTGAGCTAATGGCTCGATGGCTGGGCTACCTGGGATCGAACCAGGGAATGACGGAATCAAAATCCGTTGCCTTACCGCTTGGCTATAGCCCATCGGATTATTTTTAAATAATGGTGGAGGGGGGCAGATTCGAACTGCCGAACCCGGAGGGAGCGGATTTACAGTCCGCCGCGTTTAGCCACTTCGCTACCCCTCCACGGAGTAAAGTATATGGTGGAGGATGACGGGATCGAACCGCCGACCCCCTGCTTGTAAGGCAGGTGCTCTCCCAGCTGAGCTAATCCTCCATTTTTGACTGCAGATAAGCGGCGAATTTCTTCGTCCAATTCGTGTCTTTCAGTTAGTCACGTACGCTTGTACGCTCCTTCCTTCCAGCACTTCTTGTCCTCGAACTTCTTGCTTCTCTTTGTCAATGACTTTGCAGATAAGCGGTGAACTTCTTCGTCCAATTCGTGTCTTTCAGTTAGTCACGTACGTTTGTACGCTCCTTCCTTCCAGCACTTCTTGTCCTCGAACTTCTTGCTTCGCTTTGTCAATGACTTTTCAGATAAGTGAAACTTCCTACTTCTCTTTGTAGCCAATACTATTCTAAAAATATGTATGCCCGGCAACGTTCTACTCTCACAGGGGGAAGCCCCCAACTACCATCGACGCAAAAGAGCTTAACGGCCGTGTTCGGCATGGGAACGGGTGTGACCTCTTTGCCATTGCCACCGGACATATGAAACTGATAACCACATCTTATGATTACCCATTATGTTTTAAAATAAACAAAGTTTATTTTAAAAATGACCCGTACGGGATTCGAACCCGTGATACCGCCGTGAAAGGGCGGTGTCTTAACCACTTGACCAACGGGCCGTTACTGACAAATAATATAATAACAAAATGACTAATCAAATGCAATAGTTTTTAGCAATTAAATTATCGTTTTATTATTTGAATGACCTTCATCCTACTACCTTCTAGCACGAACGCTGTTTGAGCCCAGATTTGTCGCCAAAATGATTGCTTTGCATAGGTTATATTATTCCTAACAAAAAGGTGGTGTACACACATGAGTTACTACGGCGGAGGTTACGGCGGATGCGAAGGTTACGGCTACGGCGGCGGTTACGGCGGAAACGCTTGTGGCGGTGGCTATGGTGGCGGTTTCGCGCTAATCGTTGTTTTATTCATTCTTCTTATCATCATTGGAGCGGCTTACGTAAAATAACAAACTCGTGCATCCACTATATGGAAAGCAAGCTGGAACTCAGCTTGCTTTTTTCTTATTTAGCCCTCGAAACCCCAAGTAGTTCAGAAACAGTAACAAATGTGTAACCCTGGTCTTGTAGCGTTGGAATAATTTCATCCAATGCATCAGCAGAATAGATAACTGGATTAGCCGTGTTTACATCACCGCCGTCATGCATCAGGATAATGCTACCCGCATTTGTTGTTTGTAGAACGGTTTGAGCTACTTCTTCAGCAGGAATTCCTTGCCAATCATTCGTGTCTACATCCCAACCAATAATTGAATTATTTAACTCTGCTAGACGCTCTACTTGAGGTCTTGTAATAAAACCATAAGGAGGACGAAACAAGCGCGGACGATAACCAATGACCGCTTCTACGGCTTGTTCAGTGTCCGTTACCTCCTGCACTAGCTCATCGACACTCGCATTTGTTAAATTAGGATGAGAAAACGTGTGGTTGCCCACTTCATGACCTTCACTATTAATACGTCTCAGTAAATCAGGATTGCTATTCACGCGCATACCTAACACAAAAAAAGTTGCTGGTACATCATAGGTTTTAAGCTTATCAAGAACTTGACCTGTAAATCGCGGATCAGGACCATCATCAAATGTTAAAGCAATTTGTTTCGTGGTCGTGTCACCTTTTACAAAAACCACACCTGGATACTCGGTTTGCAAGGTTGGTAACGGTACAGTCTGACGCTCGTCCTCATTTCCTTGTTTAGCAGAAACAGTCATTAATGATGTACTCATAAGCAGAAAACAGATCATGCTTACGACAATTCCTTTTTTACGCAAAATTACCCACCCCTTCACTTTTCTTAGCATAGGATGGGCAATTACCCCATTTTTTATGTAAAGAAAGGTTGCATCTTTTTAACCATGCTTTGAATACCCTTTCTTACTATTATTAATGATTTTATAAATAACGAAGATGACTACAAGCAGGATAATAACGAATGCAACAGGCTTCAGATATTGATTAAACAACGGCGCAGCATCTTGCCAATGCTCACCTAATTGAAGCCCAATGTAAACGTATAAAGCCGTAATAGGAAGCATAGCCAGTCCTGTGTACAAAGAAAACTTCACAATGCTCATTTTTGCCAATCCACAAGGAACCGAAACGGCCGTTCTCACAATTGGCAAGAAGCGCCCAAAGAACGCCACTCCACCCCCATACTTCGCAAAAAAGCGATCCGCCGCATCGACTTGCTTCGGCGTAATCAGAAAATACTTTCCGTACCGAAGCACAAGCGGGCGCCCACCAAATCTCCCCAAACAATAGAGCGTAATTGGTCCGATTACTCCACCAATCGTACCAGCTAGCACCACAAGATAATAATTAAAATCCCCCTGATAAACCCAGTAGCCAGCAAGAGGTAGCACCAGTTCAGCAGGAATAAACTCAAAAGACAAAGCTAACATGATACCAAAGTATGAAAACCCTTTTAAAAATTCAATAATAGGCATGACAAACGCATCCACTATCAACACATCCGATCTAAAGAAGTCAGTCTGACTGACATACTTAATAGAAATTGCTCGTTTCCTTCAAAAAAATTCTCCAAAAGAACGTTAATCCCTTCTAAAAGACTACCGCCTTTTCAAAACCTAAATTGATCATACCGAGAATTTGTAAATCTAATATAGAGGAATTGTAAAGATAGCCCACTTCACTATTTACAATTGAGAATTGTTCACTAATTGACATATGTTTAAGCTTAAGGACAAACGTAATCATCAATCGAAGAAGACAGCTTATGAACTTAAATCAATCCGTTTTTTAAAAAAATGAAATGAAAGCGCCTTATTCAATTTTTGAATTCAGTTAGTAGCAAGGCTAAACACATGAAACGTTTCAAATTAGCGTTCGATGGTAATTTACTCATTCATTTTAAGTAAAGCAATAAAGAGTATGAAAATAGTAAGTATGTTTCAGCAAGGAAGGTATTAATAAGAGGAAGCATGTGATGCTTGGTGACATTTTACATATGAATTTAGTCGGTTTATATTTTTTTAGTATCACAACGTTTGCTTACTTAACCGTTCAAGGTTCCCATGTAGCTGTTTTTCGACTGTGGTTACCCATGTTTGGAAATATAGCGCTTGGTAACGTATCTTAACGAATCACAAGTAATGAATCAGAGGATGAACACACTTCCGGTCAAAAAACCATGCTCGTTCGACACTAACTATTCGCCACCTACTTTATCTGTATCAAGAGATATGAGCGGGCTTAACTTTTCCGTAAAACCCTTAACTAAAGCATTGATTTTGTCCCCCATTTCAATCAGGACTCTCTTAATCAAATTTGTTAACCCTTAATAGTACTTCAATTTCTAAGCCTTTATCTTTTGAATTAACAGCTTTTATTATTCCACCTTGGCTTTCTATATTTTTTTTACTAATTGCTAAACCCAAGCCACTATGACCATCATACTTTCGTGATTGATCTATTTGATATAAAGGTTTAAAGATATTATTAATCATCGTCTCTTCTACGCCAGGCCCTTCATCTTTTATAACAATTTTTGCCCAGTTTTCCTCGGTTTTTCCTACTCCAACATAAATCGTTCCTTTAATGGGACTAAATCTAATAGCATTCGCAATTATGTTTTCAATTGCTTGGTATAATAAAAAGTAATCTGCAAAAATCAATACCTTTTCAATTTTAGGAATAAAACGTAGTTCTTTTTTATTTTTCTGGTAATCTAAACCTGTTAAGACTTCTTCAACGAGTTTATTTAACTCGATTTTTTCTTTAGAGCTATGTTCGGATAAAAAGAATGACCGATTATAATTAGTTAAAGAACTTACTAAGTCATCCATTCTTAATGCCTGTTTCAGAGCTTTATTAAGATATCTTTCTCTTTTCTCGTTGTTATTAGCTATACCACTTGTTAAACCTTCTAAATAACCTTTTAATCCAAATAAAGGCGTTCTTAAATCATGAACAATAGAAGACACAAATAAATTTCTATCGTTTTCATACTCGCTTCTTTGTTTTTTTAAAGATAGCAAATTGTCGTTCATTTTCTCATATGATGCGGTCAATTCATTGATTTCTTTGACTCTAGAAGTATTTGTTTTAATCGAGTGATTCCCATTAGAAATCTCAATAGAAGCTTTATTTAAAGCGACAATAGGTTTAATCATTTCATTCTTAACCAACACTAAAAAGATAAGAAGAATTACAAATATAACAATAAACAAAATAAACACGACAACAGATTCGTTTGATGTAGGCAATTCATTTGTGTAATTCGCCCCATCAGGCGTTGTATAAATATATCCTATAAGCTGATTTTCCTCATTTGAGACTGTTGTTTTATAAGAGGTTTCAGTTGTTAGATCTCCTTCATCATCTACTATTGAACGGTTTGTGGTTTGTCTACTTTTATACATCAATTCACTGTTCGCATTGAAAATTTCAATATCAACGCCTTCTTTTTCTACCAACTGATCCAAATAGTCTATGTACTCAGCTGTTTCCAGAAATATGTCTTCTATGAAAAGGTTCTCGCCAATCCACCTGTTAGGGTTATCATAATAATTTGGGTCCTCTTTATGAAAAATGTCATATAGCATGTTATCGTAGATTTGTATTAAACCAAGAGGTATCGCAATTAAACATACTGAAAAACTCACTAATAACCAATTAACAGAAATGGTTTTCTTACTCTTCATCTTGAGTAACCATTAACATACGGTAACCAACCGTTCTTACATTTTTTATTTGAAATAGTTGATCGTACTCAGCTAATTTTTCTCTAAGTTTCGCTATATAAACCCTAATAATTTGAGGATCATAAAAATCATCCTTCCATACTTTTTCTAGTATTTGGTCATATGACAATACATTTCCTACATTATGATAGAGATAAGAAAATAGCTTGAACTCAATAATGCTCATATCTACTTTTTTTCCAAGAATACTAATTTCTAATGAGAGATGGTCAATTTCTACGCAAGAAGATTTATTATACTTTTCGTTTATACTAGCTAAATGATGTTGTTGCCTTCTATTTATAGCATTTACCCTAGCAACTACTTCTGCAGGACTTGAGGATTTAGAGATATAATCATCGCCACCAATCGTTAATCCTCTGATTCGATCGTTATCGCTTTCCCTAGCTGTCAGGAATAGAATAGGAATCATACTAGATTTCCTTATTTTCTTGCATAAAGTAAAACCATTATCTCCAGGCATCATTACATCTAACAGAATAATATCTATTTCTTCCTTATCTAAAGTCCTCAATGCTCCTTCAGCATCACTTGCAATGTGCACAGTATATTGCACAGCTTCTAGATAATCACTCATTACTTCTAAAATGTCCGCTTGATCGTCTACTAATAGAACGTTTTTAGACAAGACAACTCCTCCTTCTTTTAATCCAAGACTTCAATAATTCATATTAGCTCACCGCTATTATAGCGTAATGGTGAACAGGTTTGCTCTCGATAATTCATTTAATTTTCGTCTCTACTAATTACATCTCAACATAAATCTGTTCTATAAATTTATATATATATAACTTTTATTTTCCTCTTATAAAAATATAATAATGAATTAATAAACGCTTGTTATAGTATCTGAAGAGGGGGCTTCTATAATGAGTATTCTAAAAGGTATTATTCTAAAAGGTATTAATGTAACAAAACAATTTGGCGATAGTAATAAAAACACTGTCTATGCTTTAAAATCAGTGAATGTAACTTTTGAAGAGGGGTCTTTCACTGCCATTATGGGAACAAGCGGATCAGGTAAATCTACATTACTTAACATTATTTCAGGCTTAGACACACCAACCGAAGGAACACTATTTTTTAATGACATCAAACTAAATGAACTTAACGATAATGAATTGACGAATTTGCGCAACAAGTACTATGGATTTATTTTTCAATTCTTTCACTTAATTCCTGTCATGAATGTTATGGACAATGTTTTGCTCCCTAATTATTTTTCGGAAAATAATGAAAATGATAAAGTGCTTAAGAAGCGTGCATTAAAAATCTTAAAAGAACTTGATATTAACCACCTTTCTAAATCATTCCCTTCTGAATTGTCTGGAGGACAACAGCAGCGAGTAGCAATAGCCAGGGCATTAATCAATAATCCTGACATCCTTCTGGCAGATGAACCAACTGGTAGCCTCGATTCAAACACATCGAAACTAGTGATGGAACAATTAAAGAAATTAAATATCCAAAAAAAGCAAACAGTCATTATCGTAACCCATGATGCTACTGTAGCTGCTTATGCAGATAGAGTTTTACTCATGCACGATGGCTGTGTTGTAGAAGATGAGTTACTTAATGGTATAGAAGGTCAAGAAAAAAAAGTACAGTATCTGTCTAATTTACTTAACGACATGGGCAGGGATTGACAATGAAAATAATAAAATTAGCTTTTCAACTAGTAAAGGAGCAAAAACTACGAAATTTATTAATTATAATCGGAATAAGTTTAGGAGCCATTATTATTACATCTTCACAAATCTTCATTTCATCAATTGAAGAGTCTAATGAAGCCTCTATCAAAGAGCTTTATGGAGAAATGGACTTATACGTTGGCCATCAGTTAGGTGTAGCAGATGATACAACTGACCCCGTCTCCGAAGATGATTATCGTTCAATAGAAAACCTTGAGAAAGTCGAAGGAATTACCCCAGTTTCTTATCCTTATCTTGGCTTTGAAGTTGAATACGATATGTTTGATTATATATATGTTGGATTCAAAGATGAACCCCTTGCATATCAAACAACTATGGTTGAAATTGGAGACCAGAGACTTCCGGGGCCTGGCGAAGTAATTGTTTCTACTGCTTATGCAAAAGCAAATAACATTACTGAAGGGGATAGTATTAGCCTTCCATTTCCACCCAAGGAACATCAAAACTTAAAAGTAGTTGGTTTTTCTAAAGAGAGAGAATATTTAAATAGATTGTTTTTATTTAATTACGATTGGTTAGAAAACGTAACAAGAAAAGGCCCAAATATGTTAATGATACGTTTAGACTCTTATCGTTCTAAACAAGCTGTCGGTGAACAGATTAATATGATTAACTCTGAGTTAAAAATTGATTTTCTTAAAGAAGCCGACGAGCAACGTGATAATATAGGTGGTCTTTACCCAATACTCACAGCGCTTAATATAGCCATTTTAATTGTTAGTGGTTTACTACTTACTAGTATTCTTCACATTTCTCTGCAGAATCGCCAACAACAATATGCAGTAATGAGAATAATTGGGGCTTCCAAAAAAACCATCGTTTTTTTAAACTTAACTGAGTCTCTTATTCTAGGTAGTATTGGGTTAGTATTGGGGATCCTAATAGGAATATTCATACCATCGCTCCTATTAAAGAATTCGATTTCAATTGCAGATATAGAAGTCGTTTCTATATCAATACCTTGGTCTAGCATTACTCTCTACAGTGTGATTTATATCATGCTCATTCTAACAGCGTCTACTTTACCAGCAATTAAAGCAGCAAACCTCTCACCTATTGAGGCTTATCAAAACACGAGCAAAAGTCATGCAATATATAAAATAAAAGGTTTTTATTTTGCAACTTTACTAACAGCTTCTGTTTTTATATCGATATTGAGTTTTATTGTAAATAATACAGTCATGCATATTATTGCAATACTAGCATTAATGACCATGTTATTGCTATTAGTCCATTATTTTTTACATTATGGTCTAATACTATCACTTAAGTCGCTAAGGTTATTCGGTAATAATCATTTTCTAAAGATTACTCCGTTTAATGCTTTGAGACAAATGAACAAAAACAAGCAAGTAGCCATAATCATTATTGTGAGTATGTCAATTAGTATCATTGGTTTCTCAACTTTAGACAGTATGAGAAAAACAACTTTTGACCAATTATTCTCGCTTAACCCTACTGATTATAAGCTTACAGAAGTTTCATACGGTAATGAAAGACTTGAATCTGATGGTTTTTCTCCAGAATTGTATAATAGTTTATCCAAGCTAGACAGCGTTGCAGATCATTCTTTATTTTTCACTAAGCCGTTGATGTATATGACGACAAATTTACCAAATCCAGAGGCAGGTATGTATTCAGTAGAACAATCAAAATCCTTGCAAACACTAACAGGTATCACTAGCACAGATATAAGTAGATTATTGCAAACATCAGGATTTTTAGAAGGAAAAGAAAATATAACTGACCTAGAAGACGATGAGGTAATTATTACATCTAGTACTTCTACTACTTTAGGCTATAGTGTTGGCGACACGATTGAATTACTTGATGAAGAAACAAATGGGGTTTATTCTCTCAGAGTTGGAATGTTAATTGAGGATACACATATGCTAGGGGACGAAGTGTACACAATTTTAATGACATCCGAACAAATGAAGGATCACTTTGGTGTCATAAACCACTCAGAACTCTTAATTGATTCTTCACAAGGTCATGTCTTAGAGGAATCAACTATTAAGAATATGATTGACGATCTTGGCCTTGGTAATGAAGTAACTATTTATAATCGATATGATGCTGTTGATGACTTTCATGAGCAGTTCAATCAACGATTAATTATTCTATTTTTAGCTGTTGGATTAATGATAGGTTTATCTATGATTGGATTAATGAACAACTCTGTTAGTAGCATTAAGGAGAGATTACCTGAGTTATCCATATTAAGAGCAATTGGCTTAAGTAAGAAATTGCAGACTTACTCATTAATTTTAGAAGGGGCACTATTGTCTACCATATGTGGATTTGTTTCAGTGACTATATCTTTTTGGATTACTATACACTTAAACTTTGCCTTTAACGGAGAGATCTTGACTCTTCCAATTTTATTAAGTCTAATCTTATTACTCCTTTCTCCTTCAATTGGTATTATTGCTTTTTTAGCCCCAGCGATTTGGGCTTCTAAGAAAAGTATTCTTGCTCATATCAAATAACCATAAAAAAGGTGTTAAGTATATTTTAATACTTAACACCTTTTTTATTTTGTCTCAGGATAAAAATGTCTATTTGAAACTTACTTTCTTATTTAAACAAAAAAAATAAGCCTCTCCATCATCAGAGAAACCTTAATGTACCAGCACTTATACGAAAGCTTCCAAGCGGACTTGAACCGCTGACCCCCACCTTACCATGGTGGTGCTCTACCGGCTGAGCTATGGAAGCAAAAAAATGGCTCCACAGGCAGGATTCGAACCTGCGACCGATCGGTTAACAGCCGATAGCTCTACCACTGAGCTACTGTGGAATAAAATAAATATATGTAGAAAAAAAGCCCGGCAACGTTCTACTCTCACAGGGGGAAGCCCCCAACTACCATCGACGCAAAAGAGCTTAACGGCCGTGTTCGGCATGGGAACGGGTGTGAC
>NZ_JAFBCV010000008.1 GCF_016907895.1 Shouchella xiaoxiensis
TTCCGTTCTTTTTTCCATTATAACAAGAGTATTTTTGTTTAGGTGTCTATAAATAAGAAAAAGCTGTTGAGAAATTACTTTCTCAACAGCCTGACAATCACCCTCCAGCTGGAGGGTGATTGTTCATTTTTTATAACAGAATATTCTTTTATTAATTCTTTTAAAAAGCGATGTGAAAGTTGTAAACTCCCCCTTTTCCCTCAAACCCTCCTGTACACTCAACTTGAATAACCGAGGGATGGAGTGAGTCAATTTTGAGAAAAGCAACAACGATTGTTTGCCTAAGTACGTTGTTAGTCGTCAGCTCAAGCATACTACCCGTGCTGAGTCATGCCGAAGAGAAGCCGCAAGAAGCAGAGGTTGAGATTGATCATAACGAGCAAGAAGGCTCAGAAGAAACAGAAGAAGAATTGCTAAACACGTCAACCGAAACCGACCTTGACGAACCAGTCGAGCAAGATGAAGATACACATGAAGTAGCTGAAACACCTGCTGAAACCACTCAGTCAGAAGATACTTCCACATCCACTACAGCCATTGAGATACCCGATGAGGAACTACAATCGATTATTTTAGCCACTTTAGCCGATCATGGCTATGACGAGATCACGACCGAATCCGTCCAGACCATTACCACACTGGATGCAAGAAGCGCCGGTATTCAAAATCTAGACGGCATTCAGCACCTATCAGAACTCGAAGCACTTGACCTGCGTGAAAATGCCGTTACTGACATCACTCCACTAGCAAATCTAACAAAACTGACGGAGCTCAACCTCGCTTCAAATCAGCTTGAGACGGTCGGAGCGCTGACAGATTTAACTCAATTAAAAGAGATCGATTTACGTAACAACAGCATTCGTGGTTTAACACCCCTAACCAATCTAACCCAGCTCGAAAAACTCGATCTTAGAGGAAATGCAATTGAGTCAATTGCTCCACTCGCAAATTTAACCGAGTTAACGGAGCTCAACTTAAGAGAAAACGCCGTTTCTGATCTGACGCCGTTAGCACGCTTAACAAACTTAATTGAACTCAATTTACATACAAACCAAGTAAATGACCTTAGTCCATTAAAAGACTTAGTTAAGATCGAATACTTAACGATGCGCCGCAATCACATTACCGACATATCGGTTCTGGCAGAATTGACGCAACTCAGAGATTTGAATCTAAGAGACAACCAGCTGACTTCCATTGAAGCACTGCGAAACCACCAACAGTTAACCGAGCGCTTAAACCTTAGGGACAACCCTGGACTAACGGATTTCTCTCCTGTTCAATCCTATTATGATTTAATTGCTGACGTTGATTTTGTGATTGCCTCCACTGAGAAAAATTTCGACGATCTCACGTTGCTGACAGGAGAATCACGCCTTAGCGCGATCCAGAATCAGCTGCTGCGCTACAATACCTTTATCAACGATGGAGAGATCCGCCAGACAAAGATTGGCTTATTGGACAGCAGTGCCCTATCGTTTTATCGCGGCACGGCCCATCTCTTTTTCAACGACATTGCTACAGGAGCGATTCAACTACCTGCCGAGTGGCAAGCAGCGCCCTATCTGACGTGGACAACTGGTGATTGGCACACGGAAAACATTGGTTTCTATGGCAACGATAAGCTAGAACCTGTATTTGATTTGAATGATTTTGACGAAGCTGCTGTAGCTCCGTTTACGTACGATCTACTTCGTTTTGCAACGAGTGTTTATTTAGTAAATGATCATGCCCCAGGTCTGCAGCTATCCTATGAAGAAATAAACACGGAACTAACGCAGTTCATTGCTGCGTACGCAGAAGCCTTAAACGAAGTTGAACAAGGGACAATTAACGTGAATTCGTTTTATTTCTCAGCCAATCAATTAGACGGAATTGTGGGCTCGCTCGCTCAAGAGCTTAGCAGCGTCAACCGTTTCGCGGAATTAGACAAGTGGACAACCATTACTGACAGCACGCGTCTTTTTGATCAATCAAATAACCGTTTGGGACAAGCAAGCGACCAAGAAAAAGAAGCGCTATTAACCAACTGGGACACGTATACAGATTCCACCAAAGATGACAGTCCAGATTATTTTCAAGTGAAGGATATTGCGAAGCGACTTGATGCTGGACTAGGCAGTTTAGGCACCGAGCGCTACTACGTCTTGATTGAGGGCGAAAGCAGCAGCTCAGCCGATGACATCATTCTCGATGTGAAATCACAGCTGCCGTCTGCGGTGAAGCTAGCCGGGCTTGGGCATACACCAAATTACGAGACGCACGCTGAGCGCACGATTTCCGGTGTGAATGCGATGCACAATCACCCCGACCGCCACTGGGGTACGCTGACGATGAACGGTACATCGTATTTAGTCAAAGAGCGCTCCGCCTTTAAAGATGAGTTCGACCACTCAGCGTTTCAGTCACAAGAGGACCTCCAGTCCTTCTTACACTACAGCGCCCGAGTAGCCGCGTTTGCCCATGCCAGAGGAGCTGAAGCTTATGGAAACGAAGCCTTTGTCCAACAAACCGCTCAATTAACTCAGGCATCTGATTTTACACAAACGTTTAATCAACTTGCCTACCAGCATTATGCACAAACGATTCAAGACCATTCTTATTACTCCGAGCTCCTCCGCAACAACGCTTTTAGCGAAGAAGCGTTTCAAGCGATTGGCAACGACGAAGACGATGAAACGGAGCAACCAGAAGATGAAGAAAACACCGACGCCCCGGCTGAGGAAGATCAGGGCAACAATGAGCCCCCTGTTAATGACGACGATACAGGCAATAATGACGAGCCTTCTAATAACGATGACTCGAACAACAATGACGGGCCTTCTAATGACAATGACTCGAACAACAATGACGGGCCTTCTAAAAACGATTACTCGAACAACAATGACGGGCCTTCTAATGACAATGACTTGAACAACAATGACGGGCCTTCTAATGACGATGATGCTGGAGACACCACCGCCCCACCACAGGATGAAGAAGGAGGATTGCTACCAAAAACGGCCAGTTCCTATTTGCTGTATATTGTAGCTAGCTTATTCCTAGTCGCTGCTGGAATTGTCCTGCGGGCGAGAGTAAAAAAAGAAGAAGCAGAAGAATAGAGGCACAAAGAGCACTTGACATCAAATCAGGTGCTCTTCTGCTTTTCTGTACCTATTCGTTCATCAATCGATTAAATCTACCATCAATAATTTCCGCAAGTGGCACGCTTCCCTCTGTCTCACTCAACCATTCTTCTGCCGCGACACGAAACGCAGCCATATGAATCGCCACTTCGAACTTTAGCTGACTCGTCGTTGGACCATCGCTTAACGTTTCACCTAACGCTTCGCACATTACAGGCTCTGCCTCAAGCAATGAAAACAGAAATAGCAGCGAAGTCGAAGGAGCTTGCTTAGCAATTTGGTAGCGCACGAGCAGCTTAGCGCGTTTCACCTCATAGATTGAGGCAATCTCTTGAAAAATAAGACGTAGTGCCTTCTGTAATGTTGTATTAGGATCTAATTGGACCACTTGTTTAATCCCCTCATTGTGGATGAAGCGAAGCGGTTCCGTCAGTAAATCTTCTTTCGATGAATAATAACGGAAGAATGTACGTGAGGACATCATCAGGTCATCGGCAATCTGTTTGATCGATGTGTTTTCATAGCCTTGTTCTAAAAACAGACGAAGCGCCGCACTTTCAATATCCTCATAAACCTTTATCTTCTTCCGTTCTCGTAAACCACCAACATTCTCATCATTCGTTTCCTTTTTCACTATTGACCTCCATTGACTTTTGTCACACTATGACATTATAATAATTTTGTAAGAGACAAACAAGAATTCATGGATAGACCAGAATAACAAATCATTGAAAGCCTTTTCTTTTATTCAGCGTTGCACATTTGCATTAACTTACATTAACTCATTATAGTGGAGGTCATTATGGAATTAAAAGAGAAAGTCGCCATCGTCACAGGAGCAGCATCAGGAATGGGAAAAGCGATCGCTACACTTTACGCAGCCCAAGGTGCAAAAGTTATTGTAGCCGATCTGAATTTGGAGGGTGCTGAAGAAACCGTCAAGGCGATTACAGAAGCAGGCGGACAAGCAACTGCTGCACAAATCAATATCGCTAAGCGAGCAGAAGCAGAATCAATGATTGATTTAGCTGTAGACACGTACGGAACACTCGATATTCTCGTCAACAACGCTGGTATTATGGATGGATTTGAACCAGTCGGCGAGATCACGGATGAGAAGTGGGATTTACTCTTTGACGTGAATACAAAAAGCGTCATGTACACGATGCGAAAAGCGATTCCGATCTTCTTAGAGAAGAAACAAGGCGTCATTATCAATGTCGCTTCAACAGGTGGAATTAGCGGTGCACACGCCGGAGCCGCTTACGGCGCTTCCAAGCATGCGGTTGTCGGGCTCACGAAAAACACAGGCTATATGTACGGAAATGAAGGAATTCGCTGTAACGCCATTGCCCCAGGCGGCGTCGCAACCAATATTACATCGACGCTTAAAGAGCCGAGTATGTTCGGACTTGAGCGGTTAAAACCAGTCACAGCCGTGATGCCACGCGTTGGTGCGCCAGAGGAAATTGCCAAAGCAGCTCTCTTCCTTGCCTCCGATCAATCTAGCTTTGTAAACGGGACCGTCCTCACCGCTGATGCTGGATGGACCGCAGCGTTTTAATAGATAACACTTGCCAAAAGGCAGGTGTTTTTTTACTCTTTTCAGTTATGTCTTTTACAGCTACCCGTTTAACATCCTGTTAACAGGGTATGAAATGTAAGATTCTTATATTACTATTTTTATATCTTATGAAGGGATGAGTACATATGAAAAAATACTGGAACCAAATGCTAGTTGCTGTTCTCGCGCTTGGGATGTTTGCTGCATGCAGTGACGGTGACGACGAAGAGACTACAGAAGATGCCGAAGAAACAACCGGTGTTGAAACAAACGCTGAAGCAGATAACGACGGACTCGAAGAAGGCTCAGGTCTAGTCGACCGCAACACAATAGACAACAACGAAGCGGATGAAACGGACGACTCTTCTCCTAACTTAGGTGAAGGTTCGACGGAAGATCAGCTCGATTTAACGCTTGGGGACACAGCGACGATTGAAACAACGATCGAACTGTTCGAAATGACGCTCGACTCAGTCGAAGTTGCTTCAGAGATGGATGGGGAAGCTCCTGATTTGGACGTGTTTGTCTTAGCAGATGTCACCATTACAAATCTAGCTGATGACCCGCTTGATTTAGAAGAAGCGGTTGAAATCTTTGAAATAACCAGTAATCTCGAAGGCGGCGGTTATTGGCCTGTTTCTGAATTATACGAAGTAGAGGTCGATACATTTATTGGTGAACTTGCTTCAGGTGAAACAGCATCTGGTGAAATTTTGTTTGAAGGCAATGAAGGCGACGAGCACTACATCAGAGTCAGAAGTGGATTAGTTGCGGCATCGGGCGTTAAAAATCAAGTGACGTGGACATTTGATTCCGCGCAATAACGTAATCGTCAGAAAAAAGCCAAAAACGCTACGAGCTGGAAGAAACCTATAAGAAGAGACGATCCCTGTTAGTCGTCACTTTTAGCGACGCAGATGCCGTCGTCGGACCAATGCCCGACATCGTCCAACTATTTGATGACCCTCACTTCCAAGCACGGGAAAGTTTCATCAAGATAAACGATGACGAACTTGGCGAAATCTTCATACCGAATGTCGTCTCAAAGTTCTCGCGCACACCTGAAAAAGTCACGCACCTTGGCAACAAATTAGGCGAACATAGCGATGACACACTTTCAACCTATCTTGAACTAGACGAAGCGACACGGGAGCAGCAATTACGCAAAAACGGAATCATTTAACCATCAAAAAGCGTGTCCATGGCTAAGAGCCTGGACACGCTTTTTTTCTATAAATAATTGTAAAAGTTTAGGTTAATAGATTATGCTATACTGATTCTAAGTATAAACAGGCAGCTCAAAGGACGGCGACACTCCTTGTAAGAAAGGGGGTGTTCGCATTGTCAATCTATGAAGCAATTTTTTTAGTAGTCACTGTCGCATCAAGCACAGCTCTGTTCGTTATCGGACTGGTTACTCTAATGTTGCTTCTTAAGAACGACAAATAGCCCCTGAGCAACCCAACTCGATAGGGGCGTATTTGTTGTGTATAGCAACACTCTTGCGCCAACCTTTGGGTTGACCATTCTGTTTTCACCTATTGTGTTGTGGTTCGAGCCACTACACAGTAGGTCTTTTTAGTATCGTCTTCTTAAATTAAGTTTATGCTCCCCGCTGACATTTGTCAATAAAACCATTGAGTGACCAACGTTTTTCCACACTTTTTAAAAGAATTCTTTCTACCCCTCTTCCCGTCTAAAACTCCTAAAATAAACCCAAACACCCGCGTAGGTCACGAGCGCGTGGATTGGCAAGTAGATCCGCATTTCGCTGATATAATAAGCCTCCATTCGACTCGATTCAGGCAAGAAAGAGGTTAAGAACCAGCCACCGTATAGCAACGTCACGAATAGATAGAGGAACGCTTCCACTGCTGGTATCCGCCTTTGCTTCGTTTCTTTTGTTACGGCTACTTCCTGTAAAGCTTGCTCATCCTCTGCTTCATCTACCTCTTGTTTAGGAAGTAGCTTCACACAGCTTGCGAATAAAGCTATGAATCCAATGCCCGTAAATAAAGCGAAAACCAAATGAAGTCCATCTCCCGTCGAATCAACAGCCAAAATAAATAGACTGATAATGATATAGATGCCCGCGACAATAGCAATTGCGCCCAAACGATCCACTCTCCTAATCCGTACGTCTAGCTGTCTCTTTCTTCGTATACGAATTGTAAATCAATAGGTTTCTGTGTGCATACGTTTAGTAGATTTTAACAATATGCTATTTGCCAGTTGGGAAACTTAAAAACAATAAGTCTGAAATTTCCATTATGCTAAAACGAAAATATTCGTAGCCGCTGTCTTATTTTTTGGTTGACTGTAATTCACTCTGTATTAGAGGCAATTAAATGAGAAAAAGGTTCGTTTTTTCAAACATAGGGTATGTAATTCCTAGAAACATTACCATAAATCTGTAAGGAGTGGTGGTTTATGCATTATGGTGAATTTGCTATAAGAACATATTATTTAGCACTTTTTATTTTCTCAGCCTTTGGTGCTCTATTTATTTTACTTCCATTTTTACTTAAAGATGCTTTACAAAAGGCTAAAATTGCATCAATTATTTTAGGTGTTATTATCTTATTACTCTCAATTACTTTTCTATTCACAGCTGATCCTTGGACTGTATTGAAATTATTTGGTTCCTAGTAATTTTTTATCTATCTCATTCGTGTAGAAAAAGCCTCCTGGACACCTAATGTCTTGGAGGCTTAATGATGATCTATATATAGTTTTTCTACTCAGGGTCTGGATTAAAGGTTGCTGATTGGCTATCCGGTACACTAATCCCAACTTCAACAGAAGAGCCAAATGCTCCAAGACTACCCAACACTTCCCAATAACCTGTGGCAGTAATAGTAGCGGTTTGGCCATGGAAGGCTCCACCGGACCCTAAACTATAACTGTGATTTACCGGATTCCAACCTACTACTGTAACCCCTGTGGCATAGGTTTCTATACTACTTAAGTTTGTAAACCTTAATGAACCTACAGGATGACCAGGATCGTCCCAATCATACATAAAGTCATAATTCATACTTAACGGTATTGCTCTAGAAACTTCTAATCCTGCAACATCTAAATTAACATCTACAGTTCTTTGTGTATGAGACGTACCTGATTGTAAATTAGAATTATTGGTATATTGTTCAGTGAGATCAATTGGATCGGCGTATCTAATTTCATTAAAAGCTTCTAAAAGTATTTCTAATTCATCTATATCTTTTAGTTGAATTCTTTCTTTGTTATTTAAAATAGATGGACCCTCATTCACCTCGATTAAAACGTCATATTTTTCTTCCAAATTTTTCAAATCAGTATCCATATCATCCGAAGCATCAGCCACATTCCCAACTAAAAATATTAAACCAGCACTGAAACTTAAAGTTACAAAACTTTTCTTCAAAAACGGGGCGCCAATAGTATACAACATAAAAAACCTCCTTGGTATTTTTTGGTACGCTCTACCAATTCCCTTCAATCTCCTAATTAAACATGATATCGAATAATAATATCTATTTTTTAAAAATAATCTTAAAATAACTCATCTTAATTCCTTAAAGTTCTTCGTTACTGATTTGAATTCTTGAATGCGTCTTCTAGAAAAAATAAAAAAGCTAGAAAAGTGCTGGTAACACTTTTCATAGCCCTTTGGCCCTTGGCCGCTAAACCAAGATAAAAAAATCTATACTATATGAGTGGGGTTAATGCCCCTTGAAAATTCCCTATACGATCATAGTAGCAAGACTTAGCAATCCTGTGAAGCAGGAATAATGACCATGATGTTATAGTCGTTTTCCTCTGAGTTTATTCCCAGTATAAGCGGGAATGAAGCTAATTACAGAAAGCCCGGATTCTTCCTCCGGGCTTCTTTATCATTCATTCTCACCTACTTGATCTTAATACAAATCATCCCCCTTACCCACTCCGAAACCGATACACCTTCCGTGGCCTTCCCCGCCTGCTCAGCTGCTCTTCCCCAGCTTGCTCGATTACCTTGCCTTGTTCAAGCGCAATAAGGATGCGCCGGGCATTTCGCTCTGTGCCGCCGAGCCAGACGGCGACATCCTGCGAGGAGAAGTAGCTTTGTTTTTGCTGGGCGCCTTTGGCATAGATGCGGGCTATCGTTGCTGGGTTGATGCCGACACGAGCGGCGTCATCGCCTAAGTGGACTTGACTGTAGTGGAATGTTTCTTCGTTCCGTTTTGCCTCGGAAACGCGGTTTTCTTCATCTACCAGCACAATCATTTGCTCGGTCGCTTGCTGGCTATAGTCGAGCGCCGTTTGCACATGGCGTGAGGCCGCGAGCGCCGTCCGCCCGTAACCGATGCCTAAATAGATGCCGAGTTTCGCTGTTTGCTTAATGTCGTCAATGATGTCATAGGGCCAGTCCTGCTCCTCGATCTCGCCTCTGGTCGTGTAAATTTCAAAGTAGCCGTTGCCGATCTCCAGAAACGAGCCTTGCAGCGATTCGGCATACTGAAGCAGTCGCTTCCGCACATCAAGCTCCTGATGTTTGCGTTTATAAGAATAGGCCATTTCTTTCTGATCGCTTTGTGAGATTGGCATGAGTGCGCCAACAACGGCGATTTGCGCTTTTTTATAGTAAAGTGAATTCACGCGCTCTTGAATGCGCGTCAACGTTTTCCGCGTGACCGGTTCAGCTGGGCGCACTCGGTAACAAGGAATGCCGCGCTGTTTTAACGTTCGGTAGACGCCACGTAAGCAGGTTAGCGCAAGGGTAGCTTCGCCTGAATCATAGGCTTCTTGATGAAAAGCAACGAGCTTTTCTTCTTCGACGTAATCTGGGTAATCGTAAAGATGGATCGTTAAGTGATTCAGCGAAAACTCCTTGATTAACCAGTTTGTGTATTCAGGTGAGATCGTGTCGAGGCTGACTTCCAGCTGTTTCTGCTCTGTATGATAGAACGCTTCCAAAAAGATGCCGAGCAAGCTCGAGCCTTCAAGGGGGACAAACCAAGCTCGGTCTTTTGAAACAACCTGCTTCTCTAAGCATAAGGAGTAGGGCGCTTGGCCGGAAAACAACCACTGATCAATCGGCTGCTTGATTTTTTGAATTCGTTCAGGCGCTTCTTCCACTCGCTGATACATAATTGGAATCGCTTTAAAATCAGGGTAATCCTCAATCACGCTTTGCATATGACGAACGGAATCCTCCGGGCCAATTAAGCCAATCTGAATCGTCATCCCTTTCCTCCTCCTTTTCGAAAAAGAGGCCCCTTCATCCAGAAGGTTGCCTCTTCTCGCCTATTCGTGTGCAAGGATATGAGCGAGCGCACTAACCGCTACCGCCAGCGCTCCTTCATCCCAATCAAACCGCTTATGGTGATGCCCAGCCGCGAGCGGCGTTCCAAAGATCATATAGCATGCCAGACCACCTTGCTCCTGCACATGCTGCATCATGTAGGTCACATCTTCTGAACCATTAACTTCCATCCTATCGTGAACGTCGGTAATGTAATGGCTTGAAGCTGTTGCTTTTGGGATTTTCTCAAGAAAATATGCGTCCGTCTCCGCCGCCAGTCCTTCGCCAACAATCGCGTAATCAATCGCCACATCGTACATCAGCGCCGCCCCCTCAAGTCGGCGCACCGCCTCTTCCTTCATATAATGATTCTGCTCCGTTGTAATTCCCCGCGTTTCAAATTGGAGAAAGGCATCCCCCGGCACGATATTGCGTCCGCTGCCTGCTTCAAAGCGGCCAACATTAAGTCGCGTCGCTCCCTCGCCATGTGGAGCGATGCTATGTAGGTTCAAGACAGCTGATGAAGCGGCAAGTAAAGCATTTTTACCAACATGAGGCTCCATACCAGCATGCGCCGTCTTTCCAGTAAAGCTCGCATCAATTTTCGTTGTCGCCAGAATATGCGTCGAGCCAGAATAGAGCGTTCCAACCGGGTTCGGACGAATGCCGAGATGTCCGCTAAGAAATTGATCAACGCCGTCAAGCCAGCCTTTCTTCACAACGGCATTGGCGCCGCGGCTGCCTTCTTCGGCTGGTTGAAAAATCAGCGTGTACGTCCCCTTCAGCTCTTCTTTTCGTTCAGCGATAAAATGAGCGATGCCGAGTCCAATCGTCGCGTGTCCGTCGTGGCCACAGGCGTGCATCATCCCTTCATTGCGCGAGCGAAATCCTTCCTTGGCGGGCAGGTGCACAGCATCCGCTTCTTCAAGAATCGGCAAGGCATCTATGTCGAAGCGCATCGCCGTATGCTTACCAGCTTTTCCCGTATCAAGCACCGCTACAACGCCGGTAAAGCCGCCACTCATTCCCGCTAGAAAATCTGCCGGAACGCCGTTGTCGCGGGCACGCTGTTCATGCGCCGCTAACTCGTCAGCGCTCGGTACGCCGAATCGGGCATCGCCTTCCATTACCGCCTGCCCTGTATGAAGCGTGAAGCCTAGTTCCGCTAACTGCTGCACGATGTAATACGTTGTTTCATACTCACAAAAGCCCACTTCCGCAATCTGATGCAGCTCTCTCCGCCACGTTTTTAGCATCTCTTCCTTGCTTGCGATCCACTCGTCTATTCCATTTCCCATTAATTAGCACCTCTCTCAATTTATCTTTATCAATGCGGTTACCGCAGTTGTCGCGAGTATGTTCACCCCGTGACTAAGTGCGGCTTCGTCAATATCAAAGGTAGAGTCGTGTAGCGGACTTTGCACCGTCCGTTCGGCAATCGCCGTTCCGAGCCAGTAATAAGTCCCCGGGTATTTTTGCAAAAAGCGCCCAAAGTCTTCACCAGCAAGACTCGGACTTACTTCCGGCGCCGCTCCTTCTCCTAGTAAAGAAAGCGCCTGTTCCTGCACATGATCGGCCCAGGCAGGGGTATTGACCGTTGCGACATAGCCATGTTGGTAATTAACCGTCGCTGTCGCTCCAAGTCCTTCCGCCACCTGCTTAACCAGCTCAATTAGCCGCTTTTCGACGCGGTCACGCACGTCAAGCGAGAGCGTCCGCACCGTTCCCTCAAGCGTCACCTCACTGGCGATGACGTTGTAGCGGTCGCCACCGGTAATCGTTCCAACCGTAATAACGGCTGAATCAAGCGGAGACACGTTTCGGCTCACAATCGTCTGCAAGCTCGTCATCACTTGATTGGCTACCACAATCGCATCAACCGCCTGATGGGGCATGCTCGCGTGCCCAGCTCTGCCGTTAATCGTAATCGAAAAGCGGTCCGAGTTGCCCATCATCCCGCCTGCTCGTACGCCAATCTGACCAACTGGCAGATCGGGCCAGACATGCTGACCGAACACGACATCCGGCTCCCACTTCAGAAACGTTGGATCTTCCATCATCGCCTGCGCCCCGCCAATTGGCGCATCTTCCTCAGCCGGCTGAAACAACAGCAACACCGTACCAGCAAGCTCGCTGCGCTTCTGCTGGAGCAACTTACCCGCACCAAGCAGCATTGCCGTATGGGCATCATGGCCGCAGGCGTGCATCACCCGCTCTTTTGTGGAGCGATACGACACATCATTCTTCTCGCGAATTGGCAAGGCATCCATGTCGGCACGGAGCGCAACGGTTTTACCTGGTTGCCCGCCTTCAATGATGCCAATCACGCCGTAGCTCGTTTTCATTGTTTCATAAGAAATTCCGGCATCTTCTAGCATGCGACAAACAAACGCCTGCGTCTCCTGCTCCTCATGACTGAGCTCAGGATGCTGATGCAGGTGACGACGCCACGCGATGACTTCTTGCTCCAACTCTTTGATTTCTTTTGCAAACATTCCAATCTCTCCCTCTTTGCTCCACTACCCTTTATAATCCGTTACACCAGGACCAATCGGTAGCTCAAACCCTGTCCAAATCAGGAACAAGACGATCCACAACGCTAACACAAACAGCGTGTACGGAAGCATGATCGAAAACAACGTCCCGAACCCGGCGCGCGAGTCGTATTTTTTCATAAATGCCAGCACCATCGGCACATACGGGTTCATCGGCGTAATCACGCTCGTCGATGAATCACCAATCCGGTAAGCCAGCTGCACAAGCGCGGGATGGTAATCAAGCAACATAAACATCGGGATAAACACAGGTGCCATTAAGGCCCACTGTGCTGACCCACTAAAGATAAATAAGTTTAATAGCGTTGTTAAGAAGATAAAGCCAACAATGACGCTAATCCCCGTCATGTTAATACTCTCTAAAAACTCCGCCCCACTAACAGCAATCCAAACTCCAATATTACTCCAGCCGAAGTAAGCAATAAACTGCGCCGCCGCAAAAATCAAGACGATGTAACCAGCCATACTTTTAATCGCTTCTGCCATCATCTCCGGAATATCCCGCGTCGATTTAATCACGCCAGCGGCAACCCCGTACGCAATCGACACGGTTAAAAATAAGAATAAAATAATCGGAACAATATTGCTAATGAATGGCGAAGGGACAATCGTTCCACCTTCACCTCTTAAGATTCCATTAACCGGAACAACAAACAACGAAACAACGGCAAGATAGATAAACCCGGCAAGCAGTGAAATAAGCAACGCCTTGGTTTCTTTCCGCCCCACACGCTCCAGCTCTTGGTTAACGAATTCCTTCTCGCCGTACTTCGGATTGAATTTCCCAAGACGCGGTTCAATAATCTTCTCGGTTACAAGTGTACATATAATAATCAGCATAACGGATGAAGCGATCATAAAGTAATAGTTATCAGTCATATGAACGATGAAACCAGGTTCAATCGTCTGTACCACCTCAGTGGAAATACCGGATAGAAGCACGTCCGTCCCCGCCGGTAGGAAGTTCGCCGTAAACCCAGCGCCAACCCCAGCAAACCCAGCAGCCATCCCCGCAAGCGGATGACGCCCAATCGCATAGAAAATCATCGCCCCAAGCGGCGGTACAAGAACAAACGCCGCATCAGAAGCAATATTGCCGACAATCCCCGTCGTCACAACGGCAATTGTTACAAGCTTCGTAGGAGCTTTTAAAATCGTGCTCTTAATAAACGTCTCCACCAACCCAACCTGCTGGGCCAGCCCAATCCCAAGCATCATCGTCAAAACAAGCCCAAGTGGCGTAAAGCCAATGAAGTTGGAAATCATCGAATCCAATATGTACATAAATCCTTCCGTCGACACCAAACTCTGCACCGACGTCTCTTCACCCGTCCCCGGATGAACAAAGGAAACACCTAAACTCGAAATCAACCACGAAAAAAGAATAACAGCAATTGCTAAATACAAGAATAACATAAACGGATGGGGCAGCTTATTCCCTACTCGCTCCACCGTATCAAGCATACGTGCACCAATCGACTTCTTCTGCCTTAAATCATTCATATTTACACCACCATTTTCAGACATGTCTTTTTTTATTCCATAAATAATTAGAACGAATATAGCATGATTTTTTTCGCTTGTCTTTAAGAAGATGAAAAAATCTAACAAAGAAAATTTAAATTGACACACTGTTCAAACATAAAAATACTTATATATAGAGCGTTTACATATCTGAACAACCTTTTAAGGAAGCATAAAAAATTATTTTCCACCCCCATATTTCTTTTAGTCTTATGCGGACTCGCTCTTGTTGTACTTGGATTCGCATTCCTTATCTCAACCCGCTTTCGTTTTTACATTTAATAACTGATGAACTATTGACCATTGTTCCCTTTGATGCATGCAGTTAGCTGGCTGCATTGAAGGGAATCTTCTGTATCTTCTTGTATCTAGACGATCTCTACACAACTTGTAGTCAAATGAAAAAACCGCTCTGAGAAAGGACTTCCCCCTCATCAAAGCGGTCATGACTTCTAAGACTTCCTCTTTACCTCTTCAATAATCGCATTCGTCACGTCTTCCGTTGAATAGCTTCCACCAAGATCGGCCGTTACGATTCCTTTTGCCGTTACCGATTCAATTGCATCAAGCAAGTATGTCCCAAGCTCGGCTTCACCAAAATGATCGAGCATCATTTTCGCCGTCCAGATCTGCCCGATCGGATTGGCTAGACCTTTGCCGACGATATCTGGCGCTGAGCCGTGGACAGGCTCAAACATTGATGGGTACTTGCCATTCACATTAATATTTGCCGCCGGAGCGATACCGATGCTGCCCATGATTGCTGCGCCAATATCCGTTAGAATATCTCCGAATAAATTTGATGCAACGATCACATCAAACGCAGCCGGCTTCGTCACAAAGAAAGCCGCCAGTGCATCGATATGCTGTGAGTCCGTTTTAATAGAAGGATACTCTTGACTAACTTCCTCAAACACCTGATCCCAAAACGGCATCGAATACACAATCCCATTTGATTTCGTCGCGCTCGTCACATGACCTCTCCGCTTTGCGGCAAGCTCAAACGCATAGCGCATCGGCCGCTCTGTCCCTTTACGTGTAAAGACAGCGTTCTGAATCGCCACCTCATCTTCATTCTGATGAATTCGCCCACCAATTGAGCTATACTCGCCCTCACTATTTTCACGAATGACCACAAGATCAAAATCTTTCGGATTGAGCAACGGCGACTGAATGCCCGCTAGCTGCTTCGCCGGACGCATATTAATCGACTGTTCAAACTCGCGCCGAATTTGGATAAGCAGTCCCCATAAAGAGATATGATCAGGAACAAGATGCTGATTCCCAACCGCTCCAAGAAAGATCGCATCATGCGGCTTTAACTGCTCCAATCCATCTTCAGGCATCATCACCCCATGCTCTAAATAATACTCACAGCTCCAGGGAAACGAACGGAACTGAAAATCCAGCCCACCATGCACCTCAGCAACCGCTTTCAAAACACGCTCTGCTTGAGGAACAACTTCTCTGCCAATCCCATCACCAGGGATACTTGCGATATTGATGCATTTCATAACGTACACCCTCCATCTCAACTAATCTCTATTTTTCTATGTCTCTTTGAGTTTAGATGAGACTGTCACGAATTACAAATTCGTTTTATAAAATATGTAACATGAATGAGCAAATAATACTCTGTTGTCATCAGAAAACCACTTCACTGTCTTACTCTTTGATGACGGCAGCAACCATTTTTTAATAGAGGGCGAGAATTTGTTCATTCAAGCGATTGAGGATGGGAATTATGAGTGGATGGAGGATGAGCGGTAAAATTATGATAGGTTTGGAATCTCGGTTAATAGTTAAAACTAATGGAACAAATATTTTATCGTGAAATAATTAAGGGTTTTGTTTGTTTTTTCTCCGCATGATCCTCTTTTATAATAAAGGAGGAAACTATAACATGAGTATTGATGTTTATACTAAATACGGCTGTTCCCCATGCAAATTCTTGAAGATGTGGTTGAATAAAAATGAAATCAGTTTTAACGAGAAACCCGTTGAACTTAAAAAGAATATGGATGAATTTATTAAACGACAAGGTACAGGTTACCCATTCATTATTATCAAGCATGCAAATGGGGAAAACGTATTTTTAGGAAACACACCAAAATTAAAAAAACATCTTCGAGGAGAATACTTCAACAGTTGAGGTTCACTTCTCTTAGATAGTTATGTTTTATAGACTGTCTTTTTTTAGAATCCAAAACGATTTGCAATAGAAATTCCTACGGATGTATTCATTTTGAACTAAATAAAAAAAGCCACTTCAAATGAAGTGGCTTTTCCAGTTCGATTAACCAAGAAGTTGAAGAACTTGTTGTGGAGCTTGGTTTGCTTGTGCAAGCATTGATTGTGATGCTTGAGACAAGATGTTTTGTTTCGTGAACTCCATGATTTCTTTCGCCATGTCAACGTCACGGATACGTGATTCAGCAGCTTGAAGGTTCTCAGAAGAGTTGTCCAAGTTAGAGATTGTGTGCTCAAGGCGGTTTTGAGTAGCACCTAACTTAGAGCGCTCTGATGATACTGAAGTAATCGCTGCTTCAATGCTAGTGATAGCTTCATCAGCTGAAGCACGAGTTAATACATCAATACCAGCAACCCCAGCTTCAGTAGCTTCAGTAGCAGGTGTTAGTGTAATTTCTACTGTAGCGTCTTCCACTAGAGCAGCTGCACTTGCATGAACTAACTCTCCATCATTAAAATAACCCGCAACTGTACCTGCTTCAGCATCAGCTGCTTGCCAAGCAGCTGTTTGCGCTTGACCATCTTGAGTATAAGTTATGTTACCATTATCATCAGCAGTTGCTTGTGCAGTAACGGCTTCTGAACCTTCAGTAGCTTCAGTAGCCGTTCCGACTCCTAGTTCTACTGCATCCATTGCGCCAATAGAAAGAGAAATATTTTGTCCTTGGTTAGCCCCTACTTGGAATGTTAAGTTGGCACTTCCATCGATAAGTTTCTGCTTATTAAACTCAGTAGCATCAGAGATTCTTGAAATCTCAGCTGCTAATGCATCAACTTCTTTTTGAATTTCAGCGCGATCGTCATCTGTATTTGAGTCATTTGAAGATTGTACAGCCAGCTCACGCATACGCTGAAGAATGGAATGCGTCTCATTAAGAGCTCCTTCAGCTGTTTGAATCATAGAGATTCCGTCTTGTGAGTTACGGCTAGCTTGATCTAAACCACGAACTTGCGCGCGCATTTTTTCAGAGATTGCAAGACCTGCAGCGTCATCGCCTGCACGGTTGATGCGAAGACCTGAAGATAATTTTTCTTGTGCTTTTGCTGCCATTCCTTGGTTAGCGCCAAGTTGACGGTGAGCATTCATTGCGCTCATATTATTGTTGATAATCATGTAAAAACAACTCCCTTTGTTTTTTAATTCCCCAAATCCGTTTGGAGAATGATTGATGAAGCTTTTACGCTTCTGTCTTATTTATCGGCACGATCTTTTGCTTGTTTAGTGTTTTTGAGATATTTTTTAAAAAGTTTGTACCCTTCTTCAATCTCTTTCCTCTTCCGCAAAAATGCAGCCATTTTTTTAAGACCTTCTCCTTAGTTTCATTCTTTCTCATTCAGGCTATTACATAAAGTAGTTAACGATAATGCCACGTTAGGAGGCACTTCTTCATGAGCTTAGCTCGCAAGCAGATTCTGCCGATAGGTGCATTTCTTTTATTTCTTCTATCCCTAGCCACTGGCATCGTTCCTCTTTTCTACGTTGCTTTGGTGTTTATGACGATTGCCGTTGGTTTAAACGTTACGCGCTTAGTAAAGCAACGTAAATTTGTGTTAGCGATTCTGGCAGTTGTGATCTTTATTGCCGCTATTTATTATGCTGTTACGTTATCTTTTTTTGGTTTTTAATTTTACTATCTAAGGAGTGAATCAATATGAGTGAAGGAAATCCGAACAATAGCAAAAAGACCGTCCTTATGGCGGTCCTTGCCGTCTTTGTCGGCGTAACTATTATGTCACTCCTACGCTATTTTGATGTTTTTTAAGCAAAGAGGCTTCCTTCAATGGAAGGAAGCCTCTCAAACATATTAACCACATTCGTCTTCTAACGCTTTATCAATCAAGGGTTCAACTGCCAAACCACAGGATAAGTTAATGGCGAATCCAAGCACACCGCTTGGAAGGGAGATCCCCATTGCAATAGGCAATCCAGTACAAATCACTTCCGAAATAATTTGTTTTTTCAAGAAACACGATACATCGTTCCATGTAAGGTCGAGCGCCTGTATTTCTGATAGCTCACTAATTAATTCAGAGATTTCTTTTTGCACATCAAGAGAGTCGTTGGTAAATTCAAGAATCGTTTGTTCGGTTTCCTCGATCATATCCCCGTCTACATCATAAGCCGTTAACGTGGCATCGTTATCGTACAGATCGCCTTCGATGTTAATGACGGTAACCACATCAAGTTCCTTATCTTCCGTAAAGGTCACATAGATATGGACAGTCGCGTCATCTTCGACTTCAAAGTCAGCGACATAGAACGCTTCACCTGAGAGTTCGTACTCAATGAGGGTCACGTCCTCAATTTCTGTTGCATCAACTGGTAAGCGTTCACGAATAACCGGATGGTTAAGCAGCTCGCTTTTAAATTCCTCGACTTCACTCGCATCCGTCACTTCTTCGCCATTCGCATTAAAGCCGAAACGACTCATATATTCCACGATTTCTCCTTGCTCGAGCGGGTGGAATGCTTCAAGATCAAGTAGATTCATTGTTACTGGACCAGCAATTCCGTCTACTCTTTGCTCATAGGCTTCTTGAAACGCCATGACGGCTGATTCTGTCGCAGAGCCATAAATGCCATCCACTTCAAGTGACACGTCCACTTCATCTTGTTCATTTAATTGATGCTGAATGCGACGGACTAAACTTCCCGAATCGCCAGTTTGAACAAGAATGGTTGTCATTAATTCATCCATTTTTTTCAATGTGTTTGGACCAGCTGTACCATCAACAACTAGGTTATTTAGAAACTGAAAATCCCGGACGCCTTGCGTTGTTCCAGCGCCATAGATTCCATCAACAGCTGTTTGTTGAATGTAGAAGTATCGCAAGTCTTCTTGTAGCAGCTCCACGCCTCGACCACTTGTATCAGGACGTTGAATGATATCTGCACGCAAGCGCCCCAGTGTGTCTGGGCCCGCTATACCATCGACTTGAAGTCCTTTGCGTTCTTGAAAACGTTGCACCCAATCGGACGTCTCTGCCCCGTAACGACCATCGACACCCGCATTCGGTAACGCACTCGGGTTTTCCCGAATTAATTGCTTTTGAACCATTTCAACAAAACGCTTTTTTGAACCTGAACGAACGATCTGATTATCAATTGCCATAGTTCCAATTCCCCTTTTTTAGATGTTTATCTTGCACACTCATAAAAGAGAGGGGTGTTGTAAATAAACAAAAAAGCGGGTAATTTTTTTGAAAAAGATGGTTAGAATGGCTGATTTCTTTTCACTATTAATTTAATTTTTTTATTAGTGTAGAACGTCCATCAGATTTTGAACTGATACTAGTACGCTTCCACGCTACTTTAGTTAACAGCAATTCTTATTTTGGTATTAGCAACCATCTATTATTGTTCATTTATCTACAAAGTAATTATAGATGATATTGTAAGTAAAAAAAGGTCCCCCCTTTCTGAAAAGGAGGCAGCCTACTTTCTTATTCATAATGGTTTTGCATAGATGAAGTAGCGCTCTTCAGGTCTAGTAAGTGAGAAAAAAGGATAGCAGGTCATAAGTACCAACGTCTCTTCTTCTTGATCCCCTATACGCCAGGTTTCTGTTTCGTGACCTATTTCATAAGATTCCACTTTGTATTCAAAAACCCCATAGGGTGTACTCACTGTGACGACATCATCAATAGCAATATTTCCCACGTTTAAAAAAGCAGAGTCATTATGACCAGCCAAAAAAATTTGTTCTCCGTCCCCGGGAAACCCTGTCACGGGGTCATGCCCCACTCCGTGACGGAGGTCTTCCAACTCCGCCCCATATACAATCGGCATCGATAGGTCAATAGACGGGACTTCAATTTTCCCGTAAGGCTGGCCTCGATCAATCGAAAAATCTTCTCGGTTCATCAACAAGTCTTGATTCAAAGAAGCACCATTTTCAATCGAACTGTAACCAAATTCGGATAAATAAGCTTCCGTTGCTTCGATTTGATAATTGCTTCCATAATAAAAATCAAACAACAAATAACCTACGTACAAAAGACAGCTTAATCCAAGAACTAAAAACACACTTCCTATCCATCGAAGCATACAAACACTCCTAGACCATTTATGAGAGAATGCCACTTAGATTTCTTCTAAGTGGCACTCCTTATTATACCGTATTCTTTTTTCTTTTTCTGCTAATCCATAGTAATGCCATACCGCTCACCAGTAAAAGCAATCCGGCTAGCGCAATTGCATACAGATTGTTTGCCGTCTGCACTAACGTATCTTTTCCATCTGGACTTTTACTTCCTGTTTCTTTAGGAGGGGTAGGATCTTTCGGATAGTGAATATCCTTGATGCCTTCGTCTGGTTTCTTTCCACCCTCTTCAGGATCTTTGCCCGGATCAGTCGGATGAAGGATTTCATTTGGAATCCAATCCTCATCGTAGTCTTTCACGACCGTTCCTTCTGGTGTATGACCAATCACAGAAGCGATATTTGCCAATCCATCTTGATTCGTATCACTCTGCGTCACCACATAAACGACGGTTCCAGTCGTTGTCTCTCCTGGCGCAAGCGTCGTCGTTTCGAGTTCAATCGCTCCACCTAACATCGGATCATCGACAGCGACATCCGTTAACGTCACGTTCCCCGTGTTCTCCACAACGAACGTGTACTTCACTTCGTCCCCAGCTTGGCTAATCGTTTCCCGGTCACTTGTTTTCGTCAAAGCAATGCTTCCGGCAGGATCTTCATTCACCGTAACATCGTCTGTATCGGTCACGTTTTCGCCGAGTTGGCTCTCGCCAATTACCGTTGCCTCATTGAACACGTACCCGCGATCCACATCGTCTTGCGTAATCGTGTATGTGGCTTGCGCTACCAGTACGCTTCCTCGTTCAAGCGTGATTGAATCTACGCCTTCTAGTAACTCATTATTTACCGTTAAATAGTCGATCTCACTCAGGTTCTCAAGTTCATCGGATAGTGAGACATCGTACAACGTCACATTGCCAACGTTCTGTGCTGTAAACGTATATGTGATGTCTTCGCCAACAACCAAATCATCACGGTCGGCTCCTTTAATCAGAGCGATTTCTGGCGCTTGTGTCGATGGGATTTCGTCTTTATCTTCGCTTTCGACTGGCGTACCGTCTGGACCGTCGCCTGTCGCTGTAGCGATGTTCAGGATCGTACCGTTATTGAGATCTTCCTGGGTGACCAGATAAGTTGCCGTTCCTGTCGTTGTTTCTCCTGGCGCGAGCGTTGTAAATTCTAGCGTAATCGCTTCGCCAAGCATTGGGTCATCGACAACGACATTCGTTAACGTGACGTTCCCAGTATTCTTGACTTCAAACGTGTACGTTATTTCTTGTCCGACTTCTTCGGCGATCTCACGATCACTTGTTTTTGTCAAGGACAGGTTCGGTTCACGTTCTTGGTTAACGGTCGCGTCATCTTTATCCGTTACTTCTTCATCCGATGGCGACAATCCGATTACGGTTGCTTCATTAAACACGTCTCCACGATCGACATCTGCTTGCGTAATCGTGTACGTCGCTTCGGCGATTAAGACGTCGCCTGGCTCAAGCGTGATCGCTTCCTCTTCTTCAATTGCGTCACCATTTAATGTAACGTAACGAATCTCGCTGATGTTTTCCAATTCATCGGTCAGAACCACATCGGTCAACGTGACGTTTCCGCTATTTTCGACAGTGAATGTATACGTAATCGCTTCTCCGACGATCAAATTCTCGCGATCCGCTTCTTTTGTTAGCTCGATTTTAGGGTCTTGTACAACCGGCACCTCATCGTCATCGGTATCTTTGACTGAGCTTTCGTCCGGCGTACTTCCAGTCGTGACAGCCACATTTGTTAGAACTCTGTTGTTTAAGTCGCTTTGTTTTACCACATAAACAGCGGTTCCAGTCGTTGTCTCTCCTGGCGCAAGCGTTGTTGTTTTGAGTTCAATCGCTCCACCTAACATCGGGTCTACCACTTCAATCGCGGTAACCGTCACATTTCCTGTGTTCTCGACCTCAAAGGTATACGTGATTTCTTGGCCAGCTTGATTGATGGTTTCCGCGTTACTTGTTTTCGTCAAAGCAATGCTTCCGGCAGGATCTTCATTCACCGTAACATCGTCTGTATCGGTCACAGATTCGTCGAGTTGGCTTTCACCGATTACCGTTGCTTCATTGAACACGTACCCGCGATCCACATCGGCTTGCGTAATCGTGTATGTGGCTTGCGCTACTAATACGCTGCCTGGTTCAAGCGTAATCGACTCAGCATCTTCAAGCGCTTTACCATTGAGCGTCACATACTCAATCTCACTCAGGTTCTCGAGTTCATCGGATAGTGAGACATCGTACAACGTCACATTGCCAACGTTCTGTGCTGTAAATGTATACGTGATGTCTTCGCCAACAACCAAATCATCACGATCAGCTCCTTTAATCAGAGCGATTTTTGGCGCTTGTGTCGTTGGAATTTCGTCTTCATCTTCGCTTTCAACTGGCGTACCGTCTGGACCGTCGCCTGTCGCTGTAGCGATGTTCAAGATCGTCCCGTTATTAAGATCTTCCTGGGTAACTAGATAAGTTGCCGTTCCTGTCGTTGTTTCTCCTGGCGCGAGCGTTGTGGATTCAAGTGTAATCGCTCCGCCAAGCATCGGGTCATCCACGTTAATACCTGTCAACGTGACGTTCCCAATATTCTCCACAACAAACGTGTACGTCACTTCTTGTCCGACTTCTTCGGCGATCTCACGATCACTTGTTTTCGTCAAGGACAGGTTCGGTTCACGCTCTTGGTTGACGGTCGCGTCATCTTCATCCGTTACTTCTTCATCCGATGGCGACAATCCGATTACGGTTGCTTCATTAAACACGTCTCCACGATCGACATCCGCTTGGGTAATCGTATACGTCGCTTCGGCGATTAAGATGTCGCCTGGCTCAAGCGTGATCGCTTCCTCTTCTTCAATTGCGTCACCATTTAATGTAACGTAACGAATCTCGCTGATGTTTTCCAATTCATCGGTCAGAACCACATCGGTCAACGTGACGTTTCCGCTATTTTCGACAGTGAATGTATACGTAATCGCTTCTCCGACGATCAAGTTCTCGCGATCCGCTTCTTTTTCTAAGTCAATTGACACACTCTGTTCAACTGGAACTTCATCTTCATCGTCGTCAATGATCACTGAACCACCAGGTGTTGTTCCCTCAGTACTTGCTTGGTTAATAATGGTTCCATTGTTCACATCCTGTTGAGTAACAGTATAAACAACGGTTCCTATAGTTTTTTCACCTGGTGCAAGCTTCGTTTCTTCTAATTCAATTAATCCACCAAGCATTGGGTCATTGACCTTGATATCAAGCAAAGTCACATTTCCCGTGTTCTCCATTTCAAAAGTGTAGGTAATCTCAGTACCGACTTCATTAATAGAGTCGACATCGCTTGATTTCACTAGGTTAATTCCTGGTTCTGGATCTTGAGGAACAGTGACTTCATCCTCATCCGTCACTTCCTCTTCAGAAGGAGAACTCCCTACTACATTTGCAACGTTCACAACTTCACCACGATCAACATCGGCTTGTGTAATAGTATACGTTGCACTCGCTTCGAGGACATCTCCTGGTTCAAGGGTGATTGGACCATCTACTTTAAAGACTTCTCCGTTTAAAGCAAAGTATTGAATGTCACTAATATCTTCTAATTCATCCGTTATCAAAACATCTGTTAACGAAACATTCCCTATGTTTTCCACGGTGAACGTATAAACAATGTCTTCGCCAGCTACAAGATTATCTCGATTTGCTGTTTTCGTTAGTTCAATTTCTGGGACTTGGTCAGCTGGTAATTCGTCTGAATCCTCATCCTCAACTGGCGTTTCATCAGGTGCAGTCCCCACAACAGTCGCGACATTTGTGACGCCCCCGGTATTCATATCATCGACAGAGACAATGTACACAGACGTCCCAATTGTAGACTCACCTGGAGCAAGTGTGGTTGATTCAAGTTCAATCGCTCCACCTAACATAGGGTCATTGAGTTCAATATTGGTTAGTGTCATATTTCCTGTGTTTTCCACTTCAAATGTATACACAACTGCTTGTCCGACTTCGTCAATTACTTCACGATCACTTGTCTTTACAAGCTGAATGCCTCCAAAAGGTTCTTGGTTAACAGTTACGTCATCTTCATCAGTAACCTCTTCACCACTTGTCGTGTTCCCAACGACTGTCGCTTCATTAAATACCTCACCACGATCGACATCCGCTTGGGTAATCGTATACGTCGCTTCAGCTATAAGAATATCCCCCGGAGCCAAAACAACGGTTTCTTCCTCACTAATCTCTTCGCCATTTAGAGTTACATAGCGTATCTCACTAATTCCTTCGAGTGAATCCACTAATGCAATTCCTTGTAACGTTACGTTTCCTGTGTTTTCAACTGTAAACGTGTAATCAATGACTTCCCCGGCAATTAGATCTTCGCGATCCGTATCTTTAATCAGTTGAACCGCTGGTATTTGCGTTGCAGGGACCTCATCTTGATCTTCACCTTCCACTGGTGGGCCTCCTGGCGTATCACCGCTTGCTGTAGCGACATTTAAAATCCCACCATTATCCATATCCGTTTGTGTTATAACATATTCCAGCGTACCGGACGTTCTGTCACCAGGTGCCAACGTAGTTGACTCCAGCTCAATCACTTCGTCTAACATCGGATCGTTAACCAGAACATTATCTAACGTGACATTCCCAGTGTTTTCAATTTCAAATGTATAGACGATTACTTGGCCAACCTCTGTAATCAACTCTATATCGCTTGATTTTACCAACTCTATCCCAGGAGCAGAATCTTGGAATACAACCGCACTGTCTTCATCCGTTACGACTTGGTCAGTTACCGTTGTCCCTGTTACGGTGGCCTCATTGACAACTTGACCTTGGTCAACATCTGCTTGAGTGATTGTATAAGTTGCTTTTGCAACGACTACATCGCCCCTTGCCAAGGTTAATGAATCTTGCTCTTCAATTTCTTCTCCGTTCAATGACACATACTCGATGTTACTAATGTTTTCAAGTTCATCTGTTAAAACCACATTATACAAAGTAACATTCCCTGTATTTTCAAAGGTGAACGTATACTCGATCTCTTCACCTACTACTAAGTCATCGCGATCGGCTTCTTTTGTAAGAGTAATAGAAGGATCTTGATCTGAGGGGAGTTCATCTTGATCCTCATCCTCAACAGGTGTGCCATCAGGCATGTCTCCTGTTGCAACAGCGGTATTGGTTACACCACCATTATCTAAGTCTTCCTGTGTTGCAATGTAAATTGCCGTGCCAGTTGTTATTTCGCCTGGCGCAAGCTTTGTCTCTGCTAATTCAATAGACTCCCCGAGCATTGGGTCGTCTACTTCAACGTTAAAAAGGGTGACATTCCCCGTATTTTCAACATCGAATGTATAAACAACTTCCTGACCTACTTCAGTAATTTGTTCTACACCACTAGTTTTGGTGAGGGTGATGTTTCCAATTAACTCTTGTGGAACAGCAACGTCATCCTCGTCTGTCACCTCTTCTCCACTCGGTGATTCGGCTCTTACGATCGCTTCATTAAATAATTGACCTTGATCCAGATTATCTTGTGTGATCGTATAGTCGGCTTCCGCTACTAATATATCACCCGGCTGGAGTATAATCGCATCCTCAGCATTTATTGGCTCTCCATTCAACGTCAAGTAGCGAATCGTACTAATATTTTCTAATTCATCGACTAAAATTACATCATTTAAAACCGTATTGCCTGAGTTCTCAATGGTAAACGTATACAAGATGTCTTCGCCCACCACTAAATCATCACGATTTGCTTCTTTTTCCAACCCTATACTTGGATTTTCAATGAGAACATTTGTCATATCATAAGAGTCCTCATCATAGACCGCTTCATAGCCATCTAATTGAGCTTCTCTGACAAAATAATCTACGTAATTACCTGAGCTATCATATAGTATTAAATCATCAAATGTGTAAGCCCACGTACCTTCACTATCTGATTGGACCACTTGATTGTTGACAAACACTTCATCAGCAGAAGCGTTTCTCCATAATTCAATAGTTACTTCGTCAGGCCTAAACTGAGTCAATCCGTTATCATCCCAGAACTTTTCACCTGATAGACTAATAGATGGAGCCGAAGCTGCTGGCATCGGAAACTCATATAAGTCATCTGGTTGACTTTGCCTAGGTTGAAGCGTAGTTGTTCCATTCGTATTGTAATATGTGTTCGATTCAAATTGTTCATTCTCCGTGTCTAACTGAACTTTATAACGTAGATTAACTATGTCGCCTTCATTTAAGTTCAATCCTTCCACGCGAATCTGATCACCATCTGTATTTACGGTCACATCAGTTAATAATGAATCATTATTTGCATTTAGATAATAATCGCCATCCGTCAGCTGATCATCTGATGCTGGTGAAAATCCCTCACCTAACCTTTTGAGATTAAACATGTCTCCCATTGGATCAGTAATTGATCCGTTAACGACGGAAGCGCTTAAATTACGTGCAATCTCATTCAAATGAGCTTCTAGCTCACTAACCGTATCAGCAAAGTAGGCTTGGTCTGGTGAAGACGATAAATCAATCATTAGATTTCTGGCTTGTTCTAGTGTAGCATTTTGACCAGCTTGTAATTCAATTGCGATCGTGTAAAGATCATACATTTCTTTTAATTGATTAGCCGTGCGCAACGTACCTTCACCGTGGTTTCTCGTGTTATTATTGTAAAGATAATTTGTTCCATTTCCTACAATCTGTCCGTTATCGTAACTTAAAGTAGGCACACCATCAGTAATTGTTATAATTACTTTATTATCCGCATTGCTATTTTGTAAAATACGCCCTGCTTCTTCTAGCCCTTGTTCTGTGAACGTACCCCCATTACTCCCACCTTCACTTCTCTCACTAGGAACAGTCCTAGGTAACAAACCCACAAAATCTGAAGCATTTGGCGATAAATCTTTAAATGATAGATTACTCGTTCCAATGTTGTTATAAACTGGATTCGTTCTACCATCAAGAACAACGGTACCGTATGTAATCAGTCCCATTCTGAAATTTTCTGAAACATTCGCTTCTGACTCCAGCATATTGTTCACAAAATTAGTCGTTGCTTCTTGAGAGACCCTCGCTCGGTTCCCAAGCATACTATTTGAATTATCATATACCAACACAATGTCGGTTGTTTCTAAGTATTGTGCTGATTTCCCCTCAATGGTTAGGTCAACAAAATATTCACCTGGATTCCCCGTACTGCTTGCACGTTTATCAATGCGTGCGCGATCGTATTCTCTCGAACTGACCTCATTACGAACAGCACCAGTGCCATCTTCTAAAATCGTTTCCTCGAATAATTCATTTGCACTAGCGATACTCATTGAAAAATGAGGTAGAATACTAGAAAAAACAATTAAAAAAACGGCAAACAGTTTTAAATAGATACTTTTCGTACTTCTTTGCACAATATTCAATATACAATCCTCCTAATCTGATGTTTACAATAACTGAAAATGAAGAAATAGAATATTACAGTTTCCAAGCGTTATTGTAATACAAGCGTAACAAATCATTTGACAAACTTAAACAATATTCTATTTTTTCTCTGTCGAATATTATTTATTTGTGTTTGAAAATGCTATTGTTAATCCATTAAAAATGCCACTTAGATTTCTTCTAAGTGGCACTCCTCCAAACAAATCGGTTGGACGTATCTTGTATATGATTGTTTATTTGCTTTCGCTTAGATAAGCTATCACTCTTAAGGTAAAAAGGGTAATTTAATTGCCTTCACTCCTACGTACACTTACGCATAACCCATTCTACCGGTCCTCGTTTAAATCGCAATCGCCATAAAACGGAGAAAAGAATACTGCCTGTAAAGTACATACAAACATACATAAATGTAAAGGAAAGGGGTTGAGGCTCGAACCCATTAAATAGAATAACCCGGTCTAAGATTACAAGTAATCCAATCCCAACAGCTACATGACTAATGTAATGCGTTAAGGCGAGCTGCCCTGTATAAATCAGTGAGCGAATGAGTTTTGCTTGGTTGAATTTCTCGGCAACGTATATGGATAACAGGATAACGAGTAGCGCTGATGACGTGTTTGAGAGGATGTACAATCCATTTGGAGGATACGCATTTGTATTAAATAAAAACGTTGCTCGCTCAATTGTAATGATGGAATTAGACAACAAGTCTATGAGTACTCTTGATAGAAGTTCCGTTACGGTGAGCGTTAATAAGCTTACAATCATGATGGCTTTTCTTACTCCATGATTGACCAAATCTAATCTACCTACCACCATTCCGATTAGTAGAAAACAGATCCATGGAAAAACGGGATGATGTCCATTGAACAACAAGTTTCTAAAGAAACCAGTCACTGTCCAAAAATCAAGGTATTCTAGAAAAGGCTTAGTCGAACTCCAGCCGCTCATGTACGAGAAGACCATTTGATAAACCTGGGCAATCAGGACAATGGATACGGTGGTGAAAATAATTTTCTTCTTTGTTGCGAGAATCAACACAGCTGCGATTGCCATATAAACCCCATAATAATGTAAAATGTCGCCTGTCCAGCCCCCCATATACAATAGGAGTCCGAGGATGAACAAGAATACCGACCTTTTCCATAACGAGGTTTGGACACTTCTAACCAAGTTCTTATCGCGAGATACTCGTGCTTTTCTCGTCATTAAGGCGATGCCGATTCCAGCTAGAGTGACAAATGTCGCCGCTGCCCTTCCTTCAAATAAATTGGTGAACCCGACTAACAACGGGTGACCGTTTCCTTTGGCACCGGTCACAATCATGAAGTTAACAAGAATCATTCCAAACATCGCAAGTGCTCGAGCCAGGTCTAACCCTTCCATTCGATTATTATTCATGAATCACGATTCCACTTAGAACACTATCTACCGCTTCTCGCCATATGGCTTCATAATCTAACGTGACGTTGGTTAAGATGAAATTAGTAATGTTATCAAACACTAAAGCCAGTAATTGAGACTTGATTAAAGCATTCTCATCTTTAATGACCCCACGATCTACAGCATGTTGAAAAAAAGAATAGAATGTATCAAAGTAATTTTGCTGAATGGTCGCAAGGTGCTCCGCATAATACGTATCTTGTGACGAAAGCAAAATGTACTGATTAAACAATTGATTAAAATGCGGTTCCTTTACTTGCCGCTTAATCGCATTCTCACCAATCGCATAAAAGCATTGTTTTATATTTTCTCTTGAAATGTCCGCTGGATATACTGATGTAATCGTATGAATTTCTTGCGATACTTCTTCAAACAGTGACTTAATTAACTCGTCTTTTGATTTGAAGTAATAATAAATCGCTGGCTTCGAGATGCCAACTTGTTGAGCAATACTGGTTAAACTAGTTTGATGAAACCCTTTCTCGGCAAACGTCTCATAAGCCGCTTGCATAATTTGCCTAAGCGTTTCTTCTTTATTACGCATACTTGTTTCCTCCTTTTATTTACTTACCGGTAAGTAAATTATACTCCATACTTTTCTAATTGCAACCAAAACTTAAAAAACCCTTATTTCCTCTCGTTTAGTACGGGAGAAAATAAGGGTTTTCATTCCCCTTCATCATTTCTTTTGCTTGGCGAAGAGTAGAGAATCCCGCTCTCAATGCCATTTAATCAAGCAACAGATTCGGCAAAAACAAGCTGATCTCAGGGAAAAGAGCAAGTATAATGATCAGAACAATAACAGCTCCTAAAAACGGTAATGCCCCTCTCGTATATTCGGCAATTGGTGTTTTTGTAATCGAACTCACCGCAAACATTGTTACACCTACTGGCGGCGTCATCCCTCCCATGGTCACAAGAATAACCATAACAATACCGAAAGCAACCGGATCATAACCCATCCCTGTTACGATTGGTAAAAACAAGGGGGTCATTAACAACATGACCGCTGTTGCTTCCATAAACAATCCGACGACAAATACAAACGCTAAGATAATAAACAGAAGAAGCATCGGATGTTCGGTAATTCCCGTAATAAACGCAGATGCTGAATTTGGTAGGTTTTCATAGGCGAAAATATAGCCTAAGATACCCGCAGTTGCAATGATCAGCATAATCATAGCCGTGTCCGTTACCGCATCTTTCAACGATAATTTCAGCTTGGCGAAAGTCAGTTCTCGATAAATAAAAAACCCAACGAGGATGGCGTAAACAACTGCGACTGCCCCACCTTCGGATGCAGAGAAAATACCAAATCGGATACCGACAATAAGAATAATTGGAAATAGCAGTGCCCAAATGCAGTTTTTCAACCCGTTCATTACTTCTCTGAAACTCGGCTTTTCATACGTCTTATCTTGATCATATCCGTTTTTCTTGGCAACAATGTAAACGGTAAGCATAAGGATCGTCGCCATTAATAAGCCAGGTATAATGCCCGCTAAAAATAACTTACTGATGGAGACGCCACCAATAAAACCATATAAAATTAAGCCAATGCTAGGCGGTAACGTAATCGTTATTAATGAACTAACAGAAATAATTCCGACCGAAAACCCTTTTGAATACCCCCTGGCTAACATGTCATTCGTTAAGATGCGGCTTTGCATCGCCGCATCTGCTGTTGATGAACCAGAAATCCCCCCCATCATTGTCGTTAAGGCGACAGAAGCATGAGCCAAGCCACCAACCATGCTTCTAGTTAATAGATTGGCAAAATTGAGAAGTCTGGATGTAATCCCAGATGCATTTAATATATGTCCTGCCAAGACGAAGAATGGAATTGCTAATAGTGGAAACGACTGCGTCCCCGTTGCCATCTGTTGAACAACTAGGAATGCTGGTAGATCAGGCGTGATCAGAAAAAATACAAGGCCAGAAATTCCAATTGCAAAGGCGATCGGCATGTTAAGAAACAATAGCGTAAAGAATAGGATTGTCACCCAAATCATTTTGTACCTCCAGTCTCATTCACACGTTCATGACGGATGGACCGGAACTGAACGATCACTTTATGAACGGCAGTAATAAGCATTAAGAAAGCGCCTATAGGGATCGATAATGTAATGAAATAATAACCGATAGAAGTACCACCAATAATCCGTCCAGTGTTAAAATAAACCATCATTATTCCAAATACGATTAAAGCGACTAGGAATACGACCATAAGCACATACATGATGCATTGAATGACTTGCTGAACCCTTCTTGGAAAAAGAGATGTAAGCACATCAACGCCGATATGAGCATCTTCCCGTAGCGCTTGATTTGCACCGAGAAAAATTAACCATATAAAAAGCAATTGTGCAATACCGACCGACCACGTTGTAGGTGAGGAAAAAGCACGAAGCACCACTTCCATAAAAACGACGCCAACGAGTGAAAAAAGCAACAGACTTGTAAGCGCATGTTCAAGCTTTAAGAATACAGTCATTCGCTACCCTCCTCCGCTAAAACAGACTCTACCTGTCGAACGGTGTCCCTTAATCCTAATCGTTCATAGATTGGTTGAACGTTCTCTCTAAATGGTTCCGTATCGATCTCATGGAACTCAATTCCATAGGCTTTCATCGCTTCTTCATATTCCTCTGCGGTTTGTTGAGCCAATTCTGAAGCATGTTCCCCTGATTTAATGGCTTCTTCAGTGACAATTACTTGAATGTCTTCCGGTAATTGAGCGAACCATTTTTCACTCACAACTAGAGCGGATGTCAACGAATAATGATTGGTCTTAGCAATGTGATTAATCACTTCATATAAACTAGATTCATAAATGGCCAGATGATGCGCCTCTACCCCATCAATAACACCTTGCTGCAATCCAGGATAAGCTTCTGTCCATGGCATTCCGCTTGGCGAAGCACCCATTGCCTCCATCCCAGCGTTAACGATTTGTGAGCCATTGGTTCGAATGACATTTCCCCGTACGTCCTCTGCATTCAAGATTGGATTTACCGTAGCCAAATTTCGCTCTCCTAAGAAATAGTTGAACGATAAGACCCGCAATCCTTGACCTGCAAACTCTTCAGTCCACTGATGAAATAGCGAAGAATGAATGAGCTCTTCAATTTCTTCTCTATCTTCAAACAGGTACGGTGATTGCAACATATAGAATTCATGCTTCATATCACCGAGCATTGCCGCATCACTAATCGTCCCAACCGCTGCTCCCACTGATGCTTGTTCGACTAGATCAGGCACGCTTGCTAGTTGCCCACTATGATAGGTTTCTACTTTTAAGCGATTATTCGTACGGTCTTCAACAGCTTCTTTAAATTGAAGAATTCCTTTATACTCAGCGTTATCCGCATTTTGAGTGATTCCTAATCGTAATTCATAGATAGCCTCATCTTCTTCAGACGCATGAGTTGAACATGCGGTCATGAATACAATTACAGTACTTAACGTAATGAAACTACGCCATTTCATGATAATCCCCCCTCTTCACAACTTATAAAGCGCTTTCAATGAGTGGAAAACGAATGGCAGCACTTCTACTGCCCACTATCGCTTATCTCCCTAACCAGCCACCATCTACCGCGAGTAAGTGCCCGTGAACATAGTTGGATGCGTCAGAAGCTAAGAATAACGCAGGTCCTACAAAGTCACTCGGTGTGCCCCACCGATCAGCAGGGATTCGTTCTAAAATCTGTCGGCTTCTCGTTTCATCATTTATAAGTGCGGTATTCATCTCCGTGTCAATATAACCGGGAACAATCGCATTTACATTCACATGATGAGAAGCCCACTCATTCGCAAGCGCTTTTGTTAACTGACCGACAGCCCCTTTAGCAGCTGTGTATGCAGGTACGGTAATTCCACCTTGGAACGAAACAAGTGAAGCAATGTTAATGATTTTTCCACTTTTTTTCGGAACCATGTATTTTCCGGCTTGTTGGCACAACGTCCATACCGCCGTTAAATTTACCTGTAGCACATCGTTCCAATCTTCTTCAGAGAAGTCAACTGCTGGAGACCGACGTTGAATTCCACCATTGTTGACTAGAATGTCAATTGATCCTAACTGTCGAATAACTTCAGGAACCGCTGCCTTAACCTGTTCATGGTCTATTAGGTCACAAGGAATAATCTCACAACGCACGCCTAAGGCTTCCACTTCGTCTTTTATCGTAGTATTCGTCGGATCTCTTTGTAACAAAGCTATGGTGGCCCCAGCTTCCGCAAAACCGAGCGCAATTGCTCGACCAATTCCTCTTGTTGCGCCAGTAATAGCGACTACTCTTCCTTTTTCTAATTGAAACATACGTATCATTTCCCTCCGTTTAAGGATGCACGAGAACCTTTAATGAGCTATTCGGGTTGTTCATATGGTTAAACGCATCTTCTATATGGTCCAAAGATAAAACATGTGAGATTAGTGGCATGACATTAACTTGCTTATGCTTTAGCATCCGAATCGCTTTTACAAAATCATCCTCGCTAAAGCAACGTGTTGTACGAATCGATAATTCACGAAAATGCATTTTGGCCAAATCAATTGTAGGTGCTGTCTTATAGACACTCACAACCACCATTTCCCCTTGCGTCTTAATCGCATCTATCATTTGATTTGCTGTTATCTGACTCCCAGCAACTTCAAATACGACATCTGCTCCTTCCCCATTTGTTTCCTGCTTCACAACCTCAACAATGTCCGCTTCGCCTGCGTGTACTGCCTGAAACCCCATACTTTGAGCGACTTGTAAACGATAAGCGCTCATATCAGAGATATAAATGGCGCTGGCCCCTGCTTGCTGAGCAATTAATCCAATTAGTAATCCAATTGGACCGGCACCCAAAATGGCAACCGTATCCCCCACCTGAATACTCGATTTTTTGACCGTATGGATCGCTACTGCAAGCGGTTCAATCATGGCTGCTTCCTGATCACTGATTTCATCTGGAACGCGACGTAACCGACCGGTTGGCACTGTGACGAACTCTGCAAATCCTCCGTCACGATCAATGCCGATATAGCGCAAAGAGGAACAAACATGCTGATCCCCCCTTTGACATGGTTTACACGTCCCACAAGTAATCAACGGTTCAATGACAACTCTCTCACCGGCTTTAAAGGTAGATGCTTTATCTTGAATGGACTCAATTGTCCCTGCGAACTCATGTCCTAGAATGAGTGGAGCCTTCGCTCTAGGGTGCTTTCCAGAATAAATCATCATATCAGTACCACAAATACCTGCATAAGAGACACGAATGAGCGCTTCTCCTTCATGTAAGGTGGGTATCTCTCTTTGTTGACATGATACGGTTTCAGGAGCTTCATAGATGCCCACTTTCATCAGAACACTTCCTTTTTTCATTATGGTTTAACCGCTGTCCCATCAGGTGTTCTCGCTAACGTCCATTGGGGAATCTCTCCATTAACTGGATATTTCTTAGCTAATTCTTCGTTAAAATCAACACCAAGCCCTGGTCGATCATTTGCATAAGCGTAGCCTTTCTCAACCGTTGGTGCTCCTGGGAATACATTATGTAATTCCTCTGTCAGTACGGTCCATTCCTGGATACCAAAGTTCGGTGAAGCGTAATCGAGATGGAGGTTGGCCGCAACTCCAATTGGTGAAATGTCTCCCGGTCCATGCCAAGCTGTGCGAACGCCATTTAATTCGCTCAAGATCGCAATTTTTCTTGCCGGTGTAATTCCACCTACTGTACTAACATGGCAACGAATAAAGTCGATTAATTTAGTTGTAATTAATGGCTTCCATTCATTTACATGAGTGAACAATTCGCCCATTGCAATGGGAGTGGCTGTCTGTTGACGCATCATCTGCAACCAATCCAAATTCTCAGGCGAAACAGGGTCCTCCAAATAATAGAGCTGATAAGGTTCGAGATTTTTTGCCAGACGCACCGCCTCTATTGGCGCCAAGCGCTCATGAATATCATGAATGAATTCAACTCCCCAGCCTATGGTGTGACGTAAATGTTCAAACAAGCCAACGATACTTTTTGAATAAGCTTCAGGGTCAAAATAAACGCCTGGTAATGCGCCGATCGGAGATGCTTTTGGTGATACTTTCTTTGATTTCTCATAAATCGTATTAATTAATTTGGTATCAGTCGTGCCGCTGCCTCCATACATGCCCATCTGGCAGCGAATATACTGATATCCATCCTCCATCAGTTTGCGAACATTCTCTTCCACTTCGTGCTCATCTGCACCGTCAGCATGTCGATACAAGGGAATGCCCTCCCTGCACTTTCCTCCTAGTAACTCATATACAGGTAGATTAGCTACCTTACCCTTTATATCCCACAGTGCCATGTCTATGCCAGACAACGCATTATTCATAATCGGCCCACTGCGCCAGTATCCGCTCACGCTTGCTGATTGCCAAATGTCCTCAATTCTTGCTGGATCTTTACCGATCAAGAAAGGTTTCAAATAATCTTCAATTGCCGCTTTAACTGCAAACACTCGCTGTGTAAACGTCGCACACCCCAAACCATAAATGTCTGGATCACTTGTTTCAATTTTTACAACAACTAAGTCAATCCCGTTTGGTGCCGTCAAAAAAACGTTTACGTCGCGAATCCGTAATTCACCCATTTCGATTCCTCCTGTCAGTCGTCCTACAACTTTTGATGAAAGCAATGGCCATTTATTCTTCACTCCAATGGCCGAATGTTTTTATAATCGCGATGTTTCGTTTCATCGCATCCGTCAGTACTCGTTGAGCACGCTTAGCATCTCTCTTTTTTAAAGCCTGAAAGATTTGAATGTGTGACTCGACACTATCCTCTGTAATGCCAATGCCCTTGTTTAACTCTTCCAAATAGGAATAAAAGTAATCTTTCATTAAGACAAAGGTATCATAGAAAACTTTATTCTTTGATGCTTTTGCAATGGCCAGATGAAACCGATAATCTGCTTCCGAATACAGCGCCTTATCTTCAATATGTGCAGTCATATCATGCAACGCTTCCTCTATTTTTCGCAAATCATCTCCATCCGCATGTTCAGACGCAAGCGCTAAGGTTTTGTACTCAATCGTCTCACGAAACACCATCATATCAATGAATTCTTTTTGGCTTAAATTCAAGATAATTTTCGGTTTCGTAAACTGCATCGCTGTCGCATGCTCCGCAATAAAAGACCCTTTTCCTTGAAACGTTTCCACGACATGCACATCTCTTAACCGTTGAATCGCACTTCGAACACTTACCCTGCTAACATTGAACATGGAAGCAAGCTTACTCTCAGATGGGAGCTTAGAACCCGGCGGCCATTCCCCAGAAACAATCTGGTTCTTTAATTGATCAAACACATACGCTACCACATCGGTTTTTTCATATGAATTAAACGTCATTTGTTCATCCTCATTTGTCACATGTCCTACAAGTTAATAACGTCAGTATAGCAAATGTCCAGACTCTTGTAAACGATTTCAATAAAATAACCCCTCGCCCAAAATTGATAGGACAAGAGGCTTTCTCCTACCCCTTCACTGCCCCCTGCGTCATCCCTTCGACAATCTGCTTTTCCATAAATAAATAAAACAGAATGGTCGGCACGAGCACAATCGTTAATGCGGCCATTTGCGCAGTGTAGTTCGTTGAGTGCTGTCCGGCAAAGTTGGCGAGACCGAGCGGTAGTGTCCTTAACAGGTCGTCATTGATGAGGACGAGGGCGAAGCTGAATTCGTTCCAGTTGTTAATGAAGTTAATAATGATAACCGTTGCCAGCACGGGGCGGGTCATCGGCAAGATAATCGACCAGAAGATCTTAAAGACGCCTGCCCCGTCCATCACCGCCGATTCTTCAATCTCCTGTGGAAACGAGCGCATGAAGTTCGTTAATAGGAAAATGGTGATCGACAAGTTGAACGCGATATAGGGAAAAATTAGCGCCAAGCGCGTATCGAGTAAGCCAATATTTTGCATTAAGATAAACATCGGCACGAGCGTCGCATGAATTGGCACAAGAAGACCTAGAATAAAAAACGAATACAGTATCTTCTGTCCTTTAAAGCGGAAGCGGGCGAGAAAATATGAGGCGAGCGCACCGAATAGGACGGTGAGCACAACAGCGGCACCGCCGACGATGACGCTGTTAAAGAAGTACGTATTAATATTGGCGGTAAACCAGGCCTCAACATAGTTCGTCCAGACCCATTCCGTTGGTAAGCCAAATGGGTTTAAGGCAAACTCCTGACTGGACTTGAATGAGTTGAGAATCATCCAGACGATCGGGTAGGCATTAACAATCGCAAAGGCAATTAAGATGACGTAAATGAAGGTTCGCCTTGTGATTTTTTTGATTCGTGCGGTTTTCTCATTGATTTCTTTTCGTGGCATCGGTGTTCTTGGTTGATTGTTTACTTCCATCGTGCAAACCTCCTTTTAAGTCGTTCTCGCTTTGCCTCGCTTTTTCAGTAACAGATTGGCAAGCACAATAATCGTGATACTGAAGACGAAGATTAAGACAGAAATCGCGCTTCCGTAGCCGTAGCGGAGTCCTTGGAATGTTTCTGTATACATGTATGTAGCCATAACTTCTGTGGCATTGGCTGGTCCTCCGCCCGTCATAACGTAGATTAAGTCGAATGTTTTCAAACTGCCGCTAATGCATAGGATGACGGCAACGATAATCACTCCCCAGATTGATGGAAGCGTGACGTAACGGGTTTTCTGCCACTCCGTTGCTCCGTCGAGTTCGGCTGCTTCTAGAATTTCTTTCGGCACCGTCTGTAGCGCGGAAAGAAAGATAATGAAGTAGAGGCCAACAAACTGCCAGATGATAACGGCGGCAATGGCATACATCGCATAATCAGGGTTACCGAGCCAGTTTTGCGCCAGCGCGCTGAGGCCAAGATTGTCTAACAGATTGTTCAAGAGTCCTTGCTCGACGTTGTAAATCATCCGCCATGTCAGCGAGATGACAACGGTTGAGATGACAACCGGGAGAAAGGCAATCGTGCGGAAAAACTTTGCGCCTTTAATCTTGCGGTTAAGCAAGAGCGCGAGCACTAAGGCAATCGGTATTTGGCCGAAGACAGACGCGGCGACAACGATTAAGTTGTTTCGCACCGATAACCAAAAGACGGAATCGTTTAGGATTGCTTTGAAGTTGGCTAGACCGACAAACTCCATCGGTGAAAAGCCGTTCCATGACATGAACGAATAATAAAACGAGATAAAGATCGGAATAATGCTGAAGATACAGTAAACAAGCAAAGCTGGCGCCACGCCGAGGGCGATTTTCCAACGGCTCTTTAACAGATGCACCTGCATCACATCCTTTCGACAGTTCTCTTTGGAAGCGTTTTCTACATTCATTGTAAAAGGACTTACGAATCGTAAAAATCCGTATTTTTACGATTCTATCTACTTTTTCATCGTTTCCTCCGTTGCGTTTAAGCGTCGGTAATGCGTTGGCGTCAAACCGAGCTGCTTTTTAAACACTTGTACAAAGTATTTGTATTCCTTATAGCCAACGTACTCGGCAATTTCAAATACTTTATTAGTCGTCGTCAGCAGGAGCTCCGATGATTTCTGAATGCGTAAACCATTTAAATACTCGGAAAAGCTCTGTCCTGTTTCTTTCTTGAACAACATGCTGAAATAGTTTGGCGTGATAAAATGCTGCTCGGCTACTTCCGCCGCGCGCAAGTCTTGCTGGTAATGCTTCTTAATGTAGCGCTTGATGTTTTCAATCACCCAGTTGCTGTGGTCCGCTTCCTTCAGCTCGCCAAGAAAATCGATTAGATCACGTAAGAAAATTTGTTCAATCGCCGATGTTGTATTGTAGCACCGGAGATCGATGTCTTTTTGCAAGCGCAGGTCAATTTCCTGGAAAGACTTACTTGGCAGCCGTTCTTGAAGTTTTTGCTGAAATGTCCGTTCGAGCTTCCGGCAAAGATCGACAAGTTGGCTCAGTGAACCTCCGTCTGAGGCTAAGCTCTTTATAAGCTGATGCAAACAAGCTTCAACGCTGCTTGCATCATTCGTTAACACAGCTTCTACTAGCTTCGTTTCGAACTCTAGCGGATACATCGCCACTCTCGCCCTTGCTGGACCTTCGAAGGTGAGTCCCACCGATTGCCCACGCACATCGTCCATCAACTGGTGCAGCTGCTCGTACTCCACTAGACAATGTGCAAACGACTCACTGATGGAGGAAGCGACCGTTTGGATTGGGTAAGGAGATTGCTTCATGGCGTCTTGCCAGACGTTGCTCAGCTGTTTGTTGGAAAGCACGTCAGGATTATCGCTATAACAGAGCGTTATGAGCTCATTTTCATGGCCGTACAAGGAGACATGCTTCAGTCCATGTGATGAACAGCTTTCTTCTACAGCAGACTTGACCGATTCCGCTACCTGCGCAAACGCCTCGGCTGAAAGCGATTCTTGCAGCGCGGAATAGCCCACAACTTCACTAATTAGCAGGCGGTATGCGCTAAACCACTGAGCTTGCTTTACTTCGATGCGTTTAGGAAGGGGTGTTTGAAAAAGTGAATGGAGCAACAGCTGCGTAACCGCTTCTTCTTCGTCACTCGTTTGCTGCGCTTTTCGTTCCAAGATCGTTGCAGTTACGCTCTTGACTAACCCGATTAATTCATCGACATTAACCGGCTTAAGCAAATAATCTTCTATCCCGAGACGCAAGGCCTGACGCGCGTAGTGAAAGTTATCAAAGCCGCTAATAATAATCATCTTCGTATCTGGATAGGCTTGAACGACATACTCCGCCAGCGCCAGTCCATCCATTTCCGGCATCGAAATATCGGTTAAAATCAAGTCAAAGGGCTGTTGCGCCATTTTTTTAAGCGCCTGCTTGCCATTAAACGCAATTGCCACTTCTTCAACACCAAGACTATGCCAGGGAATCGTTTGCGCGAGTCCTTGGCAAATGACCGGTTCATCATCAACGATTAACATCCGTATCTTCATAAGATGCTTCCTCCTTTTCAATCAATTGTCTTTCAGGAATACGCACACGGATATGTGCGCCACTACTCGTCTGCAATGCCTCGAGTCCACTGCTTTCTCCGAATGTTTTCCTTAAGCGCTGATGGGTATTGCGTAAGGCAAACCCCTCTCCGTCCTGGCTTGGCTCGTTCAGCGCTTGATTAAATGCAGCGAGTTCGCCAGTGAATCCGCTACCATTATCAAGGACATCAATCACAAGGAACGCCCCTTCTTGATAAGCGCGCACGGCGATGCGATTTGCCTGATCCCATTCCTGAAAGCCATGGCGCAAGCTGTTCTCGACAAGCGGCTGCAAAATCAGCTTCAGTATCTCTCTTTGTTCCAAGCCGGCTTCCAGATGAATCGAATAGGTTAGCTGGCCAGCGAGCCGGCGCTTGTGCAGCTCCAAGTAGCTTTGAACATAAGTTAATTCATCTTTAAGCGGAATCAACAGTTTGCCTTGGCTTAAGCTAATTCGGAATAAGCGCGACAAATGCTCAATGCTCTTGCCCGTCTCAAAGGCTTGCTCCAGCCTTGCCGTCCAGCGAATCATGTCCAGTGTGTTGTACAAGAAGTGGGGATTAATCTGACTCTGGAGCGCCTTCAGCTCTGACTCTTTATTCTGAATTTCGAGCTTATACTTCGTCTCGATTAAGTGCTGAATCTGAGCAACGGCCTGATTAAAGCGCGTTCCTAGCTGACCGATTTCATCTCGTGAACGCACCTTCACTTGCGCGCTGAAATCCCCTTCTTCTAACCGCTTCGTTTCCTGCGTCAGCTCTGTAATCGGTTTGATAATCGTTACCATAAAGCCAGCAATTGCGAACAGTCCGATCGCGCCTGCGATTCCGATAATAACCTGCATCGTTGTCCGAACCCCGCTAAATTCATCAAGAATGTACTCTTCACGTACCGTTGAGACAAGAGACAGGTCCGTCCCAGCTACTTGGCGAGTAACCGCATAATAAGTTTCACCGTTTTCTTCATATTGAAAGAGAGGTGCCCCCGCCTGCGTCTGTTCAATCACGTCTCTAATAGGATACCGTTCCCCCACAAAGCGCTGATTACGATGAGTAAGCACTTGCCCGTCGCCTTGCAGCAAGATAATCTCATCATGAGGGTTTAGATACCGGTTCGTTATATGCGCAAACAATTCCCGCTCATCTAAACGAATGTTTATTTGTCCGATCGGTTCCGTAATATCGTAAAGATTGTTAATGACGCGAAAAAGCGAAATCATCGTGTAATCGCCGGATGTCCAACCGCCACGCTCCAACACATACGGATTCGTCCAGACTACCCGCCCTCGCTCCCTCCGCGCCATTTCTTCCCAAACCGATTCGTCCCCGCTTACCCGTTCGCCAAGATGAAGTTGGGTTCCGTTAAGCCCCTCAACCTGAGCCGAGTTAAAATAAGGCTTATTGTTTAAATGAAACGTGAAGAAGCCACGAATATGATCCTGAAGCCGCTGCATCTCCTCAGGATCACTACCAGATCCGTTCGCAGGAAGCGTCATGTATTGGCGGAACTCTTCGCTATAAATAATGTAGCTCGAAAGCTCCTCAACCTCTTCCATCACGCCAAGCAAATTCGATTCAATATGCCGTAAATTCTGTTCCGTCCGTTCAATAACTTGATTTTCTAAAATCGTATTTGATTGATAATAGAGTAGAAGACTAATGGTGAGAGCTGGAATTAAAATAAGCGATAATAAGATAAACACCGATTTCCAGCGCAAGCTCCAGTGACGAAACGACAGCCTTTTCTTCATAGTAAGCGACAGTCCTTTTTTAATAGTTGGAAAAGAGCAGCCCGATTCTATAATAGAAGGTTCTGCTCTTTGTCATTTACTATAGCATTATTGTGTGTTCACCGCGTTTTGGATATTTTGCGCCGCTTCTTCCGGCGTTGAGCGCCCAATCGTAATTGCCTGTAGCTCATTTTGCAGGACATTGTTTACCGCCTGCGGCAATACCGCATCATACACTGGCGCTGGTGGTGCTTCGCGCGATAGCTCCAGCATATCTAAGAACAATGGATCAAGATCGGCATCCTCTGGCATGTCAACTTCCGCAGCAACAACGCGACCAACGCCAATTAACTCTTGGTAAAACCCTTCATCAAACATCCACTTCAAGAATGTTTCGCCTGCTTCTCTCTTCTCATCTGATAGATCAGCATTTAAAGACCATGAATTGCCGTAAACGGTAGAAATCGTACCCGAGTCCCCTAACGGAATTGGCGCAATGCCGACGTTCATTTCATCCGTCTTGTTCGTCAGAATGCTAATCGCACCCCAGTTCCCATCAATGACCATCGCTGCCCGCTCCTGCAGGAAGTACTCAATCATCTGGTTATCGTCAATTGTATTCAGATCGGCATTAAAGGCTTCCATCTGCACTAACTCATCAATCACGCCAAGCGCCTCGACAAACTCCGGATCCGTAAACGACTTCTCGCCTTCAAGTACTTGCGGAAGAAAATCATTACCCGTGAAGCGATCCGCTATCGTTGAAATATAGACCGACTGCAAGACCCACGAAGCCGAGTTTCCTAAGGCAATCGGCGTTGTCTCCTCAGCGCGCAAGTCCGTAATCAGCTGCTTGAACTCATCGTACGTTTCAGGAAACGTCTCATAGCCAAGATCCGCTAGCATATCAACGTTATAAAAGACAAAGCTCGTCGGATTCTGTACAGAAGGAATCGCATACGTTTCCCCATCAAAGGTGAAGTCAGCAAGAGCATCTTCATTTAATAAACCGTTGTCAGTCCAATTGTCGACGATATTGTTCAATGAACCTACCGCACTTCCATCAACAAGCGGCTGGAGCTCAGCCCCCGGCCACACTTGAAAAATATCAGGAAGCTGACCACCCGCAGCCTGGGTATTCAAACGCGTGCGATAGTCCGCATGTGGCGTTGTTTCAATCTTTAATTGAATATCATCATGTTCCTCATTGAACTGCTCAACCCGCTCAATCGTTAGCTTAAAATCATCCCGATCCGGATTCGCCGACGCCCAAAAACTCAGCTCGACAACACCATCACTACCCGAGCCACCCGCATCTTCCGTATTGCCCCCACAAGCCGCAAGCAACGAGACCATACACACCGCCGCGCCTGTATACACATAGTTTCGCTTCCTCATACCCTTCAAGCTAATTCCCCCTTGTTTTCTTGAAATCGCTTTCAAAAAGATTATGGAGTTATTATGGCATATTTTCTCCTGTAAAAAAGTCTAAAAACTTACGATAATATCGATTAATTTATTGGATGTGGGGGATGGTTGGAGGGAAGCTCAATAGAAGGAAGAAGCGAGCGCATGCACGCGCTCGCCCATTTACTAATGACCAAAAGCAGGTTCAAACCCTCTTTTTTCACATGCTTCCTGCGGTTTATGAACAGCTAATGCTCTGCCTGAAGCCACTCTAAAATCAATACGCTGCTTAAAGAACTCAAACGAAATCATGCCCGTCGTGCAGTTTAAGAGAATATCAATTGAATAGCCACGACCTACAATGCCTTCATTTGTTTGATCCAATTCGTCAAAATTGATTGGATCGCCTGTAACACCCTCATAAGGTGGTTCATAACCACCGCTCGTCTCGTCAAAAGCGCGTATGTCCGCCACTAATCCGCCGATAAAAAGCGTCGATGCTACAAACCCTATTAGCGCAAACCCGTATACAATCGCCGACCGAGTTCTTTTAAACCGCTGTGCCATACGTTTTCTCCCCTCACTTAAGCTTCTTTGCGAAATCGATAACCGACGCCCCACACCGTTTCAATGCTGTCAAAATTGATCTCGTTCACCGAGAGCTTATCGCGAATTTTTTTTATGTGAACCGTAACAGTTGTATGATCACTAAGAGCATCCATTCCCCAGATGCGCTCGTAGAGATGTTCTTTCGTAAAGACTTGGCCTGGGTGCTGCGCGAGGAACGCTAATAAGTCAAACTCTCTTGCTCTGACTACCACTTCTATCCCGTCTACTTCAATCGTTCTGGCAGCGTGATTGATCGATAACCGGCCAGTCGTTGTCTGTTCATCGCTTGACTCATTTAAGGAAACAAGACGAGCATAACGGGCGAGATGGGATTTTACTCGCGCAACAAGCTGGTTCGGGTTAAATGGCTTGAAGATATAGTCATCGGCACCGAGTCCAAGGCCCCTTATGAGATCAATCTCTTCCACGCGTGCGGTTACCATCAAAATCGGCACCTCTTTGACCGCGCGAATCTGTTTACAGATCGAGAAACCATCGATCCCTGGAAGCATGACATCAAGCACAATCAAATCAAAGTCACCAGCAAGCGCTGTTTCAAGACCTTCCGTTCCTGTGTGCTTCATCTCCACTTCAAATCCGTTGATTTCAAGATAGTCCTTTTGTAGCTCTGCGATGCTTTTTTCATCTTCAATGAGTAAGATTCGCTTCATCCTGTCCCTCCTTCGGCCTCTTCCTTTAACAGTGGCAGATTGATGTAAATGGTCGTCCCCTGATTGACTTGACTCTCAATCGTGACGGTCCCCTTATGGGCTAATACAATTTGCTTCACAATCGCCAAGCCAATTCCACTTCCCCCTTGCACCGAGCCCCGAGCTGATTCTGCCCGGTAGAATCGGTCAAACACATACGGTAAATCCTGCTGTTCAATGCCCTGCCCGTTATCTTTAACGGCAATCGATAAAAGAGACTCGCTTGCCGACGCTGAGATCGTCATTCTCTTATCTTCCTGCCTCATAAACTTCACGCTGTTCGTCACAATATTGGAAAATACTTTATAGAGCTGCGCTCGATCTGCTAGAACGTGCGCATCGGGTGCGACTTGAAGATCAGCATGAATTGTCACGTCACTATGCTCTTGTTTGAACGAATCAATGATGTCGCTCAAATAACTGGAAACGGCCACGTGCTCAAATTGAAACGGAATGCTGTTTAAATCTAACTTGGAAAACAACAACAGTTCATCAATTAACGTATCCATTTCCGTCGCTTTTGTATGAATGATTCGTACATACTTCTCTAGCTTCTGCTGATCGTGGGCCACCCCCTCAACAATTCCTTGGACATGGCCTTTAATCGATGTAATTGGCGTTTTTAAATCATGGGAAATGTTGTTAATCAATTCTTTTCGATTCCGTTCATAGCGCTCTTGGATCGCGACCGAATCCTTCAGCTTGAGCCGCATCTCTTCAAAAGCATGCGCTAGATCGCCAATCTCATCGTTTCTGACGACCAGCGTTTCCTGTTCTAAGTTCCCCTCAGCAATTTCTTCCGCCGATTGATGCAGTTTCTTAAGCGGCCGAATTAAGTGTTTCGACAGGATGTATGTAATCAAAGCATTCGTTGCAATAAAAACAATGACAAATCCAGCAATGACCCACGGAATCACGCCAGTAAGAAAGCGATTAACCGGTTCAATATCAAGCGTGATGAACAGGGAACCAGCGCTCCCATCATCGAAGTAGAAATCCGTTCCTGTATAGAGCTGATCCTCGCCAAGCTGCCCTTGGTAATCGATAGGATCTTGATTAGGCGTTAATTGATGTGGCGGAAGTTGAGCAAGGAGCTGTTGATCATCCAAAGACGTTCCCGCCACGATCTGATTGTCTCTTTGCAAGACAATTCCAATTTGTCGATGATCTAACAGCTGCTCATAGGATTCGAAGTAGCCTTCAGCTAAGAGGCGATCTGGACTTGTGCGAGCGACTTGCTTTAGCTCAGTAATCGACGCCAATTCCTCGTAGAAAAATGTTTCAACAGTCCGTTCGTCTACTTGGTAGTACGCTTTCAGCTCTTCGATATTGTTAATAAATAAATGAAACAAGAGATGAAGAAAGAGGACAAACAAGCCGATTGGAATAATCGTCATCAATACATAAGAAATGATTAGCTTTACTCGAATCGACATCCTCAATCTCTCCCTCCATACTTTCTCTTTATTCATTATAATCGAAACCTTGTTGCAAAAAGTTAGCAATTACGACTTTCTTCTCGATTTTCTACGCGCTTCCCTCCTCGAAACGGCAGCCACCAGTTCCAATTCCCTAATAATTTCATCGTCGCTGGCACTAAAAACATGCGAACAACTGTCGCATCAAGGGCGATTGCCAGAGCCATTCCAAATCCTAACTGTTGCATCGGCAGTACCCCCGCAAACGCGAAAGACCCGAACACCGCGACCATGATAAGTGCGGCTCCAGAAATCATTGGTGCGGTTTTCTCTAGACCTAAGGCGACGCTTTCCTTATTTGATACGCCTTTTCGATATTCTTCCTGCACACGACTCAATAAGAACACTTCATAATCGGTGCTCAAACTAAACAGGAGACCGAGTAACAGAATTGGAATAAAGCTCTGGATAAAGCCAAATTCACCAAACCCAAAAATCTCAGAACCCCAGCCCCATTGAAAAACCACGACCAGAACGCCATACGTCGCACCTAAAGACAACACGTTCATCACAATCGCTTTGAGTGGCAGGACAAGACTTCGAAACGTTAAAACAAGCACCACAAACAACAACGCTAACGTAAAGATGAGCACGCCAACCAAGCTATCATTTAACGATTGACTTGTATCCATTCCTTCGGCCGTTTCTCCACCAACAAGCACTGTCCAATTTTCATTCGATAAGAGATCGTCTCGAACCTCGCGCACGATCTCTCGGTTTGCTTCACTCGATGAGTAATCGTTTGAGATGACATCAAAGATGACCACATTCATCGCTTCACTCAAGTTGCGATACAGCATCATCCACTCATCGCTAGACAAGCGCTCTTTGTTTTCCGTCAGAATCGAGCTGATCATTTCCATGTCCGCGTCGGGAAAGAACGAAAAGAGTGAGTTCACTTCCTCCACATTCGCTAGGTTTTCCAGATCAGCCTGGAATTGTTGTAAACTTAAAAGCGTGTCTTCATCTGTTAACTCACCATCCGACGAGGAGACAACTACTTGAATTGGGGCCGAGTAGCCGACACCAAACCCCTTTTCCAAATCACTTAACCCACTTCGAACCTGCGTGTCTGCCGGAAGCATACGCGAATCAGGCGTTGATACTTCAAGCTCCATTGCCGGCCAAGCAAGTAGAAGCAGGAAACACACAGACCCGGCGACATACAGCACCGGTCGCCTCATCACATGATGCGCGAGACGGTACCACCTGCCCTGCTCGGTTGGAGCTGTCTTAATCGACATAAACGGAAGACGCAAGGCATTGATTTTCGCCCCGACAATCGCTAAAAAAGCCGGCAAGAGCGTTAAGCTCGTCACCATTAAGAAGAAAACCACAACGATGACTCCTAAGGCAATCGAACGAACAGCAGCAATATCAACAAATAAAATCGCCGACATCGCGCCAATAATCGTCAAAGCCGAAAACAAAATCGCATGCCCCGCAGTCCCCATCGTTTCTGCGACTGCTTCAAGCTGATTGCCCCGCGTCTGGTCAAGCTGTTCTCGATACCGTTTCACGAATATGAGCGCAAAATCAATACCAACACCAATGCCTAACATCAACGCCGCATCCAGTACAAAGATCGACAGCTCCATCGCTTGAGCCACAAAATAGAGGACACCGAGCGAAGCGATAATCGAAAAGCCGGATAAAAGCAACGGCGTCACAGAAGAAACAACGGAACGGAATACCATTAATAAAACGATCACAATGATCGGCATCGCATAGAGATGCGCCTTCTCCAAACCAGCTTGGCTGAGCTGATTCATCTCGCCCCAGAAAGCCGGCGCTCCAAGTACCGTCACGTTGAAGCCAGACGCTTGAATCGAGTCTGTCAGCCGCTCTTGAATCCCAGGCAACGCCTTCTGCGCAAACCCTTCATCGACATTCATTTCAATAAACCCAATACTTGTATCAAGCTGATCGGACACAAACCCATCTTTCAAACGCTCATCAGCATCAACCCAAGTAAAGACACGATCAATCTCAGCTTCTTTCATTAAAGAACCGGTCGCCTGTTCAAGCGCTTCTGTAAATTCAGGCGATCCCACTTCATGCGTCGCATGACTCATCACAAAAGTAAGCGACGTCGCATCCCTCGATGCAAATTCTTCAGAAACCATTTCATAGGCTTGATGGGAACCAGAACCCGGAACACCCCAGCCGCCCCCGGTTAAATGCCCACCAACTTGCGTCGCGTAATAGCCACCAAAAGCCACTATCGCTACCCAAGCACCAACAACTGCCCACCTATATGTAGCCATCCATCTCCCTAACCTCTTCAGAAACCGTTCCATCTTACCGACATCCCCCTTTTGATCACCATCACTTTCCATTAGTTTAGTCACTAGATCTAATCATTCTGTGAACGAAATCTTATCTTTTTCTTAACGAATAAGATTACCTTGGTGACTAAAGAGAGATTATCGATTTAAAACAAATACAAAAAAGAAGCCCGAGTCCTCACCAACTTTGAGGACTCGGGCTTCTTTATTAACCAATATCAAACATTACTCTTTCTCCGCAACGACCGTAAACCGCTCATGTCGATGCTGCGGCTGCTCAACCTCATCGAGGACAGCAATCGCAAAGTCTGCATAACTGATGTAGCTCTCGCCCGCCTGATTGAAGATCATCTGGTCTTTTCCTTTCGTATAAGAACCCGTCCGCTTTCCTTCAGCATCAAAGAATGCCGCTGGACTCATATACGTCCAATTCAGCTCGTTTGTTTGCAGCAATTTTTCGAGCATCAGTGCCGCCCCTTTTGAAATCGGCTTGTATTCTTCCGGGAAATCAGGAGAATCAACTAAGCGCACGCTTTTCTCCTCATCCACAAAAAGACTGCCCGCCCCACCAATGATGATGAGTGGCGTCTTAACGCCGCTAAATGCGTCAATAAACGCATCGCCAGCACGTACAAATGAATCGGTGTCAAAAGCACCATAGGCACTAACAACGACATCAAAAGCCTGCACATCGTCACTCGATAGCTTAAAGACGTCAATCTCTTTCACTTCAATTGACTCGCTAACTTTATTCGCATCACGCACAAGCCCAACAACCTCATGTCCTCTACTCAACGCTTCCTTCACAACCAATTGACCTGCTTTTCCATTTGCGCCAATTACACCAATCTTCATCAATAACGCCTCCTTCGATTTATACAACCTGTAACAACATTAATTACTTGTAATCATAATAGTTACAATTAGATCATTTGTCAACCTTTTTAACTATGCTATACTTGAGCAAAAGCGAACGAACTTATAGAAGAAGGTGACACCATGTCCATCAGCAGTCGATTTTCTGTTGGCGTTCATATCCTTGCACTACTCGAATACAACAAAGAAAACACGACCACTTCTGACTTTATGGCAGCAAGCGTCAATACAAACCCTGCCCTCATCCGCAAGATTATGGGCATGCTGAAGAAAGCGAACCTGATTGATGTGAAACCAGGCGTAGCCGGAGCCAAACTAACAAAAGACTTAAATGAGATCACCTTATTAGATGTGTACAATGCAGTCGAAGTCGTGAAAGAAAACGAATTGTTTTCCATTCATAAAGCCCCAACGATTGATTGTGAAGTCGGAAATAACATTCAGCTTACACTCACACCAATCTTGCATACTGCTCAAAAAGCGCTTGAAGACCAGTTGGCTTCCGTTACGTTAGAGGATGTTGTGAAGGGGTTTCGGTGAGGGGTCTTCCCAAGCTGTATAGCACAAAGAATACCCGTGTTCTGTGAGAACACGGGTATTCTTTTCTATTCACTGTAAGGGATAAAATAAATTAATTAAGTCATATCTCCTTTATCAAGGGCTTGAAACGTTTCCGTATCAGAAGAAAATGTAGCTGTTGCGGTTCCAGAAACGATTGCTAAACTTAATACAGCTAATATAAGAAACTTTTTCATTCCTGATCATCTCCTAACGAGTTTTGGTAGAGTCTTGCTTTGTGAGCAATCCTTAAATACTTCAACGCTAATGTTGTATTTCCTTCTTTTTCGGTTTGATCAGCCGCTTCTTCCGCTACCTCAGCTAGCTCAAAATCTAATCCGTATGTGTTTAAGTCTTCAATTCCTTCATCAACTAAACTGTAATCTTTTAACAAGTATAATCCTTCCGTAACTTTACAGCGAGCTACGTACTCTTTACTTCCGTAATACTCCGCACTAGCCTTAGCCGTTTTAAATTTAATTGATGCTTCATCATACTTTCCCATTCGAAACAGCGTATTACTTAAATTATACAACGTTTTAGCACCTAAAGAGATTGAGCGATGTTCTTCGATTTCTAATGCGCGTCTAAAATAACTTTCAGCTTCTGGATAATCTTTGATACTTAGCTTATTTAACCCAAGCGATCTGTAAATCTGAGCAGTCATAATTCTTTTACCTTCCGCCTCTTTTAAAGCTTCAAGTAAAAGTACTTCACTTTTAGGCGCGTTGTGTAATTCTTGGAATATAAATGCCAAAACAATCTTACAATTCAGCGCAGGCTCTACGTATTTCAACTGATCATACATATACTTTGCCCGCTCCATGTACGAAGACGCCAGCAAATATTGATTCAATCGATAATACATGTATCCCGTATACTGATAGAATTCTGCTTCCTCAGCCTTATCGTTCACATGTTCGAGCAATCGTTCAGCCTGACTGAATAACTTTACCGCTGAGCGATAGCGTTCTTGCATAAACTCATGCTGGCCACTCACGAAGTAATAAAAATAGCGCAGTGTATGATCTAGATTTTCTAACTCTTCTACTTGAGGTAGTTCCTCATCAAGTTCATTCTTGTTGTACCCGCTTGTAAGCATATTATGTCTGTAGTCAACTAAGGAGTAATAAGCGAGCATCTTGTCGTTGTTTTCCATCTGTGGAAGGAGTTGTTTTACTTCTTCCTTCATCAGGACCGCTTCTTCGTATGAGCGAGCAACAATGCAACTGTACCATTCAGTGATCTTTACGCCAACCTCTTCTGCTCTAAGAACATAAGTCATCTGCTCACACCTTTACATAATATGTATTTCACAAGTATACATTAAAATAGAAAGATTCGGAACTGAAAAGATATTTCTCAATACGTTTCCCAAGTGGGTTTGTTTTAGAACGAGTTATTTTTATTATTTAGGGGTGATTAACTACTACAACGCAAATAATGGTTATGCTAGATTCGATTAAGGGAAGTTAAAATACAAGTCAGAAAACAAAAGGTGATGCAGATGTCTGATTTCAGAAAGAAAGTGAATTCATTTCTGATTCTGTTTGTGTTTATACCAGCGCTTATATTTCTGCTTGGTGGAGGGCTTCGTGAACTCATAATCTGCGCAGTAGTCGTTTTAATCACTATGGCTATTTATGAGATTGTTATATGTGTAGATCGACGGAGAGGGAGAGATAAGTAGCAATCTCAATCTAAAATTTAGTAGATTATTTTCTTTATATTAACAAGTTTTCACTATATACTTTTTAGGTGGAATATTCGCTGTTTAAATTCAGATAAAAGTGAGGTTCATTAGACTTGCTAGATTTAATTCTACAGTTTTTAAAAAGGATACGAACCAAGTATAAGTGGTTGTTTAGAGAATGGTCTAACCAAAGAAGGCAACCATACTTCTTTTTACTTGAACAAGATAAAAAAACAGAGCTTAACCAAAGAGTTCAACTTCGTAAACAAATGAGCGACTGGGTGATATTACCAATAATCTTACTAATCTTCATATGCTTATTTAATGTATTACCACTTTCCTATGCATCTATTATTGCAATAGTACTAATCCTTTTTTTTGTTCTCTTTAAATTTATTTTCGTTACTAAATGGACAGTTCCACTCTTTTTAATATTTTCATTCCTACCTTTTCTGTTAATGATTGATGTACTATCAAACACTCAAATGAACCAGTACATCGAGGAACCTGCCTTTTTTGTTTTTGGTTTTCTACTCAACGTTATTTTTTGGAGTACCATTTATTTCTTCAGTTTCCCTATTTACATGATTGAACGTTTGTCTTTACACTTAATGGTTTGGAATACATTTTTAGTAATTGCCTTTACATTGTTTATCATGATTTTTCCTTGGTTGGTTAAATATCAAAATCAAGGTAATTGGGAATTAGAACGTGCAGATATACTTGAATCAGGTATGCCGAACGATCTAATGGAATGGATACTAGCTAATGAGTCAAACTTAAATGCAATAAACGCTTTTCTAGATTATTCTTTTAGAAACTTCTTACAGGATATCATGAACTCCTACGTCATTATATCAGTAACTTTTTACTTTTTTGTGCTTACAACCGTTAAACAAATTAGATTACAAACCGCTAAATCAAAAGCCTCTAAATTATATAGAAGCCTAATCATTCAATCTAACCCTGAATATGAATTAATTAAAAAATGTGCCTATTTAGGTGGTGACTCGATGGAACAACTCCTCTTAAGCAATCCACTTTTTAAAGAAGTTATTATTAAAAACGAAAGCCACCGCTGAAGAATATGGCTCATTATCTCACTTAAGGAGTATCGCGACTTTCTTCACTCAATAATTCAACTTCAAATTCCTATTTCAATTCTCTGTCTATTAAGTATGTATTCATCTCAATAACAAGAATTGTAAAACCATCTTTATCTTTTGCCACACGTGCAAAACTAAAGTCTTCATACATCTTAATCCGATGATTAGGTGCTTGTAGTGTAATAAACCGAAACCCTAATTGAGCTGCCATCTCTAAATATTGATCAATGGCCATACCTATTAATTTAATCCCTGCTCCTTTTCTGAAACTCTGACACCTCGCCCTAAATAAAGAAATTATACAGAGGGACAGATTTGAACGGTATCAAGTCTGTCTCTATCACACTGAACAGACTCTATTTTTGATTTGTTTATTCTTATTGTGTTAGTAAATATTGAAATAAATCAATTATAGATTCGAGCGTATCAAACTGATGGTTGAATAAACAACAAATTCCGCAACCCATGTAAAGCCATCGCCTCCATTGCATCAGTCAATCCCGTAAAATTATCACCATAAACCCAAGCAATAAGCATTACTCTCTCATTCACACCCCTCCGATCTCATCCAGATCTCCATTCGATCTCACCTGTTCCTGCTTAAACGAACGCTCCAACTCCTCAACCTTGCTGACGAGATGAAAGAGCTGGTTGCGGTAGTCGGCGTTATCTACCACATCATTCATCTGCAAATCATAGCTAATGGACAAGAGTTCATAACGAATTTCAGCCAAGCATAATCGAACGTAATGGTTTGATATACGATCACCTCCCTAAATAAATTAAGCCCCTTCACAAAACGCTGAATGCAGTTTTTATTTAGTAGGAATTGAAGACATGCTATACTTAATTAGGCTACTTACTTAAAAAACCATTTCGTGACCATTAAATAATAATTAATATTAAAAAAATTTAGTTAAACAAGTAGATTTCTTGATTTCAATGTGCTTTAAATCATAAAACGTATGCTTAATCACGCGCTTCTTTGATGTCTTTATCCATTTCATCTACTTTTTGAACCGTCTCAAGGACTTTACTCAGTAGCTCTTGCATGTCAGTCTTCTCAAGTGAGTGAGCCACCAGCAACAACTCTGTTTTAATTTCCGACAAGGCCAATCTTGAATAGATGGTAGACATCAGTTAGCCTCCTATTGTAGATGGAATGATTACATAAAGTAATAAATATGCTATTTCTTTTTTCACAAAAGGTAGTGTAAAAAAATAATTTAAAAAAAGATATATATCCTCACCAATGAATGTTAAACAGCTCTATGCTTAACAATGTTCCCTTAACTAACTTCAAAACTAGATGTATAAATAGGTACTTTTAGATCCTAAATTAAATATATAGGTTCTATGTGTTCCTGTCAATAGAAAATGAAAGGATTTTATTAAATGAGCAATTTATTTTCCAATCGCGTCAAAAAACTAAGAAAAGAACACAAAACACCACAAAAAGAAATTGCTGATGCACTAGGCATATCAACACGCGCCTACCGATTCTATGAATCAGGAGACCGCTTCCCTGATTTTCAAGGACTGCTTATACTCGCAGACTTCTATGATGTCTCGTTGGATTATCTTGCTGGGAGAAGTGATATCAGAGAAAGGAGATAATTGAACGCTGAATCTTTATCTATATGGGTTACACATACTGATTTAAAAAATTAGTTATTTTTTAATGACTCTCGTTAATCGTATCCACTGACTTACCTAAATAGTTGAGCGTTTTACTGTTACTATCCAAATGAGGCTAAGCTCATAAAAATACTCATTTTTCCATTTAAATTCTATAATGCATATTGTATTCATCTAATGAAATAAGCCCGCTACATGCTGAGGCATGTAGCGGGCTTATTTTATAAAAAAAAGGATTTAGCAAAGCTTTACTCAAACACATTATTAGATTGGATGTCATAACTTTTTATAATAATCAACATACCAATTAGCAAAATTAGACAAACCATTCTTAATAGATGTTTCTGGTTTAAAGTTGATTGCTTTAAACAGCTTATCAGTTGACGCATAAGTTGCTGGGACATCACCTGGCTTCATCGGCTCATATACTTTGTTAAAAGATACCTCTCTATTTAAAGCTTGAGTAAGTGCATTTTCTAATTCGTGAATAAAATTCATTAACTTTTCGGGATTGTTATTCCCTATATTGTAGACAGTGTGTGGTACATCCTCTTGAGGCGGTACACTGATAAGTCTCTCAATCCCTAACACAATGTCATCAATATAAGTGAAATCACGGTATAAATCATTGTCAAAATCTTTATTATTGTAAATGTGAATAGGCTCACTCTTAAAGTATTTATCAGTAAATCCAAAGTAAGCCATATCTGGTCTTCCCATTGGGCCATAAACTGTAAAGAATCTTAATCCCGTGGCTGGTATTCCGTATAAATGGCTATATGTGTGAGCTATCAATTCATTTGATTTTTTGGTAGCAGCATAAAGAGAGACAGGATGGTCTACAGAATCTGTTTCTTCGAAAGGAACTTTTTTATTAGAACCATATACTGAGCTAGAGGATGCATATATTAGATGATCTACTGGATGCATTCTGCAAGCCTCTAAAATATTTGTAAAGCCAACTATATTACTTTGTATATAGGCATCAGGATTCTCAAGAGAATATCGAACTCCAGCTTGAGCAGCTAGATTAAAAACCACGTTGGGCCTGTATTCTTCATAGACATTGAATAATTCTTTTTTGTTAGAGATATCGCATTTTAAAAATGTGAATTTATCATAAGGGTACAATAAGTCCAGTCTTGCAATTTTTAAATTCACATCATAATAACTATTCATATTATCTATACCAATAACTGTGCACCCTTGATCTAGTAACTTTTTAGCAAGAAAATGACCGATAAAACCAGCAACGCCTGTTATTAAATACGTTTTATTTAAATCAAGTGGTTTGTAGTCCATTTTTGTTACTCTCCCTAATTACTCTTTTCGTGGCTTCTCTGCCAATAGAATGGTATTCCACATTATTTGCTTCCATGTCTTTAACAGAATAGATATTCCGTCCATCAAACACTAGAGGGGTTCTCATAAAAGTTTTATAATCACTTGGCTGCAGAGACTTTACTTCTCCCCACTCTGTAAAAATAAAACATACATTAGCATTATCCAATGCTTCCTTGGGACTCTCTACATATCTTATTAAACCGTTAGCATTTTCACCTTCTGGATAAACCTTTTCAAAGTTCTCTCTGCCCACTGGATCATAAGCAAAGATCTCGGCACCCTGATCAAGCAGCATTGGGATATTTGCTAAAGAAGGGGCCTCTCTTAGATCATCTGTTCCAGGCTTAAAGGTTAAACCAAGTACAGCTACTTTTAGACCATTAAACGTTATTAGACGATTTCTTGCTTTCTTATACAGGATTGTCTTTTGTTCGTTATTTATATCAATTGCAGCTTTAATAGTTTTCAGTTCATAACCATTTTGTTCAGCGATATAATCTAATGCTTTTGTGTCTTTCGGAAAACACGATCCACCATATCCAATTCCTGCATTTAAAAATTTGCTTCCAATACGCTCATCAAAGCTCATACCCTTAGCAACTTCTTGAATATCAGCTCCAACCAATTCACATAAATTAGCAATGTCATTCATATAAGATATTTTTAATGCTAAAAAGTCATTAGAAGCATATTTTATCATCTCGGCAGAACGTCGATTTACTGAAACAATAGGTAGGTTGAAGGATTCGTAAATATCCATTAAAATGTTCTTAGCCCAACTGCTCTCTGTACCAATAATAACTCTTTCAGCATAAAGAGTATCATGAACTGCAGAGCCTTGCGCTAAAAATTCCGGATTTGAAGCCACTTCGATTCTTACATCATTAACAAGAAAATCCTGTATAAATTGTTCTACTTTATCATTTGTCCCCACCGGTACTGTAGATTTGACAACAACCAAACAGTCTTTGATTACAGATTCAGCAATCTGTCTCGCCACTGTTGCTATATACGATAGGTTTGCTGAACCATCTGGAAGTTCTGGTGTTCCAACTCCAATGAAAATAACATCAGCATCTTCGTAAGCAGATTGGTAGTCTATTGTATAATTGAGTCTACCTTCAGCATAATTCTTCTGCATCAACTCTTCTAAATTAGCTTCAAAAATTGGAGAAGTTCCCGCTTTCATCATCTCAACTTTATTACTGTCAATATCAACGCAAGTTACTTGGTGACCTTTTTCAGCAAAACATACTCCTGCCACTAAGCCAACGTATCCTGTTCCAGCTACAGCTATTTTATACAAAATAATTCTCCTCTTTGAAATTTAAATTCTTAAAATATTTCTCACAACTTATTTATTACTATTATCTAGTAAGTAGTGGTGTCCACCATGATTTGTTATTAAGGTACCATTCTATTGTCTCACTTATACCTTCTTCAAATGAATAAACAGGCTCCCACCCCAATTTTTTAATTTTAGAAGGGTCTATAGCATACCTTTTATCGTGACCTAACCTATCTTTTACAAAATCAATTAATTCTTCAGATGAATTTAGAGATTTAATAATTGTCTTAACAACATCAAGATTTGACTGTTCATTATGACCACCAATATTATATACTTCTCCATCAACACCTTTATGTAGCACTAGATCTATAGCTCTACAATGATCAACTACATGCAACCAATCTCTGATGTTTCTCCCATCTCCATATATCGGTATTTTAAGATCATTAATTACTCTAGAGATTGTTAAAGGGATTAATTTCTCTGGAAAATGAAATGGACCATAATTGTTGGAACACCTAGTTATATTTATTGGTAAACCAAAGGTTTGGTAATATGAACGTACAAGTAAATCTGATGCTGCTTTACTGGCACTATATGGACTATTTGGTTTTAACTCTGTCTCTTCAGTAAAAAATTCAGTTGGATCCATTGGAAGTTCACCGTACACTTCATCTGTTGATACATGTATAAATTTATCAATTTTGATACACCTTGAAGCATCTAAAAGGTTTTGAGTTCCTAATACATTTGTTTTCACAAAGATTTCAGGATTATCAATTGAGCGATCAACATGACTTTCTGCGGCGAAATGGACTATATAATTAAATTGTTCTTCTTTAAATAAATTAAATACAAAATTTTTATCAGTAATATCACCCTTAACAAATTTATAATTCTCATTTTTTTCTAGGACTTTGTGTTTTTCCAATTCACCAGCGTAAGTCAGCGAGTCTAGATTATAGATTTTATAATTAGGATATTTCCGGGTAATTAAATGGATAAAATTACCTCCTATAAAACCCGCCCCTCCAGTTATCAGCACTTTATTTACCATATTTAGTGTCCCCTTTGTCTTTATTAAGTTCCATTAAAAATCTTTTCAATGCGTCTTCCCACTCTGGCAATCTTGTAAAACCATTTCTATCAATTGATTTTTTTGATAATCTTGAATTTTTTGGTCGATTAGCTTTTGTTTGATAATGATCCGAAGAAATTCTATTAACTTTTGAATTATTGCTTGATAATTTCACTATTTCTTCAGCAAAATCAGCCCAACTGCAATACCCACTATTTGTGACATGGTAAATACCATATTTATCAGTATCTATTAAATCTAGAAGGAATCGAGCTAGATCAATCGTATAAGTAGGAGAACCAATTTGATCATCAACAACATTTAACTCATGCTTTATTTTAGCATTTTTCAATATAGATTTAACAAAATTCTTACCATTAATACCGAATACCCAAGAAACTCTCACTATGAACCAGTCATTCATTAATGCTTTAATTACATTCTCACCATCAAGTTTTGTTTCTCCATAATAGTTAATTGGACATGGAGAAGTAGTTTCATCAAATGGAAGATTACCCTCTCCATTAAAAACATAATCTGTACTAATATATACTAGTTTTGCATTAATTTTTTTTGCAGTTTCAGCTATATTCTTAGTTCCTAAGTAGTTAACGTCCATACAGAGTTTCTTATGTTGCTCTGCTTCATCTACTGAGGTAAAAGCAGCACAATGTATAATGATATCTGGATTCATATGGAAAATATAATTTTCAACTTGACTTTTATCAATAATATTAAATTCTTTTCTACCAACACCCTTAATATTAAGTCCTGACTTCTTCCCTTCTTTTAAAACATCATAGCCTAGTTGACCATTAGATCCTGTGACTAAAATTTTCATAAATCACCATATTCATAATTAATTTCCGCTTGCAGTAATAAAGGAGCAAACTTATCTTTATTAGAAAGTATAGGCACTAAATTTTGAGGCCATTTAATACCTATATTGGGGTCACTCCATAAAATACTCCTATCATTTGTAGAAGAATAATATTCATCCACTTTATACTGAACCTCTACATCGTCCTCAAGCGTTATAAATCCATGTGCAAATCCTTTTGGGACTAGGAATTGCTTTTTATTGCTTTCACTTAATATCGCACTAGTCCATTTACCAAATGTTTGACTATCTACTCTAAGGTCTACTGCAACATCAAAAATTGACCCTTTTGTACATCGAACTAATTTAGTTTGTGCCTTAGGATTTAATTGATAATGTAATCCTCTCAATGTACCTTTTTGGGCTGAAAAAGAATGATTATCTTGAACAAAATTAATATTTATGCCATTTTTCATAAATACGGAGTTGTTATAGGTTTCCATAAACCAACCACGATGATCTCCAAAAAGATCTGGTTCAATAATCCAAACATCGTTTAATACTAAATCAGCTTTTATCATTTAAAAACTCCTCTATTTTAATTCTTCATGATTTACAAGTTTTAGAAGATACTTTCCGTATTCATTTTTTATAAACGGTAGAGCCAACTTTATTAATTGTTGCTTTGTAATATAACCCATTCTATAAGCTATTTCTTCTAAACATGCGACTTTTAAACTTTGTCTTTTTTCAACTGTTTCTATGTAATTAGAAGCTTCTAATAACGATTCATGAGTACCTGTGTCTAACCACGCAAATCCTCTTCCTAATAGTTCAACATGTAAATCGTTATATTGTTCTAGATAAACACTATTTATATCAGTTATTTCCAACTCACCTCTTTTAGAAGGCTTTATATTCTTCGCTATATCCACTACTCTATTGTCATAAAAATATAAACCTGTAACAGCATAACTTGATTTTGGTTTATCTGGTTTCTCATTAATGGAAATAGCTTTTCCATCTTCATTAAATTCGACGACGCCAAACCGTTCTGGATCTTTGACATTATATCCAAAAATTGTAGCACCGGTCTTTCTGAGAGCAGTCCTCCGTAGAATTTCAGAAAAGCCATGTCCATGAAATATATTATCACCCAAAATAAGTGCCACATTATCATTATTTATAAATTTTTCTCCAATTATAAAAGCCTGCGCTAAACCTTCTGGTTTTTTTTGAACTTCATATTTCAAGTTTAACCCCAATTCTTCACCAGTACCTAATAATTGTCTGAATTTTGGTGTGTCCTCTGGAGTAGATATAATTAAAATATCTTTAATTCCCGCTAGCATTAGAATTGAGAGGGGATAATAAACCATTGGTTTATCATATACAGGTAGTAATTGTTTTGAGACAGAGCGTGTTATTGGATATAGTCTCGTTCCACTACCACCAGCTAAAATTATTCCTTTCACACAAATCCCTCCAAATTTTATAATTAATTTAATGTTTCTCCCTTTAAATATATAAATAAGAATTAATCTAGAAAAACTATATTTTAAACTCTTATTAGCTTTTTAGAATTACATAAAATTTTATTAGGATTACCAATAATATTTGAATTCCATACGCAATTACTACTCCTAATAAGCCAAATGAGCTTCCTAAGTAAAAAACCAAGGGCAAATAGGAAATATTTGTTATCAACATAATCATTAAATTCTTTTTTACGTAACCTAGAGCTATAAATAAAGGATGCACGCCTATTAAGCTTTGTGAAACTACTTCAATCCCCAAATATAAGGCTAATACAATCCAAGCATCTGCATATATTTCTCCAAAAATCCAATTCAACCAATATGGTGAGAATAAGCTAATAACAACAGCAATAGGAATAGTTATTAATGCTAAAATAAAGGCTACTTTTTTTACGTATTTTAAAGCTAAATTTAATTTATTATCTGATACCATTTTAACTAGTTGAGGAAATATTACTTGGTAAACTGGGTCTGAAATCTTATTACATATTTGAGCAACCTGCTTAAAGATTTTATATACCGCTACCCCTTCCATAGAAATAATCCATGATACAATTAGAATATCAAATTGCTTAACTGGTAAATTGACTGTTGTAGAGAGATTTGTCCAGCATGTAAAAGAGAAGAACTCTTTTGGTCTTGTTGTTTTTTTCAACCACCATTTATTTATATTGTTCTTATAGAGAACGTAGTGTCCACAAGTTAATAATAGTAAGTGAGAAATCACTTCACTTAACACCCAAGCAACTAACACAACAGAGAAATTGTTTATTTCTAATAAATATAAAGCAAATATAGTAACGAATTTTAACATAGCAACTATCACTTGGATAGTTGCTATCAGTTTAAACTTATCATACATACGTAAAATTGCTGTCGGTGCCCCAGATAGATGAAACAAAATACTTAAACAATATATCATGCACATATATATATATTCTTCGTTTAAATTGATTAATGGGGCTAACCAATAAATTAGTAGTATAGCTAACAAAGTTGCAATTAGAGCACTTACTGCATCTAGTAATGTGCTAAACTTTATTAACCCTTTAAATTCATTATCATTTCCGTCTCTTTGAGCCTCAGTTCCAAACTTTATAAGAGCTTGCCAAGACTGAAAATTTACTAATTTATCCATAATAATCGTATATGTTTGAATTACTATTAGAACACCGAAAAGCTCAGCACCCAATAATTGGGTAGTGAGCGCTAATGTAATAAGACCTAATACTTGTGCAATAATATTCCCACTGAATAACGTTGCTACATTTTTGATTAATTTTTTAATAATATCTTCATTTAATAAGTCTTTTATTCTAAAGTTCATAGAGTTGTCCTCTTAATAATCATTTTTTCGGATGTTAGAATCATATATCAATTTTATTTTCCGAATGTTTCACTATAACTTTTAAAATCATTCCAAAAGAAAGTTCTCTTCTGATTCAATATATCTTTTGAATATAATTTTCCTGCTTCAAAATTATTCTTGGCCAAAGTAGCTCTAAGATTACCATCTTCTAACAACCTTATTATATTATCTGCTAATTTTTCGTGGTCATTTGGTTCATGTAGACATTCACCATTTATTAATTCAGGAATACCTCCTACGTTAGAAGCAATCACTGGGCATCCCCTGCTCATGGCTTCGATAACTGCCCTTGGTAGACCTTCTTGTCTACTTGGGTGTATATATATATCTAATTGGTCTATCCAGTTAATAACTGGCTTTCCAGTTGGTATACTTCCGTAAAATTTTACTTTTTCAGTTAAATCCAACTTCTTTGCTAAAGCAACCCATTTTGTGGTGTCTCCGCCACCCAAAACGTGAAATTCAAAATTAGCATTTAATTTTTTCACTGATGACAACGCTCGAAGTGCAGTATCCATTCCTTTAATATCAGTCCCTAAATAACCAATAAAACCTATCTTTATTATTTTATTCTCTTTTAAGATTTTAACCTTTTCCTCAATAATTTTTTCATCGGGTTTCTCTATTTCTACATTTGAGCAATTTATAGTTTTTCCTAAGGATCTATATCTGCTTTGTAAGAAATTTTCAGTTACGTATAATGCATATCTTGCAGATTTAGCTTCATTTTTAGTTTTTAAAGTCGCATAAGGAGCATATAACTTTCCTTTTAAACTTCCATGGTTCCAGTATGCGTCCCATGTACAACTGACAACTTCAATTGCCCATGGAACCTCATTTCTTTTTGCAACTTTGATTGCAAGAGAACTTATCTCACTTGGTATCCTAGCAATTAAACAGTTACACTCTTTTATATTAGCTGTTATTCTATTCTTTGCTTCTTTATAATTAACAACTTTTTTTATTGGATTATTTAACGAAGGAATTCCTACAAAAGAAACATTAGTGCCACTAGAAAGGTTTAAGCTATCAATCTTTTCATGTTCATCTAATTTGATTACTCTCGCTACAACAACAATCTCATCAAAAATTTTAAGATAACGTTCCCAAACAGAGTATGGGTATAAACCTTTTGAAAAAATATTTCCATTTACATCTTCGTAGAAATAATTATCTACAGTGAACATTAACTGCATATCCAATGCACCTCTTAAACTTTTCGTCAGTATTTATAAATAGATTTTGAATTGAATTGAAGCTTATAACCTTTACTAAAAACATCTCTAGATACTAAGTCTATAGAATAAATTATAACAAAAATTAATAAAATCCAGATGATATTTATTTGTGCAGAAGTTGCAAATAAATTAAACAACTGTCTTATAATTAATACGTAAAGAATAACGCCAACAAAGCTCTCTTTACTACTGTCTCTTGACATAATGAACATATTATAAACTTTACTTACTATCAAACCTGTGAGAAGGCCCATTATTATCACACCAAACCAACCAAAATTCAAAAATGCCCACCCATATGGCCCCGCTGGTAAACCATAGAAGTCTGATTCTCCTAGAAGTAGAGATCCAATTAATACGGTTTCATCAATTATTTCAGGCTTTCCCTCCCAGAGACTTCGTGGTATGGGCGAATAGATAATATTAATCAACGGTTTCCCCCACAAGAAATCAATATTGCCTTGCAATACATTTCCTACGAGTGATGGTAATATATCAGCCATTCTTGTATTTCCCGCAACTGAGGTTAGGATATTCTCTTTTGGAATGTCAGATAAATTAATTCTTCCATAACGTCTCATTTGTTCCCAAATTAAAACAAATATAAAAGCTAAAAAAGCAAAGCAAATAAGTAACACTGGACTAATTTTTTTAATTTTATAATTGTAAACCATTAAAAAAGGAAGAAGAGTTCCTAGAACTATTGCTCCCCTACCACCAAATGCACTTAACATTACACAAGTTATCAATAAAACTATTATTGAAATTTTTAATTTACCTGCATACAGTAATACTAATGCAGCTATACCTCCTAAAGAAACAATACTTCTAAAATACCCTAACCCAGCGTAATTCCTTGTTGTATCAACCATAGCATTTAACATTGAACTAACTCCACCAAGTATGTTTATAATTGCAAAAAAACCTAACATTGAAGTAACAATTAAACAAAATGCAACCAATTTCGGCCTATGTAAAGCTTTTATAAAACTTTGCGAGTTAGTTTTCTTAGTTTTGCCGTTAATAAAAAAGCCTAAATAGAAAGCTATGTACCAGACAATAAAAATGATTAAGGAATACCTTACTGCATAATCTATATACTCGTGTGAGAAACCAATGGAATATCGCAAAGCTTCTCCATTAATATTGTGGTCAATAAAATTAATCAAGACTAATCCTGTTGATAGAGTAAGAAGAACAAAAGGATGAAATAAATCTTTTACATAAAATAATGGTAATATCACTATAGCTAGAGCAATAACTAAAACGAATCCAGTAATTGTAATTGTATTCCCGTATAAAAATAGCAATATTAGAATAACCAATAACGTTAAAAACAGACTAATAGCTAACTTCCCATAGATAATCTTCAAATTAATTACTCCTTTTAACTTCTTACGCATAAAAGAAATATAAATAGACATAATTATTCAAAATGGAATCCAGAAAATACTTTCCATTTAGCAAATATATCTACTTTAAAATCATTCTTCAATAACTCTTTTAGCTCTAGTAGTCCAACTGTACTTATACTCTAGATCTTTTTTTGCATTAATTGAAATAAATTTTAATAAATCTCTGTCACCTTCAAGCAATCTAATAGATTCTATCCAATGATCAATATTATCAGGAGAAGCAAGAACAGCATTTTTTTTATCAATTAAAATTTCTTGAATTACTGGTATATCAGAAGCTACAATAGCTTTACCTAATGACATATATTCAAATAGCTTCATTGGTGATGTCCATTTCCCTATATTAGTCTTATTTTTGCCTATAAGTACTTCCTTTTGATTAGGTAATAATGCAATATCACCTTTCATTAAAACTTCCATAGCTTGTCCATTCGGTAAATAACCATACCAAACTATATTCTCGTTTGCATTTATTTTTTTAAACTTCTTAACTTCTTTAACATTCCCTCCAACAACATGGAATCTGTTATTGGGCATTCTTTTAGCTAGTTCCATTACAACCTCTATCCCTTTTCCAGGATAAAAACTTCCTACATAAACACATTCTAAACTCTTCTTAAAGCTTGGACCTACTTGTGCTGTTTCAATTGATTGTGCTCCATCCGGTAAAACTAATAAATTTTTATTTAATAACCCGTTATATTTCTCTATATAATCTTTTTTTAAAGCCTCAGTGATAAATACATGCTTTATAATTTTTTTTGATTGTATTATATATTTCTCGAAAATAATATTAACCCAATTGTTAGGAAGATGATGATGTTCAAAAATAATTTTTTTCTTAGTCGTTACACTAACTAATAGAGTAATTAAAGCCCATCTACTATAGATTATATCTGCTCCATTGACATTTTTAAAAGAAGTAATAATTCTACTTATTATATTAATTAGTTTAGGTGGTGAATTTGAAGATAGTTTTAGTTTGAAATTTTTCTTAACACCGTAGTAATCGAATGGATCTGCATTTATAGAACCTTTTATACCTACTAAAACTACATCGTTTCCATTACTTGCAAATGCTTGAGACATTTTCATAACATTTATACTATTTGCAGTTTCAGATGGAATTACTGAACTTGAAAGATATACTATTCTCACCTTACTATTCCCTTCTATACTACTCAATTAAGTTCTTTTGATTTAATGTGAATTTCCAATGAAGCAAGTATAACTAAAGCATCTGCATTTTTAGCTTCTTTACGATTATGAGCTTTCCAAATACCCTCAATATCAACCCAATTAACTATGTTTCTATTTTTTAAATCCATCACATTTTCATAAATAATTTCTCTTAAATCATCTCTTTTATTTATCGCTTCATTAAAATCAATATAGTTAGTATGCTGAGATATATTTGAAAAGAATTTATTAGTAATTCTTTTACTTAATACTTGAATTGGTTTAGCTTTAATCGAAAGACCATGATTATTTTTTGTTCTAATAGCAAATGCTTTAGGAAAAGTATATAAAAGTATCTTTTTATATAAGTATTGATTATACCGATACTTAGAATCAACACTCATAATAAAATCTACCCATTCTTTATTAATAAATGGTACTCCATAATTAAAACCTTTCATCAAAACATGTGGAACAATAAATTTTAATTGTCTATTATAAAAATCTAGATTTTCTTCAAACTCCAGATTATTTATGTTCTTTTCATTATAATCAATTGAATCATAAAACATCTCCTCATTAACATTACAGAGATCTACAGATTTTGAGTAAGTATTCTTTTTAATAAAATGTTTTTTTGCATCAATCATGTTTTTAAAGGGCTTATTTCTAATTGAACCTCCAGAAATAGGCCCTGCAAAACTACCCATCCATAATTTACCACCACCATATAACTTATCAATGTAATGTATAGGTGGGTGATGGAACAAGATTGTTTGCTGATTAATCCGTTTAGATATATCTAATAAATCAGTTAGAACATATTTATAATCTTTCAAGGAAAACTCCGTGTGTTTTGTTCCAAGTTTCCTTCCAACTTGCTTTCCTATTTCAAAATCTAATGTCCCAGGAGTACCGAATGTATATGTTTCAATGTTTTGACTATCGGTGAATTCTAATAATGCTGCCAAGATTGCTCTACTATCTAACCCCCCACTTATTGGGACAACATTCAATTCATTCTCTTTAAAGTTTTCACTTATAGCGTCAGTTAATTTTCCAGATCCAATTTTTATTAGCTCTTCTTCATTAAAATTATTATATCTCTTCTGGTCTACATTAGAAAAATCAAAATTATACCTATTTTCTTTATAATCAAGATAATATCCTAATTTTAAAAATGAGTTCAAATTTAAATCCATTGATATCAATCACTCCACATCATTTTTGCCAAGGCTAATTTTGAATCCCCATAGCAGTATAGGCATTTTCTAATTTTTCACCAAAGGCATTAACAGAAAATAATTCAAAAAATGTTTTATAAGTATTTTTTCGCATAGCAAGATTATCTTTAACACTTGTAGAATTTACTAACTCCGCTAATTTTTTAAAGTTTCCATCTGTTACGTTGAAACCAATATCGTGTTCCGACACAATATATTCAGTGTCCTCCTGGATATTATTTAAAATAGGTAAACCCATCTGAAAATAATCTATAGATTTCATAGTTAGTCCTACACAGACACTCTCTTTCATGATATTTAAGCCATAATGACATTGATCAAAAATTTCCTGTTTAATTTTGTTATTATAAACTTTTCCGTAAAATATCACTTTTGATCCTGTTTTTTCAATCTCTTTTATAAATAAATTTTTACTTTCACCATCACCAATGATATGTAAAGTAACAGGCTTCAATTTATTTATCTCATAAATCATATCTTTAATTTTTTTTATATCTATTATATTGTTAATTGAACCAAGATAACTTAAATGAATTTCTTCTTCACTTAATCTAGGTGAGCTTTTAATATCAATTTCTTTTTTTGCCAAATAAATGGTTTCTACTTTTGATTGCTCCAATAATTTACCGAGTGCTTTCCTATATAAATTACATTCTGTGATTATTAAATCTGCATATTTTATATTGTTATCTCTTAATTTTCTCCAAGTAGTAAAAGGAGGCAGTCCCTTAATTTTATTAACGGGTAGTGTTTCTGGCCAAAGGTCAATTATATCGAATATTATCTTTGTATTCTTGTACTTCATTTTATACTTCTTAGCTATTCTAGCTAATGAATTTGGCGGTATAACAACATAAAGGATATCTGGTTTAATTTGTTCAATAACTTTATACGAGTTTTCAGCAAAATTGTAATGTGATTTTAATCTAGCATATGATAAATTGCTATTGTATTTTGTAGTATGTATATATTGATAATTTATTTCTTCTTTATTTAGATACTCTTTATTAAAGTGACTAAAATTTGATTGTAAAACAGTAACTTGAAAGCTCTTATTCTCAAAAAACTCTTTTATCAACCCCACCCTTTCTCCATAGGTATCAAAACAATTCACTACTACTACTTTCATCATCATTCCCCAATCTCTGTTGACTTTATAGATTCCTTGAAGTCTATAATTTGATACTTTAATTTATACTCACTCAACTCGTAACTATATTTTAAATTACCAAATATTTTATTTATATAAATAATCCTACTCGCAATAAACTTTATTAGTGGATTACATATGCGTGTAAACTTAATCTTATTATTATGCATTTCACAAATTACCTTTACCATATTGCTAGTTTTTACAAACTCTTCATTTTGAGGAAAGAATAAACCATTTTCCTCTTCACAAATTATCATCTTAATAAAGTTACTTAAGTTATCAATATAAATCATACTTCTTTGATTTTCATAGTCAGGGAATAATGGTAATTTAAGCGCCAATCTTGCTAACTTAGGATAATTCCCCTTAGATCCTTTTCCATATATCATCGGTGGTCGTATAATGGCAACATTAAAAGAATCATCACTAAATGGTCTTATTCCATCTTCAGCTTGAAGCTTGCTGTTCCCATAAAAATCACGTGGTTTTGGAATGGTCTTTTCGGTAATCAATCCATCAGCTCCAACTCCATCACCATAGACAATAATACTGCTCATAAAGATAAATTGTTTCACACCGTCTTTTTTTGCTTTTTCTGCAAGACTAATTGTTAAGTCTCGATTAACAGCATAATAGAGCTCTTCCATATTTGGATCTTTTGAAACATGTGCAATACCAGCTAAATGTAAAATTGTATCATAACGAGCGAAATTCATTTCTTTCCAACTATTATCTCTTACACTTATTGTATCAATATGAAAATCTTCATTACTTTCTTCTATCCATTCGATAAACTTATTCCCAATATAGCTAGATTTACCGGTTATTAAGATACGCTTTGTCATTTAGGAAGACTCCTTTTGTCGCTGTTTTTCTTCCTCTTCTTTATAGAGTTGTTCTACTTTCCCTTCAACAACGCCGTCTTTCTTTATAACGCTAACAATGGTGCCAAAAAAACACTTAACATCCATCACAACGCCTATCTTTTCTACATATTCACCGTCTAGCTTTGCTTTGATGGGAATTGGCAATTCGTCTCTACCATTAATTTGCGCCCAACCTGTTAACCCCGGTGGTACATCATTTGCATCGTACTTGTCTCTTTCAGCAATTAAATCGTATTGATTCCATAGAGCTGGTCGTGGTCCGATAATACTCATTTTTCCTGCAATAATGTTGAAGATCTGTGGCAATTCATCTAAAGATGTTTTACGCAGAAATTTACCGACCTTTGTAATATATTGGTCTGGATTTTCAAGTAAATGTGTAGGCGTATCTTTTGGTGTATCAATACGCATTGTTCGGAACTTATAAATATAAAAATATTCTTTGTGAATAGCTATTCGTTTTTGTTTGAATAAAATCGGACCTTTGGACTCCAGTTTAATAGCAATTGTTAAAACTAGAAACAATGGCGATAAGATAATAAACCCTATAATGGATAATAAAAAGTCAGCAACTCTTTTTATTTTTAGATACATATTTGTACACCGACCTAATAAGCTTTTATTTTACTGCATCTAATACTTTTAATTTACCTATTCTAAAGTTAGCAATATCTAATAATCGTTTTCGTAGTTCATCCGCTGATTTGCTTTCAAGTTTACCTATTAGTTGATAAGTAAGATTAATGTCTACTTCCGGCGTTTTCCCTCTATAAATCATCGGGTAGACTTGTTCACTATGAACTTCATCTTTTCCAAGCAATTCTTCAAACATCTTCTCACCAGGTCTCATCCCAGAGAACTGAATTGGGATCTCTTCTTCCGTATATCCACTTAGACGAATTAGATTTTTAGCTAGATCGACAATTTTAACCGGTTCACCCATATCAAGAACAAATACTTCTCCGCCTTCTGCGAGTGATCCAGCTTGTAAGACTAGACGAGAAGCTTCTGGAATCGTCATAAAGTAACGAACCATATCTGGATGAGTCACCGTAAGCGGTCCACCATTTTTAATTTGGTCTTTGAACAAAGGGATAACACTTCCACGACTTCCCAATACATTCCCAAAACGTACTGCCACAAAGCGAGTTTCGCTAATCATGTCCATATGCTGAACAATCATTTCCGCAATTCGCTTAGTTGCACCCATTACGCTAGTTGGGTTAACAGCTTTATCAGTGGAAATCATTACGAACGTATTTACGCCTGCAATATTGGCCGCTTCTGCTACGTTTCGAGTCCCGATGACGTTATTCTTCACCGCTTCTTCTGGATTGCGTTCCATTAGTGGAACATGCTTGTGCGCTGCCGCATGAAAAATAACATGGGGTTGTCTTTTAAACATGATTGCTTGAATTTTCTCTTTATCCTGAACATCTGCAATTTCCGTATCAATATTTAAATCTGGTAAGTTACGACGAAGCTCCATTTCAATCGAATAAATGCTATTTTCACCATGGCCAAGTAAAATGATTTCTTTCGGTGAGAATCGAGCTACTTGTCGACAAATTTCAGATCCAATTGATCCACCTGCTCCTGTTACAAGGATTGTTTCTCCGGTTATATACTCTGCAATTCCATTTACATCAAGTTCAACAGGTTCACGTCCGAGTAAATCTTCTACTTCTACATCTTTGAACTGACTCACTTGAACAGAGCCTAAAACCAAGTCTTCCATTCTAGGTAGAATTTGCGTCTTAATTTTAGTGTCTGTACATAGTTTCACTATACGATTCATGTCAATCTTATTTAAGGATGGTATCGCAATAATGATATGTTCAACTCTTTGGTCTTCTACTATTTCCTGAAGATCCCTCGTTCCACCAAATACGGTTAAATCAATCATTTCTAAACCATGTTTTGTGAAATTATCATCAACAAATCCAACTGGCTGAAGAGTTGTATCCATATCTTGCTTAAGCTGTCTAGCGATCATTGTGCCTGCAGAGCCTGCTCCAACAATCAGCGTTCTTTTACCGTCTTTTTTCTTTGTCATATAGGCGTCTTTATAGACACGCCATGACATCCTTGAGCCACCGATTAGAAGAACATGCATCATCCATGTCATGATCAACGTTCGTGCGTAAAAATCTTGAAAAAAGATCAATTGCGTTAACCCAGCTGCTGCAACTGAAATGGTCACTGCGTACACAATGGCTTTTAATTCTGTAATGCTCGCATACTCCCACGCTCTCTTATAAAGTCTAAAACGATAGGCACAAACATGATGAACAAGGAGAAGAACAATTGAGCTTGTAACTATGACTTCTGTTACTGGTGAGTTTCCTGCGGTTAAGATTAAGCTACAGATATAAATAGAAAATAGAACAATTGCCGAATCAATTAAAATTAGTGATAATAGCCGTTGCTTTAATGTCATAAAACACAATCTCCCCTTGTCTATTTATTTACTGTCGCATATTTCCCAACATACTCCTGCATCTTCTCCACCAAAGCATCCTTCAGTTCATCATTTTGCAATGCGAACTCTAGCTGTGTTAAGACAAACCCAAGCTTTTCCCCAACGTCATAGCGCTTGCCTTCAAAGTCATACGCAAATACATTTTGCTCAGCATTTAATGACTGAATGGCATCCGTTAATTGAATTTCTCCGCCTGCTCCTGTTTCTTGCTTTTCAAGAAACTCAAAGATTTCCGGTGTTAAGATGTAGCGACCCATAATCGCTAGATTCGATGGTGCAGTTCCTTGTGCTGGTTTTTCAACAAAGCGCGATACACCATACAGGCGGTCGTTTTGTGATTCAGGGTCAATGATCCCGTAGCGGTGTGTCTCATTATCCGGTACTGACTGAACCCCAATTACTGAACGTTCAATTTGATCATATTGATTCATTAGCTGTTTTAAGCACGGTGTGTCTGCCTGTACAATATCATCACCAAGAAGAACGGCAAACGGCTCGTTGCCGATGAATTTACGTGCGCACCAGACGGCGTGTCCAAGTCCTTTTGGTTCTTTTTGTCTAATGTAGTGAATTTCGACTTTAGATGAGGCCTGCACTTTTTCAAGTACATCAATTTTTCCTTTGTTAAAAAGGTTTTGCTCAAGCTCAACCGAGTGATCAAAATGATCTTCAATCGCTCGCTTACCTTTACCCGTAACGATTATAATGTCTTCAATTCCTGCCTCAATCGCTTCTTCTATTATGTATTGAATCGTTGGTTTATCGACGATTGGAAGCATTTCTTTTGGCATTGCTTTTGTTGCTGGTAAGAAACGAGTGCCTAATCCTGCTGCTGGAATAATTGCTTTTTTTATTTTCGACATTTTTAAAATCCCCCATTTAGTTCTTTTAGATTAATGCACATATAAAAAACAGTTAGAATAATCCTTACAGAAAAATGTAAGCGCTCTTCTAACTGTTTTTTTGAAAAACAGTTGTTATTTTAGGTCATTTGACCTGAGGCATTTAACCTCCCCTCACGCCATGCTATTGGCGACCAGCGCCTAAGGATTCCCCTTAGCATAGCCGAGTACCTCCATTGATAATGGTGTTGAAGGCATGACCAGTGTTTAAAAAGTTAAATAATTTATGTATTTTTACCCAAGCGAAAAAAGATAAAACGGCTTTTTATACGAAAAGGTGACAAACTTCTATTAATCTTTGAAAGCGATATTCATAATGTATCATATTCTTTTAGATTGAGCTACGGAATTTAAAGAATTAACGCGATTGAAATAAGATTTTAACATATAGACGTATGTGGATTTTGTCGAATCTTGTAGACTAGTATTTTTGGCTTAGTTTTTCATATTTGGTTGGGATTCCCTCCATTTAGTGATTAATAGGACATTCGTTCAGTTCTCCCTTTTTAAGAATATACGTTCCCTTTTCTTCTGTGCTACGGTACACTAATTGAAGAAGGAGTTGATGGAATTGTCAATAAATAATCTGGAGCCAATGATTGCTGAAGTGAAGCAGCTAGATACGTACGTTGAATCGTTATTGACGGGACCAATTGCGGAAGGAAAGTGGTCAATTCGCGAGATCATCGCCCACTTGTATAACTGGGATTTGTTTAATGCCAATGAGATGGTGCCATTAATGGAGGATGGTGCGAGCTTGCCGGAGTTCCCTGACCATGACAGCCATAATCGGGAGGGGCTTGCGCGTCTTGAGGACAAGTCTGTCTATGATTTGGTTGATCTGTTTGTGGAGACGAGGATCTTGTTAATGAATCGTTTAGAAGCGGTTGATCCGAGTGCCCGCTTTACAATTGGCAAGGGCAAGCGTAAGTTCTCTGCCGACAGCTTTGCGAAGATCTTCGTTCATCATGACGAGGAGCACCTGCCGCAGATACGCGAGAAGCTTAGTCAATAAGCATCGGATTTTTTCTAGGTGGTTTTTTGAGTGAGGATTGTTGGCTATGCACATTTCAACAGTTAAAACCATTGCTCAAACATGAGAAATAAAATGATATTGTATCTAACCTCTAATCATTATCTCTTTTTGTCTTATCAGTCAAATGCTTTTTGTTGTTTCAACAAGAAAAGAATTCAAACAAATTATTCAAATAATTTGCTTGGTTTTTTGTTTTAGATTTATTGAATTTTGTGGTAAAGTTATACTACTATGCGCATAATATAACTACTATGTATAAAAGGTGGTGTGTTATGGGCAACAAGGGGGAAAATGATATGAACACGTTGGTGTCGAAACAGTTTAACCCTTTAGATAGCAAGAAAAAAGCTTTACTAAAGAAATTTATAGGCAAAAATTCGTCCGAGATTGATTTTAACAAGGTTAGAGATTCTTGGAAATATGATAAAGATTTATTTTAATTCTAACTTTACTGGGTTTGAAGATAAAGAAAGAATATTGTTGGATACAGGAATTTTACTGGCGTTAAACAATAAATATGACGCTTGGCATAAAACTGTATCCAACCTATTTGAAGATCATATTTTGGGCGAAAATGATAAATCAATCTTCTTGTTCCTAAACCCTCTAATTTTAAATGAAGTAACTTTTTTAGCAGGTAAACCTTTTGATAATTATGTTAAAAAGCACCCGCGTAAAAATCTGAATATTATTAATCCTCAAAAAGTTATAGATTGTACAGTAAATGGTATAAAAGATTTAATTGAAGCAGAGGTTCTTATTGTAGTAGATGGTAACAAGGATTCAACACTAAAACAAATAAGCCTTTACAAAGAATTAGGTTCCGCAGACGCTAGTAATGCAGCAATTGCAAATGAGTTAGAATTGAATTTTCTAACTGTAGATGGAAGATTAGCTAATCAAATGATCAAAAACAAAGCTAAGCTATCCAACATTAAAAAGGTATATACTACTATATCCATACATCAAACTTATAAATAAAAATTGTAAATAATACATCATTACAATAACAATGCCCCACTTCTGTAATTAGCAGCGGTAGGGTATTTGTCATTTCTTATCATTAGGCTTATTAACGTTTTATGCCGCAAACCCTCTATTTTTATATCCGTTTTTGATAAAAGACTTTTGAAATGGGCTCAGCTAATAATTAATTTAAATTTTCGAATTATAACCAACAAAAGTCACATCTTTTCCGTTATACTAGGGGTGACTTCAGGAGGTGGCGGCGTGGGAGCTTCTTCAAAGCATAATTTGAGATGGCTAGGTGCACTCTTAGTGATGGGTATTGCGATTTTTTCGTTTACTTTTTTTCATATAAATAAGGAGCAGGCCGCACAATCGGAGAGTTCAGGCGGTAGTTCCATCGCGAATAGCGTCTTGGCTGATGCGAGTGAGGAAGATTCCCATGTTGAAGGGGATTCGATTAAGAACGCGTATGCTTTCGGGGAGCCGGAGTTGATTGAGAACACGCGAATTGGCGACACAAGCGGTAAGTTAATCGACGCGATGGATGGTGATTTACTCTTTCTTGGTGAGAATGAGCATCTGTACTTCTATGATCGTACAACAGAGGAGGCGCTTTCCATTGATGACGGGGTCGGAGCGGCGGCTTTTGCTCAGGATGATTCGTATGTGCTGTATTCTGTGCATCAGGATCGGTCAAATTCGGAAGTTGTTCGTTACGTCTACCTCGAGGAGATGGGAAAACAAGCTACAGCAATGACTTTACCGGATGTTGAAGACATTGACTCACTTGATTACCATAATGGGATTCTTTACGTGACCTATGGCTCTACTGAAGATCCTGATACGTACGATACGGAAGCGGCGGCGCTCCCTTCGTCTCGTTCGAATGAGCAGCATTCTTTTTGGAGAGGTACGTCACCTGCGTTTGCGACACATGACGGCAAGATGCTAACGTATAGCCCGGAGCGGCATGCGCTTAGTTACTTGACGGCGGGCACAGATGAGCAAATTCAATGGGAGGCACTTGATTCGGCGCTTGAGATCACGGAGATTGCCTTGCTTGATCTGAATGAATATGGGGAGTATGTCATTGTTGATGAGACAGCGGCTAGTGGTGCCACCCGCCTCTATTTACCAACAGGAGAAGTTGCGCAGTTTCAACGGACTCAGTCGGTTGGCTGGATCGATTCAGAGCGTCTGCTTGTTCTTGATGATCACGTGCTCTACCTATACGATACAAAAGCTAAAGACAGCTTGCCGCTGTTTGAGGGGGCGATTGCCTCTTTCGTTGTTGACCATACGATCTACCTGCAGGCGTCGACTATGGAAGTGTATGCGATCGAGATCATTCAGTAAAGCATGGAGCGCGTGGCTCCATGCTTTTTTAAATAAGTAAGAGAAACGGTACAATTAAAAGAATGAGTCCAGTGAGTATAAAGCCGAGGATAATATTCATCAACAATGCCCCCAAAGCAGAGATTCCCAGCGCTTCTCCAAATCCGTGTAAGGCAATGACAATTTGCCAAATCGATAGTACCGCGATTAGGATGGCAATTAATAAAGCGATGACGGCCAGCGGTTCTGGTAATGCAGGTAAGGTACCGTCAAATCCATTGCGAAAATCAATAAATTGGGAACCTAATGTAGCGACCCCGATAACAGCAAGGGCATTGATCACAATCGTTGGTATAGTCTGCGTATAGACAATCGCAATTCGCACCGCTTCCGTTGACCCCTTTCCACTAACCAAGCGGCCAATCAATTTAATAAGTGGCGGCATGGCGTACAGGGTAAGGATACCAATAAATAGCGCAATAAAGACGATCAGTAAAATCTCTTGGCCCAAATTGCGCCCTAATTGAATTTCATTCTGACCGGTAAGCAGTAGCACACCTAATAAGAACGTAAGCACAATATACTTCGCCATTGGCTGCTCGTCGTGCTCATCGCCAATCTTAGACCGGACAACTCCTCTCGGGTCAATCCACACTTTAAAAAACGTCTTCAATCCAATCACCTCTACTTTCCAATTCCTGTTAAGGCTTCCGTTTAAACGTGAAAAAACACCTCCCTTAGGAGATGTTTTCCTGTTAAAACCAGCCGCGCCGATCCAGCCCCAAACGGACCCAGAAGAAAAACGAAGCGCACACCACGCTAAATAAGCTAATGAGCAAGACGATATGCGGTTCATTTCCAATAAAATGAATGATGTTAAAGCCGATTAGGGAGAAATACGTAAACCCGGTTAATAAGCCGACAAGCGCATAGAGCACATAGCCCGTTCCCCGCTGCATTCCTTTCGCAACGAGATAAAGCAGTTCACCAACAATTGAACCCGCAATAATCGGCCAGCCCCCGTACATGAAAATGTAAGTATAGGCGTTAAAGAGGTCGCCCCATCCTGCTTGAATTAGGAGCAAGTATAGACTCCAACCGAGATAGAGTAATCCAAATGTTGCAAGCATGCTAACAAGTGTCCGAGCCATACTTTGAATGACTGTTCTCATCTCTTCACACCACTCTCTTCCTATTTAAATGGAATCTGGTTGGGCGACCCCCATTTCGCACCGCGCTGTTCCTTTCTTCTATTTTATGTAAAACTAAACAAAGATCAATTGCTTCAGGCGCGATTTTAGAAATTGTTTAGAATTAGAAAGGGGATTGAGTGATGGAACGATTTATTGAGACGGAAAAGGGACGTATGTGGACGACCGCGACCGGCGCCGGAGAACCCGTCCTCCTCATTAGCGGCGGACCTGGTATGAGCGATTACTTGGAGCCCGTTGCTCAGCTACTTGAAAGAGATTTACGAGTCATTCGCTTCGATCCTCGTGGGTGCGGGCGCTCGGACAGGAATTCGGGCTATGGCTTGATTGAGGCGCTTGCTGATATTGAAGCACTACGCAAGGCTTATGGCTATGAGCAGTGGCTTGTAGTCGGGCATTCTTGGGGTGCGGACCTCGGTCTTGCGTATGCGCTGGAGTACCCCAAGTCCGTGCAGAAGTTTGTCTCGCTTGCCGGGACGGGCATTCAAAACGACCGCGACTGGAAAGCGGCGTACACGCAGGGAAAAGAGCGCGAGGCGGAAGTGGTGCCTGCATTTGCTTATCCGGTTAACAAGGAAGTGCACCGCGCACTAATTGATTCGTGGCGGGGTTACATTAAGGAACCGGAGCTACTCTCGCGCCTCAGTCAGTCGCAGGTTGAGACGTTTTTCCTCACGGCAGAAAAAGACATTCGCCCCACTTGGCCAATTCAGCAACTTGCCTGTTTGATGCCGCGGGCAGCGTATGGGGAGATTGCCGGAGCGTCGCATTATGCTTGGTTGGATCGGGCGGGAGCGTTGCGGGAGAAGCTGCTGGGGTTTCTGCTTGGTAGGGGTGATGAATGAGATCTGTGTGGAAAAGAAGCGGCGGGGACAAAAGTATATAAAGCTATTTAAGAGACGAACGGTCTCACTTTTCATCTTAATTAGCGTAAGGAGAACCCGAGACTCCAATGGGACAACACGAGTCTGAAGACTTTGTCGTGGTGATATTTCCACGACAAGGGCTGAGGCCGTGCCCATGGAAAGCGAGGGATTCTCCTGGAGCGAATTTGTATCAGTGTTCGAGTTTTAAGTAAATCTCATCGATTTGTCTCAGGCTTTTCTTTTCTCATAGAATCTATTCATAGAAGTCGATCGCATTGTTGTCCAGGTCAATGATCGTAAAGTCCGTCTCGCCCCATGGTTGTTGGGTGAGTGCGCCATTTGGATGAACCAGATTCAGTGCTTTGCATTGCTTATAGAGGGCATTCACTCCTCAGACACGAATCCGGCAGCTTTCGGCGACGAGCTCTGTTATTCCGTTTGTTTCAGACCATTTGAATAAATGCAGCTCGATTTTGTCACACGTCAATCTCGCATAGCCTTCTTCGCTATAGATGACCTCAAACCCTAACTTCTCCTTATAGAAAGCGCAGCTAGCTTGAATATTGCTGACGGGTAAACGCGGGATCGCTTCTAGCATTGTGAACATGGGAGCACCTCTTTTATTGTGGGATTGTAATTAGAATAATGCTCTATGTGTTTAAAGATCCAACTTCACAACACTATCACCATCTTCATCTGTTTTGCCAATTCCTTTAAATCCATACTGTTTATAAAGCTGATCTGCGATTGTGTTTGCAGGGTCATATGAAATATAGATTGCTTGAGCATCTCCCTGTGGGTAGCACTTCAAATAGTCTAAAGCTTTTTCAAATGCTTTTTTCCCTAGTCCCTTACCTTGATACTTTCTATCGATCATGAATCGTAGAATCCCATACGCCTCTTCGTCACCATACTCATTTTCCTCAGCCGTATCGTGATACATCATAATAAACCCAACCATTGTCACATCATGATAGATTGCATATGTCATCGCTGGCAATTTATCGTTTAACAAAGCGACATAAGATTGAGCCAAGCTGTACATATTGCTCGCTACATACTTTTTTTGGTCTTCATTTACTTCGAGACTAAGACATTCTTCAAGATTGTCCCAATCAAGTTGTTTAAAGCTAATCAAGTTGATCACCGCCATATGTTGTCATTGATTATATCTACGAATCTCATTATGTAAAGGTCTCGTTCTATTTAGAGCTTTGTTTAGTGATAATAGAACTCAAGGCAACAATAGCTAACCCCTGAAGATTACGTGAGTTCATTTCACTCCAATTAAAATCCAAAATCAACCTGATCTCATCGAGCACCAATAGGTATGAACGAGTGCTGTGAGTAGTAAAGCATTCAGTTTTGTTTCACTGAATGTATCAATGACTATACTTTTATTGAACCCTAGAAAGCCACCTTCTAGATACGTTTCCCCTTCAGCAACACCATTTATGAATATGGCTCCTTTTTCGCAATTTCTCTGCTTTTATCTCTATGTAAATGCTCGCGTCTTGAACATTCAACCTACCATTTAATCGATGCTCAATCGAATTTAAGCTGTTGGGAACTGTTATTTCCCCAATTTCTCTTTCATTCTCAGTAACTAGCCAATCTTGTTCTTTTAAAAACCCCACAGATTTTTGTTCAATTGTAAAGGTTGTCTCCGTTGACTTGACTGATAGATACACATTTTTTACAGCATCTCTGTTATTGCGTTTCTCGTTCGGTGGATACCATCGATATAGTTCCCCTGCATCGTCCTCATTCACTAGCACTTGTCGTTTTTTAGTAGATGCATAGAATAATGGGCGCGGGTATTCAATGCGCATTTGGATCATCCTTTAAGTTTTAGAGTAGTAATTAAAAATTATAAACGTTAAAATGGTTCTAACAAATGAAACGTTATATAGAACATTATACCTTACGAACATATACTAAAAGGTTGATAGATAACAAATGGGTGTGGTGACAAAAAACATGAAGCAGAGAAAAATTATAACAGTAGGAAATACGAACGGAATTACGCTAGATAAAGACGTTTTAGCGCACCTCAACGCAAAGAAAGGCGATACAATTGATCTATTTCTTGGAGAAGACGGTTCTGTCACCTTTAAAAAGCATGAGAACATTCAAATCGACGGAGTGACAAAGGACTTTTTGAAAATGGTAAATGACACGATTGGTGAATACGATGAAGCGCTTCTTAACTTATCTAAGAGATGAATTGTGAATGACTACGTTTTTAACAGCAGAACCAGCAATCGCCACTAATGCTTTGTTAGTTATAAGACAAACACCAGGTGAAAAGATTAGAGTGAAAGACCCGGCAATGCTTGAGTCAAGCACTAGCGAATCCTGAAAAATATTTTGGAGTCTAATTAACTCTAGGAGGGATGAAACATGAAAGATTTAAATCAATTAGGGAAAGAATTAAGTGAACATTCCTCAGAAACCACCATAAGAAAAACCGATTCACTCTCAAATGTTTTTGCAAATGCCATTTTTAGCTCCAGATTAGATAATGGAATGACACAGAAAGAACTAGCTGATTTATCTGGTGTATCAACAAAAACAATACATTGTGTTGAAGCGGGCGATAACGGTGTTTCCATTAAGACATATGAAAAGATATTCAAATCACTAGGAGTCATGATTACTGACAAGAATGACAATGGTTTTTTAATCAACGGGTAAATCGACCAACTCATTATGAATTGGTAACACTGTAACAAACAGACCGTGGAATATTCACCACGGTCTTTTTTGCTTTATTCCAACTCTCTCTTAAGAAAAAGGTTCTTTTAATTATTACTGCTTGTACTACCAGACAACATCTCTTTTTCAGCGTCGTAATGTGCCGTTATCATAGATTCACCATCTTTAGAAATTGTCGCGAATACATATACTTGTCTATCGGGATGGGCGCCTTCTCCCCCAGATCCAACAGGGATGTTGAACTTTTTATACGTATCCGTAATGTTTTTGAAAGTCGTCTTTTCTCTTACGTTTAATTTAGCATCTGGAAACTCTTTGTAGTCATTTTTATCGACGACCTTCTCATAAAAATCATCGGCACTCATAAATGATTTATGAGAGTTATCGGGGTACTTCTCCCACTTTTCTTCTGCTCCTGCATGTGTTGTGACGGTTAATAATAAAGCTAAAATCATAAAGCCTACCCTAAAGACATTGCGCATGTTAGTCAGCTCCTTTTCACATAACATGCTGCAACGGTCAAGGTATTATGTAAGATAAGGGTTCTTTTTATAAACAGAGACATTTTAACCAGGTATTGATGCACGCCATGTAATTTCCACTGTTAATATAATCGGTTTCTTTGATAAAACACAATATCTATCCACTCAAAACAGCAGTTCTTGTTTAAGACTATTTGTTCGTGCAATACTATTTAAATACGATTTTTTTAATTAGAGTGACCAATAACAAAATAAAACATAAAATATCACATATACACTATACTTTTATAAATATCACTTTTAAGCTATAATGGAAGTATGGAGAATCAAGAAATGAGCTGGAGTCTAACTCCCTACGTTAAGCCAAATAAGTCGAAACCCGTAGTCGATTATATTGACACACTGAAAGACAAAGAACAAGCTAAAGTAGATCATGTTTTCAATTTGATTCGTAAAAATGGAACACGAACTGGCATGCCGTATATTCGTCATCTAGATGATGGGATATGGGAAATAAGGATAGCTCACTCAAGCAATATTTTTAGAGTTACTTTATTTCACTTCGAAGGAAACGAACTTATACTGTTGCATGGTTTTACAAAGAAAACTCAAAAAACACCACCAAAGGAAATAAAGCGAGCTAAAGCATATCGTGAGGATTTCAAAAAAAGAAAGGATGAGATATATGGATTACTTCAAAAAGAGAGCGAATAAAAAATACGAAAGTAGCCCTGAATATCGCGCTGAATACGATCGATTAGAGCTTGAGTTTATTATCGCTCACAATATTATTAAACTAAGAAAAGAAAAGGGATTTACTCAAACAGACCTTGCAAAAGCTGTTCATACTAAACAATCTGTCATCTCAAGGATTGAACAGGCTAACCATAATGTAACCATTAGAACATTGAGTGAAATAGCTAAGGCTTTAGGAGTTACCGTTGAAACAATTATTTCAGGTAGTAATAAAGCTTATGATGAGCAAGCGGCAACTTTAGCTTAATTGATGTACATTTTAATCTAAAAACACGCAGCGATCTCCCAAGATCAGCTGTGTGTTTTTGTTATTTAATGTCATTTCATTAAGTTTACTATTGATCATACCACCACTTTTATCTGAATCTATATTCAGTCTCCTTACAATTCGTAAACGCATGCTACTTCGCTTCACAGGAACACATTATAATTCCTTTATCATTAAACTTCTTCTAATCCATCGCGTTGCTAGGTGTAGTTGTTTTACCCATCATCATCTCTTTTTCAGCGTCGTAATGTGCCGTTAACCTTGATTTACCGTCTTTTGAAGTTGTCGCGAATACATACATTTGTCTATCGGGGTGGACGCCAACTCCACCATATTCAACAGGGATGTCGAATTTCTTATATGCATTCGTCATTTTTTTGAAAGTCGTCTTTTCTCTTACGTTTAATTTAGCATCTAGAGTCTCTTTGTAGTCATTCTTATCGACAACCTTCTCATAAAAATCATCGGCACTCATAAATGACTTATGAGAGTTATCGGAGTACTTTTCCCACGTTTCTTCTGCTCCAGCAGGTATTGTGACGGTTAATAATAAAGCTAAGATCACAAAGCCTACCCTAAAGACATAGCGCATGTTAGTCAGCTCCTTTTGAACTAACATGCGCTAACGAAAACTATTAAGAAGCAAGTAACACCCCTCCTAGACGTATCACTTCTTAGCAGTCCGCTTACTCCGAATATACGGAATAAGGAACCCCCAGGTTAGAAATAAAGCGGTTGCTATCACAAGGGCGTTGATCCACTTTACATGATCATCGAAAATAATAGACATTGTTAAATAAACGCCACCACCAATACTAGCTAAAATTAGTGCATCAATCCATTTGTTAAAACGATACACGGTATATCCTCCTTCATTCATTTTTTTTGCAATTTTGTATTGCAGGACTAACAAAGGTAATGATTAGCGCGAAAGACAATGAGATAGCGACATGGGAGGGCCACCGTTCGCTAACGTTGTAATCACCGCCATACATCAAATAATTAATGACAAAACCTATAAGCATGGCAATCGTAAAAGCGGCTAAAGCAAACAACCAACGACTGTATTTCATGCGATCACTCCAACTTTTGCTTTATTACCCATACCCCTGAAGAATGTGCCAAAACTTGAATGTAGGAGAAAGACGCGAAGTAGCGACTAGAATCTTGTGTAGCTAAGTATGAACAAACTTTATTAGAAATGTTACTTTATAATGGATGGTCTACTAATCTGTTAGTATAAAAGACTCGATTCCATTTACTAATGTATATTGCAGAGTGTGTTCATAGAAATCGGTTAGTAAGACCTTTTAGTAGAACGAATGAAGTGACAGCATCTTTAACCGCTATCTATAAAGTAGTTGTTTAGAAGGAGGGTTACTAATGAAAACTGTAGCAACAATAGCGTCCGTATTCGTTTCAACTGTTTTATTCTCAGCCTGCACTTCAGAAAACTCAAAAAGCCAGCAATCGCAGAGAAATGTCGTTGAAGTTCCTTATGAGAATGGTACAAAAGAAGTTCCTACACATCAAATTAATACAGATCAAGATTTCACTTTTCAGTTTGGAGAAGATTATGAATTAAATAGTGAAGAAAATCCAAGCATACCCCATGCATCGATCATTACTAATGATGAAAAGGATATAACTATTATTATTAATCGCTTTGAACATAGTTCTTTTACGAATAGAATGCAAGACCTAGACCATTATGAGTACTTTACTTCGTATGATTATACCGAGATAGATACTCAACCTATTCCAAACTTAAATGATTTTGGTGTTTACAAGCGACCTGATGCAACATATACCGACATCATGCTGTTTAAAGACTTGAATGAAGATGAATTCTTTCTTATTGAGATTAATATTCTAACTGATCAGCTAACAGCCGATTTAGAAACTGAATTACTCGCTTTCTTAAATACGATTGAGAGTAAGGGAAATGCTCTTGAATAAAACCCAGCATAAACCCTTATTGAGAGCCTCCATTAATAGTAGGCTCTCTTAACAAATAACACCCAACTCCACCTCATACAGCTATTTCATTAAAGATTCACCGTTCTTCATCCAGCATGCCTTTTAGGAAAAGGACCATTCACCCCCAACCCGCCCCCTCCACAGCAATGCCGTTTTCGGCACCTGATCAATTGGAAGGAATTCCGTCACAAACGATCCTTCATAACCGAATATCGTTCCGAAAAAAGGATTGGACACTTCCACCCGAATGCGGAAGGTATCGTGATTTTCATCGTACCATTCCCTTACATCCGCTGTTCCATCGAGCCATTTAGGAAGCTGAATCCATCGTCCGCGAAATAGAATCATGAGTCGATTGGACGTCAGCTGAATGCCTCCGTTGTCTAAAACGGTGTAATCAATCGTTGAGATGACGTCTTGATCGATGCCTAAGTAATCAACAATCTGATTCGTCTTTGCATCGTACATCATCGTCGCATCGAAATGGCGCTTCTTCTTTGCAAATTGAAAGGTTCGTATCCAAGCAAAACACTCGACACCGGCTTGATTCTGGTACGCGACTTTTTCTAAAACAAAAGGAATGTTCTCGCCTCGCTCTTTGAAGGTCAGATGTTTTTTTGTGAGTAGCTGTAAGACGGGTTTCATAAAGAAAGCCCCGCCCCATATCCGGTCCATCACGCCGACCGAGCGCGCCATGGTGTGCTGCTGAGAGGTTAACGAAAACTTCTGCTGTAGCTTCGGGTGCAAGGATTGAAAATCGGCCCCAATCGCTTGCTCGTAAATCGACTTCATCCTCTGCCCCTTCCATCTTTCGTCCGTTTGCAGTTTGAAGCGAACGGCAAATCTTTCCGATTGAGTAGGATGATAAGCGATAAGGCAACCATTGCAATCGTTAAGGTTGCTGGGTTAAACGGCGCTGCATAGATCGATGTTGTTTGGATGAGGGAACCGATACCTAACCCGAGTAAGGCGACGATACTTAGGTAATGGAGCCAACGTCTATCGCTCCAGAAGAGAAAGCCTATTCCAACTAACACTTGAGCGCTGCCAAGTATGTATAAAATCAACGACTCATTTCCTTGAAACCAGCCCGTTGCCATGAACAGTGCGAGTTCGCCTGAGTCTTGGAATAATAGCTTCGGAACAAGGCCTTGGTAGACCCATGTAAATGCGAGCACAAAGGAACAAAGCAGGAAAATAAGGCTACGCGAAACCGAAAGCGCAGGCGGGATGCCTTTTTCAAGCCATAAGCGGAGCGCATCAAAGCTCCAGGCCGTCGCCCAGCCCATCAGCGGTTTAAAAATCAGATCGATTATTCTGCCAACTGGTCCCCACTTTGTTTGGTAATTGTACTGGGTCATAAACTGGACACCCCCGTCGTGTTCAATGTATTTCCAGTAGCCTCCGCCGTTATCAATTAAAGAGAGCGGGTGATCTGCCCAGAACTTCAAGGATGAGAGCTTTTCGTTTTTCTTCACGTGCTCGCCTACACTCTCACCTGCGCCTTTAATCTTCAGACCAAAACCGATATTTGTTTGGTAGGTGAACTGCTGCGGTGCATCTGGCTCTTCTTTTGGAATATATGTAATGTCTGAGAATCGCAAGTCCCACTGTTGATGGAGGTCGGGTTCTTGTGTATACATCCAAACCGTATCAAGCTCGCTTTTGATAAACGTTTCTACATAGATCGGTTTCGATTTACTCATCCGCGGTCGCTCCTATTCTCTAAATAGTCTTACTAGTATCATAACATAGGGTTCTTTCTGGCGTGAGTAAGGCCTGTGTTTGAACCCTTTTGCTCACAAAAGAGTTCAAAACGATTTATAATGAAGGTAGACTATTTTTGCAGAGGAGCCGAAAGAATGGACATTCCTAAGTATTGGGCAGAGTCAGAGATTGATACGTTGGATTCAACCGGTAAACGAGTCGTGACCTCTGTATGGCGTTGGTCTGACGTAAGTGAGGCAGAGGCTCAATCTCACGCAAACAAAGCAGCCGCTGCGCTTACATCTCGAATTGAGCAAGGCGAACCACTTCAGAACAAATATGCTTACGGGCATTATCCTGTTCGGGAAGAGATCATCTCTTCTCACGACGATTTAGGTTATGTGATTACCCGTAATTTGTATGGTTCCTTCATCTTAAATTCAGAGGATGTCATGTTTGTTGATATCGATTTTGCGCAATCATCCAATGCGAGCTTACTGAAAGGCATAAAAGGGTTGTTTTCTCGGAAAAAGAAAGCCGCAAGCGAAGGTTCGAATGAGACAGAAGCGATTAATCAGCTCAAGCGTTGGGTAGATGGCGATGCTAAACGCGGGGCGACGGTATATCGAACGTACGGTGGGCTTCGATACATGATGACCCATCAAACGTATGATCCGAGTGGGCAAGAGACGGAGCAAATCCTAGAAGAACTTCGCTGTGATCCGAGCTATCGCGTCTTATGTAAGGTCCAGAATAGCTTTCGTGCAAGGCTGACACCAAAGCCTTGGCGCTTCGGGATGGATCGAATCCCCGTCCGTTACCCGTATCGAAATGAGGAAGAGCGAGAATCGTTAGCGAAGTGGGATCGGAACTATAAAGAAAAGCTAGAACAATGGCGCACATGCGAATACGTCATGACTGTCGGGAACAAAGAGGTGCCCCCGGAAATAGCCCCTGTCCAAACGATGCATGATCAAGCAACAAAAGCATATGAGCCTTTTCCATTGGCTTAACAGAACGAAAAGAACAACACTCGGTCGAGTGTTGTTCTTTTTCAATCACAGTATTTGCGATAAAAACAACTTCGTTCGTTCGTGTTTCGGGTTATTGAACATTTCGCCTGGCGTCCCTGTTTCAATGATTTTCCCTTGATCAAACAAAATAATCCGGTCGGCAACTTCTTGAGCGAAGTTCATTTCATGCGTTACGACGATCATCGTCATTCCTGTTTTCGCTAGCTCCTTCATGACGTCGAGCACCTCTTTGATCATTTCCGGATCAAGGGCGGACGTCGGCTCATCAAACAGCATGATTTTCGGCTCCATCGCTAGTGCCCGGGCAATCGCTACCCGCTGCTGCTGGCCGCCTGAGAGCTGCCCCGGGTACTTATCTGCTTGTTCAGGAATGCCAACGCGCTCGAGCAAAGCGAACGCTTTTTTCTCAACCTTGCTTTTCGCCCATTTACGTACCCACATTGGTGAGAGCATAATATTTTTCTTAATTGTCATATGAGGAAACAGATTAAATTGCTGGAAGACCATTCCTGTTTCTCGTCGGATCGTATCAATGTTTTTTATCTCATTTGAAAGGCTTGTTCCATCGATCGTAATCGTCCCTTGCTGAATTTCTTCTAGCCCATTTAATGTCCGAATAAACGTCGACTTCCCTGAACCCGACGGACCGAGCACACAGACGACTTCGCCACGCTTGACGTGTAGCGTGACATCTTTTAGAACATGAAGATCACCAAACCATTTATTGACATTTTCACAATTGATGATGTCGTCGCGCTCGGCCAGAGGAATGTCGTGGTCGAATTTGTCCAGCGCGGTTGATACTTCTTCCGTTTGCCTCATTTGAAAAACTCCTTTCGATTCGCTCACTTTTACCTGTCACCAACACCTAATGACCGCTCAACCCTCCGGCTTGTGTAGGAGAGGATCGAGCAGAAGATAAAGAAGACGAGTGCGACAAAGATAAACAGCTCCATTTGTCGACCAATAAACTCTGGATTCGCTGCGATATTCCGAGCAATTCCGAGTAAATCAACTAAGCCTACAATGGCAACAAGTGACGTATCTTTAAAGATCGCAATAAACTGGCCGACCATTGTTGGAATAACCGCTCGGAGCGCTTGCGGCAAGATGACAAAAACCGTTGTGAGCGCTGTGCTCATTCCAAGCGCATGCGACGCTTCAAACTGCCCTCTTGGTATGGCTTGAAGCCCGCCACGGATATTTTCTGCCAAATAAGCTGCGTTAAATAACGTAAGTCCGATCATCGCTCGAGCGATGTGGTCAATCGTTGTCTGTCCTCCGAGTAGTAGGGGCAACATGATTTGCGCGACAAACAAGATTGTAATAAGCGGCACGCCTCGAATCAATTCAATATAAGTGATACATGTATATTTCACCGCCGGTAACTTGCTTCGTCTACCGAGGGCAAGCAGCAACCCAAGTGGAAACGAGCAGACAATCGCGACGGAGGCGAGCAGCAGCGTTAGCAGGAAACCACCCCAGAGATTGGTGCCAACTGAATTTAATACGCCAAATCCATCGAGCAAGAAAGCCGCAAACGGAATAAACACGAGCCAAGCGACTGCCATTGTTTTTTTGGCCGGCTTCAGCCGACCAAGCAAATGCCCCACGCCAATTAGCGCAATCCCCGAACCTAGCCAGATTCTTGTTTCAAGCGCCACGAACGGGAGGACAAGGCAGACAAGAAAGAGCCCAGCAAGAAAGAGAGCGAGATGGGTTATAACTCCTTTCCACGTACCTGATGATGCACCAAGTAACAAAGCAAATGTTAGCAGTCCCACCCAGATGCGCCATAGCTCAGCAACAGGGTATTGACCGGATAATAGCAGTTTGAAGTTAGGAGGAATCACGGACCAGTCTGCCGTGACAAACACCCAGTGCAGTACATTGTATACAAGCAGCCCAACTAAGATAACTAAGACCACTGTGAACAAAGACTGGCGGCAGTTTGTGAACAGATTATCCTTTAACCATGTCGGGACTGATTTACGTTGGCTCGGGGGCGGAAGAGACGAGCCTGCGTTTCCTGTCTGTGGTTCAATTTGGCTCAACCTTCTCACCTCTCTACCAGTTGCGTATATTTGTTAAACAGGTTCATGAGTAAAGATGTCACTAAACTAAAGAATAAGTAGCAGGCAATCATCACGATAATCATCTGAACTGCGCGCCCAGACTGACTTAAAATAATGTTACCGACATAGACAATCTCAGGGTAACCGATTGCGACTGCGAGACTGGAGTTCTTCGTTAAGTTCAAATATTGATTGGTCATTGGCGGAATTATGATCCGGTACGCCTGCGGGAAAATAACGAGTCGCAAAGCGGTCGATTCTTTTAACCCGAGCGAATGCGCAGCTTCTCGCTGTCCCTTATTCACTCCCATAATCCCCGATCGGACGATTTCTGCAATGAATGCCGACGTATACATGACGAGCGCGATTAACAGCGCACCTAAACTCGGAGAGAGGACAAAACCGCCTATGTAGCTTCTACCATTCGCATTTAATTCAGGAATACTAAGCTCGAAAGGCCCTTGGAACGTTACAAGGAACGCGATAAGCATGGCAGCAACAATTGTTCCAGCTAGCCAAATAAACGGATGCTTCTCCGTGCCCGTCTCAATTTGCTGCTTTGTTTTCAGACGGTACAACCAAATCGCCGCGACAATCCCAACAACAAGCGCTATTGCCCAAATGAGCGTTGCCCCTGTAGCATCACCCCACGGCATTGCAATCCCTCTGTTGCTAAAGAAAAGAAATTCGCCTAGATTCACTTCCGCTTCAATTAACGGCAGCGTTAAAAACACGGCTGAGTACCAGATAATAATTTGCACAAGCAATGGTGTATTCCGAAAAATTTCAACATACGTTTTTGAAACGGTTCGCGCTAGCCAGTTTTTCGAAAGCCTCGCAATGCCAATGATTGTCCCAACGATCGTTGCCAATACAATCCCTAAAAAAGCAATGCGCAATGTATTAATAATCCCGACAAGAATTGCTCGTGCGTAGCTGTCGGTTGCACTGTACGAAATTAACTTATCGCCTGAAATATCAAATGATGCCGTTCGCGTAAGAAATTGAAAATCGAGCGACATCCCCAGTCGGTTCATCCCAACAATGACGTTGTTTACGATAAACGCCAGCGCGGAAACTACGATTACAACAAAAATGACCTGTAAGGCAACTGCTTTTAGTCGTTTGTCATTCCAAAGCCGCCTCATCGGCTCCATGCCATCACCTCGTATAGAAGGTCTCCCATCGCGTGGCAGACCTTCTTTAATTAAACAAGCTTCTCTACTGTCAGTTCGTCTTAGCGGAATGGCGGCGAATAATGCAGCCCACCATTTGTCCAAAGCTCATTTAATTCGCGTTCGAGGGCAAACACGGTATCCGGTCCAATATGGCGGTCATAAATCTCGCCATAGTTTCCGACTTGCTCAATGATCTTCACGGCAAAATCATTCTCAAGACCAATTGACTCGCCAAGCGCTCCTTCGAGCCCTAAGAAACGGCGAATTTCTGGGTCTTCCGTATCCATAAATGTATCAATATTCGTTGAATCAATGCCAAACTCTTCTGCTTGAATTGTCGCATATACAGCCCAGTTCATAATGTCGAACCACGCTGCATCGGTTGATTTCACGACAGGGGCAAGCGGTTCTTTTGAAATGACATCAGGAAGAATTAGGTGATCATCGGGATTCGCTAATGTATTTAAACGCGCGGCCAGACCTGAACGATCGGTTGTCCATGCATCAGCACTGCCTGATTCATAGGAATCCAGCACTTGATCCTGTCCGTCAAAGGTTACCGGTTCATAGTCAATGCCCATTAAACGAAACTGATCCGCCAAATTCATTTCCGTTGTCGTCCCTGTGTCGACTGCAATTCGAGCACCTTCTAAGTCTTCCAGCGTTTCAATGCCGCTATCTGCTCGGACCATGATACCTTGACCGTCATAAAAGATCGTCGGTCCGAAATGAAGTCCCATTGCATCTCGTTCTAATGTGTTCGTCGTGTTTCTAACAAGAATATCGACCTCGTCCGTTTGCACAGCTGTTAGCCTGTCTTGCGCAGATAATGGACGAAAGGACACAGCATCAGCATCTCCAAAAACAGCAGCCGCAATGACTCTAGCAAAATCAACATCAAAGCCTTCATAGTCACCACTTGACGTCACGTAACCAAAACCAGGTAGTTCATTGTTTACTCCAGCAATAACCTCACCTCGGTCTAGCACACGATCTAATATTGGTGTGCCACCATCCTCAGCACTGGTTTCCTCTCCCCCACACGCGGCTAAAGTCAGCATCGCTACACCAGCGGTTAAAACCATTGCGTACTTTTTCATTCTACAAACTCCCCCTATTTGGTTGATATCTGTTGAAACCGTTTTTCAAATTGATTGAAATATCGATCTTTTTATATCATAAACATAGTTCTTGTCTTCTCGGCGCTTTGTGTCAGGTTATCTATCAATCTTTTTCACTTTCTTCACTAATCAAGTTAGATTTTCTACACAAAAAAAACCACCTCGCTAATGCAAGGTGGGAAATTTTTAATTTGCTCGCGCTTCTTCTACTTTCGCCACAAACGCAGCAGCCCGTTCTTCTAGTGCCTGCCAGTCTTCTTGCTCGATCAACGTGTTTTGCAACAGGGCACCTCCTGCACCAACGGCAACTGCTCCGGCTTTAATAAAGCTTGGAATCGTATCGAGATCAACGCCACCGGTTGGCATCATCTTAATTTGTGCCAGCGGCCCGCTGACGGCTTTAATAAAGCCAGGGCCAACGCAGTCGGCCGGGAAAACCTTAACCATATCCGCGCCCCACTGGGTTGCTTGATAGGCTTCGGTTGGCGTAAAAATGCCTGGTATAACCGGAACACCTGCTTTTTTTGCCACATCAATCACTTCTTTTGAGAGTAGCGGCGAGAAGATAAACTGGGCACCTGCATCAAGTGCAGCCTGTGCTTCTTCTCCATTTAGCACCGTGCCCGCACCAACAAGCGCTTCGTCGCCAAACGTCTGCTTAAGATTGGTAATGACTTCATATGGGCGGTCCGAATCAAGTGTAACTTCAAGACCGCGCACGCCGCCTGCGAGCAAGGCTTTGGCAATTGCTTCGGTTTTTTCATACGGCAGCTTGCGCATTACTGCGCAAACGCCGGAGTCGATTAGTTCAGTTAAAATCGTCATATCGTTCCTCCTGAAATAAGTGAAATTTATACACCAGAATACGCCATGAAGCCACCGTCCACAGGTACCGTAATGCCGGTGACAAAGCGAGATGTCTCGTCATCAGCTAGCCAGAGCAGGGTTCCAAGTAAATCATCCGGCTCACCAAAGCGGCGCTTCGGCGTATGCGCAATGATTTTGTTGGCGCGGTCGGTGAGGGAGCCATCAGTATTCGTTAGCAGATCACGGTTTTGTTCGGTCAGAAAGAAGCCTGGTGCAATTGCATTAACGCGGATACCCGCTTCAGCAAAGTGAACAGCAAGCCATTGCGTCATGTTGTCAATGCCCGCTTTTGCGGCGCTGTAGCCGGGCACCTTTGTCATTGGTGATGGTGCCGACATCGATGATAGATTAATAACCGTACCGCCCCGTTCCGTCATCGTCCGCGCAAACACCTGCGTTGGGATGAGCGTGCCGATTAGGTTTAATCGGAAAACGTGGTCGAAGCCGGAGACATTGAGGTCAAAGAAGGATTTTACCGTCTCATTTTCAAGATCGCCTGCCTCGTAAAGCTCTTTTCCCGTAATCGCGTCAGGGTGATTGCCCCCTGCCCCGTTCACAAGCAAATCACATTCACCAAATGTATCTCGGACAACTTGGTAGGCAGTCGCAACACTTTCCTCATTAAGGACATCACAAGCAACCGCAATCGCTTCGCCCCCAGCTGCTTTAATATCTTTAGCGACTTTTTCACCATTTTCCTGCGTGCGGTTTAAAATCGCCACCTTCATTCCTTGGCGAGCTAGCTCCTTCGCCATTGCTTTGCACAGAACACCGCTACCACCTGTAATGACGGCGGTTTTCCCTGCTAAACTCTCGTGAATCGGCAGCATTTACGCTTCCTCCTTTTGCTTAACAAGTTCATAGGCATCCCATAAGCCCCAGAGATGCATGATGCCAAGAGCGCGGTCGTACAAGCCGTAGCCTGGGCGGCACTCTTCATTCCAAATGTGGCGGCCGTGATCCGGGCGGGCATAACCGGTAAAACCGTTCTCATGATAGGCTTTGACCACATCATCAATCCGGACAGAGCCGTCCTGCGTGCGGTGAGAACTCTCGATAAAATCACCGTTGTCGTAAATCTTTACATTGCGAATATGCGCGAACGCAATCCGGTCATGGAAACGGCGAATGATTGCTGGTACATCGTTGTTTGGATTCGCACCAAGGGAGCCGCTGCAAAGCGTCAAGCAGTGTGCCGGGCTATCGGAAAGCGACAAGTAGCGCTCAATGGCTTTTTCACTCGTAATCATGCGCGGTAGGTTAAACACCGGCCATGGTGGATCATCCGGGTGAATCGCCATCTTAATGCCTTCCGCTTCCGCTACCGGCAGCACTTCATTTAAGAAATAGCCGAGGTTCTCCCAAACATCTTCTTCCGTCACTGTTTCATACGCTTTTAGCGATGCTTCAATCGTCTTTAAGCGCTCCGGCTCCCAGCCTGGCATTGTGTAACCCGACGTCGTTGTTTGCTCGATTAGTTCATACGGATCCATCTGTTCGACTTTAGCCTTCTCATAGAAAAGCGCGGTTGAGCCGTCTTCCATTTCTTTGTACAAATCGGTCCGCGTCCAGTCGAATACCGGCATGAAGTTGAAACAAACAACTTTGGCACCGACCTTGGCTACTTGGCGCAAGCTTTCTTTGTAGTTTTCGATATACTGGTCGCGCGTTGGTAAACCGAGCTTAATGTCTTCGTGGACATTAATGCTTTCTACAACATCAAGATGGAACCCCTGCTTGTCGGCTTGTGCCTTCACTTCCATTACTTCTTCTTCCGTCCACACTTCTCCTGCAAGACGGTGATGCAACCCCCAAACCAGTCCTTCGACACCGGGTATCTGTTTAATTTGTTCTAAGGATACGGAGTCATTATCTTCTCCGTACCATCTAAAAGTCATACGCATGATTTTCTCCACTCCTCTTATCGTTTAAAATGTAAGCACAATTTTGCGGACACTCTCTGGCTCTGTTTCAAGCAGGGTGAGTGCATCGGTGATTTCAGTAAAGGCATAGCGGTGCGAAACAATTGCGGCAGGCTCAATCTCACCTGCTTCTACTTTTGCAATGACCTTTTTAAATTGATCTGTCTGCAATCTTGAACCGACAACACGTAGTTCTTTCTTCGTTAACAACAAGGACGGGATCGCTGACGGTGTTTCATTGAAGCCTAGCGTCACCACCGTTCCAGCAACCGAAGCCAGTCTAACTGCCTGTTCAAATGTGCCGTGGGTTCCGACTGCATCAATGACAACATTGGCGAGCTCACCGTCGGTTAAACGCTCAATCTCTGCGTCGACATCGACTTTTGCCGGGTTGAGCACGTGGTCTGCACCAATCGATACGGCATAATTTAGCCTTGTTTGATTAAAGTCTGAGATAATCACGCGCGCACCTTTTTTCTTGGCGAGCAGGAGACAGGCAATGCCTGTTGGTCCTGCCCCCATAATAAAGACGGTTTCGCCTGACTGCACGTCACCACGGCTTGTCGCTTGGGCGCCGATCGTCAGCGGCTCAATTAAGGCAGCGGTCTCACTTGATACACGCTCACTAACGCGGTGCCAGTTTTTGCTTGGTGCCTTCATCCATTCACTCATTCCCCCGTCACGGTGGACACCAAACACTTCTAGCTCCGTACAGACATTGGGCTGCCCCTTCCGACAAGCGTAACAATGACCACAGTAAGTGATTGGCTCGAGCGAGACACGGTCACCAACTTGCACAGTCACAACGTCACTTCCAACCGCTTCAACCACTCCAGCTACTTCATGACCAATGATGCGCGGGTAGACGGTGAACGGGTTGCTTCCGTGATAAATATGAACGTCCGAGCCACAGATTCCAACGCGCTCAACTTTTACTATAACATCATCAGCTGATTCGATAACTGGTTTATCGACTTCAACAATATCTAACTTTCCTGGTTCAATCACTTGAATGGCACGCATGAGCTCCACTCTCCTATTCTCTCTTTATTCAAATAATCCTGGTAAAAACAGCGACAAGGACGGGACAAAGGCGACGATCAGGAGCACAAGCAGCGCTACCCCAAAGTATGGCATTAATTCTTTGACCGTTTTTGTAATTGGTACTTTTGCAAAGGACGAGGCCACAAATAGGCAGACACCAACAGGCGGTGTTGATAAGCCAATCATAAGCGCAAGGACCATTACAACTCCGAAGTGAATTGGGTCCATTCCGATGCTCGTTGCAACTGGAAGCAATACCGGGAACAAAATAACAAGCGCCGCAATCGTTTCCATAAACATCCCGAGCACAAGCAACAACAGCACAATTAGTAGAATGACGAACACAGGGTTTTCTGTGATTGATAGAATGCCGTCTGCGATTAATAATGGTACGCCTTCACTGACTAAAATCCATCCAAACGTATTGGCAAAGCCAACAAGCAACAGAATGGAAGCGGTTGAACTAAGTGTATTGACGAGAATTGAAGGAACCAGTTTTACATCAAGTTCACGGTAAACAAACTTTCCGACGATTAACGCATACACAACACAGACAACGGCTGCTTCCGTCGGTGTAAAGTAACCACCAAGAATTCCCCACAGAATAATGACAACCATTAATAGCGCCCAAAATGCGCCGAGAAAGCTTTTTCCAACAACGGAGATCGGCTGCTTTTCCCCTTTTGGATACTGACGCTTTACAGAAATGATGTAAGTGACAATAAGAAACCCAACTGCAAGTAAAATACCTGGAATCGCACCAGCAAGAAACAGATCTCCAATTGAAATACTCGCGAGTGTCCCAATAATTATCATTGGTAAAGATGGCGGTAACATCGGTCCGACTGTTGATGAAATTGATGTAACGGCTGCCGAGAACCCTGCGCCATACCCTTGCTTCTTCATCGCCGGAATCATTACCGAGCCAATGCTTGCTGTATCCGATAACGCCGTACCTGATATACCAGCAAATCCGAGAGACGAAGCGACGTTTGTTAACGCAAGTCCACCACGAATATGACCAACGATGGCATTCGCAAAATCAATAATGCGGTTTGTAATCCCACCGGCATTCATTAAGTTTCCTGCTAAAATAAACGCTGGAATAGCGAGCATCACAAATGAGTTGATTCCGGCAAACATCGTCTGCGGAATCGTCGCTAGCGGCACCCCAGCAACAAGTAAGTAGATAAGGGAAGACAACCCTAAGCTAAAGGCAATTGGAATACCAAAGCCGATAAACAATAGAAATAAAACAACAACGAGCAAGGCCATTAGCTCTCCTCCTTCTCTTGGTCAGTGACCTGTTGGTAGCGATCAATGATGTAAACAACCGAATAGACCATAAGTAGAAGTCCGAGTAACGGTGCTGCCGCATAAGCATAGACCATTGAAAACCCGAGCGTAGGCGCATAGAAATCTAGACCAAGTCCAGCAAACTGAAGACCGTAGCCAAACAACAGCGCTGCAAAAACAAAGATAAGCACGGCAATCACAGATTCATAGATTTTTCGCGTTTTTTCCGGCAATGCCAAAATCAACATATCAACGCGGATGAACTCTTGTTTTCTAAGGGCAAGTGGTGCGGCGGTGACGATTGAATAAACAAATAAGTACCGAGACAGCTCCTCTGTCCAAATAAAGTCATAGGGAAAATAGCGGCTCAAGATTTGAATAATGACGACAAGAAGGAGCCCAACAAACAACAACATCGTCACATAGCCTAAAATGGTATCAACTTTTTTCATCGCGTTCATTCGCTGGTCCCTCCTTCCCCTTCAGCTAAAATATCAAGATACAATTGATACTGTTCTTCACCGAAATAATCTTCCAGTGCGGGCATCATTGCTTCGCGGAAGGCATCGTGGTCAACGTTTTCATTGATCTCCATCCCGCTCTCGATTAAGCGATTAAGCACCGCCTCGGTTTCAGCATCGAGCAAATCTTGTGCATACGCCTCCGCTTCCTCAGCCGCTTCGCGTACTGCTGCTTGCTGATCTGCTGGCAACGCTTCCATTTGTTCGGTACCAACCACCACATAAATCCATGAGCGTACATGTTCCGTCGTATTTAAGTGGGACTGTACCTCATAGAAACCGTTGCTCGCAATTAAATCATTTGGATTTTCCTGTCCATCAATAACGCCTTGCTGGAGGCCGGTAAACACTTCATTTAAGCTAATAACTTGCGGCTGTGCTCCTGCCTCCGACCACGCATCTAAGAATAGTGGCACGTTTGGCACCCGCATGTTAAAACCCCTTAAATCTTCTGGAGTCGATATCGGGTAATTTGATGTTAAGTTTCGTGGCGCACGCTCCATATAAAACAGCGGCGTTAAGCCAATATCTCGCTCGATATCGCTTTCAATAATTGAACCAAGCTCGCCTTCAATGACCCGGCGCATATGGTGTTCATCTTCAAACGCATACGGGACGGCAAGCATAACCGCATTTGGCGTCCACACTTCCAGCGTCTCCCCTGTAATCGTCAAATCAGTCGCCCCTAGCCGAATCGAATTAATGTTATCGACTTCGCTCCCAAGCTGACTGTTTGGATAAACGTCAATCATGACTTTTCCGTCTGTCTTTTCCTCGACAAGACGTGAAAACTCAACGGCCGTCCGGTGCCAGAGGTGACTGGAATCGGAGATGTGTGTCATTTTCCAGTGCGTCACATCATCGCTTCCAGTAGAAGTACTCTGGGAGCATCCACTTAAAAGCAAAGCGCTAACTACGCAGGCGGTTGCCACATATTTCAACATGGTTGTCTCTCCTTTATCTGTCTAGTTATCTTGTTCATAAAAATAAGTAGGATATTCAGCGCGTAAGGCGCTCTGGTCAAACTTAAGCAGCGTCAAATGGGCATGCATGATCGATTCTGCACCTTTTCTATCATTTGTTTTAATCGCGTTCACCATCGCCTCATGTTGTTCAATCAGCAAATCCCAGTTCAACTTTAAATCCATACTTAGCTTTCGAAGCCGGTTGGAATGAGTATCCATTCGCTGAATGACCTGCCATACACGAAGCTTGTTTGTTCCCTCTGCTAGCAAACGATGAAACTCTCGATCAAGCTTGAACAGCGTCGTTTCGTCTTCTGCTTGCTTCGCTTTTTTCTGCGCTTCGACATTTTCCTGCATCTGTTGCACAATTTGCTCGTGAATTAACTCACAGGCTAGCTTAATCATTCCTGTCTCTGCTTGTTCTCTTAGAAAGCGCGCTTCTTCCACATGATCAAGATCGATTAGCGTGACAAACGATCCCCGCTGCGGCAGTACCGTTAATAGTTCATCTTCTGAAAGCTTCAAGAACGCTTCTCTAACCGGCGTTCGGCTCACTTCCAACTCTTCCGCAATTTCCTTTTCCGAGATCGCCGAACCTGGTGGGAGCTCTAGCGTCATGATTAATTCACGGATTGTTTCATACACAAATTCCCTAGTGGAAACTTTAAATCTCGCTCGATTTAACATCTTCTCACCTCTTAAAATAAACTCTACCACACTACCATACAAGTATGCTACGATTATTTTAAAGCGTTTACAACAAGGAGGAGATCTCATGCCCCATCTCTCTACAGAAGAACTAATAGCACTCACCTTACAGCAATTTACTCAGGCAGGAGTTGATCAAGCAACCGCAGAGGCCGTAACCGACGTGCTAATCCACGCAAACCTTCGTGGCGTTGATTCACACGGCGTGCTCCGCGTCGAGCATTATCTCACACGTATTAAAGCAGGCGGCATTAATCTAACGCCGAACCCTAAGCTAACAAAAACCTCTTGCTCTACCCTGCTCTACGATGGCGACAACGGCTTCGGCCAAGCGATCTCCAAGCAGGCGATGGCAGCAGCGATTACTCAAGCCTCCGAATCCGGCATGAGCGCTGTTGCCGTCAAAAACAGTAGTCACTGTGGCGCTTTATCTTATTTTGTTCAACAAGCAGCAGAGGCGAAAATGATTGGGATTGCGATGTCACACACCGATAAAATTGTCGTGCCCTTTGGTGGAGCAGAGCCGTTTTTTGGGACGAATCCAATCGCCTTCGGTTTTCCGACAGACAAGGAAGATCCTGTTATTCTCGACCTTGCCACAAGCACCGTTGCCCTCGGCAAAATTTTGAATGCAAAAGAAAACGAGCAGCCCATTCCCCACGGTTGGGGGGTTGATTCCTCTGGTCAATCTACAACAAATCCAGAAAATGTTGCCGCTCTCACGCCGTTCGGCGGACCAAAAGGCTACGGTCTAGCCATGGTCGTCGAAATTTTCTCTGCCCTGCTCACCGGCGCCGCGTTTGGGCCACACGTCTCTAAAATGTACGGCGACTACGAACAGAACCGCGAGCTCGGACACTTCTATATGGCGATTGACCCTGCTGTGTTTACAGGACTCAACAGCTTTGCCACTCGGCTCGATCAGATGATCGCAGAAATAAGACAAACACCAGCTGCCGAAGGAGTTGATCAAGTTCTCGTTCCCGGGGAAATTGAAAACCAAATTGCTCGCAAGCGTAAGGAAGAAGGCATTCCTATACCGGAGAGTGTGTATCGGTTTTTGGTGGGGGAGTCTTAATAAGACTCTCCCTTTTTTATGAAACATTTTTTGCAGGTTTTCGTAGGTATGGAATAAAAAAGGAGGTCTCTTGTGAAAAGAAAACACTTAGAGACGCATTTTACTAAGCTATTGAATCAACGCGCAGTCATGCTTGAGGTAATGATTCCATATGCAGGAGAAGAATGGACGCGGCCAAATGAAGAGAAATGGTCGTTTGGAGAGACGTACCTCCATCTATACCTACTACTCAAATGGTTTAGGCGGCTAAATCAAGTATATCTTCCCATTGCTTCAAAGCTTGCCTATCCTTTTAGAAATAAACCTTCCGATTGGCAAAGTGAGAATGTTTACGAACTCTATCAACAAAAAAATCAAAAGACGATGAAAGCACCGTTTTTCTTAATGCCTCCAAACACCACAAAGTTACAACCACAGTTTCATGATATACTAACGATTTTAGACGAAGAAACGGACAAGCTCGCTATGCTCGTTTGTCATCTTGATGAAGATATCGCTGGGCATATTCGCTATCCAGATCCCCTTGCCGGTAATCCCAACCTTCTTCAAGCCATTGATTTACTTGCGATTCACGAACAGCATCATTTCCGTTTATGCAAACAGTATTACAAGCTCGAATAAGCCTGTATGTTGAGCAAGGTGTTAAGGTGAAATAGATTATAAGAAAAAAAGACACCCTTTCTCAGGTGTCTTAGTCCGTCTCGTCAGCAGGATTTTTCCCATTAAATGTTGTAAAGAAGACGATTAATCCAACAACAAACGCTGCGAGCGCGACCCACGCAAGCGTATTCGATACGGGAATAACGTCAAGAAAACCTAATACGGTGATGATGGGCATCGGACCAAGCTGGTAAGCACGGTCTTGTAGCGAGAGTGACGCATCCCTTTCCGAAATGAAGCCATGGCCTTCCTCCTCATATATGCGTTTCTCTTCTCCTACCCTCGATTATGGGAAGTGAAACAGTTATTGAGGAGTGGGCTGTCAGTTTTACGTTATCCGGTGAATTGACCAGATTGTTCCTCCAGGTACAGCAGTACTGATATTTAAACCAATATTTAAACCACTTGAATTGTAAAACACACCTAATGTATCTCCTGCTGTAAGAGAAACATCTGAACTAATTGTCACTTCTCCACTTCCTAAGATAACTCGTAAAGTCAAAAGCAATAAAATATTTACATCGAGAATCGAAATTAATCCAGATGCAATTATTGTAGGATTTGGAGAAATTCTCTGTATATTGAAAGATGGGTTGACTCCAGCTCCTATCTGAGCAGATATTGTTGCAAGCGTACGATAATTTATGATCGATTTAATAGAGTATCTACCAGTCGCAGGAACGGTATACGTTCCTGCGACTGGGTCAAATCCAACACCAGAATAAAAAGGGTCAGTCGTAGACCAACTTGATAGTATCCCCGATGTAGTAATAGTGGAAGAGGTGTTTACAGCAGAGAAACCAAAAAGAGAGACTAAAGGTCCTGTGCTTCCAGTTGGGCCTGTTGGTCCGGTGATTCCAGTGGCTCCTCTTACTCCGGTGACTCCGGTGGCTCCCGTAGCTCCTGTTGACCCGGTTGCTCCGGTTACTCCCGTTACTCCCGTTGGGCCTGTTGCTCCTATCACTCCTGTCGCTCCTGTCGCTCCGGTGACTCCAGTTACTCCCGTTGGGCCTGTTGGGCCTGTTACCCCGGTCACTCCGGTTGTTCCCGTTGCTCCGGTCACTCCGGTTGTTCCCGTTGCTCCGGTTGGGCCTGTTGACCCGGTGACTCCTGTTGCTCCTGTGGCCCCGGTTACCCCTGTTGACCCGGTTACTCCGGTGGCTCCTGTTGCTCCTGTTGCTCCTGTTGCTCCCGTTACTCCCGTTACTCCCGTTGCTCCTGTTATTCCTGTTAGGCCTGTTACTCCCGTTGCACCAGTGACTCCCGTTGCACCAGTGGCCCCGGTTACCCCTGTTGACCCGGTTGCTCCGGTTGAGCCTGTTACTCCCGTTACTCCGGTTATTCCTGTCGCTCCCGTTGCTCCGGTTACTCCCGTTGACCCGGTTGGGCCTGTTACCCCCGTTACTCCCGTGGCTCCGCTTGCTCCCGTTGGGCCTGTTGCTCCCGTTGCACCAGTGACTCCTGTTGGACCAGTGGCTCCGGTTACTCCTGTGGTTCCAGTGGCTCCGGTTACCCCTGTTGACCCGGTTGCTCCCGTTGAGCCTGTTACTCCGGTCACTCCGGTTGAGCCTGTTACTCCCGTTACTCCCGTTGCTCCTGTTGGTCCGGTTACTCCTGTTACTCCGGTTGTTCCTGTCGCTCCGGTGGCTCCTGTTATTCCTGTTATTCCAGTTGACCCGGTTACTCCCGTTGCTCCGGTTATTCCTGTTAACCCGGTTACTCCTGTTATTCCGGTGGCTCCTGTTGGACCGGTTACTCCTGTTGACCCGGTTGGGCCTGTTGCTCCTGTTGCTCCGGTTACTCCCGTTGGGCCTGTTGCTCCTGTGGCCCCGGTTACCCCTGTTGACCCGGTGACTCCGGTGACTCCGGTTGCTCCTGTGGCTCCTGTGGCTCCCGTTACTCCCGTTGACCCGGTTTCTCCCGTTGCTCCGGTGGCTCCTGTTGCTCCGGTTGCTCCGGTTATTCCCGTTACTCCGGTGGCTCCCGTTGCTCCCGTTACTCCTGTTGACCCGGTTTCTCCGGTTGAGCCTGTTACTCCCGTTGCTCCTGTTACTCCGGTTATTCCTGTCGCTCCCGTTTCTCCGGTTACTCCGGTTACTCCCGTTGACCCGGTTTCTCCGGTGGCTCCTGTTGCTCCGGTTACCCCGTTTTCTCCGGTTACTCCTGTCGCTCCTGTTATTCCCGTTGCTCCTGTTAGGCCTGTTAGGCCTGTTACTCCGGTTGGGCCTGTTGCTCCCGTTGCTCCGGTTGAACCTGTTACTCCTGTCGCTCCTGTGATTCCTGTTGACCCGGTTGCTCCCGTTACTCCCGTTACTCCTGTTGGGCCTGTTACCCCGGTTACTCCGGTGGTTCCTGTCGCTCCCGTTGCTCCGGTTGGGCCTGTTACCCCCGTGGCTCCGGTGGCTCCGCTTGCTCCCGTTGGGCCTGTTGCTCCCGTTGCACCAGTTACTCCCGTTGCACCAGTGACTCCTGTTGGACCAGTGGCGCCGGTTACTCCTGTGGTTCCTGTGGCTCCAGTGGCCCCGGTTACCCCGGTCACTCCGGTTGACCCGGTTACTCCCGTTGCTCCTGTTGACCCGGTTACTCCCGTTGCTCCTGTTGGTCCGGTTACTCCGGTTACTCCGGTGGCTCCTGTTGCTCCGGTGGCTCCTGTTGGTCCGGTTACTCCGGTTACTCCGGTTGTTCCTGTCGCTCCGGTGGCTCCTGTTATTCCTGTTATTCCTGTTGACCCGGTTACTCCCGTTGCTCCAGTTGCTCCGGTTATTCCTGTCGCTCCCGTTTCTCCGGTTACTCCGGTTATTCCTGTCGCTCCCGTTGCTCCGGTTTCTCCGGTTACTCCCGTTGCTCCGGTTGAACCTGTTACTCCTGTCGCTCCTGTGATTCCTGTTGACCCGGTTGCTCCCGTTACTCCCGTTACTCCTGTTGGGCCTGTTACCCCGGTTACTCCGGTGGTTCCTGTCGCTCCCGTGGCTCCGGTTGGGCCTGTTACCCCCGCGGCTCCGGTGGCTCCGCTTGCTCCGCTTGCTCCCGTTGGGCCTGTTGGTCCGGTTTCTCCGGTGGCTCCGGTGGCTCCGGTTTCTCCTGTTACTCCGGTTGTTCCTGTCGCTCCGGTGGCTCCTGTTATTCCTGTTATTCCAGTTGACCCGGTTACTCCCGTTTCTCCGGTGGCTCCTGTTGCTCCGGTTATTCCTGTTGACCCGGTTACTCCCGTTTCTCCGGTGGCTCCGGTTTCTCCGGTTATTCCCGTTACTCCGGTGGCTCCCGTTGCTCCGGTGGCTCCGGTTTCTCCGGTGGCTCCCGTTGCTCCGGTTGCTCCTGTTGCTCCTGTTACTCCTGTTGCTCCTGTTGCTCCTGTTACTCCTGTTACTCCTGTTACGCCGGTTGTTCCGGTTGTTCCGGTTGTTCCTGTCCCTCCGGTGGCTCCTGTTATTCCTGTTATTCCTGTTGGTCCGGTTACTCCCGTTGGGCCGGTTGCTCCTGTTGCTCCTGTTGCTCCCGTTACTCCTGTTACTCCCGTTGCTCCCGTTACTCCGGTTGGGCCTGTTGCTCCTGTTGCTCCGGTTACTCCCGTTGGGCCTGTTGCTCCGGTTATTCCTGTTGCTCCCGTTGCTCCTGTTGCTCCGGTTACTCCTGTCGCTCCTGTTATTCCCGTTGCTCCGGTTGCTCCGGTTACTCCAGTGACCCCTGTGGCTCCGGTGGCTCCGGTGGCTCCCGTTACTCCCGTTGCTCCGGTTGCTCCGGTTATTCCTGTCGCTCCTGTTATTCCCGTTGCTCCTGTTATTCCTGTTAGGCCTGTTACTCCGGTTGGGCCTGTTGCTCCCGTTGCACCAGTGACTCCTGTTGGACCAGTGGCTCCCGTTACTCCTGTTGACCCGGTTTCTCCGGTTGAGCCTGTTACTCCCGTTGCTCCGGTTACTCCGGTTACTCCCGTTGACCCGGTTACTCCGGTGGCTCCTGTTGCTCCGGTTACTCCTGTCGCTCCTGTGATTCCCGTTGCTCCCGTTACTCCTGTGGCTCCCGTTGCTCCGGTTACTCCTGTTGACCCGGTTACTCCCGTTGGGCCTGTTGCTCCCGTTGCACCAGTGACTCCGGTTGGACCAGTGGCTCCGGTTACTCCTGTGGTTCCTGTGGCTCCAGTGGCCCCGGTCACTCCGGTTGAACCTGTTACTCCCGTTGCTCCGGTGGCTCCTGTTGCTCCGGTTATTCCTGTCGCTCCGGTGGCTCCTGTTATTCCTGTTGACCCGGTTACTCCTGTTACTCCGGTGGCTCCCGTTGCTCCGGTTATTCCTGTTAACCCGGTTACTCCTGTTATTCCGGTGGCTCCTGTTGGACCGGTTACTCCTGTTGACCCGGTTACTCCGGTTACTCCGGTTACTCCTGTTGGGCCTGTTACCCCGGTCACTCCGGTTGCTCCCGTTACTCCCGTTTCTCCGGTTGGGCCTGTTACCCCCGTTACTCCCGTTGCTCCGGTTGCTCCGATTGCTCCGGTTGGGCCTGTTGACCCGGTGACTCCTGTTGACCCTGTTGCTCCCGTTACTCCGGTCATTCCGGTTGAGCCTGTTACTCCCGTTGCTCCGGTTACTCCCGTTACTCCTGTTGCTCCAGTTGAACCTGTTGAACCTGTTACTCCGGTTGTTCCTGTTACTCCTGTCGCTCCTGTGATTCCAGTTGACCCGGTTGCTCCCGTTACTCCCGTTACTCCTGTTGCTCCCGTTGCTCCGGTGATTCCAGTTGACCCGGTTACTCCCGTTACTCCCGTTGCTCCGGTTACTCCCGTTGCTCCCGTTGCTCCGGTGGCTCCCGTTACTCCCGTTACTCCGGTGGCTCCTGTTACTCCGGTTACTCCGGTTGTTCCTGTTACTCCTGTCGCTCCTGTGATTCCAGTTGACCCGGTTGCTCCGGTTACTCCGGTTACTCCGGTTACTCCGGTTGTTCCTGTTACTCCTGTCGCTCCTGTGATTCCAGTTGACCCGGTTGCTCCGGTTACTCCCGTTACTCCCGTGGCTCCGGTTGCTCCTGTTACTCCGGTTGCTCCGGTTACTCCCGTTACTCCCGTGGCTCCTGTTACTCCGGTTGCTCCGGTTACTCCCGTTACTCCCGTGGCTCCGGTGGCTCCTGTTACTCCGGTCGCTCCGGTTTGGCCTGTTACCCCGGTCTCTCCCGTTACTCCTGTTGACCCGGTTACTCCCGTTGCTCCTGTTACTCCTGTTGACCCTGTTACTCCCGTGGCTCCCGTTTGGCCTGTTACTCCGGTCAATCCGGTTGTTCCGGTTACTCCTGTCGCTCCCGTTACTCCCGTGGTTCCGGTTACTCCGGTTGACCCGGTTACTCCCGTTGCTCCGGCTACTCCTGTTGCTCCGGTTGCTCCCGTTGCTCCCGTTGGGCCTGTTACCCCGGTCTCTCCGGTTGTTCCCGTTACTCCGGTGGTTCCTGTTGAACCTGTCGCTCCGGTGGCTCCTGTTGAACCTGTTACTCCGGTCGCTCCGGTTACTCCCGTTACTCCGGTGGCTCCCGTTGCCCCGGTGGCTCCCGTTGCTCCTGTTGGTCCGGTTACTCCTGTCCCTCCCGTTACTCCTGTCGCTCCGGTGGTTCCTGTTTCTCCGGTCACTCCGGTGGTTCCCGTTACTCCTGTTGCCCCGGTGGCTCCCGTTGCTCCGGTGGCTCCCGTTACTCCGGTTGCTCCGGTTGAGCCTGTTACTCCCGTTACTCCTGTTGGTCCGGTTATTCCTGTTGGGCCTGTTACTCCGGTCAATCCGGTTGTTCCCGTTGCTCCTGTCGCTCCGGTTACTCCCGTTACTCCTGTTACTCCTGTTGACCCGGTTACTCCGGTTACTCCTGTTGACCCGGTTACTCCGGTTACTCCGGTTACTCCCGTTGCTCCTGTTGCTCCTGTTGCTCCCGTCGCTCCAGTGATTCCCGTTGCTCCGGTGACTCCGGTCAATCCGGTTGGGCCTGTTACTCCGGTTACTCCGGTGGCTCCTGTTGCTCCGGTTACTCCCGTTACTCCTGTTGCTCCGGTGGCCCCAGTGATTCCGGTTGCTCCTGTTACTCCCGTTACTCCTGTTTGGCCTGTTACCCCGGTCACTCCGGATGTTCCCGTTGCTCCGGTTGCTCCTGTTGGGCCTGTTGACCCTGTTACTCCCGTTACTCCCGTGGCTCCGGTTGCATATGGCGCAGAAAAATTAGCACCGCCATTCTGCATTGTACGATTAAAATGTTGAATATCCGTTTTACACCAAATTTGATTTGTTCGTTTCCTACGCTTCACCACATCCATCCCCCGTGCCATACATAGTACTATCATTCTATGCATGGGTAGAAGTCTGCGTACATATCGTTAACGGGGTTAGTGATTTTCTTATTCTACTCACATAAAAAAACAACCGCATGTAAAACATGCAGTTGTTCCATGTACCTTATTTTCTTTCTAAATAAGAAAGGGAATACTGATCGGCTGCGATCATTGCGTCCACAACAGAATCAACCGTTGGCGGTGTCGGCATATTGTGGCTGCTTTCTCCTTCTTGAAGTGCGGTTTCAGCAACTCTTAGAAGATCTTCACGTTCAAGATCATCAATGTGTAGATCTTTAAACGTTGTCGGCAAGCCTAGGCTTTGCAATAGCGAGATATAGCGATTAATTTCCTGTTGGTCCCGTGCTTCGTAAGCAAGCTGTGTTAAGATACCGAAGGCAACTTTTTCGCCGTGGCTCTTATGGTGAATATCGCCATCAAGGACGGTAAATCCATTATGAACGGCGTGTGCTAGACCGAGGCCGGCGCTCTCGAACCCGAGTCCACTGAGCAATGTATTTGCTTCTACAATTTGCTCAAGCGCATAAGAAACAACTTTGCGTTTATTTGATTCATACGCAAGCAGTGCGTAATCAAACAGCACTTGCTCACATTTTTCCGCAATTGCTAGTCCAGCTATTGTAGCTTGTCCACCGGCCATTGTCGTTCCACGGGCTTCCAGACTTGCACGTGCTTCTACCCATGTTGCAAGGGCATCGGCAATTCCTGCTGCTAGAAACTGCGGTGGTGCTCCAGCAATGATCGCTGTATCGAGCAAGACTAGATCAGGGTTCTTCGAGTAAAAGCGATAGCGCTCAAATACGCCTTCATCAGAATAGATTACGGAGAGTGCGCTTGTTGGCGCATCCGTCGAAGCGGTTGTTGGGATTACCGCACATGCCGCTCCTTCAACAGAATCACGTACACCTTTAGCGGTATCAATTGTTTTTCCACCACCGACACCAACAATAACATCAATTCCTTCCTCATTCGCTTGTTTGGAAATCCGTTCAATTTCTTTAGCAGAAGCTTCGCCTTCAAACGTAATCTCTAAAACAGAAATATCTTTCTTCTTCAAGCTATCAGCAACGCGATTTGCGGCAATTTCCCAGACCGTTTTATCAGCAATGATCATTGCTTTCTTACCGAGGTCAGCGATATATTCGCCTGCTTTTTCAACTGTATCTCTTCCTTGCACATATTTACTAGGGCTAATAAAAATCTTTTCACTCATGTATCGTCACGTCCATTCTCAGGTTATGTAGTATACAATACCCAAAAAACAGTGAAAAAAACCTGACAGAATCAACAAAAAAAGAGCAACCCACTGGTTACCCTTATTTCCCATCTCGCTCTTTCAATTCAGTTAAAATCTCGTGCTGTAAGGTAAGAATTTCATGACGCTCTTTCTCTGCTTTCTCTCTTGAATCGCGCTGTTCTCTTGCGTAATCTACGATCTTACGTCCTGCCCATACAAGCAAAACAACCCACAGAATGACAATGACACTAGCAACAACAAACAAAAGAATTGAATTTATCGCCAAATGAGTGCCCCTTCCTTTAAATGGTTAAACCGCCACTTTCATCTGATAAATGCTTGAATGCTTGGCGGAGCGTGCTGTAAATCTTAATATCTACTTTAATTCCGAGCGAGACCATTGTCTGAGCAATTTCTGGGCGAACACCGCTAATCATTGTCTTAATTCCAATTAATTTAAGCGCGTCGGTTACTTTAAAAATTTGCGCAGCAACCATTGTGTCGATGACGCTGACACCAGATAAATCGAGAATGATATAATTCAGTCCGAAATCAGACCCTTTATCGAGGGCGTTTGTCATTAGATATTGCGCTCGTTTTGTATCAATCTCTCCGATGATTGGAATAATACCAACATCATCAGTGAGCTGTACCAGTGGAACAGATAGCTCATCAATTGCGTATTTTGCCACTTCAATATTATTTGCGTATTCCCGCATATACATCTGACTTACCTTTTGCGTCGCTTGATCAACCACTGCGTTAAATTCTGATAGTATTGCGTAGAGTGTTTTAAAGGAAAATCCTTTTTCTTCTGCTTCATTCTTAATAAGTTCACCCATTCGATCACGGTAATACGTAATTTCTGTCAGCGCTACATCTAACGGCATTTCCAATGACACCAGAAGCCCGGCGACTGCTTCACCCCAACGTTCAATCGCTTCCTTCGATTTCTCTGGTCCTGTCAAAATCGAATTGGCATAAACTTCAATTAACTCGTGGCGCCATGGCTTTAGTCTCGTCATAAGCGTGTTGTCATCCATGCCTTCATGTGATGGTGGCATGTTTGCCAAGGTCATTTTCTCATTTAAAATGCTTTCTTGAATTGGCTTTAATTGCTCTCTCGTTTCAATCATCCTGGACTCTCCCGCTACATAAATTCATTATTATGATGTAACTATACCATAGAGTAGACGTAAGCATAGCGCGATAAATTGATTTTCTTGCTTTATAATCGAATGGTGGCACAGTATGTATTCGTTCTTAGTGTTTTTTCCCGCGGTCACGTCCAAGCTCTTCCAGCATTTCCATCGCTTGCTCTAGATCAAACGTGCTCTGAAACCGGTAATCTGATTCATCAATAATGCGGTAATGTTGACTAATGACATTTTGCTGGAGCCTGAATCTTCCCGAGTTTTTGATCAGTTTCCACCAAACTTTACCACCCATCGTCTTGTACTTTGTCCCTTTACTTGTTTCATCAGCTAACAGTTTAATGATTACAATAGGGTCATCCCCAAAGGTCTGCTCTAGGATTTCGCTGTCTTGAAATATCGCGCATACCGCGACAACAATGGTCCAATCCGCCCGCATCCGCCCTGTCTCGATCTGGTCAACTGTCCGTTTCGAAATACCAAGCGCATTGGCAAGTTGATGTTGCGTCAGCTCATGTTCCAACCGAATGAGCTTTAGTTTTTTAGACACAACAATGATCGCATGGCTACGGTTCATACTTTCCACTCCTTTCTTAGGCTTACTCCTATTCCTCTCTACGTATGCCAGTTGTCTTCGTTTCTTTTTTATACGAAAAGAGCAAAACTCCTGCAAGAATGAGTAAAATTCCTAAGACTTTCATAGGACTTAATGGTATTTGTTCTAACCCCAGCCAACCCGTGGAATCCCACAAGAGCGCGGTTCCTAGTTGGGCAACAAGCACGACCGATATCGTAAATGTTGGACCGAGCCGCTTCATCGCTTGAACAAGCGAGAACACAACCCCGACACCAATGACGCCACCAAACCAGTACCACGTCTCCATTTGAACCAGCTGGACAAGAGTTTGTGGTTCCAGTATAACTACAGGGATAAACGCAAATAAAAAGCCCATCCCCAAAGCGAGCGTCGTTGTCATCCATGATCCCGTTTTCTCATTCACTTTGTTATTAAAAACGGTTTGTAAACTAATCGCAGCACCAGCCATCGCTGCCAGCACCATTCCGACAATCATTTGCTTCCTTCTCCTTCGAGCTCTTCCACCAATTGCTGAAGTCTCTGTTGATTGTATATTTGAATCATTCCCCGCTCCCGGCAAATTAGCTGTTTTTGCTCGAGTTTTTTGATGACCCGATTTAAGTGACGATAGGACGTGCCGAGTACATCCGCAAGCTCCTTCGTTTTCACTTTCTCTTCCGTTGCCGCTAGTAGATAACGGGCAAGCCTTGCTTCCACTGGATGTAGCAGCTGAAAGCTAGATACATCCGTATCGATGTAAAACTTCTTCGTCACCACTTCCAATAAAAAACGCATCCAGACTGCCGATTCGCGTCCATGGGCATCAAGTGCCGCATATGGAAATAAGAGCATCGCTCCGTCAGATACAGCTTCAACCGTATTAATCACCGGCTTTTTTTGGATGTATTCAATGTCACCAATCGCCTCAACTGGATCTTTGTAGCAGAGGATGAGCGTCCTCCCTTGAGGGGAGTTTTTATATATTTTAATGCGCCCTTTTACGAGTAAATAGAGGTGAACGATTATTTCTCCTTGCACGCACACGGAATCTCCTTTTTTCAGCTGTAAGATAGACGCCTGCGCTTGTAACGGTTCTGGAACAACCCCCTCAAGCTGATGATCCAGCAAGAATTGTTCAATCTGTTCCTGTTCTTTCCGCATCATCGATCACCCCTCCTAAAATTGCATGATTAATACACCAATGATCATCATGGCTACTCCGATAAATTGCGGCGCTCCGAATGCAGGTTTCTCGATTTCAAACCAGCCACGGACATCAATTAGAAACGCCATTACAATTTGCGCAACAAGGATAACAGACATCGTCACCGTTACACCAATGAGCTGAATCGATGTTACTTCATTAAAGATAATAAACACGCCAAATGCCCCCGCAAATAAATAGAGGGGCTTCACCCTTCTTAACTGCGCCGGCTTTCCGTCCCGGACGAGTAAAAGAATGATTAGAGCCAAACAAAAACCAGCAAACTGCGTTACGGCAATAGCAGGTAGCGTGCCGACATCTTGGCTAATTCTCGAATTAATTACGCCTTGTAGCGTAATGCATGTTCCTGCGATTAACGCAAACAGAATTCCTTTTATTTCCCTCACCCCTCTCATAGTAAAAGACATTGTGCCCAAAGAAAAAAGGACCTATGTCCTTTTTTGTGAGGTTGTGGCACCATTTAAGCTATTTTCAACTGACTCCAGATCGCTTTAAGCTGTTGGCCATCAACGGTTACATTATTGAGCAGCTCTTCTTTTGTTTGACTTGTATGAACGATTTCACCGTCCCTCTCCAGCGCCCAAGTTCCCTCTTCTTTGTAAACAAGCAGCATGCTTTTCTTTTGGTAAAGGAGAGCACTTGAGACATATTCACTTGAATCATCCAGGCTAAGAACCCAGTCTTCATAACTCCTATTCAAATCTTCGCGAATCGATTCAGCATATTGACGCACATCAAGATTTTCATCTTTTTCAAATCGTTCTAATAGAATCGTCAACGTACTTTCTTCTAAATAAAGCGCTGCTCCATTCCAGACGATTTCCGCTACTTGATTGCGTACAAATGAATGTTGGTGTTGACTTAAACGCAAGAAAACCTGCCCTAGCCATTGGTAGTCTGTGGTCGATTGACTAACGCTTAAAAGCGCGACAGACAATTCTTCTTCATCTGTTCCTTCAGATAGAAGTTGATCAAATTCCTCCTCTGACCATTCATTCCAATCATCATACTCTTCGTCAATCTCACTTTCTTCTATGTAAAGCATACCAAGAAACTGCGCAAAATCATCGGCAAGCTTGTACACCTTCGTCTCTGCGTCCGTTTCTATATAAACAATTGGCGGGTTAGCAGACGTTTTTCGGTAATCAAAAGCGAGCCAAGCGTGACCAGTCCCTGAGAAGAGCACAATCTTTTCCGGCAGTTCCCATTCTTGAATCAAGTATGACGTATCGTAGATTCCCATATCTTCGCCGATGCCGTAGATTTCCGTTACTTCAATGTACGGCTCTTCTATCTTCTCAGATGGAGACGGAACAGCATTCGCCTCAAGTGAGCCACCATTTTGCTGCTTTAATAGTTCAACGTAAGCTTCTGGTAATTGCACGCCAAAGCGTCGCTCCGCCTCCTGAAGCACCTCATCCGTCAAAGTTGAAAAAGCCGTACCGCTATTGTCCTCATTCCAAATGACCATACCATCACCCTTTTTAGTCTTTTTATTAGTATGACTGTAATCCCATTCGTTTCCAAGTAGTTCTTTTAAAAATCTTCTGCGACTATTCTTCTTCGAATGAAAGATTCTGGGGCTGATCGGCTAGATCAAGCTGAAAATCCATGTTATGGGTCGTTGGCACTTTTGTGCTCACTTCTTGAAAGGACAGACTATCCATCCATGCCGTGCCTCTTCCTGTCATCAACAAACCAAACGAAATTGCTGCGCTTTCTTCCGGTACATCGAGTACGATCGTGTATACATTCCAATTCGTATCACCAGTTATTTTCCGGTCATACATATTATCAAATTGAAGAACGTCTCCAGTTTTATTGTCTACCCGCATCCATAGTCCGACAAAATCGCTGAGCTCCTTCGTTTTTATGAAGGCCTGCAGCTGGACACGCTTGCCGAGGTAATTATCCGCTTTTATTTCCTGCATCAATGTTCCAAAAACCGTATCTTTGCTTCCATTCATTCCTCTTAAATAGGCAGCCTGCTTGCCTTGATGAACTACGGTTGAATCGAGTCCAGCTTCATACAGATGCGGGCTATCCCCGGCCAAAAACCAGTGCTTGATTGGTGTCGCATTCATAATTCGTTTTCCCCCTTGATTAATCGTTTGCAGCAACTTGCGATAACGTCCAGGCGGAAGCTTATAGATTTTTTTAAATGCTCGCGTAAACGCCTCCTGACTATCGAAGCCACTTATAAAGGCAATGTCGATAATGCGTTCCTCGCTATGAAAAAGTAAGTTGGCGGCTTGGGCCAAGCGACGTCGCTTCAAATAGTCCGTCGCCGATAATTGAAAGGCCTGCATAAACTTACGGTGGAAATGAAACAGTGAATAGCCGCTGTTCTTCGCGACGTCTTCTGCTTCAATCGCTTGATTGAGATTTGCTTCCATATAGGTGATACATGCTTTCTTAAAAGCGTCCATTCGCTCCTCCTTTCTTTTTTATCATAGCCTGATGCTTTCGTTCTTTTTTGATCTTACTTGCGATGTTTTAAGCTAGACGGTTTCGGCGAGACTAATAGGTAGAACGCGAAAGGAGATTCAACAGATGAAAAAATTCAATCACACATTGCTCGCACTCACACTCTTCTCCAGCCTTGCTCTCGTTGCCTGCGGAGGTACAGATGAAGAAGCACCAATGGATGAAGAGCTTGACCCAGCTACAGAGGAGGCAGAGGACGAGGCGCCGATGGATCACAGTGGTTCAGGTGACGTTCCAGCAGGGCTTGAAGAAGCCGAGAATCCAGCCTATCCCGTTGGAAGTGAAGCGATGATTGTTGATGGACATATGCCGGGCATGGAAAATGCAATTGCAACAATCGTTGGCGCCTATGAAACAACGGCCTACGTCGTTTCCTTCACAACCGAGGAAGGCGATCAGATTGAAGACCACAAATGGGTCGTACATGAAGAGATCGAAGACGCAGGAGAAACGCCGTTTGAAGCAGGAACCGAAGTTGTTCTGAATGCTGACCATATGGAAGGCATGAGCGGTGCAACGGCTGAAATTGTTGATGCCGAAGAGACAACTGTCTTTATGGTAGACTTCACGACAAATGCAGGTGAAGAAGTGACGAATCATAAATGGGTCGCTGAAGCAGAGCTTGCCCCAATCGGCGATGAGGATAGCGAATAAGCAGATAAAAAGAGCGGGACTTTCCCGCTCTTTTTACACTTTAATAGCTTTTGTCGCGATAAAGCTTTTGATATATGTATCAAGGATTCGTGTCCCGCCAAAATCATCTTCATAGAATCCTGTTATTGCAAAGCCAGCGTTTATCTGACCCTGAATTTGAGATTCAAGCGTGTGGGCGTATTCAATCGTTTCGTGCGTCTGCTCGAATAAACGCCTCTCTTCCTCCGTCGCTAAACGATCAAGTGTTGAGGACGGAATCGGGTGCTTCACGTCAAGAATATCTTGCTGCTCCTTACCGTCATCAAAAATCCACAGCAATGGATTCGTAAAACCAGCAATCAACTGACCGCCACGCTTTAACACCCGTGCGGCCTCTAGCCAAACTGGCTGCACATCGTCTACAAATAAATTTGATACTGGATGAACAATTAAATCAAACGAATCGTTTTCAAACATCCGTAAGTCTGTCATATTCGCTTGGACCGCTGTCAGCTTTAATCCATCTCGCTTCGCAACCGCTTCATCTTGATCGAGCTGCTTTCTCGATAGATCCGTAACCGTCACGTTTGCTCCGGCGGCGGCTAGCACCGGCGCCTGCTGTCCTCCACCTGATGCTAAACAGAGGATCTCCAAACCGTCTAGTGTTTCAGGGAACCATCCTCTCGGAACAGGCTTGTCCGTTGTCACCGAAATCGACCACTGTCCTGAACGACTTCTCTTAATGACTTCAGAACTGACGCTTTTCGTATATCTCGAACCCTCCTCAGCTTTTTTATCCCATGCTTGTTCGTTGTGCTTTGTTGGATTCATATAATTAATTCTCCCCTTGATGAATGGATGATTGATTAACATAATTTGGAATAAATATTAAACTTAAGCTAGAACAGAGAGAAAGCTAGGTGTGGAATTTGTTATCCTATTCGTTTTTTGATGCTCAATCACATTCACCATTTAAATACAATTTTACGTTTCAATTCACCTTTGACGAAGACCTCTCAGACGCAGAGACGATACACAGCACGATGTGTACGTATATCCAAAAGTATTTGCCGGGCATTCGTACAAACAATCCGGTCAAAGGAACAACGGATCAGTTTACATTGTTGGATGATCATTCTACTGAAGTTGGTTTATTACGAGTGAACACGATCAATGATTTTACGAGCAAAAAGTTTGTTTGCCAGGTTCAGTCATTAGTTGATCGAATTTAACTGCTTTTCTTTCACCAACAAGTTTAGCAATTCATTCACTCCATTTACCCGGTGCGTAGCCCCTGCAGCCGCAAGTTCCTCTTCGCTGCCGTAGCCATACGAAACGGCAATGGAGTCTACATCACAGTCTCTCGCCCCGGCAATGTCATGAACACGATCACCAACCATTACTACATCCTCTGGTTTCACTTGTAAAAGCGATAGCGCGTAAGAGATTACTTCTCCTTTGTCGCTTCTAGTGCCATCCAGCTCACTGCCAACAACGCAGTCAAAATAGGTCTCTAGCTTAAAATGAGCTAAAATATCGTTCGCGAAGACGGTTGGTTTCGACGTAGCAACCGCTAAGCGATAACCTACTTCTTTTAACGTGTTAAGCATAAGCTCCACGTCTGGATAAAGCGTGTTTTCATACCCCAAGCGCTTGATAGCGTTCGCGGTAGTAACTTAATTGCTGTATGTACTTCGTTTTCTGTAAACGAAAAATGGTCTTTAAACGAATCTTGCAACGGCGGTCCAATGAACGATAACAGCTCTTCCCCTTCCTGCTGAATGCCCATTTGATTGAGGGCATAATCGACTGAACGCAAAATCCCGTCTTTCGGATCGGACAAGGTTCCATCTAAATCAAACATAATTACTTTTTTAGTTGTCATTTTTCGCACCCAATCCTGCTTTTTTCAAATACGGCTCAATAAAGGCAGTTGTTCCACTTGTTAGATTTTCAGGTAGCTGTTCAAGCGGATAGTACGCTAGGTCAATAGATTCGACCTGATCAATGATCATCTCCCCCTTTGTTTGCTTCGCACAATAGACAACCGTGACTGAATAAATCTCATCGCCATGAGCTAACTTTAAGTGAAAGTCTTTCCCGGCACACACCTCGATTAGCTCAAGAGCTCCAAGTTCCAAACCTGTCTCTTCTTTCACTTCTCTCCGTGCCGTTTCTTCCAAACTCTCGCCCAGCTCCATCAAACCGCCCGGTAGTCCCCAGCTTCGATCTAAGCGCTGCTGCAGTAAAACATGCTTGTCTTCATTCAAAATCAATACAACCGCACCCGGCAAAATAAGCGGACGTGTTCCTACTAGTTCTCTGAGCTCTCTTGCATACGTCATTATGCCATCTCCTTTTTTAAAAAAGGTTTTAACCTTCCTTTATTTTAGCAAAAGTCAAAACTTTTTTGAAACAATCGGTGGTTTATTCCGTATACTCTTGTAATAGAATGAATGAGGAGATGATTCCTTTGTCAGTAAGGCATAAAAAAAGAACAAAACACCCTCTAACTGATTGGATTTTCACCATTGGTGAACTAATTGTTTATGCTATACTCTTTCTTCCAAGGCTCATTCGCGCTTTATTTACGAGCTAATGGGTAATTGAAACTTAAAAATGAGGTGTCTGACATGACCATCCGCGTCTATCAAACAAGTGATCTCGATTCGATTATTGGCATTTGGCACAGTGCATCCGTACAAGCACATGACTTTGTTGATCCGCTCTTCTGGGAAGAACGTCAGCACGATATGAGGGAATTGTATATCCCGAATTCCGAAACGTATGTACTGGAGCAAGAGGAGGAATTAATCGGCTTTCTTTCGCTTGTAGATGAGAAGCTGGCTGCGTTATTTATTGATCCCGCCAAACAACAGCGCGGGCATGGGCAAGCACTGCTTGATTTTGCAAAAACGATTCGTGATCAGCTTGAATTAAATGTCTACAAACAGAACTCATCGGCCGTTTCCTTTTACATAAAAAATGGCTTTGCGATTAAAGAAGAGCTAATTGATGCCAGATGCAGCAATTGGAATATTTAATGGAATGGACGCAACGCAACTAGCTCAGCCAAGTGGCTGAGCTCATTTTTTGCGCCTTAATTCGGTTTCACATAAGCAAGCAACATTTCCTTTAACATCTGTTGCTGCTTGTGCGGAGCAATATCTTCTTCTAAATACGTTATCGGCGATTTAAAAGTGATGTTGCTGCCAAACGTTCCGTAGCTGTTAATTGCCGTAATAATTGCTTCTTTTAGCGGTAAGTCCTTGCGAAACGATCCGTCTGACTTTCCTTCTTCAATCAGCTTCATGACGAGATCTGCAATCTCTTTCTGCGCATCAATATAGTCACCAATCGAGTCAAGCGGTTCCTTAGCGATAGACGCATAGCTTTCAAACGCTTCTCTGAAGACAGAGCTTCGACTGAGTGTATCGCTTGAATCAATCGTAAGTAAATTAAAAATTAATACGAGACGACTGTATGCCGTTTCGTTTTTGTTTACAATCGCCCGAAAAGACTCAATATGCTTTTCAACGTTGTGACAGGCAACCGCGACAATTAGACGGTCTTTCTTTGGAAAATAGCGAAACAGCGTCGCAATGCCAATTTGTTCCTTGCTTGCAACATCCTGCATCTGCACATGATCAAACCCTCGTTCGAGAAAAAGCGCCTCTGCCGTCTGGACAATCCCATTGTATCGCTTGTTTTTATTCTGTTTTCGTTTGCCAAGTTCCGTCATAAAAACTCCTTCTAAACACATACTACATTGAGTGTATAACAGAAAGCGGTTGCAGCAAAATAGATTTTGCCTTATAATAAATTATGATAGTTAAACTATCATTTTTTTAAATATTAAAGGAGGCTTTTTCAAATGAGATTACTTGATAAAGTTGCACTTATTACCGGAGCTGGAAGTGGAATGGGCGAGGCAGAAGCACTTCGTTTTGCTAAAGAAGGCGCGATTGTCATTGCAACGGATATTAACGAAGAAGCTGTGCAAAACGTAGTTGAGCAAATTAAATCAAGCGGGGGACAAGCTCTTGCTTTTAAACATAATGTGGCTTCACAGGACGATTGGAAATCAATTATGGACGAAGTGAAGGCGAGCTACGGTAAGCTCGATATTCTTGTGAACAACGCCGGCATTTCCCTTGCCAAACCATTTGAAGAACAAACGGAAGACGATTGGGCGCGCACATACGGCATTAACATTAATGGTGTAATGTACGGCATGCAAACGGCGCTTCCTTTAATGGAAGAACACGGTGGTTCCATCGTGAACATCTCTTCAATTTCAGCACTTACCGGCATGGCTGGAGCTGGAGCTTACACCGCTTCAAAAGGCGCTGTTCGCTCAATCACTAAAGCCGCGGCAGTTGATTACGGCAAAAAGAACATCCGCGTCAATTCCGTACACCCAGGCTATATCGTGACGCCGATGAGCGCACCATCAATGGAGCAATATAAAGACTATTTTCTAACGCAAGTAGCGCTTCCAAACTTAGGAAACGCAGAAGAAGTGGCGAATGCTGTGCTTTTCCTCGCATCCGATGAAGCGAGTCATATTACTGGAATTGAGCTCCCCGTTGACGGTGGCGTAACGGCGAAATAAAGTGCGTAAATGAAGGAGCGACTGCAAGGCACAGTCGCTCCTTCATTATTGATTCTTAGCCATCACATTCATCAACATCCTTATAATGACGGTCTGCAGTCCAAATACAGCCCCTACCATCATTAGAATCGGCGAGAACTCGTCAAAACCGATTCCGATCATAAAAATCCCGAAGCTATAAGCAACAATTACACCAATAACCATAAATAAAACAATACTTGCGGCTAACTTCATGAAAACCTTCCCTATTCCTGCAGTGGAAATACGGACGTCATTCCCTCGGTGTTGTTAACTAAACGCAACTCTTTTGCCGAAAATTCAATCGCAGTTAGCTGAACGCCTTGTTCAAAGCGAATTCGTTCCTCTTCCGTCCCTTCACTCTCAACCGTGTATTGAACGGTGGCAACGTCGTCTGTTAAACTCGCTTCTTCAACCATAAGTCCTTCATACATCACCGATTCATAGTGGTCTTGCTCCGCTACGGTCGCCATTTCTTCAATTGTTTCCGCAAAAGACAGCAACTCTTCGTTGTCATCCTGTACACGCTCTTCCGTATCGCTGCCTCTAATAAAGTACGGTCCTTCTCCTTCAGCTACTTCAAAATAATAATAACCTCTCGTAGGCGCGACTGGGCTGAATTCAGTGATCCCTGAATCAATTTGAATCTCTCCAAGCCTCACTCGCTGCTCACCGTTGTCATAGAAATGCCCCTCAGAAAGCCCAAACATTTGACCTGTATTGCTAATCGCACTCATAAAATCAGAGCCAGGCATTTGCGCTAAGCTATAGATTAAGTTATCGCTATCATAATGAAGATTAAGGATATCGCCTTCTACTTCGAGCTCCATTTCGGTTAACAATTCATCGTGCGAAGGATCGTTCGCTCGCAGCGATTGAATGATTCGCTCTTCATAGGTGAGGTCATCAGTCGTTCTTGTCAATCCAAACACAGTCTCGTACTCTTCTGCTTCATTTGCTTTAAAATCAACTTCAATTAAGTAATTGCCAGCAACCTTTTCAGCCTCGTTGTCTGTATCTGTTTCACCTGCTTCGTCTGTCTCATTTGTATCATTCGATTCCTCTGTTTCTTCTCCGTTCTCTGTTTCCGCTTCCTCAGTCTCGTCTAACTCAGCCTCAGGCTCTGTGTCCACTTCATTCGTTTCATGCTCTTGGTCACTAGCCGATTCAGATGGCGTGGAATCTCCATTCGCCTCGTTATCGGTATTGCAAGCTGCTAGACTAATCGTTAATCCAATAACCGCCGTATACACATACATTTTTTTCATTCTATATCACCTCAAGGCTCCATTCCCTAATTTTAGGTAATAAAACGGTTTCAGGAAAATTTGGTTTAGCGGCGTGCGAGCTGTTCTAACCGGATCATTGCTTCTGATTGGTCTAAAGGTTGCTCGTTATCGTATTGATACAACAGCTGAAAAAAGAGTGGCTGAATGCCGTAGAACTGCTCCACTCGCTGATAGATCGCTTCTCTCGGTTCATCTCCCTCATAGTGGTCAAGAACGAGACGGGTAAACTCCGGACCAAAATCCCAGTAAAATCCGGCAAAATCAATTGCAGGGTCACCGATCATCGCATCGGTAAAATCAATAATACCTGTTAACCGATCCCTTTCTTGATCGTATAAAAGATTAGAACCCGTTAAATCACCGTGAATGATTTTCTTGCTGTGCTGTTGAGCATCTTTTTCTAGAAAAGTCTTAAATATTCTTTCTACAAAATCTTGCTGCTTCTGAGAAAAGTGGGGATAAAGCTTGTTTTTAATCTCATCATAAAACTGTTGCCAATAGGCTCCATTTCGTTCGTATGTAAACCCCATTGTTTTTGCCGTTGTTAGGCTTATTCCGTGGAGCTCACTTAGGAACGCACCTAGAACGTTAGCAATCTCACTTTGTTCCGTTCGGAGCGGGCTACCCTCTAAATATGCATAGCTAACGCAAAGAAGTTGTTCTGCTTCATAATGTAGCTGATAGATTGGTAGAGGAAGCGCTTGATTTTGGATAGAAAGATACGTAAGCAAACGCGCTTCTCTTTTTACCCGTTCCTCGACCTCCTCCCGCTTTGGAAAACGAAACACCCTTTCCCCATTCGCGATAAAGATCTCGTTATCCCAGCCTTGATGGATGGTTTGAATAGCGTCCACTGCATAGTGCGGATACCAGCTGCAGATTAATTCTTTTCTATCTAGTGTCATTAAAAACTCCTACCTTTCAACCCTATTCTCTCTTTTACTTACTTTTATCAGAGAAAAAAGAAAAAAGATAGACAAATGCCCCTACTCCTGTCATTAATGAGAAAACGAGTTGTATCTTAGCGTTTTCTAGCTCATATAAGGGGATAGGGAAGATGACATTTTACGAGTATATGAAGGCACGAACATGGGATTTAGTCGAGCTGTGGTATGAAGAAGTTGATAAGACGCAGGGCGATATTTATGGAACAACGATTCCTGAGCGTATTGAACGATTAAAGCAGCAAAATCATGGCTTTCATATTCATTTTTGTGAGATCTTCCGTGACGATTCAACGCTGTACAGCGATTCCTTTAACCAATGGATTACCGATGTCGCGCATGATTCTACCCACCAGAGCGCAGACATCGATATTATTATGAAACAATTTTTCGTAATTGAAGAATACTACCTTGAATTTCTACGCCGCTATGCGCTAGAAATTACGGTAACAAATGAAGAACTTTCCGAGCATACGCACTTAATTGTCAAAGGCTTTAATGAAATCGTTCTTCGTTTTACGAAGAGTCACCTTTCACAAAACAAGCAAACGTTCGAAGCGCACCAACAGCTTGTGGCGGAGCTTAGTTCTCCGATTATTCATTTAAGCGACCATGTGAGCCTATTGCCAATCGTTGGCGATATTGATACGTACAGAGCAAAAGTGATTTTTGACGAAACGCTTCAGAAATGCAGTTCGGCGGGCATTACTGAACTGGTCATTGATCTGTCTGGCGTCGTTATGATTGACACGATGGTCGCAAACCAAATCTTTCAATTGATGAGTGGATTAAGGCTGATTGGTACAAAGACGTCTCTTGTGGGCATTCGCCCAGAAATCGCCCAAACGGCCGTACAGCTACAAATTGACTTCAGTGCTATTTCCATTTACCCATCTTTAAAAGTAGCAATTCGCTCAATCGGGCTGTAAAGATACTAAAAAAGCGTCCTTCCGTTTGGAAGAACGCTTTTTTGCTAGTCGTATTTCTTTGTGTAGTGGGCGAGCGCCAGCAGCGGATAAAAGTAGCGGTAGCTGTGGTAATGGAAATAAATTCGGTCAGCAAGTCCTTTTCCAGCAGGGTATTCTTCGTGCCAGTCCGTCCGTTTAAGTGATTTCAATAAGAAACGCAGCCCATCAATCATTGTTTTATCCGGGTATTCACTCACAGCAATGAGAGCATCCAGTGCCCAAGCTGTATGAGTCAGCGTGCTCCCGTTTAGCGGTGTATACGTTTTATTACGGTCACTTAAGCACGATTCCCCCCAGCCGCCGTCTTGGTTTTGAATCGACTTAAACCAGCTAACTGCTTTTTTCACCGTTTCATCTGTACCTGTTACCCCCGAGGCAGCGAGTCCAGTTAACGCTGCCCATGTACCATAAATGTACTGGACACCCCACTGTCCTTCCCACGAGCCGTTCTTTTCTTGATTCTTCTTAAGCCAGCGTACGCCCCGACTTAGCGCGTCGCTCTCTTGCGGTAAATGAACAAAGTTGCCGAGCAGCTCCATCGTCCGCCCGGTTAAATCAGGCGTGCTTGGATCGGTGAGAATGCCCTTGCTCTCTTGAATCGGCAGCAGCGCCAACAAAAAGCTATTCGTGTTTTTTTCGAATGCTGGCCAGCCGCCATCTTTGTTCTGCATGGACACAACCCAGTTCACCCCTTGATTCCAGCGGGAATACATGGCTGATAACGATGCCATTGGCGTAATCGCTCTAAGAGAAGAGGTTGTATCATCAAGATCCGGTTGTTTTGTATTGATGTTGGAAAAGCCCCAGCCACCAGGCTGCGTATATTGATTGTGAAAAACCCAATCACCGTACTGGTCGTGCTGCTTCTCTAACAGATAGGACGTTGCCTTTTGAATCATCGGATCTTTTGGTTTAACCCCTGCTTCTTGCAAGGCATAGGTAATGAGCGACGTGTTCCAAATCGATGCCGTCGTAAACTGAATATGTGTATGCCCATTTACGGTCGTTTTAAATGTATAGAGACCTTCGACTGCTTTTACAATAAGCGGGTCATCTTTTTTATGACCAAGCGCCAGCAATGCAAAGATCATAAAGGTTGTTGAGGTGAAGTAGCTGAATAACGTCCCATCAGGCTCCAGCCCGCCCATCATATAGCGCTTTGCTTTCGCTAAAGCCAATCCATGCAAGTCACTTGAGCCACCTGCGTGTTTCTCGACGCTTGCCAAAATTGATAAGCGCAGCTTCCGTGAATCCTCCGACTCAGCCCAATCGCTAAAAACATCCTCTCTCGCCCCTGAATAAAGCTGTGTCAAGTCAGGGCTCATTTCTGTCTTGATGCTCACTTTCTGATCAGCCGCAATCAGAAAAGGCACCATATGCGCTCTGCCGTAGACTGACATGCTGTAGAGGTTAACCGGAAACGCGAGTGGCAGTAAAATGATTTCGATTGGCAATGGAAAGAAGCGGGGCCATTTATACTGTCCAGTAAACATCAGCATCATCTTTGTTAATAACGTTGTTTTTTCGATGCCCCCGTTATCGACAATAAACTGTTTTGCTTTCCGCAAACGTTCATCTTCAACGTCATAGTTTCCTGAATAAAGCAGCGCATAATAAGCCTCTACCGTTGTCGTCACATTTCCGTTGCTGTCATCAGGAAACAACTTCCAAGCACCGTTTGTTTCTTGCCGACTCATTAACCGTTCCGCTAGCTCATCAATAAGTGCTTCATCGTTTCTTTCCAATGTCCGCAGCAAAATAATCATATATGCGTCGGTAAACGTGCCCGCTTCAAACGGATACTCCCACGAGCCACTGCTCGTCTGATCTTCACGCAGTTTGTTAATTAAGTAAGCCATTCCTTCTGAACGGTTCATTACACATCACTCTTTCAACAAGGATTCCTACCTTACACTTTATTCACCGGACAACCACTTCATTCAAAAAAGAAAGAAGGCTGAAGCAAATATGCTCCAGCCTTGGCTCTGTTAGTGATTAAGAAGTTTTTCTAGTGCTTGGTTAAACAGCAGAGGATTGGCAAGGGGCAGACCATGCCCGACATCAGCTACAACGAGTGACTCAAACTGAGGAAATCTAGCGCTTAACGTCTTTGCTGACTACTTGATCAGACCATTCTCCTTTGCCCCGATCGTAATGAACCCTTTTAATAGCTGCTCGTCCTTTGCTTTCTCCGGTAACGCAAACGAAAGGTTCTCGTGCATGACCTGGCTCAACGTCTCAGCAGTTGTTTGCTTCGCTTGAGAAAAATAAGTCTCAAACTGCGCTTCACCAATGTGCAACGTCCTCGCTTAGAGCTTTGAAAAGGTCCGCCATTTCACGAGAGGATGGCTTACGTACATCAATGGAGTGATTACCTTCTTCATCATCGGCAGGGGGTGCACGGACGCACTATTCAGCATCACACGTGAGATACGTCTGCTATTCTGCGCAACCATTTGCAGCGCCACTTGTGAACCGAGGGAAAAACCAATCACCGTCACGTCCTTGTCGCCGTGCTGTTTTTCTAAATAGGCGAGCAGTTCATCTGCACACGATCGAATGGAGAACCGTTGCTCCCGACTTTCTCCATGCCCTGGTAAATCAGGGACAATGCACAAGTAATCATCCGCAAAATGGGAGACCTGCGCCTCCCACATCTAGCTGCTCACACCGCCACCGTGGAGAAAAAGCAGAATCGGTCGAGACCGATTTCCTATTTCATTCATGTGCATAGACGTCACAACCCTTTTTAGTATTTTCGTTAAAGAGATAGCATGTCATCGTTGTTTTCCTCTCCCTACCTCAAGCAAATACCTTCTCTACCGCATCGCCAAATGCTCGAATATTAGCTAAGAAATCAAAGCCCTCCGGTGATCCGAACCGGTTTATCATCCGAACCGCCACAACCTCGTGTTTCGGTATAACAAGCACCGCAACATTGCTATAGCCAAGCAGTTGAAACGCTCCGAGCGCTACGCTACGGCCGATTTCCATACGCTCCGAATTCGTTTTCTGTTCTCCTTGGACAAACCACATGTATCCGTTTGTTGGCTTTGTTGCCTGCAATGTAGGCGGAGTGAGCATTGATGTCGCTCGTGTAAATAAATCAGCCGGGAGTTTCTGTTCTCCATTCACCATTCCTTTCGTTAAATGAAGATTGCCCCAGTTGGCAAGATCCCGCGCAGATACATACATATTCATCTCAGCCCCGTCAGTAATCGTGCTCTCAGACCAGCTTTTGTCATTCACATCACGCACGACGTCAGCCAGTTTGGCATGCTTCTCGCCATACCAGCCCGTTTCCAAAAAGGAAAGTGGTTTAAATACTTCGCTATGTAAAATGTCCGCAATCGTCTTACCGGTTGCCTGTTTAACAATTGCCGCTAACATCGGGATGCCAGCACCACGGTAAGCCCAGTTCGTTCCTGGCACAAATTCTCTTGTAAGCATCTCTTCTTTTACAACGAGCCCATGGCTGTGCGTGAGCAAATGGCGAATCGTCACGCCTTCAATCATTTTTTGGTCATAAGTCGGTAAGTACTGTGATGCAGATTGATCAATATCCTTTATGTAACCGTGATGGACCGCATAGGCAAGGGCAAAGCCGATGTAGCTCTTGCGCACGGAGGCAATATGAAACTGCGTGTCAGCCTGGACGCTTCTTGCATCGTTAGCGATACTCTGCTTGCCGAAGTATCGTTCAAACGCCACTTGGTTTTTGTGAATCACATACAATGCTCCACCAGACGCACCAATGGCGTTGGCACCTTGTTCAACTTGCGCAAAAACTGAATCAAATGATTTTATCCCCTTCATCTTCTTCACTCCTACTTAATTACTCTCCACCTGAAACCACTTCGAAAATCGCTTCTTCCCCGTTTTTATAAATTGCCACCATGGAAATATCACTGTTCTCAGTGATTTCGTAGACTACTTGATTACGTGCTGCCTCATCTTCCGAAAATTCATCTTCGGTATAATGAATCGTTAGCGTATCTTCAATGACCTCCACATCAAAATGGGTAAAAGCCACTTCCTCTTGACCTAAATGCGTATTTTTTCCATTTAACATTACGTATTTAATGTCTTCACCTTTGTAATACATGTAGGTTCCATTGGTATCCTCAACGCCTTGAAAGAAAGAAGAAATCGCTTCCTCTAAGTGATCCAGCTCAACTTCTTTCACGCCTGACTGCGTCTGGCAACCAACCAGCAGCAGGAAAGTAAGCGCCCAGGCGAACCCTGCTAGAAATGCTTTTTTCATCCTCTTGCTCCTTCAATATTTCTCTTCTAATTGAAAGCGTGTAAAGCCGTATACTCCGACATGAATCATATGCATAACCATAAACAGAAAGAAAACCCACGTAATGCCGTCAATGAACATCGTTAATGCCCAGCCAGTCCAGATCAGCACAGCGGTTACGTTCCAGGCAATTCCCTTTGCTCGATTATTAATCGTTTGGTAACGTTCATCAAGTAAGCGCTTCTTTTTTTCCGCACGTTTGTTAAGGACCACAGCCAAGATGGCAATTGCAGCCCCTAGACTTATACCAATAACGCCAAATACATTAACCGTCAAGATTCTCATCCCCTTCAAACATAAAAATATCCTCAATCTGACATTCAAATAACTGGGCAATCTTATGGGCGAGAATAAGCGAGGGCTTATACTTGCCGTTCTCCAGTGAGATAATCGTCTGCCTCGACACATCAAGCTTTTGCGACATTGTTTCCTGCGTCAATCCGTACTCTTTCCGCTTTTCTTTAATTCTTGTTTTCATTGCTCCTCCATAAATGTAAAGCGCGCTGTACGTAAAGCTTACTATACATTTCTGACTTATTCAACTTTTAAAACGAAAAAAAGCTATTTCCTTTTGAAAATAGCTTCTCCTGACTTAGAGTAAAGGAATTGCCTCAATACTCGCCAAAACAAGGAAAAACAGCGCAACAGCAATCATAACGAAAAAGCTTCGTTTTGCTTTTTTATCCTGCTTCGTTTTTTTAAAATGATCAAGTGATACAAAAAAGATCGATAATGAAGTTGCAGTAAAAAGCACCGCCATTAGTAACTGGCTTAATTCACTGTCACGACTGTTCACAACGCCTTCGATAATAACGCCAATAATCGTTAAGAACAGCACGCCAATAAAGCCGTAACCGATAATTTTAAAAATACCGATACGATAACCTCCCGTCCTGCCACAGCGGCAGCTTGCTGACATTCTCCTATTATAGCAAGCTTGTCCGAGTCTTTCACGCAAAAAAAGAAGAAGGCAAATGCCTTCCCCTACTTCAATGCACTTCCCAACATCCCAGAAATAAAATGCTTCTGCATCACCAGGAAGAAAATTAAGATTGGCACCGTAGCAATTGTAATTCCCATCATTACTTGACCGTAATCCGTGTAGGAAACACCGCTTAAGGTTGATAAGGCAACTGGGAATGTGTACATATCCGGCGTGCGAATCGCAATGAGTGGCCACATGAAGTTATTCCACTGGAACATAAATAAGAAAATCGACGTTGCAGCTAGCGCTGGCTTCATCGACGGCAGGACAATTTGCATGAAGATGCGCCATTCACCTGCACCATCAAGGCGAGCCGACTCTAGCAGTTCAGTTGGAAACGATAAGAAATTCTGTCTCATTAAGAAAATCGCAAATGGATAACAGAGCTGCGGTGCAATTAACGCAAAATACGTATTTAATAGATCAAAATTCGCCATCATTTGAAACAACGGAATGAGCGTTGCTTGATAAGGTATCATCATGGAAAGCAAGAAAACGGTAAAGATCAAATTCCTGCCTTTGAACGTAAATTTTGCAAACGCATAAGCGGCTGTCGTGCTAATTGCTAGCGCAAGCACAACGTAAAGTCCCGCTACAAAGAGAGAGTTAAACATCACGCGCCAAATGCCGACATTATTATCCAAGTTCGTTAAGTTCTCAAAAAAGTGACTGCCTGGAATAAAGGTTGGTGGACTGGCGAACATCGATGCTGATGGATTGGTCGCGCCAATAAACATCCAGTAAAACGGAAAAACGGAAATAATTAAAAAGAAGATGAGCAAAGCGTACATGCCTATTTTTCCGAACAAGTGGTTACGTCCTGTTTTTCTATTCATCATTTATCACCCGTTAGTTTAAATTGAATGATCGAAAGTACAGCAACAAGCATGACGACCACATAGGCAACAGCGCTTGCGTAGTTGAAATCAAAGTACTCAAATCCATTTTCGTAAATATAAAGACCAAGCGTCATCGTTGAGTTAGCAGGTCCTCCACTTGTCAGGTTAAACGGTTCATCAAATAGCTGCAGCGTTCCGATTGTTGACAGGATTCCTGTAAACAAGATAACTGGTTTCAAACTTGGAATGGTGATTGAGAAGAACTGTCTGATCTTGCCCGCACCATCCATTTTGGCAGCCTCGTACATTTCATGAGGAATGTTTTGCAGCGCCGCCAGATAGATAATCATGTTGTAACCCGTCCAGCGCCATGTCATTGCCAATACGATTGAAATTTTCGCCCAAGTCCCGTCGGTTAGCCACGGAATAGCTGACATACCTAAGTTGGTAATTAGTTCATTAATAAGCCCATTGTCTTGCAGAAGAACTGAAAACAATAACGAGTAAGCAACGAGCGACGTTACGGCCGGTAAGAAAAACGATACGCGGAAAAATCCCTTTAATCGCAGCAACTGGCTATTCAATACAGTTGCTAGCACCATTGAAAGAAACAGCATCAGCGGTACTTGTAAGATAAAGATAATGAACGTATTTTTTAGTGCGGTTCGAAAAATAGGATCATAAAACAGTCGTATGTAGTTATCAAATCCGGTAAATGTGTACGCCCCACCTTCAAAACGCTGAAAACTCAGCACAACGGAAGCGATAATCGGATAAGCTGTAAACATCAAAAACAAGAGAACAGCCGGTGCCAAAAAGAGATACGGTGTTGCTTTTGATCGATTCATTGCTTCCACAGCCCTCTTTCTATCAAGTGAGCAGGCGAATGATTGATCATCGCCTCACCCACTCTGTTAAGTAGTCGTTAGTTCATGCGGTTTTGCAACTGCTCTGCTGCGCGCGTCATGACGTCTGTTACATCTGCCCCGCCTGCCGCATCTGACTGAGCTGTCTCTGTTTCGTCACGGGCAATCGAATAATTGCCTGTGTAGTTAACTGCTGGAATATCATCCATCATTCCGGCGAACATTTCCCAGATCGCTTGATCACCGAAGTACGCTACCGGCTCAGTGAAGATAGGATCATCGTAAATCGTGTTTAGTGATGGAAACAAGCCATTCTCCATTGCGGTTAACTGAACGTCATCTGTCGTCGCAAAGTACTCCATGAAATCATACGCCAGTTCCGGCTGCTCCGTATTTGCGGAAATCATGTAGTTACTACCACCAAGGTTTGATGCTCGGTTGCCGTCCGCTTCCATTGCTGGCAATGGGAACACGCCCCAATTTCCCGCTAAATCTGGCGCTTGCTCAGTTAAAGAGCCCGTTAACCATGCACCTGTTGGCGCCGTTGCTACGCTTCCATTCGCAAGACCCGTCAACCACGCGTCCCAACCGACTAAGTTCTCGTTTAACCCATCTTGATGAAGACGCTGCACAACCTCCATTGCCTTAATGGATTCTTCTGAATCGAGGTTAATTTCTTCGTTTTCATCAAAATAAAACGTCCCTTGTTGGTTGAGCATCATTCGGTATACGCCGTCATCATTGGCAATATCTATACCAGTCATGGCTACATCAAGTTCATCACGCAACGTCTGTCCCGCTTCGATGAAATCATCCCACGTCTCAATTTGCTCTGCATCAATCCCTGCTTCTTCAAATAAGTCTGTGCGGTAAAATACACCAGCTGGACCAGCATCAAACGGGAACCCATACACTCCGCCGTCAACCGTTAGTAATTCCGTTTTAAAATCAGGAAATTTATCATTATGATCATCTAGGAACCCGTACTCAGAAATATCAAGGAACGCATCTTGGAAATTGGAGAGATATCCTTGCACACGGTCGTCTTCAACAAGCATGATATCTGGCAATCCTTGGCCGTTCGCTTGCAGCCCTGTTGTAATGCGCTGATAGACGTCAGGCGTTCCCACTTCAACAATTTCAAGTTCAAACCCTGGGTTGTCTTCTGCAAACTGCTCGGCTGCCTCTTCAAGCACCGGTATATTAATATTCCATGCCCAAGCCGTTAACTTATTCTCATCTGCACCTCCACTACCACCCGATCCGCCACATGCTGTTAATGCAACAAGAGCGACAAGTGCACTTCCAAACAATGATACCTTTTTCATATTCATTGCTCCCCTCGATACTCGTTTGTATTTTTTGTTATCGCTTACATCATTACCTTTTTAATAACCGGTTCTGCTTATTCAATCGAGTGAACAATTTTAGAAACCGGTTTCAGTTAACTGTAAAAAACCGTTCCGCTTTTGTCAACAGCTTTTTTCATTAACATGATTTTTCTGTTAGTTAAGTGCTTTTCTCTTTTGACTCTTTTCGCATACAACCTTATACTTCTTGTAAGAAATGAAAAAGAAAGGAACGAAAAAGCCGATGCTCAAGAAAGACGGTGTTACGATTTACCACATCGCAAAAGAAGCAAACGTCTCTCCTGCAACCGTCTCCCGAGTGCTAACCGGCAGCGCCAACGTGCGAGAACCTGCGAAATCACGGGTACTAAAGTTAATCGATAAGTATAATTTCAAACCTAACGTGATGGCACAAAGCTTGTATTTAAAACAATCAAAGATGCTTGGCATTATTTTGCCAGACATCGATCATCCGTTTTACTCCATGCTTGCTAAGGAGCTTGAACGCCAAGCACTTGAAAAAGGCTACACCTGCTTGTTGTGCAACTCCATGCAGAATTTTGCAATTGAACAGTCGTATTTAGACAATCTCATTTCCCGGCAAGTTGATGGCATCGTCTTTCTAGGCGGACGAATTAACCAAACAAACCCGACAGATGAGCTCCGTGACGGGATGATTAATGCCTTAAAACATGTGCCAATCGTGCTCGTTAACGGAAAAATGGACGGAGCTGATGCTCACATTATTCGCACAGATGAGGCGAATGGTATGCGCCGCCTGCTTGATTTACTCGGTCATCACGGGCACCGCAAGATTGGATTAATTGGCGGGGAAATTGGCGTGTCATCTACAGATGAGAAAATTGAAGTCTTTAAGCAAGTAATGAAACAAAAAGGCTGGACCTATAAGGACGAATGGATTGTGAATAGCGGTTACAGCATTCAAGGAGGAGAGCAAGATGCGTTAAGCCTGCTACACCTTGATGAAAAACCAACTGCTGTGATGTGCATCAATGATTTTGTCGCAATTGGTGCGATAAAAATGTTCCAGAAATTCGGCTTAAAAATTCCAAACGATATGTCCGTAACGGGGTTTGACGACACCTATTTAGCTGAACACTTCCCACCGGGAGTGACGTCGGTTAACCACAACTATCAGCTTCTAGCAAAAAAGACGATTGAAACGTTGATTGGCCTAATTGCTCAGGAAGAACAGGAAAGAGAAACCGTTATACCGACTTTTGTGACGGTGCGCAACTCCTGTGAAGAACGACAAAGCTAGAGTACACCCTTCGCTTTATCCATGAAAAAATAGCGTAAGGGATTGACAAGAAGTCAGAATAGGTTTACTTTATTTGAAACCGGTTTCTTCCCTCTTCTATTTTGACGCAAAAATGAATAGGTATTCTATAAGGAGATGAATAAACATGACACAAACACTTAATTGGGGAATTCTTGGAACCGCTACCATTGCAAAAGGCTCGATGATTCCTGGAATAAAAGAATCGCAAACAGGCGTTGTGAAAGCAGTCGCCAGCCGCTCTCTTGAAAAGGCGCAAGCATTCGCGTCGGAGCTTGAGATCGAGACAGCCTATGGTACATACGAAGAACTGCTTGCAGATCCAACAATTGATGCCGTTTACATTCCACTGCCAAACCATCTGCATAAAGAGTGGGTAATTCGTGCTGCCGAGGCGAAGAAACATGTTTTATGTGAGAAGCCCATTTCCCTTAACAGCGAAGAATTAGTTGAAATGAAACAAGCTTGCGAAACCCATGGTGTTCTATTACTTGAAGCATTTATGTATCGCTACCAGGAGCGCTACGCACAAATTAAAACACAAATTGAAAGCGGTGCTATTGGAGAATTACGTGGCATTCGCAGCTCGTTTACCTTCAATAATGCTGGTGACCTTGATAACTTCCGTGTGAAAAAAGAGTATGGTGGCGGGAGTTTGTATGACATCGGTGTTTATCCATTGAGCTTAGCGCGGATGATCTTTGGTGAGGAACCTGAAGCAATTACGGTTCATCCGCTTTCTCCTGCTTCTCATAACCACGTTGATATGTCTGCAGCTGGACTGGTCGAATTTGCGAACGGTCGCTTCCTAACGTTTGACTGCGGTATGTGGGCAGCATTCCGTAATGATGCGGAAATTCTTGGCACGACCGGACGCATTTTTATTCCAAATGCATTTACAGGTGGCTCTGATGGCTATGAGCTTTACCAAGGCAATGATCAGCAACATGTTGATGTGGAAGACACAAATCATTATGCCAAACAAGCGGACTTTTTTGCGCAAGTCTTATCCGGTGAAGTAGAAAACGTCTGGGACGTTAATGATTCTTTAGAAAACATGCGTTTACTTGATGGTGCTATGCAATCACAAGACAAAAAAGAAAGAGTGGTGCTTCGTTAATATGTTGAAGTCAATTAATATTGAAGGCTTGAATACACCTGTTTCTTCGTTAATCATGGGTTCTGACTACTTTACTCCTGAAAAACAAGCCGTTGCTTCTGAGATGCTTGAAAATTATTTAGCAATCGGCGGAAATACAATTGATACGGCCTTTATTTATAGCGGTGGTTTAAGCGAGGCAGCAATTGGCAACTGGCTTGATGAGGGAAACCGTGATCGCGTGAACATCTGGACAAAAGGTGGTCATCCAAACCAAAACGGCCACACCATTAACAAACATGAGCTAAACGAGCAGCTAAAAATTAGCTTAGACCGCTTAAAAACGGATAAAGTTGAGCTATATGCGCTTCACCGCGACGACCCTTCTGTTCCAGTAGGTGCTATCCTCGAATGGCTTAATCAATTTGTTGAAGATGGCTATATTTCGACCTTTGGAGGGTCAAACTGGGAGGTTTCCCGACTTGAAGAAGCTAATGAATACGCGGCGAAAAACGGCCTGCGTGGCTTTTCATTCTCAAGCCCTAACTTAAGTTTGGCTAAAGCTAAAGAAGCGTACTGGGCTGGTTGTATTAGTCTTAACGATGAAGCGATTAAATGGCACCAGCAATCTTCCCTACCTGTATTGTCTTGGTCTTCGCAAGCAAGAGGGTTCTTTACAGGCAGATTCGACCGTACGGATTTCAGCAACGAGGATTTAGTCCGCGTCTTCTATAATGAAACAAACTGGGGGCGTTTTGATCGAGCAACAGAGCTTGCTAAGCAAAAAGGCGTATCAACCATTGAAGTTGCCCTTGCTTACGTGTTAAATCAAGCGTTCCCAACTGCCGCTATCATCGGACCGCAGAACAATCAAGAGATGATTTCGTGTGGAAATGGAGCGAGCCTTTCATTAACAACAGAAGAAGTGAACTGGCTTAATTTAGAAACATCATCCCTTTCTTCCTAAAACAAAAAGCCCTTTTTAACGAAAAGTAATAGTTGGAAAGACGAATCATTGAAACGATGCTGAGTAGCACCGCTACAGGAGAATTCGTCGCTTTCCGGGGGGCACCGCCTGAGCCTCCTTCGTGGAAAACCGCCACTTCAGAGTCTTCAGACACGTGCTGGTCCCCCCGGGAGTCTTCTAATTCTCCTTCCGCTCATTTTAAGATAAAACAAACGACGAACGTTCCTATTTTCAGGAATGTTCGTCGTTTTGATCTGTCTATCTACTTTTGTGCCAGCCTCATTTATTTTAAGATGTTGGTTTCTAACACACCTTATTCGTAGGCTAACCGTACCCCTTACGAGACAGCTCTTTTTATGCTTGAATGCCACGCCAGTAGACGGTCCAGACCACTTCAGCATGAGCTTTTACTTCTTCAATTGAATGGATTCCCACTTCTGTTGTTAAGCCTTCTATTAAACAGAAATAGGTGTATGCCATTGATTTTGCCTCCAGCTCTCGATTAATGGAGCCCTCAGCCTGTCCTTTTTCAATTACAGCAGCTAACAATACGCGGACACGTTCTTCGCTTTTATTAAACCGCGCCAACAATCGATCTTCAAGCTCCTTAGGTGGATACTGGATAAACCGGTTGTAAAATTGAATACTCGCGTCGTCTCGAGCTAAGTCACTAACATGCGTTTTAAACGAAAGATAGAGTCTTTCTTCGATGGTGTCTGTTTCTTGATTAAGCGAATCTTGAACAAACGCCTCATACTCTTGCTCCATTTCATCAACAACATCAAAGAAAAGTGCTTCTTTATTTTTATAGTGCGCGTACAATGACGGTTTTTTTATGCCTACTTTTTCGGCGATTTTGGCCATTGACGTGCCCTCATAGCCAAGATTTGCAAACAGTTCCGTGCTTTCTAAGCGAATTTTTTCCTTTGTGTGCATATCAAACTCCTTTACAGTTAACTATTTTTAGGTTACAATTCTTCTCTAACGACCGATCGGTAGGTAACATCTTTTTATTTTACTTGCTTTGGATCGTCATGTAAAGGACTCTTTCGGCCTATAACCCTACCTACCGTTAGGTTTTGACATGCATGATTATGATTAGCTCGGTCAAACTATATTGATTATGTACAAGGGAGTCTTATTTATGGAACAAACATCTTTATTTCGGAATCGGACATTTGTCCTCCTGCTTATCGCAGGCGTTTTTGCCGTTGTTGGTTTCAGCATGTTTCTTACAACAACGACTTGGTATGTGGTAACGATACTCGGTTCTGCTAGTTCTTTGGGGCTTGTGTTAATTGCTGCGACCGTCCCTCGCCTCTTAATGATGGCGTTTGGTGGCGTGCTAGCAGATAAATATAAGAAAACAACGATTATGTTCAGCACCAATTTAATCCAAAGTGTTCTGTTGTTCACGATCTTTTATCTCGTTCATACCGATGACATGACGTTTGCCATCTTACTCGTCCTTGCAGGTGTTTTCGGAATGCTTGATGCCTTCTTTGGCCCAGCAAGCTCGTCAATGATTCCAAAAATCGTTGCGAAATCTCAACTTCAGAAAGCAAATGCTTATTTTCAAGGCGTCGATCAGGTTTCTTTTATTGCCGGACCGATTTTAGCCGGTTTAATTATGGAATCATCAACCGTTTCCATCAGTTATCTCGTGGCAACGATTCTTGTATTCTTATCAGCACTGGTGATCTTTCCTCCATTTATTAAAGAGGCACCGGTTGAAAATCAAGTTAAGCAAAATCCAGTTAAAGATTTTAAAGAAGGCTTTAGCTATATTCGGAATTCATCCTTTTTACTAACCGGCCTACTTGTTTTAATCACGCTCAACTTCTTTGTGTTTGGAGCGCTTCATATTGCGATTCCGCTTTTGGTTGATTTCCATGGGGGTACGCCAATTAACCTCAGTTATATGGAAGTTAGCTTAGGTGTTGGTATGGTGATTAGTACGGGAATATTAAGTTTTGTACAGATTAAGCGTCGAGGCTTAACGTCTTTAGCTGGACTGTTTGCTTCACTCATTACCCTGCTCCTCTTTAGCCAAGCACCTAGCTTATGGTTGTTAACAGCGATTGTCTTCCTCATTGGTTTTTCGATGTCGTTTGTATACATTCCATTCTTCACGGCTGCGCAGGAAAACACCGATAACCGCTTAATGGGTCGGGTTATGAGCATTATCTTCCTCGCAATGAACGGGTTTGACCCGATTGCGTATGGAATCGTCAGCGCTCTCGTTGCCGGCGGTGTCTCGATACAGCTTATCTTACTTGGTCTTAGCCTTGCAGGTCTTGCGATTGCTATCCTTGTTCTTGTTAAAGCGAAATCGTATTTGAAAGCTTAAAGTGAAACATCCCTTCATCGTGACTTACGACGATAAGGGGGTGTTTTTTTGCTTAAAAGAAGGGTATAGATGACTAATCACCCTATAAATGGGAATGATCAACTTAAAGAAAGAAGGGGATTACATGGTTTACCTGCTCTAATCGCTCAATTGCTTTACTGGATTTGGATTTTTGCTTTTGGCGTTACGACAATTGCTGTCGGGGTTTATGTCGGGTTACAGATGCATTACCGCAAAGTGCAGAAGAATGATAGGCTTCATCATACAGAAAAGAAAGACCCTATAGAGGATTAGGGAGGGATGTGTAAAATTCCTCCTGATGGTGTTGATTGTAGTACAAGCAAATTGTTATCGATAAATCTGTTCGTAAATGTGGTAAAATTCAAAGTACATCGATTTGTCTTGCTCAACAGGAGGTACGAATGAACCAGCACCAGCTTACAGCCATGCTTCACCGGGAACTACTGGACGTCCGTTACAACGGTCAAGTCGTAACATTAATGTTTTTACCATTGTTTGCCCTTTTAACTGTCCTATTCACGGATAACAGCACCTCATGGAGCTTTCCGTTAATCCTGACACTCTATTTTTTCCCGATGCATATGCAGGGGTTTATTTTGGTTGAAGAAAAAGAACAGCGGACATGGCGCATACTTCGTCAACAAGGAATTACCTTGTTTCACTTAACCCTTGTTAAAACGCTTTTCACTTTATTTGTCTCTCTACTGACAATGTTTGGACTCGTTTATGCGATCACGCTTAGCTTAACTGAAGCGCTTTTAACAAGCCTCTTCCTTATTCCTGTACTGCTCATTATGGTCTCGTTTGGGACGATTCTTGCGGCCCTATTTAAAAACACAATTGAAGTAAGCTTATGGGGGTCACCTCTGTTTGCCTTGTTGTTTGTACTGGAGCTTCCGAATCGATTTCTTTATGAAACGGCATGGTATCCCTATATCGAACTACTACCACACTCCGTCTTTTTTCAAGGGATCGCCATAATTCGCACGGAGCCAGCTCAAGCGTTCCTCTTCCCTTTCCTTTACTTAACAATTACTGCTATCCTTATCATCTTTTTAACCAACTATGTATTACGAAAAAAAGAAGCAACCTTTAAGCCTTAGGCAGATGATGCCGAGGCTTTTTTGGTGGAAATGATGCAAGCGCTAACCGATTCCAAAAAAAGTGCTAGCGTGTCCTACATATTTAGGCAAACGTTTTCATACATCTTAGTAGAACGACCTATCATCTTAAACTCAGGGGGCTAGTGAGATGACTTTTAAAAAGACAGTCGGAACGTTGATTTCGGGGGCACTTGTTGCAAGCATCATGGTTGGTTGTAGTCCAGAGAACACAGATCCGGGTACAGAAGAAGAAAAAGAAAATGAGCCTGCACCTGAGGTCGCTGAAGACATTCAGCCCGAAGAAGGCGCTAGCCTTGTGCTTTGGGACAACAGTGATGAAGAAGCTGAGTGGGCTCAATACGTTGCTGAAGAATTTGAAAAGGAATATGGTGTGCCGGTTGAATTTCAAGAAGTCGGTCATACCGAAGCGGCAAGTAAACTAGAAACCGATGGACCGGCTGGACTTGGTGCGGACGTGTTTAACTCAGCTCATGATCACTTAGGAAACATGGTTTCGGCTGGTTTGGTTTATGACAACTATTTTGCTAGCGAGTACCAGGATGCCTTTTTGGAAGCCGCTGTGAACGGAACGTCCTTTGTTGGGAAAGATGGACAGCTAGAAATGTACGGCTTCCCGATTGCGATTGAAACATACGCGCTTTATTACAACAAAGATATTATTGAGGAACCGCCAGCTACTTGGGATGAGCTGTTTGAATCAGCCGCAGCATTTCAAGAGGGGTCATCTGGAAGTGACCGGAAATTCGGCTTTATGATGGAGCCTGGCAACTTCTACTACACGCACGCATTTCTTGCCGGTTTTGGTGGCTATGTGTTTGGTGAGAACAATACAGACCCGACGGACTTAGGTATTGATAATGATGGTGCGGTTGAATCAGGTTTGTTTATGCAACGAATTCATGATGAGCTGTTGCCATTAACAAAAGAAGACATTACGGGTGATGTTATCTCGTCATTCTTTAATGATAATAAACTTGCTTATCGTATCTCAGGACCTTGGGATATAAAGAACCATGAGGACGCTGGGGTTAATTTTGGCATTGCACCACTGCCAACGTTAGAGAACGGCGAAGCACCTCAATCGTTCTCCGGCATAAAAGCTTACTATGTAAATTCGTACAGCGAATTCCCGCAGGCCGCCACGTTGCTTGCTCAATTCGCTTCGAGTGAAGAAATGCTGCTTAAACGCTACGAGATGACTGGTCAACTTCCACCAGTTCATGCGCTATTAGAAGACCCGACTATTCAGAGCAATGAAGCATCCATGGCATTCTTAGAACAAGCGGTGAATGCTGTTCCAATGCCAAACATCCCGCAGATGAATTCCGTCTGGGGCCCGATGGAAGTCGCCTATACCTCGATTTGGAATAACAATATGGATCCGCAGGAAGCTTTGTCTTCTGCAAGAGAACAAATTGAAGACGCCATCTCAACTCAGAGCAATTAGCTTCTTAGAGCCAATGTCCTTCTTCACAAGGCATTGGCTTTCTATTTCAAAAGTGTGAGGAGTCGATGCGTGTGCACGCGAGAAGAAGTATGTTGCTCTCCATTCTATTTATGGGATTTGGCCAATTCTACAATCGTCAACTTGTTAAAGGGTTGTTATTTGTTTCAATGGAAATTTATTTAATTGCCTTCTGGACCTTACCCTTCCGCAACGCTATGTGGGGGTTGTACACGCTTGGTGAGTCGGTGCAGACGCGTGTTGGTTTTACCATTGTTCCCGGCGACCACTCAATCTTCTTAATGATTGAGGGCATTATCTTTCTCATTTGCGGCCTGCTCTTTCTATGGATGTACTATTTGAACATTCGCGATGCCAGACGCGTTGGGTTTGCGCGCGATCAAGGCATAGCACCGAATAAATTCAAGAAAACGCTCCTTGTTTTTTCAGAAAAAGGCTTTCCTTATTTTCTATTGATGCCATCCGTTGTTTTTACATCTTTTCTAACGATTCTACCGCTTATATTTGGAATTGCGATTGCCTTTACAAACTACTCTGCCCCAAACCATATTCCCCCTGCTTCACTGGTGGACTGGGTCGGCTTTCAGACCTTTATCGATTTATTTAATATGAAAACATGGAACCGCACCTTTATCGGCGTTTTCTCTTGGACGTTTGTATGGGCGATTTTAGCTACGGTAACCACCTTTTTTACAGGGATGTTTTTCGCTGTCTTGCTTAATTCTAAGGGCATTCGCTTCCAGAAGTTCTGGCGCAGCATCTACATTTTACCGTGGGCAATTCCTTCCTTTGTCTCGATTCTCATTATGCGCAACTTGTTTAATGGCGAATTCGGTCCGATTAACCAATACCTTGATTTTATTGGGCTCGCGGCCGTTCCGTGGCTTAGTGATCCGAACTGGGCGAAGTTCACGCTCGTTGTCGTCAATATTTGGTTTGGCTTTCCTTTCTGGATGGTGCTGATGAGTGGAGTGATGACAAGCATTGACCGGGAACTGTATGACGCTTCTCAAGTTGATGGCGCCAATGCCCGTCAGCAGTTCCGCAAAATTACTTTGCCAATCGTCATGTTTTCGACGGCACCGCTGTTAATCATGCAGTTTGCCGGAAACTTCAATAACTTCAATCTCATATATCTGCTTACGCAAGGTGGCCCGGTCAACGTCAACTATTCTTACGCGGGCTCAACCGATATTTTAATTTCGTGGATTTATAAGCTGACGCTCGATCAGAGCCAATTTGCCATGGCATCGGTCGTATCGATCTTAATTTTCATCGCCCTTGCCGGCATCTCGATCTGGAACTTCAGGCGCACAAGAGCCTTTAAAGAGGAGGATACGATGCTATGACACGCAAGCAGAAGGACCTCCTTGCTTCCATTGTAAAACATGCGATCCTAGTAGTCGTTGCCATCTTCACGATCTACCCCGTCATTTGGGTCATTATGGGCTCGTTTAATCCTGGTTCCTCGCTCTTTAGTGCTCAGATCATTCCGGGTATGAACTGGGGATTGTTTCTTGAAGGTGTGCGAAGCTTTGATTTCTCCCTTATATTCGATTCCATCTCGTCGATTCGAATGACGTTGACCCACTACAGCTACTTGTTTAATCAAACGGACTACTTGCTTTGGTACCAGAATACATTAAAAATCGCCTTGTGGAACATGGTCTTATCAACGTTCCTCGTTGTTACCGCCGCCTATGCTTTCAGTCGATTCCGTTTCAAAGGGAGAAAGCAAGGCTTAATGGCGATGCTTGTGCTGCAAATGTTCCCGGGCTTTATGGGGATGATTGCGATTTACATTCTGCTCTTGCAGCTTGGCTTGCTCGATAATCACTGGGGCTTAATTCTTGTTTATGCCGGTGGATCCATCCCGTTTAATGCCTGGCTCGTGAAAGGGTATTTTGATACATTGCCGAAGAGTCTTGAAGAAGCAGCTCGAATCGATGGCGCTGGGAACATTACGATTTTCGCCCGTGTGCTCATGCCTCTCTCGATTCCCATTCTCGTCTTCGTAGCCGTCTCCAACTTTATTGGACCGTGGATGGACTTTATCTTTGCTCGACTCGTTCTTCGTTCAAATGAAAACAAAACGCTCGCAATTGGTTTGTTCGAGATGGTAACCGGTCGCGGAAATACCGAGTTCACAACGTTCGCTGCTGGAGCCGTTCTTGTTGCTATACCTATAACAATCTTGTTTATGGTTTTCCAGAAGTATATGGTGGAAGGTTTAAAAGCAGGGGCAAATAAATAACGCGCCTATTGAATTAGAAAGGCAATCATGGTAAGCTGTTTGACAACTAACGAAAGGACTGATGGGTGGACGATGATTAACTAATCTATTTTCTTAGCTGAAATGAAAAATTTTCGAAGCGAGAACATAGGATTAGTCTGCCCATTTGTCTAAAACGAATCTGCCCACGTAGCGTTCGTTTCTTTCATTGGGATCAGTACGGCTAATCCTTCCAATTAATAATTGGGAGGTTTTTTTGTCCTCCCGTTTTAGAGGAGTGATTACCATAATCGAACTTATACGCATTCATAATGGAGCAATTGAATTTGACGGAAACTGTTTATTTGAAAAGATAACCGTATCAATCCAGCAAAACACTCGGATTGGCATTATCGGCAAAAACGGTGCAGGGAAATCGACGCTGCTTCAGCTTTTAACAGGAGAACGAGCGCTCACATCCGGTCATGTTGAGCACCTCAACGATTCGCTTTCCATCGCAGTCGTTACACAGGAAGAAGAGCATGTTTCCTTTGAGATTATTTCTCCAGAAGAACAGACGCTCCGAACGAAATGGAACATTCCATCGCGTAGCTACGAGCAATTAAGCGGCGGCGAAAAACTGAAAGCCCGTTTGGCACGAGGTTTCGCACAAGAAGCCGACTTGCTCTTGCTCGATGAACCGACGAACCACCTTGATGAAGCGAGTGTTGCCATGGTTGTTGAGGCAATTCAAACCTATCAAGGCACCGTTGTGTTTATCTCTCATGACCGCTATTTTCTCGACCAAACCGCATCGCATATCTGGGCATTTGAACAGCACACATTGTATGAACATAAGGGCAACTACAGCTCTTACCGCGAGGATCTCGCCCAGCGTCGTCTCGCTCAACAGCGCGCTTATGATAAACAGCAAGCAATGGTTGGTCGGATCGAAGGACAGTTAAACCAGCTCGGGGCGTGGTCGGCTAAAGGCCATAAACAGTCTACTAAGCAAGAAGGATTTAAAGAATATCACCGCAAAAAAGCCGGAAAGCTCGATGCCCAAGTAAAATCAAAACGAAAACGATTAGAGAAAGAACTTGAGCGTATCAACGCCAGTCCGGTTGAAGAACCGTATGAGGTACAGTTTTCATTTGCGACGCAAGCCAAGGTCGGCAAGCGCTTCTTAGAGGTCAAGAACCTCGCGAAATCGTACGGTGAGCAGACACTCTTTAAGAAAAGCAATTTTACGATTCAGCACGGAGAAAAAGTTGCGTTAGTCGGCCCAAATGGCAGCGGCAAAACAACCTTTTTAAAGTTAATTAACGGTGATGCCATGCCAACAAAAGGAACCGTTTGGATTTCCCCGTCTGCGAAGATTGGTTATTTAACGCAGGATGTGTTTGATTTACCGCTTGAACAAACGCCAGAAGACTTATTTTATCAAGAAACGTTTGCCAAAAAGGCACTCGTCTTAAACTTAATGAAGCACCTCGGCTTCAGCGTAGCGCAATGGAAGGAACCGATTAAACAAATGAGCATGGGTGAGCGAGTTAAGTGTAAACTGATGTACGACATCTTGGCTGAGAAAGACGTGCTCATTCTCGATGAACCAACAAACCATCTTGATTTAGAATCACGGGAGCAGCTTGAAGCGACGCTAAGTGAATACAGCGGAACGCTTTTAGTTGTCTCTCATGACCGCTACTTCCTTGAAAAAACAACGAATGTGACGCTTCAGTTTGACCAGAATTCGTTGAAGAAGGTTGTATCCCGAGGTGAGGCGATTTCCGCACCAAACAAACAGGCTGAACAAAAACTCGCGCTTGAAACGAAGCGCCAAGAAGTGCTCGGCAAGCTCAGCTTCTTAACACCTGCCGATCCAGATTATAAGAGTTTAGACGCGGCCTTTACTGACTTGACCAAGCAGATCCGGGAGCTGGATTAAAAAGAGAACCGTGCAGCGCTGCACGGTTCTTCTTCCTAGACATACGTTAAAACCACGTCGTAACTAATTAAGTTGTATTTCACTTTAAATCCAGCGGCTACGTACAGACGAATTGCCGCCATGTTTTCCTTACTTACAGATAACGTTAATTGGTTAATTTGCGGGTATGAAAAAAGTGTCTTAACGGCGCTAATTAATAATGATTTTCCCATTCCTTCTTTGCGATATTCATCGGCAACTGCTATGTATTCAATGCTCGCTTCTCCATGGTTGGGATTTGCTTCAACGTAGACGTACCCTTTGATGTCATGGTCATTTTTCGCTGCGATAAATAAGTGGTTTGTATCATTTAATCTTTGCAAAATGGTCGCTCCACTATAATAGGTTGATGGAAAAAACTGATCATGAAGTTGCTTAAACGAGTCCTCATAGTTTTTGTTATAAGCATCAATCTTGCTTGAGTTTTCACTAGCGAAAGAGTCACTCGTCAATTCCAAAATCGTATGGCTGCCCTGGTCTACTCCATTATTATTGGCTAGAAACGCTTTCACAAAACGATTCTCTTCGTTGATGAAAAAAGAGAACTCTTTGACTTCTTGCGGCATTCCCGCTACTAGTTCATTCCACATCACTTGCGCCGTTTCTAACTCTTCTTGCTCGACGAAAGGTCCCCAAACTTCTGCATAGCCCTGCTCTAAATCAACATCCAATCCAAGCGCACCAACCAACCTTCTATCCTCATAAGCAAGAATAAACGATTTTTCTAATGGTAAATCGGAAAAATCCGTACGCAATTGATCGTGAATCTCCTCTGCTTTCTCACCGCAAAAGCCGATATGTGCTGATTGAATGCTGTTCATTTTGGCAAGAAATGCGGCTAGTTCTCTACTGTTTTCTGGTGATGCTTTCACTAATTCCATCGTATCCCCCTTTTCACCTCGACTTATAGTTCTAGAAACAGTCGCAAAAACCTGCATAAAAAAAGGCGAAAGAGGAATGTTCCTCTTTCGCCTATCTCTCAATAAACATTACTTATTTTCTTCAAGCTGTTGCTTGAATTCCTTAAACCCTTCGTCTACTTTAGGATCATTAGACGTCAGCTTACTGACTAAGAAGATCATTAACGTCGCGACAATAAATCCCGGGAGAAGTTCGTAGACACGTTCATTCATTCCGAACCATTGATACATATTCGTATTGGCCCAGACGATGACTACAACTGCACCGGACATCATTCCAGCAAGGGCGCCCCACTTCGTCATGTTTCTCCAGTACAAGCTGATCAGCATTACTGGACCAAAGGCAGCACCAAATCCGGCCCAAGCATAGCTAACAATTTCTAAGATTGAGCTATTTTGATCCCATGATAAAGCGAGCGCGATCAACGCGACAATTAACACAGCTCCACGACCAAGGAAAACGAGCTCTTTATCACTTGGCGATCGTTTCGTAAATGTTTTATAAAGATCTTCCGTTAATGAGCTTGACGTAACAAGCAGCTGGGAGGAAATCGTACTCATTACAGCCGCTAGAATCGCACTAAAAATAATTCCGATCACAAACGGATGAAAGAGCATATCCGCTAACACAACAAATACCGTCTCATGTTGGTTATCCGCTCCTGCCGTTAATGAAATCCCTTCTCCTGTTAAATAAGCGCGTCCAACAAGACCGGTAAGCATTGCACCTATTATTGAGAGAATCATCCACGTCATACCAATTCTTCTTGCTGGCTTCGCTTCCCTTGCACTTCGCAAAGCCATAAACCGCACGATAATATGTGGCTGACCAAAGTATCCCAGTCCCCAAGCTAGTGAACCGAGAATCGCTATAAACGAAACACCACGGAACACATCAAGCAATAGTGGGTCAATGCTTCTGATCTGATCAAACGATGCTGAGAATCCGCCTACTTCACCTAGCGCAACAATTGGTACAAGTAGAAGCGCAAACATCATTAGACTTCCCTGCACAACGTCCGTCCAGCTAACGGCCAAAAACCCACCGAACAACGTGTACAAAATCGTCACGCTCGCGATGACAATTAAACTAACATGGTAATCAATATCCAGTACCGTATCAAAAACAACTCCACCCGATACCATTCCAGAGGATACGTAAATGGTAAAAAAGAAAACAATAATAAGTCCCGATAAGATTCGTAGCATTTTCGATCCATCTAAGAAACGGTTTTCCAAGAATCCCGGAATCGTAATGGAATTATTTGCAGTTTCCGTATAAGTTCGAAGCCTCGGTGCTAAAAAGACCCAGTTTAAATACGCACCAATAATTAATCCTAGCGCCAACCAACCTGCACCAAGCCCTGTAATGTACATCGAGCCAGGTAAAGCAAGCATCAGCCAACCGCTCATATCCGAGGCACCTGCGCTAAGTGCAGCGACTGTTGGCGATAGCCCTCTCCCTCCTAAAGTGTAATCAGAATGGCTTTTTGTCTTTGTATAGCCATACCAACCAATCAAAATCATAATAAGTAAATAAATAACCATTGCTAAAATAATTTCAGTAGAAATACCCATCAACACCCTTTCTTTCACTAGTGGAACAAAGCGTCAATTGTGACTGTTCCTCTTCGTTTCATAGAAGATATGTATGGTTCTCTCCTTCTCCTAAGCACTGAATTATCATAGCATCTCTACTTAAAGAAAATCGATATGAACAATTCCACTTTAAATTATAAATGATTGTTTCCTATATTGTTAGAGCCAATTAACTCACTCATGCTTAAATATCTGCTTGATTATAGCTGTTTACTCATTGATATGATCGAAATCCAATTCTGGGATTAGGTGGAAAGCGCAAGTAAGTAGGGGGGAGTGGTTGAATTTCACTTCATCCGAAAGCTTGCCGCGGAGGATCGTCTGACCCTTCGCAGTCTTCGTTCTGCTAAATCTCAAAACGCTCCTTTTCCGCTAGCTTTCCAATTAACTACAAATAGCAATACTATTAGCCTACCTCAATCCTACGAAGCTACAACGAAAAGATTGGTCAGCAACCAACACCATAAAAAAGGAGGAAGGCTGTAATAAGATCCTTCCCTGCTTTTTAGAGGCCGTTTTCTCAAGGTGTTATTTTTGATAAATTCCGGTTGAATAAGGAGCCAGCGTCACGCCATCTTCCCCTTGATTAATCGGTTTAGATGAGTAATAGAGCTCACCTAATTGATCCACTTCAACCGTCACTTCCTCACCACTAACATTGTGGAGTACAAGTACGCGCTCTTCCCCCATGTATCGTTCAAAGCTTATCAACCCTTGCGCTTGGACATCCGATTGTGTGATCTCTCCGTCAATCAAAACCGCATGACTCCGGCGCACGGAAATCAGCTCTTGATAATGATTCCAGAGTGAATCGTCGTCTTTTTGCTGCGTTTCCACTGCTAATGTTTCCTTCTCTAAACTGTATCGCCGTTCGATCCAGCTTGTTTCTGCTTCATCTTCGCCCGCTGTCCAGATCATTGGCTCACGAATATGTTCGTCCGGCTTCTGCCCCTCTAAGCCAATCTCTTCACCGTAATAGAGAAATGGGTTTCCCGGCAGCGTCAGCATTAGGCTCGCCCCCATTTTTGCATGATCGACGTTGCCATTCACTTCACTCATAATCCGATCCATATCATGATTCGTTAAGAAAATACTATCCTGGTAATTTGGTTCAATTTGCTGATAATAGCTGCGTACTTTTTCTAAACTAGAGACAATTCCTGTATCTCGCTCGCTTTGAAGCGCTGAAATCAGCTTTGTTGATAAGTCAAAATTAAAGCCACTATCGAGTGCCTCCATGTATTGACCGACAACAGAGGCGCTGTCCCACACTTCACCAACGAGAAATGACCCTGGTTTTACCGTTTCCATATGCGCTTTGAACGCTTGCCATAACTCCACATTGTGCGCATGATGATCATCGATTTGATACGCACTAACTAAATACTTAGCCGCATCCACACGGAACCCATCAACTCCTACCTCATCGAGCCAAAAAGTACTTGCTTGCTTGAATTCATCCATAACTGCTGGATTGTCAAAATTGAGATCAGGCATGCCCTCCCAAAAAACGCCTTCGTACTTTTCTTCCTCAAGCCCATGCCAAATCGGTTGTCCCCAGTCACCGACTTGCTGAAGCGGCGTTGAGTCATCGCTCCAAACATAATAATCGCGATAAGTTGAGTCACCTGCTAGCGCTTTTTGAAACCAAGGATGTTCTTTTGAGCTATGATTCATGACAAAGTCCATGATGACTTCAATACCACGTGCCTGAGCTTCTTCAACGAACGTCTTCATATCTTCCATCGTGCCGTAGTCTGGGTTAACCCCCTCATAATCGGTCACGTCATAGCCGTGGTAGCTTGGCGAAGGATGAATCGGCATTAACCATATCCCTTCTACCCCGAGTTGTTCAAGCTGGTCCAGCTTAGCCGTCGCACCAGGAAAATCCCCGATTCCATCACCATCGCTATCGGCAAATGCGCGCACAAAAATCTCATAGTAAACACGGTGCTCTCCGTCCTCTACGAAGGCTGTTTCAGGTGACCACACCATCTCGGTTGTTTCATTATTCACCTCAGCTTGACATGCACTTAACACCAGTATGCCTAAGCAGAAACCAAGTCTTTTTTTATTCAAAATAGCTCCCCCATTTCACTAGCGCCCTTCCTCCTTTTATATGTGCAAACGTTTTCCTCTATTCATCTGAATTCAGTTGTATGACCGTTTCTAAACTCTTTCTTCTTTTTCGAACAAACAACTAGACAATCGCCTGTCTTTCCTGTATCTTAAACATTCGTTTGCGAAAAATCGATTTCGCACGCAGAAGAGGGAGGGATTAAAAATGATGACACGTTTTCAAAATAACCGCCGATTCATTTTATTTATTTTTATGATGGGGACATTCGCAGTTGGGATGACCGAATATGTGGTAACCGGCTTGTTAACGCAGTTTGCCGAAGACCTTCAAGTCGAGGTATCAACGACGGGATTGCTGCTGAGCGTTTATGCGATTAGTGTAGCTGTTTTTGGTCCGCTCTTACGGATTATAACGATTAAATACCCACCAAAACCGCTTTTAATTGGTCTTGTTTCCTTGTTTGTGATTAGCAATATCGTTGCAGCAACTGCACCGAATTTTGAAGTATTGTTGCTTTCTCGCTTATTGTCAGCGATGATGCACGCACCGTTCTTCGGTCTTTGTATGTTAATCGCAATTCAACTGTCTGCTCCTGAGAAACGTACCGGAGTTATAGCAATCGTTCAAGGTGGCTTAACCATTGCGATTATGATTGGCGTGCCGTTCGGTTCTTATCTTGGTGGGATGCTTGATTGGCGCCTTGTTTTCTGGTTTCTTGTTGTGCTTGGTTTAATTGTTCTAGTTGGACTGCTTCTGGCCGTTCCAAACGAAACGTACAGTCAAAAGCCGCAACTAAAACAAGAACTAAAAGCACTTCTTAATAAAAACGTACTCTGGGTCCTCGCCATTATTGTATTTGGCTTTTCCGCCGTCTTTACCGCCTATACGTTCAAAGAGCCGATGCTGCGGGAATTTGCTGGTTTTGGTGTAACAGGTGTAACGCTTGGCTTATTCAGCTTCGGTGTTGGTGCCGTTATCGGAAACTTTACCTCTGGACGGGTTGTTCCGCGTGCACTAACCAAAACGCTCATGCTCGCTTTACTCGTACTCGCCGTTGTTTTAGCCGTATTTACCGTGCTCCTTCAGGTGCCTGCCCTCGCTATCGTTGTCTGCTTTTTATTTGGGGCCGGTACATTCGGAACAACGCCGCTCCTTAATGCCAAAGTTATTCTAGCGGCAAAAGAAGCTCCAATGCTTTCCGGTACGGTTGCTGCGTCCGTCTTTAATTTGGCGAATGCGATCGGGGCCACGCTCGGAACCGTTTTTCTAAACAACGGTTTCAGCTACCAAATGATTACCTGGATTGCTGCGGGGATGATTTTATTTGGTTTTGTACTTACGTTAATTACCAGCCGCGTTGAAGACAAAACGCTTTATGAATAAAGCAAAAGACCGGGCGCATGCGCCCGGTCTTTTTAGTCGTGCAATTGTTCGGCCAGCTTCTCGAGCTCGGCACGACTTGCCTGTTGAACCGTCCCATCCAGATAGGCTTGCGACGTCAGATCATGGTAGGTTTCCAATGGAATTAAGTGAATATGTAAGTGGTCAATGTCAAACCCAACGATCGCCATACCGACTTTTTTAGGCTTCAGTCGCTGATTAATGCGCTTGCTCATTTTCTGCACAACCTCCATTAGCTGTTGATAGCTTCTCTGCTCTAGCTCATAGATCGCTTCAACATGCTGCTTCGGGATAACGAGCAGATGCCCTCTTCGAATAGGATTAATATCAAGAATCACCTTGCACCACGCATCTTCATATATCGTATGGCTCAGCGCTTCCCTCGCGGCAATCGCACAAAACAAACAACTTTCTAGCTCTTCCATTTTCTCGACACCCCTTTTTCATTTTAGCAAGCGTATTCCTACTTTTGACGTTACATGATACGCTGTAAGGAGACAACTAGGAGGCTACAATGATGAATGCAACACAACTATGGGACGCTTTTTTAGAAATAGAACCAAACGCTGGAAACAACTACACCGCTTGGGCATTTGGTGACGGAACGAAACAATTGGCTGATGAACTTGCGCAGCTTGTTATAAGCGGCAAGAAGACAGGGACGACCTCGGCCTACCTTGCTTATGAACAAGAGAATGAACCCCTTCCTCAAATAGGCGCATATAGCATCATCCTTGATGGTGATGAAATTCCTTGTGCGATTATCCAGTCAACGGAGATTGAAATCATCCCGTATCATTCTATTACCGAAGCGCACGCTCAGGCAGAAGGACATGGAGATCAAACGCTCGCATCATGGCAACAAGCCCATGAACCCTTTCTGCGCAGTCAAGCAGAAATGTATGGTCGCTCGTTTCACCCTGAGATGCTCGTTGTTTTCGAACATTTTAAAACGGTTTATTTACCAAGCGCTTTAAACAAATCAGCGAAGGAGAATGACTAATGGACTTTCAGCTCATTCAAAGTACCTACGAAGACAAACCTTACATTTCTGCCCTTCGCATGAACGTTCTTGCTGCTGATTTCAAGCGGCATCAACTTCCTGATGAACGGGTTTTAGCACGGTTCAATGAAAACTTTAACCCCGACCATGTTTATTTAATTCAACTGCGAAACAAAACCATTGGCTGCATCGGTATCATAGTTAGTGAGGAAGAAGTAGAGTTAAAAAACTTCTACTTAGACCCTACTTACCAAGGGCAAGGCATTGGACGCGCTGTGTTTCAATCGGTCTTAGATTCATATAGTGACCGTAAATCTATTACATTGAAAATATTCAAAGGAAGTCGGGCAAAGAAGCTATATGAGCAGTTTGGCTTTACCGTTATTGATGAAAATGAGCGTGTGGAGACGATGCGTTTACTCGTAAAACAACCCGTTTCTCAGCTTTAGAAGCCGGACTTTGGCATGTAAAATCGATCCCTACTTAGAAAAAGCTAGTTGACCAAACCTGCTTGGTCAACTAGCTAACGCCCTTCCTTCTTTTCCTCAATAAAATGCCTGGACCAGTTTAAATTAATCGGCCCATTTACGACCTCATATGTTCTCCCATCCATCATCTGTACGCCGTATTCTCCCCAAAATACAACCGATGGCTCGTGCTTATAATGGCTAATGCGAATCTCTTGCTTAGAATCACCTAAATAATGCGTTTGATAATAAGAATTTGTAACGCGCCTCACCTTATAGGTTGATAAAAACGCCATAATGTCTTGTATCTGTTCTTGCTCTTCCGTTGCCCACTCATATACCTCGGTATCGGCAATCTTTTCGCGATCAGCTGTTAGTCCGACAATGAGTAAGTCGTTTTCTTCATAAAAAATAACTTCAGTTAAATACTGTTCCTGATGATATTGATTGATCCAATACCAACCGATTCCGACGATAAGTAGGCCGATGAACAAACCAACGAATCGCTTCATATCCCCCTCCTTTTTACCAATGTATTCAATTCACTTGGAAAAAAGCTCATAAAAAGGGGAACACCTTAAGGTTTTTTAAGTAGCTCTTAGTAGGATAAGCTTTTTCTTCCTTAGTAGGGGTGGGGGTGTGTAGTAGCTGATTTTCTAAACAATTGGCTTCTACATATTCTACATCCACCATTCTGACGAAATACGTAATCGTCTGTCATTACGTGATTCACGGCCCCCACGCTCTCATCGTGCAAACGAAAAAGCTGTAGAGAATAGCATGTCTCCACAGCCTTACGCGCTTCTTATTTATCATTTACTGCTTTGATGGCCTCGAATGGAAGCTTCGGTTCACGCTTCTCATCGAGCAGTCCGTTCACTTCCTGCTGCACGTCTGTAATTTGCGTGTAGCAGTAGCCCGTTACATAAGGCAACGCTTTAATTGCGTCGGTAATCGCTTCATAGCGCTCAAGAAATTGTTCTGCTGACTTTACTTGGTTGCCGTAACCCCAGCCATCTTCTGTTGTAAAGGCAATCCCGCCATACTCACTGATAAGCACCGGCTGTCCTTTGTACACATATCCTTCAGCAAACGGGTACTTCTCTTTATTATGCAAAAAGCTATTGCCAAGAAGCATGTCTTTATCTTCGTAGCGCTCGAGAAAGGCATCAGCGAATTCTTCATAATCATGCAGCGTGATGATGTCTGATATTGTATGCTCCCAGCCGTCATTCACAACAACAGGGCGTGTATCATCAATTGCTTTTGTCCCATAATAAATTGACTCGGTAAATGCTTGTTGCTTCGTATTCGAAAATACCGCTCCAATGCCCCATGATTCATTAAATGGCACCCATGTAACAATCGATGGGTAATGAGCTAATTGATTGACGACCTCATACCATTCAGCAGAAAACTGCTGAACAGCTTGTGCAGAATACGAATAAGTAGATGGCATTTCTGCCCAGACCAGTACACCTTTTTGGTCACAAATGTGATAGAAGCGTTCATCTTCAATTTTTTGGTGCTTGCGGATTCCGTTATAACCAAGCTTTTTGACCGCGTCAATATCGGTTTCAAGCGCTTCGTAGGAAGGCGCTGTTAAGTGAGAGTCTTCCCAATAACCTTGATCTAGAATTAACTTCTGATAAATCGGTCGATTGTTTAACAAGACTTGGCCGTTTTTTATTGATAGTTTGCGCAAACCTACATATGAATGGATCCGATCAATCTCTTGATCCGCTTCCGTGACAATGTAAGTCAGATCGTACAGATTCGGCTGTTCCGGTGTCCAGTGCGCAATTCCCCACTCATGAATCGAAGAGCTTAAACTCATATGCATCGTTGTCTTATGCTGTTTTGGCTCAATCGAAAAACGCCGCACTTCTTTTCCTTGAAATGAAATAATCGTCTCGATCCTTATGCTTCGCTCAGATGATCCATTGTAAGCGTATTCAAGATGAACTGAACTTCGATCAAAATCTGGCGTCACACGAACATTTTCTAAATAATGATGAGGAACAAATTCCAGCCAAACCGTTTGCCAAATTCCCGTAGTCTGCACGTACCAACAACCGAAATTTTCGCTAATCCAGCGTTGTTTCCCTCGTGGTTGCTCGGTACTCATACTGTCTTCCACTCGAACAACAAGCTGCTGTTGTTTTTCATCGGTAACATAAGCGGTAATATCAAACGAAAAAGCTGTGTTTCCGCCGTGATGCGTACCAACACTTTGACCATTTAACCACGCCGTTGTTGTGTAGTCACTAGCCTGGAAATGGAGCAAAACCCGCTTACCTTTTTCCTCATTAGGAATGGTAATGCTTCGTTCATACCAAACAACTGGATGAAACGTTGGTTCGTTGATGCCACTTGCTTTCGTTTCATAAGAAAAAGGAACTGTAATTTGACGATTAAATGAAGGCTGATGGTGCCAGCCATTGGCCAATCCTTCGTTTTGGTCATCCCAAGCAAAATTCCATCTGCCGTTTAAGTTAAGCCAATTTGTGCGGACAAACTTTGGTCTTGGATACGACTTGTCAATTTGCTTCACTAGAAAGCCCTCCTACAAAACAATTATTTTGTTTATAAACAATATATCTGTTTTCATTACCCACAGCATAAAAGTATCTATCAGAATTGTCAAACCTTTTATTTGATTTCATGAAAAAAAGTCTGCTAAGCATTGTGCTCACCAGACTCTGTTATTCTTTCTCTTGAAAATAAACTTCGAGCTTTAAAGCCTGTGCGTAATCCCCAAATTTTTCACCGAATAGATTAAAGCCACCTTTATGCTCTGCATCTTCCTTTATTCCAATTCGCACGCTTAGGTAGTCCGTTTGATCAAGCTGTAGCTGATCAATTGAAACAGCTTTAATCGGTTTGAAATCCAGTAACGCTTCTTTTTTGTTTACTTCCCAACGCTTTAAAGAGCCGTATTGTGTCCGAGTATGTTGAAACCAACCAGCAGGATTCAGTGCCCCCGCACGGTCACCAAAGTCACTTGGACTTGTCCACGTGCCAATATCTATCCCATTCATCCAAACGGTAATATCGGATGGCCAGTTATGGTCGTAATTCGGAGCTTCTGAACAAAGCTCACACGAAAACGCGATGCTCGTGATGCTACGGTCTTTTGGCGGAGCGAAAGGAAACTTATATTCAAGGTAGCCAGCTCGAGTCCAAATCAACTCTGCGGCAACCCGTTCTGGCTGATAGAACTGCACCGGATCATCTTCATTAAGCACATCACCCTGTTCGTTAGCCATTCCACACGTTGGCGAAACGCTAAACTCCACATAATGTCCAATTGGCATGTGAAGCACAGAGGATTCAACCTGCTCACGCTGCTCCACTTGATTCAAGACAATCCGGATGTCGTCAAAATTGCGCGTGCACATCTTTAACGCGCCCCTACTCGCAGGACGAAGCTCGGTTACAATCAGCCCCGCCTCTTGCAGCACATTCACATTAGCAGCTGCTGTGGAAACAGGAATCTTTAAACGTGCTGCAAGCTCATGTACGCTGTAGCTGGCATGGTTTAACTGCTGAATCATCTGAATTCTACTATCTGTTGATAAGGCATGAGCGACTTGCTTTAATTTTTCGGAATCAGCGATTGAGAGCTCAAGCATTCGCCTCTCCCCCTGTCTTTAATTTTTTCCGGATAGCCTCAATGGAAATCTCTTTAGCGAGCAATCTCTGCCTCACCGATTGGGCAAACGCAACTGCATGCAGACCATCTCCATGAATGCAGACGGTATCTGCCTGAATGGAATGCGTCTGTCCATCTAACGTTTGGACCTCTCCTTCTGTAACCATTTTTATGACTTGCTCGCTCGCTTGATTAGGGTCACTGATTTGTGCATTCACTTCACTTCGCTTTGTTAAGCTGCCATCCCGCTGATAGGTACGATCTGCAAATACTTCACTAGCAGTCTGTAAGCCTATTTCTTTTCCTGCTTGTAGCAGGGCACTTCCAGACAACCCATACACGATTAAAGCCGAATCAACTGCGTAAATCGCTTTGGCAATGCCGTGTGCGAGCTCGCTGTTGGCGGCAGCCATATTGTAGAGAGCCCCATGAGGTTTCACATGTCTGACAACCCCGCCCTCTGCTTTTGTCAGTGCTTGAAGAGCACCAAGCTGATAAATGATTAATTCATAAGCTTCCTCTGGCGTAATTGCCATTTCTCTCCTGCCAAATCCATTTAAGTCAGGTAAGCCTGGATGTGCCCCGATTGCGACCTGATGTTCAAGCGCCAGTTGAATCGTTTTCCTCATGACGCGAGGATCACCAGCATGAAAACCGCAGGCAATATTCGCCGAAGAAATAAGCGGCATTAGTGCTTCATCATTGCCAAGTGCGTACACCCCATAGCTTTCACCAACATCGCTGTTCAAATCAATTGAATAACTCATCTCAGCCTCCTTCGCCCAACTGGCGCCATTTCATCTTTATTGCTCGTTTTAACTGAGTCATATCTCGTTCCTGCGCCTCAAAAAGTGCGTCTGCCTCTTCTAAATCGATCTGTTGAAACGTGAAGGATTGACCAGGTCGGAGTTGAGCCAAGACTGGTATATCAACATGAGCCACCTGAAGAACGCGAGGATAACCGCCAACCGTTTGCCGATCAGCCATTAAGATAATTGGTTGTCCATCAGCAGGTACTTGAACCGCCCCTAGCGTCACCGCTTCTGAAAGTAACTGTTTCGTTTCTGCAAACTCCAATGGTTGTTCTGGAAGCAACCGATAGCCCATGCGATCCGATTGATTGCCAATCGTAAACGGTGATTCAAAGAGTGAAGCGATACTCTCTGACGTTAACCAATTAAGATGAGGACCAGGAAACACACGAACTTCTGTTTGTTTTTTCACAGGAGTGCTTGCGATAAACCAATCATTGAATTGCTGACTTTCTCGCTTTTTATTAAACGACTGAAGGATTGTATCGTTTTCTTGCAGCTCAACGATATCTCCTTGCTTCAGGGCACAACTAGCATAACCGCCCATGCCACCTCGCGTATATGTACTTTTGCTCTGAAGCACAACAGGGACGGACAACCCTCCTGCAACAGCAAGGTAAGCACGCATCCCAGTTTGATTGGATTTAAACGAGACAACGCCTCCTTCTGGAACGTATAGCGGAGAACCGACCCTCTTCCTTTTTCCAGCAATAAAGGGCGTCATGCCTCCCCCAGTCACACAGATGATGGCTGGTTTTGTAAACAAAAGCGTTGGTCCAGTAATCGTCATCTCTAAGCCCGCTTCTGTTTCCTGATTACCAACAACTAGATTGGCTTGTCTTAACGCAATTCCGTCCATTGCGCCACTTTGCACAACACCTTGGTCAAGAAATCCTGTTCTTCCTAAATCCTGTATGGTAGAAAAGAGACCCGCTTGCTTTACATAGATTCCCATGGCTCACCTGCCTTTATTTGCTTAAACGACGTGAGCGAGATTGCCTCAAACTGAACATGATCTCCCGCACGCAGAAGACTAGGCTGCTCCTTGCTTAGATCAAACAGAACAAGCGGTGTCTGACCAATAAGCTGCCAACCTCCTGGCGTTTCCGTCGGGTAAATTCCTGTCTGTCCGCCAGCTATTCCTACCGAACCTGCAGCAACTCGTGCCCGTGGCTTGCTTTTTCGAGGTGTCGCAAGCGAGTTGTTCATTCCTCCGAGAAAAGGAAAACCAGGTGCAAAACCTATCATATGGACGAGGTAGGTCGCTTCCGTATGTCTATGAATCACTTCTTCAACTGAAAACCCTTTTGCCTCTGCTAGGGAGAGTAGGTCCGGTGCAAGGCTCTCATCATAGCAAACAGGAATTCGTCGCAAGCTCGTAGCCCCCTGCTTTTCTTCTACGCCTAGATAAGGGCTTACTTGTTTAGTTAAAGCTTCTGTTAAGGATTCAGTCGACGTACGCGTTATAACAAAAGGATCAAAGAAAAGCACCACGTTCGTATAACCGGGCACGATTTCGATCAGTCCATTAAACGGCTCTATTTTTAATTGTTGAACAAATTGCTGGATCGTTTTAAACGTTTGCTGATCTGCCTTTTCGCCAAACTGAACGGACAGGGCATTCTCACTTAATCTCGTAAACGCAGGCTTCATCATAAGGCTCCTCCTGACGTCGGTCACTAGCTTTTCTTTAAGCATACCTTATTTTCAATTCTTTCGAAATCAACTCTTACTATTCGGTTTCAATTACTTCAAGCAGATTAACCAGTTCTTTAATCGCGCTGAACTGAAGCTGATTCCGTTTAGTTAATCGTTCCAAAGCCCGCTTAGTTGCCCGCTCGGCAGCATCAACACTGTGCTGTTCCACCGCTTGAACAATTTCCTTCATTTCTTCCAGGAAATAAACGGTTTCACGCATGGATCGAATAATTAAAATCTGCCTAATGTGCATAGGTGTAAACATCCGGTAGCCATTGTCTGGATGGCGCTCTGCTTTGAGTAAACCTTCTTTCTCCCAGTGACGGATTGCCGATGTTTGCACATTCGTTAATTTAGCGGCTTCCCCAATCGTCATATGGCTTTTCCACTTGTTCTTATCTTTAATGGTGAAGGACGAATCTCGTAACAAGTCCAACGTTTGTTCCGTCACTTTCTTTTCGTGATGTAGCTGTGCTTGTTCTCCATTCACTTTCCAAAGAGCCTTATCGATCGCTCCTGCCTTGATCGCTTGGATAACCTCAATCGTTAAGGCAAAACTAAAGCCAATTGAGCATGCTCGAATCGCTCGAAAATAGGCAAAATGTAGGTCGGTGTATAACCGATAGTTTGCGGCAGAGCGTTTAGGTAACGGAATTAATTCATATGCCTCATAGTGTCTCAGCGCACTTGTGCTCACTTGTAGCTCAGTTGCTATATCAATCGGTCGGTAATAACGCATCTGATATACCCCTCATTAAAAGATTCAATGAAAACCTTCAAGAGCAACAGAAAAGATACCCTTTTTAAATAGGTTTTATTATAGCTTAACCTTATCACTTGCATTAGTGTTATACAATGGAGCTTGCTCCTGCAAAAGGGGATTAAAACATAAGGAGGTCTTTATGCAAACCACCATCCGCATTCGAGGTGCACGAGAGAATAATTTAAAAAACATTTCTTTAGACATCCCTAAGCATCAGCTTGTTGTTGTGACCGGACCATCGGGATCTGGAAAATCAACGTTGGCGCTTGATTTGCTGCAACGTGAGTGCCAACGCCAATATTTAGAATCAAGCGTCGGCTCTGCTGATGCAATTGCCCGTCCGGACGTTGATTTAATCGAAGGGCTGTCTCCCTCAATCGGTGTGAATCAACAACAAGCGAATCGCAATCCCCGCTCAACCGTTGGAACTGTAACCGATTTATACACCTATTTACGAACCATTTTTCAAAAAAGAGGCACACGACTATGCACATCCTGCCAAACGGAAATGATGGCCCCTCTTGACGATACAAAACCTGTTACCTGCCCTGCCTGTCAGAAAGAGCATGACCCCTTTACTAAAGCTGATTTCTCATTTAACACACCGAGCGGAGCTTGCTCAACATGCAGTGGACTAGGTACCACGCTTGAAATTAATCAAAACGCTCTCTTTGATTACGAAAAATCGCTCCTTGATGGCGCTGTTGTTTTTTGGAATAAAGGCATTCAAGACTATTATGGCTCTGTTTATCAAGCTGCAAAAAAACACTACGGCCTTTCCGATGATCTTTCTATTCCGCTTGCTGACTACAGCCAGGTCGAGTGGGACTTGCTTTTATACGGTGTTGAAAGTAAGCAGATTGGCGAGCACTTCCCAGCTCAATTGCCACCAAAAACGGCTACAAAAGGAAAATTTGAAGGAATCTTAACCGGGATGTGGCGTCGTTATCAAGAAAAAAGTGGGGAATCTAGTGAAGCCCACTTCTTTATTCCTACGGTTTGTCCAGATTGTCACGGCGAACGCTTAAGGCATGAAACACGTATTGTTCATGTTCATCATCAAACGTTGCCGCAGCTCGCAAATCGATCTTTACAAGAACTGATCTACTGGATTGAGAACGTTCAAACGGTCTACCGTGAAGCGAACGACTCTTTATTAACTTCCGTTCTTTATGATCTGCATACAAAAGTGAAGCGCATCCTTCGTGTTGGACTTGGTTACCTCACTCTTGACCGGACAACCATTACGTTATCTGGTGGCGAGGCACAGCGTCTCAGACTGGCATCGATTCTAGGCTCTGGCTTAACTGGCGTGCTCTACCTTCTTGATGAGCCAACCGCAGGACTTCATGCAAAAGATACAGAAGGATTAATTGACATCATGAAGCAGCTCCGCGATCTCGGCAATACGGTGTTGGTGATTGAACACAACCGCCAAGTGATTGAACGCGCTGACCAAATTATTGATGTTGGCCCAGGTGCAGGGAGGTTTGGCGGAGAAATTGTTGGACAAGGCACTTTATCCCAGTTAAAAGCACAGCCCGCCTCGATTACTGGCCGCGTATTTTCACAGGCACAGAGGCTTGTTTCAAAGCAACGAGCTGGCAATGGGTACATGCTCACAATTGAAGGCGCAATGAAGCATAATTTAAAAAATGTTAACGTCTCCTTTCCCCTCGGAAGCCTAATTTCCGTGTCAGGCGTTTCTGGTTCGGGGAAATCGAGCTTAATTTTTGATGTCCTAGCAGTAGCCAAACAAGCTCCTTACTCTGGTTGTCAAACCATTAACGGAATGGAACAGGTTGATACGATTATTCAAGTTGGTCAAACCCCTCTTTCCCGCATGCAGCGTTCCAACATTGCAACGTACATGGATTTATTTACACATGTTCGCAAACTCTACGCACAACAACCAGTAGCCAAAGCAGCTGGCTTAACGGCTAAACACTTTTCATTTAATACAGCCGGGGGCCGCTGTGACCGCTGTGAAGGACTAGGTGTAGTTGATCTCGACATGCATTTCTTGTCTCACCTGCAGGTCACTTGCCCTGTTTGCCGTGGCAAACGCTTTAAAGAAGAGGTGCTTGCGGTAAAATTGGATGGTCATTCCATCTCTGACCTCTTAGCACTTGCCATTGAAGAGAGCCTGGATCTCTTTAAGTCTCACAAGAAATTGCACGAGCTTCTGGCTTTACTAGGTGAAGTGGGGCTCGGTTATTTACAATGGGGACAAGCTCTAACGACGCTCTCTGGTGGCGAAGCACAGCGAATCAAGCTGGCGAAAGAGCTCAGCAAGAAAACAACTGGCCATACGCTTTACTTACTTGATGAGCCCTCTTCCGGACTTCATCCAACCGACATTGCAAAATTATCGCTTCTATTAAATAAGCTGGTTGACGCCGGAAATACGGTCATTATGGTCGAACACCACATCGATTTAATTGCCTCATCCGATTGGGTGATTGACATGGGTCCAGACGGTGGAAGTGCAGGCGGACAGCTTGTCGCAAGTGGACCACCGGAAGAAGTAGCGCGTCATCCAACCTCTGCTACCGCTCCCTTTTTACGAAACGAATAAGACTAAAAGAAGCTGGTGAGCGCCAGCTTCTTTTTTACGTAGTAACAGGTTTTTTTAGCACACGATGAAGGTAGACTAGTCCCGGCACAATAATAAGCAACCCCACACATACATAGACAGCGCGTATGCTTAAGAACGGTGCTGATAAAGTTGCAAATACGATTCCGAGGGGCATCGATGCCCGTAAAAATAAAAGCCGAACCGCACTTAATTGTGCAAGTCGTTCTTTAGGCGCTAAGCGCTGGAAGATAGCCGCACTTTGAGCATTAAAGAACGGAAAGGCAATCCCCCCAAACAGCTCGCATAGCCAGGCGACTTCTGTTGATTGGACGAAAAACAAAAGCACAAAAGAAAAACCCCCACCTATTAAACCGATGTACATGAGCCATTCTCTTTTAACGACAACCCGAAGTAAAACGGTTCCGAGTACGTACCCAAGTGGAAACGCCGCCGAAAATAGCGCATACTCCCACTGCGCCCCACCAAGCTCCGTTCGAATAAATGGAATGCTTACGACCATTGTTGCTCCTACAGCAAACTGAACCGTTGCAGAAAGAAACGACAATCGTACCAATATTGGGATATTTAAAAATACTCTAAAGCCTATTTTTAACTCATTAAACCAAAATCGCTTTGTCCAAACGGCTATTTTTTTACTTGTAGCAGGTAGTTTAACAGCGGATAAGACAAAGAAACTGATTAAAAACAAACTCGCTGATACGATATACATGGTAGGCAAGGGAAGAAAAGCGACAAAACCAGCCGTTATGCTCGGAGCAAGAAACCCCATTAAGCGGAGCGTCCCATCAAGTAGACCGTTTGCATCAACTAGCTCTTCATCTGCACAAATCACCGGCAAAATCGCAAAAGACAAGCTTGCGTATATAGGGGCAAGTAGACCAAGCGTTAGCTGGAGCGAGATTAACCCTACTATAATCGCTAAGTTAGCATCCCATAACAGCCCGGCTAACGGCAGTATGTAAGCACAAGCACGAATAAGCTGAACACGTCGGAGAATGACTTCTTTGGCAACATAGTTAAGAAAAGGAGCGCTCGCACCTTGGAGCAGCAGCGATGGAACGAAGTAAAGGAGCCACATCGCCCCCATCCACTCCCTCGACCCGGTCAATTCAAATAAAAGCAGCCCATTCACAATGGCACCAGAAGCTCCGGCAAACTCCGAAATCACCTCTCCCGACCAAAGCGCTTTAAAGGAGCGCGAATAGCGCCCCACTTATTTTTCCTCCAGAAAGCGCTGTAATTTTGTTGAAAAGCCTTCAAGCCTTGCTTGATTCAGCACGTACACCCCTTTATTTACAGCGACAAACTTTGCTGCTTTTAGCGTCGATAGCTGGTGATGCAGCGTTGTTTTTGACACTTGAAACAGCTTGCTCAAGTCGGCAAGCGACATCGGCCCTTGCTTAAGCTGATACAATAGCTGTAGCCGGAGTGAATCCCCAAGTGCCTTATGGCCTCGTACTAACTCGCTTGATGGAACACCTTGTTCTTGGAAATACTCATCGCTGACTGGATAAAAGAATAACTTTGTCTCAATCGAGCGTTTTTCCAACAGCCATGGCCGGTAAGCAATGTGAGGAATCAACTTAACTGTCCAGACACCGGGTTCAGGAACATAAGCAACCCCTGTTATTCGTTCAATATCCTTGACTGGATTGGCTGGATCAAGCTCAATTGATTGCTGTTCTTTTTGAAGAATAGCTAGCCCATTAGTCCATTCTGACTTTGTTTCGACCCAAGCTGTCCAGCTCGTTAGTGTATGGATAAGAAAAGATTTAAATTGCTCAACTGAATATTCTTCTAATGCGTTAAAGTAACTTTCAAGAAAAGGATGTCCTTGAAAATAGCTAGAGTACTTTTGGCGACCTTCGATTGACCGTGTCGCCTGTATTCGCTCTCCCTCCAAGCTTCTTCCTTTGTAGGGGAGAACACTGTCGTAAAGTTCGGCTTCTGTTAACTCTGTTAGTCTGTTCGAAAAATCTTGAACGGTACTAGCTTCGATTTGATCTTGCAGCATCAGAAGAGCATGCCAGAAATTCGTCCGGCCGATTTCTGCTACTGCTGCTTCTAACTCGCTGGGCATTGTGTCACTCTTCCATTCATCATCTTGATCAAAAGTATGTCGAATCGGTTCATATGTATAGCCTGCTAATGCGACAATTGATTCCCATATAGGTGAAACGACGATTTTTAGTTCGACCCGCTCTATCTCTTCACTCATCACGCTTCTCCACCTTTCTATGAATTTATTCTAATGTAATCGAATAATAAATTCAACTATATTCGAATTTAATTTCAAAAAAAAGAAACTCGACCAGAGCTTCTCTCTTTAAAACAAACCAAATAGCTTTTTGCGTTTCTTTACGACACGTTCCGGTGGCTCAAGATAAACATGTTTGTTCTCTGCCACGAGCTGCGCATTCTCCTTGAGACGAAAAACCGTTTCTTGACCAAACTGATTTTCCACAGCTTGAAAAGCTTCCTGCATCCGAAACGTACGCCGGTCAAGATTATGGGCATCTGATGCAAGTACATGTACCAAATTCGCTTCAATTAGCTGTTCGCTAAAGGTCTGGATGTCTTTCCCAAAATAACCCGTTAAGCTTGAAGACGTTACTTGTCCGAGCGCCCCATTTTTGATCAATTCATAGAGTTTATCTGGAGATTCCAGGAACACTTTATTTCGTTCAGGATGAGCAATGATCGGAATATACCCGGCTACACTTAGTTCATAAAGCAATCGTTTCGAATACGCTGGGATATCATTCGTTGGAAATTCTATTAGTACATACTTGCTAGATGCTAGACTAAGAGAAGAACCGTTGCCTAACTCCTGCACAATATCACCATTTATTCGAATTTCCTGTCCAGGTAGTACATGAAGAGGAATATGCTGCTTCTTTAGCTCCTGATTTAGTTCTGCTACTGCGTCTACAACAAACGTACCGTCGGTCTGAAAGTTAGGGTGCTGATGATGTGGCGTCGCAATGATCGTTGTAATGCCTTCCTCAACAGCCTTTTCCGCCATCGCTATACTTGATTCGATTGTTTTCGCACCGTCATCTACGCCGGGCAGAATATGACTATGAAGATCAATCACAACATGCACTCCTTCATTTTATTGATAATAATAGTACGTATTCTGATCAATAGGTTTGTTATTCAGAACAACCCCTAATAAATTGGCATTTGCTTTTTCAAGGTTTTCTTTTGTTTTCTCTAGCTGATCGCGATCTGTCTTCCCACTTGAAGTGACAATTATCGTCCCATCAACTTTGTTTGAAAGAATTTGTGCATCAGCAACAGCCATCACAGGAGGTGTATCTAAAATAACCATATCAAACTCGTCCATTGCTTCTTTAATGACAAGCTCCATCATTTTCGAGTTTAATAACTCTGCCGGGTTAGGCGGAATCGGTCCACATGTTAAGAGGTGCACATTCTCGATCTCTGTTTCTTGCACAACATCAACAAGCTTTTGTTGACGCGTTAATACATTTGTTAACCCATGTGTATTCATTAAGCTAAACGTATAATGAGCTGTTGGTTTTCGCATATCAGCATCAACGAGCAGCACGCGCTGACCATTTTGCCCCATCACCACAGCTAAGTTCGATGCCGTTGTTGATTTTCCTTCTCCAGGTCCTGCAGACGTAATCAAAATTGATTTTAACGTTGAATCAATAGCGGAGTAATCAATATTAGTCCGTATCGTCCGGTATTGTTCGGTAATCGGGGAATGCTTACTCACATCAGCAATGAGTTGACGTTTCTTTTGAACGGGTTTCTTTTTCGTACGTGTTGAACGTGCCATACGTCACCTGCTTTCCTTATACTAAGACGTTTTTTTTGCAGATTCCATACCATCCATTGTGGAAACTGCTCCAAGAACAGGTAAATTTAGAATGTTTTCAATATCTTTTTCGGTTTTAATTGTTGTATCTAAGTATTCGAATAAGAATGCGAGGCCAACTGCGCCCATTAAGCCAACAACAAAGGCGATCGCTATGTTTAATATCGTATTAGGACTACTCGGACTTGGGTTTTCTCCAACCTCAGCCGCGGTTAAGATGTTTACATTTTCAGCACCTGTATAAATTGTAGGAAGATCCTCAACGAATACTTCGGCTATTTCGTTAACGATTAACGTAGCGATATATGGATCGTCTGCTTCAATCGTTACTGACATGACCTGTGAATTATTAGGGGCTGTAACTGACATCATGTTTTTTAGCTCAGAGACCGAGTAACCAATCTCGCTATTTTCCGCAACAGGGGCTAAAATTCGAGAACTCTCAATAATATTGGTGTACGTTCCAATAACCTCTATATTCGTTCGCACATTATTCTGAGTCAATTGTCCATCACTTTCTGTTTGATTAACAAGAATTTCGGTTGAACGCTCATACATTGGTGTAAGTACAAAAGAACTAACAAGAGCACCAGCTAACATTGCAAGTAGGGGGATCAGGACAAGCATCCTCCAACGTTGTTTTAAAGTTTGAAAGATTTCCTTCAAACTAATCGTTTCTTCCATTCGATTGATAACCTCCTAAAGCATTTGCCATAACTCACAGTGAATTATATCACAATTTTCAACAAAGAAACCTTAAAATCTAGTCAATTTTTAATATACGTTCGACATTGTTCGTCATTCAGCGTACGGGTTCTCGTTCGCAGCCTTACCACTTCCTATTACAAATGGAATTGATTTCTTACTAAAAATTACAAAAGAAATTCCTTGTCGTTGTGCTAAAGTTTTTATATTCTAATAGAATAGGAAGAAAATTCTACTTAAGCGAAAGGCGTTTTGCAATGAAAAAGAAAAAGGCTTTAAAAATTACCCTACTTATTTTCGGTATTCTTCTCGTAGCCGTACTTGCTGTTGGACTTTATTTTTATAATGATATTCGCTCTACGGCTGATCGAATGTATGAACCGCTTACGGATAGACAAGGATCATCTCCTATTCGCGAACAAACGCTTGAAGCAGGCGAACCTATTTCGATCTTACTAGCAGGTGTTGACCATACACCCGGGCGTGAAGAGGACGTTGTCGGGCGCTCAGACACCATTATTGTTATGACGCTTAACCCAAATGATGGCACAACCAAGATGTTATCGATTCCGCGTGACACACGTACGGAGATTGTCGGACGAGGCACAACGGAAAAAATTAACCACGCCCATGCCTACGGCGGAGCAGAGATGTTAATTAATAGCGTCGAAAATGCCTTTAACATTCCAATTGACCATTATGCCGGTATTAATATGGAAGGTTTCACTCGCTTAATCAATGCTTTTGACGGGGTGACGGTATACAATGACTTCGCTTTTTCAATGGATGGCAACCAGTTTCAAGAAGGAAACATTCATTTAAATGGAGAACAAGCCTTGCTCTATTCGCGCATGCGCTATGATGATCCTCGCGGCGATGCAGGTCGCGCAAATCGCCAACGTGATATTATTGAAGCGTTGATGGATGAGGCCGTTTCACTTAATTCGGTTACACGCGCCGGCGAAATCCTTGATGTGTTAGGTTCAACTGTGCGCACGGACTTGGCGCTTGGAGATATGTGGTCCTACCAATCCGATTATCGTTCTGCGCTAGGAACGGTTGAGCAGATTGAAGTAAACTACACCGGGCAAACCATTAATGGCCTTTGGTATGCCATTGTTTCAGATGAAGAAAAAGCGCGCATTCGCGATGAAATGCGTGGACATTTAGAATTAAATTAACGCAAAGAAGCCGAGGCAGATTGCCTCGGCTTCTTTGTATCGTCAGGCTCGTCTTCTTCCTGTGATCATTTGGAAGATTAATACGACAAGTGCTACTACTAGCAGCAAGTGAATTAAACCTTCTCCGAATCCAGAAATAAATCCGAGTAACCATAGTACGAGAATAACTAGAAATATAGTCCAAAGCATGGTAGATACCCTCCGCTTTTCTGTCGTCATGTGCTTATAAGAGGATATTCCCGTTTACTCAGACTACAAACATTACGGTTTTATGACACGATCCGCAGTCCGATAACTGCCACAACAACGAGACCGATAAAGAAGATGCGCATACGGTCTTTTGATTCATTGTAGTAGACCATTCCAACGACCGCGCTTCCAACTGTACCAATACCCGTCCAGACAGCATAAGCTACTCCGAGGGGAATTGCTTCCATCGCAATCGCAAGAAACGAAAAGCTTATGATAAAACCAATGATTAAGACTAAAAATCCTTTTTTCTTTTCTCCTTTGGTAATCATTTGAATTCCGCTCACACCAACAACTTCAAAGATTCCAGCAAGAATTAATAGGACCCAGCTCATACGTCCGTGCCCCCTTCCGCGCGCTTATCTCCAGTCACTAACTTTAACCCGAGGACGCCCACTAGCAACAGTAAAATAAATAGTAACATCCATACATTAAACGCTGCTCCAAACACAAATATATCGACAAATACCGTTCCAACTGTACCTAAAGCTACAAATATTGCGTATACTGTACTCGTTGGCAATACCGTCGCCGCTCGGACAAGCAGTGTAAAACTAATGACAATTCCGATAGCGGTCAAGCTCCATTGCAGTGGAGTGCTTGCATACTTCAAGCCAGTTGCCCAACCAACTTCAAAGATTCCGGCAACAATAACCAAAAACCACATTTGCTTCACGCACCTTTAATAAAGTAAAATAAATGAACAACTAACTACCGGTAGTTAGTATTGAAAGTATAGCACCTTTTTTTTAGTAAGGCAATCCTCATTTAACTTGAAAGGACTGAAAAGATGAATACAAAAGATCGAATTACAGCAGTCGCCCTCCGTGCTTTCGCTACCCACGGATACGAAGGCACAACGCTTGCACAAATCGCAAGCGAGGTGGGTATTCAAAAGCCGTCTCTCTATAATCATTATAAAAACAAGGATGAATTATACTTAACCGTTGCACATTTCATTATGAACGCACTTGTTGAGCAAATTGAAACAAGCTCAGTCCGTTACAAAAATGAAGAGCTTGCCACTCGCCTCAAGCTTGTTCTAAAAGAAAGCTGTGAATTCATCATTCAAAAACAAGAAGGAGTGATGTACAAGCGCTTTATGCTCTTTCCACCCGTCGAATTAAAAAAAGAGGCACGTGCGATTGTTCAAAAAGGAGATGCTGAAATTGACCGTGTATTGGCCGAACTTTACCAGCACGGTCAAAACGAAGGCAGTTTAAAAGACATTCCCCTCAGCATGTTTTCCTCTGCATACTACTGTTTATTAGACGGACTTTTTACAGAAAGCTTCATTTACGAGAACCATGATTTCCAGCGGCGCTTCAATGATGCGTGGACTGTGTTCTGGTACGGCATTTCAAAAAATTAGCGCGATCTAGCCTTGACCTGTCATCACGGAAGGTTTAGTTTTCATTAGACTGGGAATTCACTTCTTTACAACGTTTTTACCGAAAAAGGAGTGTTTTAAAAAATGAATGTACTCGTTATTGGGGCAAACGGTCAAGTTGGTCAACATGTTATTGACCAATTAAAAGACCGCAATCATAAAACAACTGCAATGGTTCGTAAGCAGGAGCAAGTCGATAAAATGAAGCAGCTTGGTGCCGATGAAGTCATTGTAGCTGATTTAGAAGGGGATTTTAGCAAGGCGTTTCAAGGTCAAGAAGCCGTTATTTTCACCGCTGGTTCTGGTGGTGCAACAGGTGCTGATAAAACGTTAACCGTTGATTTATGGGGCGCTATCAAGTCATTCAAATACGCAGAGCACGCTGCTGTCAAACAGTTTGTTCAGCTAAGTTCGATCGGCGCCGGTGACCCAGATGCCCAACCGGATAAAATTAAACATTATATGGTTGCGAAAGCAGTGTCTGATCAAATGTTGATGACAACAGCTTTAAATTATACAATTGTTCGCCCAGGCCCGCTTACAAACGATCCTGCTACGGGGTTAATCGCGAAAGCAGAGACTTTTACAGACGTCGGAGATCGCTCTATTTCTCGAGCAGATGTGGCGACGGTGTTAATTGAATCGCTCACCAACGAAGCAGTACGGAGGCAAGCTTTTGAAATTCTCGAAGGTGATAAACAACTAGCGGATGCCTTAAGCGAGTCATAATAAGAAAAAGACGTCATCTTTTCGTAAAGATGACGTCTTTTTCTTATTTCGCTGGACTTGGATCTTGTCCATTCTTTTTGTTCCGAAATTTACGAGCTGACTGCAGCGGCGTATAAGGAGCCCTCAGCTCCGCATCTTGCCGCGTCGCTTCGAACATATAGCTTTTTTGACGCATACCGATATTAATGACAATTCCAACTGCAATCATATTCGTCATAAACGCACTGCCACCATAGCTAATAAATGGGAGCGCAATTCCTGTTACCGGCATCAGCCCAATTGTCATCGCGATGTTTTGAAAGATTTGGAACGTCAACATCCCGGCTATTCCAGCGATAATGTAAGTTCCATAAAGATCTTTACAGGCCATCGCAAGCATTACCATGCGATAAATCAGTAGGAAAAAGATACAAATAACAATGGTTGAACCGATAAAACCAAACTCTTCTCCGATAACGGCAAAGATAAAGTCCGTATGCATTTCTGGAATAGAGGCGTTCGCTGCCTGCACACTATTAAGGAAACCAGTTCCAAGCAATTGGCCGGACCCAATACCTCTCGTCGCACTAAGCGTTTGCATCGCATAGCTGCTTGCATACTGCTCAGGGTAGAGCCAGCCATAAATGCGTTCGAGCTGATGTGGCTCAAGTATTTCGAGACTGATTAATAAGTCAACATAGTTAAAAAACATATAAAAAACAAAAGCAATAGCAGCGGCTGCTAACCCCGCCAGTATTCCAAGCATCTTAAACGACATATTTGAAACAAGTATCGCTACTGCGACAATGGAGAAGAGCACAAGTGCACTCCCTAGATCCGGCTGTTTTAATACTAAGAAGAATGGCGGTAAACTTACAGCGGCGATAAAACCGAGTTTAATTAGGTCATGCTTCATACTTTTCTCGCTATAGCGTTTATTTAAGACAAAGACTAGATGAGCTAATGCTAATACAAGAATAATTTTCATAATTTCGGACGGTTGATAAATACCGCGATTATTCCATTCAATCCAGCGAGTCGCTCCGTTATTTGTGTAGCCGAAGAACTCAACAATTAATAAAAGCAGCATCCCAAATGAATAGAGTGGTATGGTTAAATATTTCAAATACTCGTAATCAACTGCAATAACGATAATCATAACAAAAATGCCGATAATGACCCAGCGTGCTTGAGACAACGCATAGACATGCCGCAACTCTTCATACATCCCTTCGCGAACGTATTGCGTTGTAGTACCAGCATAGATCGCCATCAAGCTTATTACGATTAGAAGGAATACGAGAAAAAGCATCGTGTAGTCAAGTCGATCACGCCAGTGCTTGTCTTGATCCAATAAAGCACACCTCCCTTTTTTATCCTGTTCCTATCATACCACGTTTTTCGACAATTGATTTGATCGTTCGTCTACTTCCTGTTCCCTTTTTTTGTTATAATGACGAAAAATAGATATGAAAAAGGAGCAAGCTGATGTCCATTCTTGTAACTGGTGGCGCTGGCTATATCGGCAGTCATACATGCGTTGAACTTCTAAATGCTGGCTACGATGTTGTGATTGCTGATAGCTTTGCGAACAGCCACCCTGATACGATTAAAAAGGTTGAAGCGATTACAAATAAAACGGTGACGCACTATGATGTTGATTTACTAGACTCGTCTCAGCTAGACCCGATTTTTTCGAAACATAAAATTGACGCTGTTATTCATTTTGCTGGTTTAAAAGCAGTAGGAGAGTCCGTTGAGAAACCACTCTACTACTATGAAACAAATTTACTAAGCACGATTAATCTTTGCAAAACAATGGAAGCCCACGGTGTTTACAAACTCGTCTTCAGCTCGTCGGCTACGGTTTACGGAATGCCTGATCAAGTCCCACTTAAAGAGACTGCGCCGTTGAGTGCGTTAAATCCGTACGGACGCACGAAAATTTTCATTGAAGATATTCTGCGTGACCTAGCAGCCTCCAATGACGAATGGCGCATTTCACTGCTGCGCTATTTTAACCCGATTGGCGCCCATAAGTCTGGTCGCATTGGTGAGCAACCAAACGGCATTCCAAATAATTTGATGCCTTATATTACCCAAGTCGCTGCTGGCGTGCGGGAAGAGCTTGCTGTATTTGGCGCTGATTATCCGACCGAGGACGGGACATGCATCCGCGATTATATTCATGTTGTTGATCTTGCCTTAGGTCATCTGAAAGCTGTAGAGAAGCTTGATTCTTACACGGGTGCTGAAGCGTTTAATCTTGGTACTGGTCAAGGCTACAGCGTGCTTGAAGTTATTTCTGCATTTGAACAAGCTTCTGGCGTTACCATTCCTAAGCGAATTGTTGAACGTCGTGCAGGCGATGCTCCCGTTTCATACGCTGACCCTTCCAAAGCAGAGAAAGAATTACAGTGGAAAGCAGAGCGCACACTAGCGGAAATGTGTGAAGATTCCTGGCGCTGGCAGTCAAGCCGTTCCCATACTTAAAAACCACCCTCGGGTGGTTTTTTCATTTTGCAGACGTATATTGACGACACGACAGGCTGACAATGGAGGCATGGCCTTGTTTAACCGGCACTAATCGGGGTATTAGAACAGAAGAGTTGCGCGAAAGGAAGATGAAGATGAAATGGTATACAAAAACAGCAATCGCGCTTGGATCGATCCTTCTTGTTACCGGTAGTTTTTTTGTTTATCACATGTATGACACAACTTCAAACGCAACAGAAGAAATGCATGAACCCCTTGAAAGCCGCACCTTAAGTGACGGTGTTTCCAAGGAACGAGCAGATTCACCTTCACCTGGGGACCCCTTGTCTTTTTTAGTGGCTGGTGTTGATTCCCATTCAGAAGCTCATTATGGTAGAGCAGATGCACTTCTTCTATTAACCGTTAACGCCCAGGAAAAATCCATCCAAATGGTCAGTATCCCACGCGATACCCGGACCGAAATTGTTGGTCAAGGAACGATTGAAAAAATTAATCACGCATACGCGTATGGAGGTCCTGACATGCTTATTCAAAGCGTAGAAAACCTCTTTGATTTACCGATTGATCATTACCTTTCGATTGATATGGAGCAATTTATCCCATTCATCGACACGCTTGGTGGAGTTAATGTAACAAACGAGCTAGCATTTTCGTTGTCTGGACATGAATTTGATGAAGGCGAGCTCTCACTTGACGGGGAGGAAGCGCTCGCGTACGTGCGCATGCGCAAAGATGACCCTAATGGAGATGCAGGGAGAACGGAGCGGCAGCGTGACGTCGTGGAGAGTATTATTGACGAAGGACTCCAACTAAGCCAAGTTTCATCTGCACCAGAACTCATTCGTTCAATCGGCTCAACTGTCGAAACGGATTTAACTTTATCGCAAATGATCTCTTATGCTCAAAATTACCATCAAGCAACTGAATCAATTGAACAACTAGAATTAACCTTCCACGAGGAAACGATAGACGGTATTTGGTACGCTGTCATTCCAGAAGATGAGCAACAGCGTGTTGCGACAAAACTGCAAAGTCATTTAAATCTAATAAAGGAATGATCCTAAAATGGAAATAAAAAAGAATCCACCCATTACTATGTTGAGGGCGAAGACAACAACGCAATTGGTGAACTTGAGTTTCAATCCGAAGATGACCACATTGTTATTACACATACATTTGTAGATCCAAAAGCGCGTGGGACTGGTATCGGTGCAGCATTGATTGCTGAGCTCGTCAATGATATGCGCCAACAGAATCAAAAAATCAAACCCGTTTGCGCGTTTGCCAAAGCTGAGTTCGACAAACATCAAGACTATCAAGATGTCGCCCTCTAATCAATTTCAAAATCTTTTACACCTCGACGTGCCTTTCCATGATAGGATATGTAAAGGTACGTTTTTACAAATTTATTAAACGGAGGAACATTCTATGAGGACATGCTCTGATTATCGCACCCGATTGCGATTAATGAGTTGTGTGAGTCTTCTCGGCTTTTTCCTGCTTGCTGGGTGCACACCAGAGGCAAATCCTGCTCCTACGAATCCACCAAGTGAACCAACAACTCCACCAACCGAGGAGCCACCCACCCCAGAAGAAGACCCAGTTGAAGAAAAACAGCTCGTCGTTGAACACGGTGATCGAACTGATGTTCTTTCAGCTCAAATGGCATCTGCCCCTTTTGATAAGACCTACTTGATCCCAGAAGGTGTTGAAGTAGTCACAACAGGCGATTCTTTAACGTTCTCAGCAGCAGCTGATTTAGACTTAGACTATGACTTTCAAGCAACCGTTAGTGCCCAAGCACTTCCAGCTGATTATGACTTAACACTGCGCCGTGATTTCACTTCGCTTTCGTTACGATCTGAAGAAAATGAGCCAAACAACATTGATTTAGCCTTATTTCCCGAGCTTTTATTTGACTATTACTTATCAATTGATACTGGGAATGATCGGATTCATCGCCTCGTTCAATTTGATCAAGAATTAGAACAAATGTATGTGGCTACACTACTGTTGTCTGATACAGCTTCACTCGATTCAGACACCTATGAAGAAATTGTCAGCCTCTTCCATGCCATTCTCATTTCTGCGAATGATGAAGACGTTGAAATTGAGCCAATCCCTTCGGAGTATGCGTCTTTAAGTTTAACGGAAAAGCTCCAGGATCGTTCCCTTCATGATCAAGCAAACGAGGATGCTAGTGAACAAATCTCTCTGTTGAGCACGTCTTATAACGGAAATGAGGTAACGTTTCCTGTTGAAACCCATCTTCTGTTTGATTCGATTGAAGTTGAACTGCCTGAAGGCTATGAGATGCGCACGCTAGGAGAGCAATCTTACAGCTTTACGCATACAGCTGATACAGATTATGAACCTGTTTCGCTTATTATTGGACTCGCCCACCCGAACATTTCGTTGAATTTACATGTAAATGCGTTACGTTCGTCTGGCACAGAGCTTCCAGCAGATACATTTCCTGAGCTCGATTCGTATGACTATGCATTCGCCGAGCAAAACGATGACGGCTTATACGCAGGGTTAACGCTCATCAAAGAACTCGATGATGGCCGCATCCTTGATGTTGCTGTTCGAACTGGTGAAGAACATATTGATACGATGACGCTGGTCAAACTGATTGCTGCACTAGCGACAGTAGACACGACCGAAGCTTCCATTAAGTAAAAATGAATGGAAGCTTTTTTTATTTGTAATGGCCGCCGATTTTTTTGCTGCGGTCAAGCAGCTGGGAAGCTTTTGTTAACGATGACGCTCGCTGAATTGCCACTTTCCCATATTTATGGCGAATATCATCCATCGTGTAACCAATCTGCGACAGACGATCCCGGCTTTCATTGTCGTTAAACAAGCTCATCTGCCAGTTCTGGTCGCTTTGTAAATTCGTCAAGCCAATGCTCAAGCGCCGAATCGGGAACCCGTCCCAATAGCGATTGAGCAGCTGGCACGCCGCTTGAAATAGTTCCATCGTAATATTGGTTTCAATTGGCAACGTCATTTGCCGATGAAAACCGCGCTTCTCGACGTAGCTCGCCCCGTTTAAACTTAAAGACACAGTTGAACCCATCTTGCCCGCTTTTCTTGCCCGTGAACAAACTTCTTCGCACAATTCAAGCAGCACAACCTGAATCTCTTCTTTTTTGACATAATCTCTTGGTAGCGTCATCCCGTTTCCGAAGCCCTTACGTTTTGCATGCGCTTCCCGTGTAACAGGAGAATAGTCAACACCGTTGGCAGACATCCATAAGACTTGCCCATGTAAACCAAACTTTTTTTTGATGTGCTCCCCGTCCGTTTTCGCAAGCTGACCGATTGTGCGGATGCCCATGTTGCGAAAATGAACCGCCATTTTCCGACCAACACCAAATAAATCTTCAATTGGCAACCCCCATAAATCAAGATCAATCGTATCTCGACTCAGTAGATAAATCCCGCTCTTATTTTTCTTAGCAAAGTTGTCACAGGCAAGCTTTGCTAACACCTTGTTTTCACCAATACCAATCCGTGTTCGTATACCTGTTATCCGCTGTACCTCATCTCTTACCTTAACCGCTATATCATGCGGAATTCCGAATAAGCGCTGGCTTCCCGTCACATCCATAAACTGCTCATCAATCGAATACGGTTCTACCTGATCGGTAAACGTTCCAAGAATTCGCGAGATTTCAAGGGAAACATCGACATAGCGCTGCATCCTCGGTTTCACTACCACAACATCGGGGCACTTTTGCTGCGCTTCGTACAGGCGCTCTGCGTTCCTAATGCCTTTCTTCTTCGCTAGCGGACAAGCTGCTAGGATGACACCACTGCGACGATTAGGGTCTCCAGACACCACAAGTGGCTTTCCATCGTACTGTGGATTCTCAACATGTTCAATTGACGCATAAAACGATTCCATATCAACTAGAAAAACCGCTTTTTGTCGTGTCATGTAGACCTCTCCTCATTCAATATTCCTTTATTATATTCGAATATACGTTCGTTATTCAAGTAAAAAAAGAATACACGTTCGTGTAATTACTGGCTTTAGGCGTACATTTTTCCAAAACAAAAAAACTAGGCATATGCCTAGTTTTTAGTGAAGACGCTTTGCACCTAAGTATTTAGGACTCCAATAGCTATTGTTCATGTCGGAAATTTCCACTCCACGCGATGAGCCCGTGTGGATGAATTTGTTGTTTCCAATATAAATTCCGTTATGAGATGGTCCTGATTTATACGTTTCAAAGAAAACAATATCACCAACGCTTGGCGAGCTAACGGATGTACCTGAATTCCACTGTTCGGAAACGGTCCGTGGAATGCTCACGCCATTTTGACGGAAGATGTATTGAATCATACCACTGCAATCAAAACCAGCTGGAGACGTCCCACCCCAAAGGTAAGGAGTACCAATAACAGAATTAGCTGAAGAAACTAAACCAGAAACCAAACCGCTTGCTGATTGGGATGGCGCAGGGTTCGAATTAGAGTTGTTGTTTGACGAATTGCCATTGTTTGTTGTTGATTGGTTTTTGTTAACCGGTGACGGATTGTTTTTTAACTTAGACTGTGTAGCAGGTCCAGCAACACCATCAACTGACAATCCATTTGTACGTTGGAACTCGCGCACTGCATTTCTTGTTACTTCACCATAGTAACCAGTTGGATTCTGGTTAAAGTACCCAAGTGTACGAAGCTGCTGCTGTAATTCCGTTACGTTGCTCCCACGTTGGCCAAGACGCATCGCGCTGCTTGAAGGTGTTGACGCAGGCGGTGTTGTATTTGAACCAGCATTTGAATTATTGTTGTTGTTATTATTGCTAGTGTTGTTAGAAGGCGCGCTAGATGAATTACCGCTTCTTAAGTGGGCTTGTGTTTGCGGTCCAGCAATCCCGTCAACTTGAAGATTGTTGGCACGCTGATAATTGCGAACGGCCTCACGAGTCACTGTACCATAATAGCCCGTTGACGACTGGTTAAAGAAACCAAGCGTGCGAAGCTGATCTTGTAATCCCGTTACATTGTTTCCACGATTGCCAATTCGCATTGCCACCGTTGAGGAAGAGGACGAGCTATTATTGTTTGATGCATTTGAATTTGATGGACTTGAAACAGCACCTGACTTAACGAGACTGCCTAATGTTTGTGGTCCCGCCGTGCCGTCAACCTGTAAGTTATTCGCTTTTTGGTAAGCAAGTACAGCATCACGTGTATGCGTTCCGTAAAATCCTGTTGCTGTATGGTATGTAAAAAATCCTTTTTCTTTAAGCGTAGTTTGTAATTCAGTCACGTCAGGATGAGACATGCCTTGTCTAAGTGTTTGGTCGCCAAGTGCTGCTTCAGATTCCTGCGGGGCAACTGCTACGATCCCTGCAACAACGGCTGAAGAAAATAATACTTTGTTAATAGTTGATTTTGACAAGAAAATGCCTCCCTTTTCTTTACTCGATTAAACATTTCTACTCATTCTCACAAAAAATAACACCATTCATTGTTTTCATCGACAAGTTTGAGTAAATTTTACATGAATTCGACGTGTCAATCTATCAATGTAACCAAACTGTAATATTACAAAACTAGGGATGATAGACCTAGTTTCATTTTTCCAGTTACTAGATTCACTTATCCCGCACCACTTTCAAGCGTTTTAAAAAGAAGCGACCGTAGAATTTTGTCGAAATTTCTTCAATGTTTCAGCCTAAAGATTGACTCGATTTCCTCCTTACGATTGACGTTTGAATCGGCCTGCACTGATAAGATAAAGCAAGAAGGAGTGAGCTAGATGAATTGGGTACGCCATTACTTATATACATTAAAAGTAAAACAGGAGAGGCCTACTCTTGCTTTTTTAGAGAAGCTAACCACTGCCCACCTACAGACGTTTCCATTTGAAAATATAAGCAAGCTAATGAATCCAACAGCAGCGATTCCCGCCCCAGATGAATTACTAGGTTTACGTGAGACATTTAGTTTGGCAGGCACTTGTTATACCATTAATGCCAACCTCTATCGTTTGTTGCAACAGCTTCAATTTGATTGTCAGTTACTGATGGTCGGCGGCGTTCATCTCGCAATCCTCGTTCAACTGGACAAGACTCCCTATTATATCGATTGCGGCTCAAACGCACCGCTGTTTGTCCCCTTGCCGCTTGGGAAAGAGCAGGAGCGTCAGTTTGGTCAAGACCGAGTAAAAATAACGCAAATAAGTTCCTCTTCATTTGAGCACAAACGGTTCTTTAATGAACAACAAACAGGCACAACTTGGTCGTTTCATACAAATGAGCAAGTGGACTTGAATGATTTTAGCTCAATTATTCAGAATTCCTACCGTGATGACGGACCTTTCATGACGATTATCCGCTGCCATCTTTATCAACTCGAACAGCAGCGCTCTGTCTCGCTTTTAAACAACATCTATACGATTCATTATTATGACGGCACAACGACAAAAAAACAGCTAGATTCAGCTGCGGAAATGGAACAGGTATTGCGTTCAGAATTTAAGCTGCCTCATGTCCCCGTTCGCTCAGCCCTGAGGGCATTAGAGCAGCGAGGCATAACGATTTTTCCCCATTAAAAAACCGGCCGAAGCCGGTTTTTTATTTCTTCATTGCTTTAATATGACCTGCTAACGCATATAAAGACAGGGTTGATGCGAAGTGAGATGATACATCATTGGCATCTTGCTGCGGATAAACTTCCACAAAGTCCATACCGACCACACCTCTGGACGTAAATTCATGCACAAGCGTCAATAATTCATAGGAACTTAATCCATTGGTATCAATCGGCCCACCTGGATTAAACGCAACATCGAGCACATCGCTGCAGATCGAGAGATAGACCATATCGACATCTTTAGCCGCCTGCTCATATAGGTCAGCCGCCAGTTTTTTTAGGTCAGTCGTTTCTTTAATCTCTCTACTAGTCACCGTCTTGGCGCCCGCTTCTTGGGCGTATTTTCCTGTTTCCGGCTTATTACGTGGTCCATGGATGCCTATGTGAAGCAAGCTCTCATTACGGACACTGTCATGCTCATACAGTCTCGCAAAAGGAGTTGATCGGGCATACTTTTCACCCTCGTGATGGGGCATGTTGTCATAATGAGCATCCAGATGGAGAATGCCAATTTTTTTATCAGGGTACTGCTCAGCTAGACCAGCGACAATCGGATACGTAATGCCGTGGTCTCCACCAAGTGCAAGTGGGAATTTGCCGGATTCCCAAACCCCTTTTGCAAAAGCTTGAATCCGGCGCATTGTCTCACCAACGTCAGCGGGGACAACGTCCACATCTCCTAAATCCGCTAACTGCAAGTGTTCCAAAACGTCGATATGATCAAGCTCAGGTAAATAGCCTGAGTAGCGTCCTGAAGCGAGACGCATCACTTTTGGGCCTAATTCGCATCCTGTATAATCGCCCCATGTGACAGCGCCTTCCCACGGAACACCATACACTAGAACATCCGCATCGTCTGTTTTTTCAACTGTACCGTTTTTTGCCCCTAAGAAAGGTGGGGTATTACCATAAATCGGTTCACTCATTAAAACTCGCTCCTTTATTCATCCTCTTGCTCCTTCTATTCCTGTTCGAAATAGAAAACAAACATCCTTTTGCGATTTAATCAATCATGCGACTTGAACGCGATTTTTCTGATGTCTGTGCCATCCGTTTCGCAAGAGGTTTCTTAAGCACGAGCCCAAACACAAGTGCTCCAACAAAAAAGCAGAGAAGCATGCCGACATTAAGGATAACTGCGCTAGGGACAATGCCCGCCACACCTTCTCTCAGCAGGTTAATCGCGTACGTAAACGGCAAGAACGGATTGATTGCTTGAAAAAAGGGAGGCGCTACTTGAATCGGAAATGTCCCACCGGCTCCTGATAGCTGGAGCACCATAAAAATAATCGCTAGCGCTTTTCCGATGTTGGCAAAAACGGAAGCAAGCGTATAGACAATTGTCATGAATACCATGCCTGTGAGAATAGTAAACACAACAAACCAAACTGGGTGAACCGCATACGTTCCTAAAAGCAATAAGTTGCCAATGCTCACAATCGTTCCTTGTAAAAAACTAATGAGCAGAAACAAAATCAAACGACCTATATAGACGTGATGGACTTTGTAATCGGGGCGCATATCAGTCGGGTGGACATCGGTCTTTAACAAGTTGACGAGAAGAAGCGAGCCGACCCATAGTGACAACGCCGTATAAAACGGAGCGTTTGCCGACCCATAGTTAGGAATTGGGTAGAGCTGTTCTTCTTGTAGCTGTACAGGTTCACGGAAAAAGGCACTCTCTGCTTCAATATCATTTTTCAGTAATGAAATGATTTCATCGAGATCGTTCTGTTCCTCGAAAGCCCGGACCCGATCAGCTGCTGCTTGGACGGAATCTTCCAAGTCAGGCAATTCTAATTCCGCAAAGGTAGCCACTTCCCCAAGCGCATCCGCAAATTCCGGTAAATGCGTCTCAATTTGGTCGGCCATTGAGATGTATTGATCTTCAAGTTCAGGCAAATCCTCTTTTATAAACTGGGATGCTTGATGAATACGTTCTTCAATCGCTGGAAAATCATCTTCCATAAAAGCATGGATGCCAGCAATTCCGCCAACCACATGAGCAAGCTCGCCTTCAATTAGCTCGACCCCTGCAACAATTGATTTTTCAATCTCTGGAAATTCTTCAGTTAATGCCATTAATTGCTCTTCACCAGTTAAGCGAATAGCAGCGGCCTGCTCCAACATTAATTCTAAATCTGGTAGACGTGCCTCAACATCTGCAACGCTGCCTGCAACAGAGAGCGTCTCTTCTTGAATCCGGGAAAAAGCCTCTTTAATCGATTGACTTGCGCCTGAATCAAGCTGAGCTTGCACCTGCTGAGCACCCGCTATTGTTTTCTTAGCTTGCTCCTTTACGTAATTGATTCTTTCAGAGTCAAACTCACCAGTAGATTCAATTACTTCTGTGAGCTCTTTTACGCTATTTTTGAGACTACTAACATCGTCTCTAAGCGATGTAATGGTTTGAAGTAACTCGTCTAAACTGCTAGATGGCGCTGTTTCATTAAGTTCATTGAGAAAATTAACCGCGTCCGTCAGCGCCGCTTCATTCGTTTCTAGTAATTGAATGACCGATTGCAGAGGATCCAGTAACGTATCACCTGATTCACCAGCTTCTATGCGTTCTATTGTCGTTAAAACTGTATTCGCTCCTTGTTCAACGAACTGTGCCTGCTGTCCAATTACTGCCGAAAGGGGATCAACCGCTTGTTCAAGTTCTCCGACAATCGTTGCGATCCCATCAGCATAGCGCTCAACATTATCTGCTGTTTCAGCCACACGAGGAAGCGCATCTTGAGCAGTCGTAATCGCCGATTCTGCAGACTGGACCAACTCAAGTGCAGTTGTAAACTCCTGTTCAAGCGAAGCAAAACGGTTTCCAATCGATACTATTTGACCAGCTGCTTCTTCAATTTGCGGGATTGCCTCATCTAATTCTTCTACTCGTTCAGCAATGCTGTGAATAGTCGGTAAATGTTCTTCAAGCGTTAAGACATACGAAGCACCTTGATTGATTTCTGGAAAACGGTCTTGGAGCTCAATTAGTTGTGTGAGCTTTTCGTTTATTTCTGGCCAATTGGTTTGCAACTCAATTACGCGTGTTCCTAACTGATTAATTTCTGGAAAGCGTTCCTCCAGTTCAAACAGTAAATCTTCCACACGGCGAATCGTTGGAAGTTCATTCTCTAGCTCAATTCCAATTGTATTCAGCTGCGTAAACAACGCTTTGGATGCTTCCCCAAGAAACTCCTCAGAAATTTGATCAACAACAGCTGAAGCTCCTGCAGACGTCATTTTAGGAGCAATCGCATTCAGTTTTTCATTTACCTCATAGCGCACCTGAGGCGGATCAGGCACCCCATCTAACACGCTCGTTAATTGTTCCGAGAAATCTTCTCCGATGTAAACGCTAGCGTAATATGTACCGTTACGAACGCCTTCCTCAGCCTCTGCTCGCGTCGTAAATACCCAGCCCATTTGATCGTTTTCTTCGAGATTCTCAACTAATTGATCACCGATATGAACGGCTTCTTCATCAACCTTCGTGCCGGAATCTTCATTTACTACGGCTATCTTAATTCCTGCTGTATTGCTATACGGATCCCATGATGCTGCGATGTTAAACCACGCATAAAGGGACGGCAAAAAAGCGAGCCCAAGCAACAGTAACGCGACGAGAGGGACTCGTTTTAAATTCAAAAAATCTTGTTTGACAATCTCCCTTATTTGCTTCATTCATTAAAAACCCCTTAAACAACCTATTGACCTTATCTTATCTCAGGGTTTAAAAATAGACAAATAATATCCACAAAGGGGTTTTATTAGTCGAAACCATTGATACACAAGCATTTGAGCTAAAATACAGTTCAAACTTCAATCATAAAAAATCATGTGAAATCATCAATTTCTCCACATTTTCAACATAAAAAAAGCCAAACATCGGCTTATCCGATTGCTTGGCCACTCCCTTTATTTAAATGCAAATGTCATATCGGCTTTTGCTGCAACTTCCCCATCAACGTAAGCCGTACCAGTCGCTTTTGCAACGGGACCTTTTATCCGCGTAATCTCAATTTCTAATTTCAATTGATCACCAGGTCGGACTGGTCGTTTGAATTTACAGCTATCAATCGCGGCAAATAAACCGATCTTTGTTGTATTGCTCGCTTCATTAGCCTTCGCTACGCAAATACCTGAAACCTGCGCCAACGCTTCTACAATTAATACCCCGGGCATTACTGGATAATCAGGAAAATGACCGTTAAAAAATTCTTCATTCACCGTGACGTTTTTAATTCCTACAGCCCGTTTTCCCGCTTCTAATTCAACGACTTTATCTACTAATAAAAACGGATAGCGATGGGGAATAAGTGCTTTAATCTCTTCAATTTCCAACATTTCAAGTCCCTCCTAGTGTTTCATTCGCTTTATTTTATCACATCATTTACTCAAACCTAATAGCCAGCATCGGCAAACACGTCTATACTGTCCTAAAAAGGAGGTTTTTTATGGCTACAATCATGCACATGCAGTTTCATTCCCATTCCATAGGTAAACAAACATCCGTACAGATTATTTTACCTGATGACACAAAGCCACCATACCGCACACTGTACTTGCTACACGGGTGGAGCGATAACGAGACGGCATGGATGCGCCACACGCAGATCGAACAGTACGCGCAGGAACATCAGCTTGCCGTCATCATGCCCGATGTTGGCTTGAGTTACTACACGGACATGGCCTACGGTGGAAACTATTTTACCTATGTAACAGAAGAATTACCTGCACACTTAGAACGCAACCTACCGCTTTCTACAGCGGCAGAAAATCGTTATGTTGCCGGGTTATCTATGGGCGGTTTTGGATCATTTAAGTGGGCAATTAATGCACCTGAACGTTTTCGTGCCGCTGCCAGCTTCTCTGGAGCTCTGCTTGTAGATGAAGTACTTACATTACAGCTACAAGCTGGTGATCAAACACGCAAGCCATACATGCAAGCCATCCTTGGCCCAGAACGAACGGTACACGGTACAAATGGGGACTTGCTTCCTCTCCTAGATGAGCTCGTTGCTCATAAGAAACAGCTACCTGCCTTGTTCCAATATTGTGGAACGGAAGACTTTTTGCATGACATTAACCTGCAATTTCGCGCGCATGTAGAATCACTAGGCATTACTTACACCTACAATGAATCATCAGGTGATCATAATTGGCCTTACTGGGATGCCTGTATTAAGAACTGGCTATCCACGCTAAAACAACAGCAATTATTATGAAAAAAAGCTCACGTCAGATTGACGTGAGCTTTCATACTTAGAACTGCTGTGCAGCTTGTTCAACTTGCTCTAAACCAGCACCAATAATTTGATCTTTTTGATCAGGCGCTGCATTATGTCCTTCAATGAACAGTTCAATAGGGCTAATAATTCCCCACAGTGAAATCGTTTGACGGACGAGCTTCATCGCCATTTCTGCATTTTCCATTGGTGTTCCTTCAGAATAAAGGCCACCACGCGCGCTTAGAAGCGCCACTTCTTTATCGCCAACAAGCCCAATCGGTCCTGTTGCCGTATAGCGGAACGTTTTTCCTGCCTGTGCTAAATAAGACAAGTACGTAATCATTGGAGCGGGAACCGTGTAGTTCCATAGCGGGAATGAAAAAACCACTTTATCCGCGTTCATAAATTGATCTTGGTAGGATTCAATTTTTGCCACAAGTGCCTCTTCTTCGTTTGTTAATGCCATACCCTGTGCTTTTTTATATTGACCAGTAATTGCTTGGTCTCCGTAATAAGGTAAATTCTCTGCGAATAAATGAACTTCCTCAATCGTATCTTCTGGATGAGCGCTTTGATAAGTTGTTAAAAATTGCTTATGCATTTTCACACTTACACCTTGCTCAAACCGATCACTTGCATTAATCATTAGCACTTTTGCCATTTTGTTCAAACCTCCTGCTGTAAAATATTGCGCTTCCTATTGTAACGCAAATTGTCTATTTGTCCAGCAGGTAACTCCTAGAAATGATTTTTTTACTGACTGACACCCGATTCAACAATACTCGTTTTTACATTGACCTTAACATTTAATTTGCCATAGAGATCGTACCACTCTGCTTCGTTTAGCTCTGAACGATTGATTTCTCTGGCCCCAAAACCAATTGGATCAATTTGTTTCTCTTGCATCACGTTTATTAAGCTTCTAATTCCTTCCTCAATGACTCGATCCGACTCTTGTGTTATTTCTTTTAGCTTTGCTTCGTTTAACGTATGACCGGAGTACTCACTTAGTCTCGTCTTTAATTCAATCGCTATATGCAGAGATTCTGATTCGCGATCAACGCTTAATTCAGAACTGGAACGCATCTCTCTTAATACTGCCACTTCACTCTCGTTATCGACCTTTAATTCGATGACACCACCCGTTTGATACCCGTCTTTTATTAGCTTTAGAAAAAACGCTTCTTCAATATCTAGAGCATGAACAAAACGATCATCCTTAAATAACGCAGTCCCGTCAACTTGTAAGACATTATTTGTATAAGAGAGAATAGGCATGAACGGATCATGCCCTTTCTCAAAATACGCGCGCATAAATAAGTGCATGTTCGATTTAGGAAGATTCCCTCGCTCCATGTTGTGATCAAGCATGTCTTTCAAATAGGTACCAATTTCAGTCTGAAGCGGGAACTCTTTGTTGAGCATCTCATAGGTCGATCCCCTCGTTACGCTCAAAAAAGCACGCAAGGCAATCGTTGGATCACGGTAGTACGTATCTAACAAATCAAATATGCCATCTTCAGCAAGATGATCTTGAATCACAATCGATGAAATTTTCCCCCCATGAATGGGACGTGATGACATTGAATTTAAGCGCAGGCGCAATTGCCTAGTTGATGTGGAAATGGCTGAGAGAGCAGTATTATTCAACTCCTCCTCGTATGAGTAGGCTGTTAACGTAACCGTACCTCTAACCTTATTGTCTTCAACTTGATCAAAACCGGCAACGGTTATTAGCTGAAGCTCATCAATAATATTCGTTCTCGTTGACGTGAGCAAAGGAATGAGAATGAGAATGCTAATGAGACTGTTTTTGATTATTTTTCCCATGTGCAGACCCTCCTTTCGACTTTAAAAAGAAGCTGCATAGCCAGAGAAACGGTATTAATCCAAAAATAAAGAAAGGACCAATATAATTAATGCTTGTATTTAACAAATTTATCGACTCTCTCGTCTCAAACTGAATGGTCGCCAGAAAAACGGCTACAAGTATCCAAACAACTGTTTTCCGTTGACTCACCTTTAATTGCTGCTTTAGTAGTCGGCTCGCTCCCCAAATCGATAAGACAATGTTTGGGAAGATCACAACGAGCCACAGCGCGATGCAAATGTATTCAATTCGTTCCATAAATGTAAACGAAACAATTTTCCATGCACTTAACGTTGGCCAAATTGTCCGTTCTAATTGCTCTGGGCTATAGTAGAGAAATGTTACCAGTGCAATCATTAAGTATGTTAGCGTTGTTGCGCCACTACCTAAATGAGCATAAAGTTGATTTCGCTTACTTTTCATCAAGAAAGGATAGTAAATCAACAAAAGCTCGGCTCCAGCAAAGCTGAGTGTTAAATAAAAAGCGGCCAAGAGCTGTTCTCGCAGCGTCGTATTAAAAACAGGTGTTAAATGAAACCACTCTGCATACTCCAAAACAGGAATGACGGTCGGCCACAAAAGCAAAGGAAATACTACAAATAAAAACGTTAACCCTGCTATCACACGAAAACCTTTTAAAAGCGCATAATACGATACAAGTAAAAAAATAAGAGCAATCGACCACGTTGTTAGTTCCGGATAAATCCAGACCTGCACGATTTCAATATACGTACGTAGAACAACGATCGCTAAAACAGCAAAATAACAGCTAAACAAAAGCATTAAAAGGCCACCAAGCCACTTTCCGAAGAGACGTTTGCTTATCTGGTAGAGATCTCCATTATCAGCCTTATGAATGGTCTTAAATATCATCCATATGATCAGTTGGTTTGCTCCCCCCGCAAGTAGAACAGCCATCCAGGCTTGATAGCCCGCCACCTCAGCTATATAACGTGTAAAACCAAGGATCCCTACACCAATCTGCATACCATGCACTAAAAACAACGTCATATACGGAGGAACCTTTAATTGATTTGGCAATGATCCAGTCATTGGTGTACTCCTTTTTTAGTAACCTTCATCGATGTCAGGCATTTGGTTTGTCCGTTTTTTCTTTTGATCCTTAAAACGTACTGCTTGTTTCGTTTGCAAAAAGGTTGGCCGAACATTTTGCAACGCGACAGGTAAACGGATGAGAGAGTCCTTCATATCTTTTAAAGAAAACGGGTAGATTGGCTCCATATACGGTCTGCCAAGTGAGGTCAACGAGAGCATATGCGTAATAATAAAAATTGAAAACAAGGCAATTGCAATTAACCCCCACACTTGCGCAGCAATAATAAAAGGAAAGCGGACAATTCGAATCGTTGTCCCCATTCGATAAACGGGAATTGTAAATGAAGCCAGCGCTGCGAGCGCCACAATAATCAGTAACACATTGCTTGTTAAGCCAGCTTCAACGGCGGCTGTCCCAATCACGATACCGCCGACAATCCCAATAGTTTGACCAACTTTCGTCGGTAAACGCGCCCCGGCCTCCCGTAACAGCTCAATTGTCACTTCTAGAAAAAGCGCTTCAATAATTGGCGGAAACGGCACGGCGGTTCTTGAAACAATTAAGTTTGCAAATAGATCTTGCGGGATAATTTCAGGATGATAGGTCAAAACAGCGACATACAACGGCGTCGCAAAAATGGAGAACAATACCGCTGCAATACGAATAATTCGTAACAGCGATGCCGTTTGCCATGATAAAAAATAATCCTCAAACGCTGAAATAAATTCAAAGATCGTAACAGGAGCCAGAAGCGCTTGTGGCGACCCGTCTGTCAAAATCGCTACTTTCCCTTCCATTAAAGCAGCAGCCGTACGATCCGGCCGCTCCGTATCAATAATTTGTGGGAAGACTGAGGAACGATCTTCAATCGTTTGCAGCAGGGTTGATGCGTCCGGAACCTGATCAATCTGCAAGTCAGCTAACCGCTGCTTAACAGTCTGCACATTTTCCTCGTTTGCAATCGATTGACAATAAACAACGTAGACAGCTGTTTTCGAACTTGACCCAACGATGTATTTCTTTAAATAGAGATCGGAAGTCGGAATTCTTCTCCGCAATAAATTAATGTTCACTTCGACCGTTTCAATAAACGCTTCTTTTGAACCAAATACACTAAACTCAATTTCCGGCACCGTGATTTCACGATCCTCTTGATAAGAAAGATCAACTAAAATATGTACATCCTTGTTTCTCTCTTTAAAATGGAGCAGAACGTTTCCCCGTAACAAGGCTTGATCAATTGCTATCGCGTCATCACAACGCTTTATCTCAGATGAACGTACATGCAATAGCAATTGTTCTAATGTGAATTCCTCTAATTTCCGCACAGGTTCTAATACACTTAAAGGGATTTTTTGCATATCGACCATCGATTGAAAATAACACACAGTCATTAATTGCCCAGATTTGTTTTCTTCCTGATGCGTAACAAAATCAGCCGATTGCTGCGCATGCTGAAGCACTTCCGCAATCGTTGCCGGTGCAAACAGAACCTCTGCATCTGCAACTACCTGTTTTTTCTTCTTAAAGAAAGGCGTCATACCTATGCCTCCTCTAACCGTTTTTCCTAGTATGCGAAAGATTGTTTGATTCATACAAAAAAGGAGACTGATTGAATCAGTCTCCTCGAATCGTATCTATTAGGTTGTACCATAAATCCGGGTTCAGCACGTCCCACATGTTTTCACCGTCACCAACAACACCAAAACCAATTACCATACCGAGTATTAAAGCCGCCCCAGCTAGCACTGTGATGATTATGAGGCGAAGCCAGATGGGAATTAAGCGAATTCGCTGCTTTTTGACAGGTGGGTTTTCACGCTCTTTTGCTTCCGCTTCCTCCGCTTCTCTTGCTTTGCGGCGTTCAGCTCGCGTATTTGGTCCCTCATCTGCTTGCTGTGCGACGACGCCAGCAATAACCGCGCTCTTCTCTCCCTCTGGCTCTTCTTGCATCACGGGAAGCTTGCTTTCTTCCTCTGCCTCTTCTTGCACCACTGGGAGCTTGCTTTCTTCCTCTGCCTCTTCTTGCACCACTGGGAGCTTGCTTTCTTCCTCTGGCTCTTCTTGCACCACAGGGAGCTCGCTTTCTTCCTCTGGCTCTTCTTGCACCACAGGAAGCTCGCTTTCTTCCTCTGGCTTTTCTTGCACCACGGGAAGCTCGCTTTCTTCCTCTGCCTCTTCTTGCACCACAGGGAGCTCGCTTTCTTCCTCTGGCTTTTCTTGCACCACGGGAAGCTCGCTCTCTTCCTCTGGCTTTTCTTGCACCACGGGAAGCTTGCTTTCTTCCTCTGGCTTTACTGTTGTTGCTGGAGGGTTGCTGCCCTCTGGCTCGGCAGATTCTTGTGGACGAGCCACATTGTCCTTAGCTGCTTGTTCATCTGTTTTTTTAGCCAAGTGCGCTCTTTTATTTTGTTCTGCTTGATCATCTACTCCCAAAGTGCGCTACCCCCTCGTTCGCTAACGTCTTATGCTGTTCACGAGGCCTGCCATATCATCGGAAAATGTAAAAGCTTTTGCCTGAAACTGCATTTGCCGTTGGGTTGCCATTAACTCAGCCATTTCGTGACCAATGTCAATATTTGATTGTTCAAGTGCACCCTGTTTTAGCTGACCGCCTTCAAGTTGTGTTAAAACCGCATCATCTAATGGGTATACAAATTGGTTTTCACCAACTGCTTGAAGCGCTTGCGGACGCTCAATTTGTGAAATCGAGAATGAGCCAACTGCTTGCTCCTCTCCTGATGCAAGTCTAGCAAAAAGTAAGCCATCGCGCCACTCAACTGAAGCTGTATTCGCTGGTAAAGTCATAGCCGTTCCAGCTTGATTTAAAACACGATCGCCATTTTTAGTAACTAATTGTAGCTCACCGGTTGCGTCTTGTGAGTAGTAAAATGTACCATCACGAGTTAGCCGTTGTCCAGAATCTGTTTCAATTTGAAAGAAAAGATTCGCTTCGGTTAAAGCAAAATCTAGCTCACGCTCCGTGTCACGGATGACTCCTTGCGCTGTTGACATACTAGTTTGCGCTGGTCGTGCCCCCGTACCAACGCGCAGCCCGTGAGGCGTTAAGCGATTTTCGTTCGGCTGATTCATATATTCAGACGATAGCACATCGGAAAAGGAAACGGATCGTCCTTTATAGCCGACTGTATTTGCATTTGCCATGTTGTTGGCGATTGTATCCATCTTCTTTTGCAACTGGTTGATGGTCGCTGACGCCGTAAAACCTGAAATCATTGCTTAAACCCCCTTATGTAATTCGACCGACTTCATTTACTGCTTTTTCCAAGCTTTGATCATAGGCTTGCAGCACTTTCTGATTCGCTTCAAATATACGGTAGCTTTGCAGCATTTCATTCATTGTTTGTGCGACATTGACATTGCTGTTCTCTAGCGCGTACTGTTGGATCGCAAACGTCACGTCATTGTTGCCATGCGCTGACTGAAGCACATTTTCCTCATCGCGATAAAGCCCGTCGCCATCTTTTTCAAGTGCATTTGTATTTTCACTATGAACCACTTGGATCGTTCCAATAGCTTGTCCATCTACGGTTACAGCTCCATTTGATCCGACAGTAAACTGTTCATTATTGACTTGGATTGGATTCCCATCAATTCCTTGAACCAAGTAGCCGCTTCCCGTAGCTAGTCGCCCTTGCTCATCTGCCTGCAAATTTCCGTTACGCGTGTAACGAACACCGTTTTCCGTCTGAACACTGAATAAGACAGCTTCATTTTCTGCTGCCCCTTGTTGCATTAAAGCTAAGTCAGTCGAGTTTCCCGTTTGCTTAATATCGCCTTGGCGCAAATCGGTTATTTGTTCTTGTAAATACACAGCTGTTGATAAGCCCCCGATCGGCTGTTGATTCTTCACAAGCTGCGCCTGATTGGCCTGCATGAGCATTTGCGGAAACGAGCGAGTGACACTCTGGTCTGCCTTAAAACCCGGCGTTTCAGAATTAGCTAGATTATGCGTCAACATGTCTTGGCGGTATTGAGCTGCAAGCATTCCACTTGCTGCAGTATAAAAGCCTCTTAACACGGCAAGTCCTCCTCTTTAAATTTCAATGCGTTTATTAGACATTTTATCAAGATTTTCTAAGAGAATACCAGTGCCTGTAGCCACACAATGCATTGGCTCTTCCGCAACCAAAACTGGAATTTTCAATTCCTCCGCCAATAACGTATCCATCCCATGCATCAACGCACCGCCTCCTGTTAACATGACGCCACGATCAATAATATCAGCCGACAGCTCAGGTGGTGTTTTTTCAAGCACTTGCTTCGCCGCTTGCACGATGTAGGCAACGGACTCTACTAAAGCCTTCTCAATTTCTTTCGATGTAATTGTGATATTACGTGGCAAGCCAGTCACCATGTCTCGACCACGGATGTCCATTTCTTCTGAGCGTGCACCTGGGAATACAGTAGCAATTTGTTTCTTGATTTCTTCTGACGTTCGCTCACCAATTAACAGCTTGTACTGTTTTTTAATATACGAGAGAATATCAGCATCAAATCGGTCACCGGCTACTTTAATAGAAGAAGCGGTTACAACATCCCCCATTGAAAGCACAGCGACATCTGTTGTTCCGCCACCAATGTCGACGACCATATTTCCACTTGGTTGGAAAATATCCATCCCAGCCCCTATGGCCGCCACCTTTGGTTCTTCTTCTAAATACACGTTTTTGCTGCCTGTTTTCTCAACAGCTTGACGAATCGCCTTCTGTTCAACGGATGTGATATTAGTCGGACAGCAAACAAGAATGCGCGGTTTAGAAAACAATCCTTTGACATTAATTTTATCAAGAAAGTGCTTCAGCATTGATTCTGTCATCTCAAAGTTCGCGATGACTCCGTCCTTCATCGGACGAATTGCTACAATATTTCCAGGTGTACGTCCAACCATGCGAAAGGCTTCTTCTCCTACAGCAAGCACACGATTTGTTGACGTGTCCAACGCCACAACGGAAGGTTCATTTAATACAATTCCACTTCCTTTAACGTAAATCAGTACATTTGCTGTTCCTAAATCAATTCCAATATCACGACCAAACATTTTCGTACTTCCCCCTTGTTTGTTAATTACTTTTTACTGAGCGTCGCGCGTTTTATGAGTTAACTTATTATGTATAATTTAGAATGAATGGGTTTTTTGAAACACGCACTTTTACCTAGTATAAATAGTAACATAAACAAGAGAGAAAAGTTAAAACTTGTCGAAATTTTTATCTTTGTGTTTTAGCGATTGGCGTTTCTATTTTCCTGTACTTCACTTTTGTCGCCTCACCACCTCGTAAGTGGCGAATAGATTTGTGGTACTCAAGGATTTCCTTCACGTCATTTGCAAGCTCCGGATTGATTTCTGGTAAACGCTCGGTGAGATCCTTGTGTACAGTACTTTTTGAGACTCCAAATTCCTTTGCAATTGTTCGCACTGTTTTCTTCGTCTCAACAATGTACTTGCCAATCTTGATGGTTCGCTCTTTGATGTAATCGTGCACACGACTCGCCTCCCTAGTTCTGTAAAGGTGATTGATAAAGTGTATTAGAGAGCGTCGTACGATATACCACATTTTCACAGACCCTGCGTGTTTTTACGTTTTTTATTTATCGAGACATGCAAAAAAGCGTGAGGCTGCTTGTACAGCTTCACGCTTAATTAAGCTTACTGATTATTCGTTTGTGTCTTCGCCTTCAGCAGGCTGATTGTTCTCTGGTTGCTCATTCTCTTCAGGCTTTTTCTCTTCTTCAGGCGTTTCTTCGTTTTCTTTATCCTTGTCTTCTCCTTGTGGAAGCAAAGAATCAAGATCTTCTACCGACTTCTCAAATACATCTGCTGGATTTAGCGCTACACCGTCATGACGTACTTCGAAGTGAACATGGATTCCTGCTTCTTCGTTGTATACGTTTTTACCAGCTTCACCTACTACATCACCTTGCTTAATTTCGTCGCCTTGCTTCACTTCGATCGAACTTAAACTAGAATAATGTGTTTTGGTCTCTTCACCGTGATCGACTTCAATTACAAAACCGAGAACCGAATCCTTCATTGCTTTGGTGACAACTCCACTCATCGCAGCCATAACCGGAAATGATTCTTGGTTCGCACTTGCTAAATCAATTCCTTTGTTCTCACGATAAATGCTATCATAATAAACGAGCGCCTGCTCTTGTTCTTCTAAATTAGCTTCCGCGTCATAGAAGATTCCAACTTGGTCAAACTCTGACTCTTGATCGACTGGCATATGAAAGGACTCATTTCCAACAGCTACTGGTAGAGTAGGCTCTTCCGTTTGACCAGGCTGTTCGTTTGTATCAGGACCCTGTTCAGTCGCCTCATCCCCATTTTGCATAAAGAATACAGCACTTAAAAGACCAGCAGCAACAGCTAAATAGACACCAGGCAAAACCCAACGTTTACCCATTATTTTTTGGATTTTGTTAGAAGAATTTTTTTCTTCTTTCATTTCTCATCACCTCTGACAATCATTCTGAGCAAATTGCTAGAAATATATACCTATCAAACAAAAATATTTTTTTCAGTTCTTTTTTTCCCAAAAACGCTTACTAAAACGCCTCATCAGTGCCTATTAAAACAAGAAAAAACCATTCTCAATTTTTAAGAGAATGGTTTTTTCTTTATTTTTTATACGTTTCCATAGATTCAATTTCAACTCCGCTATAATAATGAGCAATAATATCTTGATAGCTCTGTCCTTCCAAAGCCATTCCATTTGCGCCGAATTGGCTCATGCCAACCCCATGGCCCCAACCTTTTGTTTGGATTACGACCATATTATTCGAAAGATGCCACGAAAAGTCTGATGAGTCCAATTCCAGTGCTTCCCGTATCTCTCTTCCTGAAAACGTTTTGTCGCCAATAACAACCGTCTCCACACGCCCACCACTTGTTCGTGAAGAGATTGTACCAATTGACCCATCGCCAGACAATGTTACTCCTAATGTCGCTTCAAATTCACTTATTGGCATTGAAACTTCTTTTGAGTAGCGAGGAGATCCAGTGTCCCATGGACTTTTAACACTTTTTAAGTATGGAATTTCATGGGCCCAATAATCTTCTGAGTTCTCGGTAAAGCCGTTACTAGTTGAGAAAAAAGCCGCTGTAATCGGTTGATCTTTATACGTAATAACCTGGCCTTCCGTGGCTTCTACTGCCTCTTCGACTTTTGAGTACCGCTCTGGAAACGAATCCCCCCATTTTTCCTCTAACTCTTCTTTGCTTTGGTAGACTTGATGAAGAACCGTATCCGTCACAAGCGCATCCTGAGGTACATTGCGGTCGCCTTTCTCTTTAAGCTGCTGCGACAACACATAGGTTTGAGCAGCAAGAGACTGTGCTTTGAGAGCCTCTAATTCATAGTCTGTCGGCATTTCTGAAGCGACAACACCGATAACGTACTCTTTTAATGGTACGACTTCGACCGTTTCTGCTTTTGAGCGAAAAACAGCAATTTCCATCTTAGTTTCTTCAGCTTTCACGGTTTCAGAACCTACCTTTGCTTCCTCAACTTGGCTTGTCTTCTCGATTAGAGCCAGTCCAAAACTCGCATCTGCATGCTCTGTGCTTTCTTTACCAAAACCGACCAACGCCGCTGGGATGACAAGGACAATGATGATTAGGGTTAATGCTACAGCTATCATTCTTTTCATCGCAGACCTCCACTTCCTACAAATAAACCTACTCTAATCCATATGAAAAGAGGATTTAAAAAAGAAGTGAAAGATTTGCAAACAAAAAAGTGCGTCAAATAAATTGACACACTTTTTTCGCCAGAATTCGTATAAATCGACTTATTTCCCTGGAAATAGTCTTATTAGATAAGCTCAGCCGTTTCGACGAACTCATTTTCAAGCTGTTCTTCAACACGCTCAATATCAGCACCTAATGCTTTTAGCTTCTCAGTCAAACGCACATAACCACGATCAAGATGTTTTAATTCTGTTACGCGCGTATATCCGTCAGCTACAAGCCCAGCAACAACAAGGGCAGCACCTGCACGTAAGTCAGTTGCGCCAACTTCTGCACCTTGTAAGTCAGTAGGTCCTGAGACAATCGCAGAACGGCCTTCAATTTTAATATTTCCGTTCATTCGACGGAATTCCTCTACATGCATAAAACGATTTTCAAACACGGTTTCAGTAACAACACTTGTGCCTTCTGCTTTCAACAGAAGCGCCATCATTTGCGCCTGCATATCCGTTGGGAAGCCAGGATGTGGCATCGTTTTAATATCAATTGCCTTTAATTTTTCTGGACCGATGACACGTAAACCCGATTCTTCTTCTAGAATTTCAACGCCCATCTCACGCATTTTTGCTACAAGTGGTCGCATATGTTCTGCAATCGCACCTTCAACAAAAACATTTCCTCTTGTAATTGCAGCAGCAGTCATAAACGTGCCGGCTTCAATTCGGTCAGGAATAACAGAGTGAACAGCTCCATGAAGAGACTCGACACCATCAATGCGAATAACGCCGGTTCCAGCTCCTCTTACTTTACCGCCCATCGCATTTAAATAGTTCGCCAAATCAACGATCTCTGGCTCTTCTGCAACGTTTTCTAAAATGGTTGTGCCTTCAGCTAGGACAGCAGCCATCATAATGTTCTCCGTTGCACCAACGCTTGGGAAATCTAAATAAATTTTTGTTCCTTGAAGCTTTCCGTCAATTCGTGCTTCAATAAAACCATTTCCAATTTCAACGGTTGCTCCCATTGCTTCAAACCCTTTTAAATGCTGCTCAATTGGTCGTGAACCAATTGCACATCCACCAGGTAAAGCAATACGAGCGCGCCCTACTCTTGCAAGTAAAGGACCCATTACGAGAAATGAGGCTCTCATTTTTCTTACATATTCAAATGGAGCTTCTGTTTTTAATGGTCTGTCGGCATGAACGACAAAACGGCCATCCGCATTATAATCAACTGCAACATTTAGATTTGTTAACACTTCTTTCATTGTATAAACATCTGTTAACGATGGTACATCTTCAATAGTGCTTGCACCACGTTCAGCTAAAATAGATGCTGCGATTACAGGCAAAACGGCATTCTTAGCCCCTTCTACCTTCACGGAGCCGTGTAGCTTGTTGCCACCACGGACAATGATTTTTTCCAACGTATTCCCCTCCGCGTCTGATATTTGTCTCTTCTATATTATCAATATTCAGTCGTAATTATAGGCGTTCCAAAAGTAACGATTGTTCTTGAGCCCAAGTCTGCGTTTTGCCTCAAGGCTATTTGCACGTTCATCGTTTTATTGTCATGTAGAGTAATACCCTCACTCCACTCACTATTGTATGCGGACAACGAAATAAACGTTTCTTCGATCAGTGCTTCCATTTCTTCTGCACCTAATCGTTTAGCATATTCTCTTGCTTTTTCAGGTAATGAACGAGCATGTAAATCAGTTTCAGCCGTAATTTGATAAAAGAACATGGCTGGATTGATTTCTAGTTCATTCAAACGATTCTCGAGATTATCACGATTAAAAGTCTGACCAGCTTTATCTGCTATTAGCTCGTACGACTTTTCCAAAACAATTCCGCCAGTGTTCTTCGAAGCAAAGAATTTAACTTCCTCACGTAATCCGTCTTGCGTTGTATGAATAAATACAGCGATTTCGTGATCCCCATTTACTTCGGATGAAGCAAGAGTAAAAGATGGATGTTCCAGTTTAAATACATCAACATACTTTTGAAAATCATTATTCATTTCAATAGCAGAGCTCTTCACGCGAGATCTCCAGTTTAAAACCTGAAGCTCATCTGCTTCCATAAGCTCATTAAATGCTACGATTTGTTCATTTAAATGATTATCAAGAGCTTGGCTAGGTGAGTTTGAAAACATCGCCCCACACAGCACGAATACCAATATAAAGAAACCGAATACTGACACCTTTTTCATGTACGCTTTCTCCCCTCAGCGGTCATGGTTTTGTTACTACCATTTTTACCTTAAAGAGAAAAACCATACATCGAAAAGCGTGTTTTTCTTTAACATCTTTTAACTAAAATAAATAAGGTAAGAAGCGAACTGCTCCGAAATAATCGATAAAGAAACGTGCAAGCAAGTGGCCTAGTGCAATGGCAGCCAAAACTTTTAAAAGTGCGGCTTGCGTACTCTTAGGATTTTTTACGAACAGGTCAAAGCGAAACGCTTGCAACGCCCACCAAGCAATTCCTAGACAAAGAAGGTTCAAGATAATATGTATGAATCCCTCTACACCAAGTTCACTTGTCAAAAAAAGTCCCCTTTTCCTTCAAAAGGATTGCAAAAGCGAAAGTCAAGTAAAAAGTTCGCAATCCATTTTCAATCATAACGGATTTACAGATAAAAAGCTACCGTTTCTTGTACCAAAAATACGTTGATTTCATTAAAAACGTATGAACGTTTTGTTACAGCAGACGAGTGAGGTTTTACATTCCTCGCTCACAAGTCTCTTACCCCTTAATCAATTGTTTAAATCCTGTTTTTAAACAAAATAAAAAAACCATTAAAAATGATTTTTAATGGTTTTTCAGCTTATTTTTTTTTGGCCACGTCTAGTCGCGTAACGGCACGATAAAGTGCTGCTTCCGCACGTTTTTTATCAATATGACCTGCTGCATCATTTAACCGCGTTTCGGCACGATCCTTTGCTTTCTCTGCCCGATCGACATTGATTTGCTCAGGACGTTCCGCTGCTTCTGCCAAAATGCTTACTTGATCAGGTCTTACTTCTATAAAACCACCTGATACGGCTACTTGGTCTTCTTGTCCGTCCCTTATAAAACGAGCAGGTCCAGCTGCAAGTGGAGAGACGAGTGGAATATGTTTTGCTTTAATTCCTAGTTCACCTTCAGTCGTTTTAACAACGACAAGTTCTGCATCACCTGAGTAAACGAGTCCATCAGGTGTTACGACGCTCACTTGTATTGTTTCCATAGAACCCCTCCTCTATTGGCTACTCGCAAAAGGAAACGGAACTCCGTTTCCTTTTACATTGTTAGACCATTTCTTTTGCTTTTTCTACAACTTCTTCAATACGACCGACTAAGCGGAACGCATCTTCTGGAAGATCGTCATATTTACCAGCAAGAATGTCTTTAAAGCCTTGGATGGTTTCTTTAACTGGAACATACGAACCAGGTTGACCTGTAAATTGTTCAGCAACGTGGAAGTTCTGTGATAAGAAGAATTGAATTCGACGAGCTCGTGCAACGACAAGCTTGTCATCCTCTGATAGTTCTTCCATACCAAGAATTGCAATAATATCTTGAAGCTCACGGTATTTTTGTAGTGTCTGTTGAACACCACGTGCTACACTGTAATGCTCCTCTCCAACAACTTCTGGAGATAAAGCACGAGATGTTGATGCAAGTGGATCAACGGCAGGGTAAATCCCTTGCTCTGTTAATTTACGCTCAAGGTTCGTCGTCGCATCTAAGTGAGCAAACGCCGTAGCTGGAGCTGGATCTGTATAGTCATCGGCAGGTACATAGATCGCTTGAATCGATGTAACTGAGCCTTTTTTCGTTGATGTAATACGCTCTTGTAACTGACCCATTTCCGTTGCAAGCGTCGGTTGGTAACCTACCGCAGACGGCATACGTCCAAGCAAGGCAGATACCTCTGATCCAGCTTGAGTAAAGCGGAAGATGTTATCAACAAACAATAGTACATCCGCGCCTTGGTCGTCACGGAAATATTCAGCCATTGTTAATCCAGTAAGGGCTACCCGCATACGAGCACCAGGTGGTTCGTTCATCTGACCGAACACCATCGCTGTCTTTTTAATAACGCCAGCCTCAGTCATCTCGTGATAAAGGTCATTTCCTTCACGCGTACGCTCTCCTACACCAGCAAATACCGAAATACCACCGTGCTCAAGTGCGACGTTATTAATTAATTCTTGGATAAGTACCGTTTTACCTACACCGGCACCTCCGAAGAGACCAACTTTTCCTCCTTTTGTATAAGGAGCTAGTAAGTCAACAACTTTAATTCCTGTTTCAAGAATTTCAGTTGTTGTCGTTAACTCATCAAAGCTAGGTGCTTCGCGGTGAATCGGATCACGGCGTACTTCCGCTGGAACCGGCTCTTTCAAGTCGATTTCTTCTCCAAGAACATTAAATACACGACCTAATGTCTCTTCACCTACTGGTACAGATATTGGAGCACCAGTGTCATGCGCTTCTGTACCACGCATTAATCCATCCGTTGAACCCATCGCTACTGTTCGAACCGTATCGTTTCCAAGGTGAAGTGCTACTTCAAGTGTCACTTTCGCTTCAACAGCATTGTTCACGCCGCCAGTTTGACTTACACGAAGTGCGTTATTAATTTGAGGTAGCTGACCACTTGGAAACTTCACGTCTACGACCGGTCCTGTAATTTGAATAATACGGCCTGTTGACATTCTTTTCCCTCCTGCTTCTAAACAAACTTGTTTTATTCTAACGCGGCTGCACCGCCGACAATTTCGGTAATCTCCTGCGTAATCGCTGCTTGACGTGCTCGGTTATAGGAGAGCGTCAAATCATCAATAAGCGAGGATGCATTATCTGAAGCTGCACTCATCGCAGTCATTCTTGCACCAAATTCACTTGCCTTCGCATCAAGAAGCGCTCCATAAATCAAGCTTTCTGCATAACGTGGCAACACGGTTTCAAGAATTTCACGCTCAGATGGTTCATATTCGTATAAACTATCGTTGCTTTGCTCACCACTATCCGTTGAAGCAAGTGGCAAGAGCTTCTGTTCCGTTACGGTTTGCGTCATTGGCGAAACGAAGTGATTATACCAGATATACAATTCATCAAAAACACCATCAGCAAACATTTCCACAGACGTTTTTGCCAAGTTGCTTACATCGGCAAAGCCCGGCTGATCTGGAACTTCAATCATTTCTTGGATAATTGGTTGTTTACGTGTTTTTAACAGGTCACGACCAATTCTTCCTAAGACAATAATCGCATATTCATCCGAAGAAGCATGACGCGCATTTAACGTCTTCATCATATCGCGTAGGAGACTTGAGTTATAACCACCAGCAAGCCCTGTATCAGACGAAATAAAGATGTATCCCGTCTTCTTTACTGGACGCGCTTCAAGCATTGGGTGACTAACATCACTACCCGCTTGCGCCATATTGCTTACAACTTCGCGCATTTTCTTTGCATAAACTTCATAGCTTTGCGCTTTTTCTTGCGCCCGATTCAACTTCGCAGCAGATACCATTTGCATTGCTTTTGTAATTTGACGGGTCTTTTTGGTAGAAGTAATTCTATTTTTAATATCGCGTAAAGAGGCCATCTGTTCACCGCCTTTCCGAGCAAGACTTTGATTTTAAACGTGATTATTCGTTAGAGGCTACAAAGCCTTTCTTGAATGAAGCAATCGCTGCTTTTAATTCGCCTTCATCAGGTAGGTTACCAGTTGTACGAATATGCTCAAGCAGTTCATTGTTGTTGCTCTCAAGGTGAGTGAACAGCTCCGATTCAAAACGCAAGCAATCTGTAACAGGGACATCATCTAAATAACCTTTGGTTAACGCATAAATAATCGCTACTTGTTTTTCAACAGGTAATGGTTGATTTAGATCTTGCTTAAGCAGTTCAACTGTACGTTGACCACGCCCTAAACGTGCTTGTGTTGATGCATCTAAATCAGAACCGAATTGCGCAAATGCTTCAAGTTCACGGTATGCAGCAAGGTCTAAACGAAGTGTTCCTGCTACTTTTTTCATTGCTTTGATTTGGGCAGAACCACCAACACGTGATACGGAGATCCCCGGGTTTACCGCTGGGCGTACACCTGAGTGGAATAAATCAGACTGCAAGAAAACTTGACCATCTGTAATTGAAATAACATTTGTAGGAATATAAGCAGATACGTCACCTGCTTGTGTTTCAATAAATGGTAACGCAGTGATTGAACCGCCACCTAAATCATCATTCAGCTTGGCTGCTCTCTCTAGTAAGCGCGAATGCAAGTAGAATACATCCCCTGGGAATGCTTCACGACCTGGAGGGCGACGAAGAAGTAGCGACATTTCACGATACGCTGCTGCTTGTTTAGATAAATCATCATAAACAACAAGTACGTGTTTTCCGTCATACATGAATTCTTCAGCCATTGATACACCAGTGAAAGGCGCTAAGAATAGCATTGGTGCAGGATCAGAAGCACCGGCAGATACGACGATTGTATAATCAAGCGCTCCACGCTGGCGAAGTGTTTCCACGACACCGGATACCGTTGATTCTTTTTGACCGATCGCTACGTATACACAAATCATGTCTTGGTCTTTTTGATTTAAAATCGTATCAATTGCAATCGATGTTTTTCCTGTTTGGCGGTCACCGATAATTAACTCACGTTGACCACGACCAATTGGAATCATTGAATCGATTGATTTAATACCTGTTTGAAGAGGCTCATGAACGGATTTACGAGCCATAACACCCGGTGCTGGCCCTTCAACTGGACGCGTTTTTGACGTATTGATTGGACCAAGTCCATCAACTGGTTGTCCAAGTGGATTTACGACACGGCCTAATAATTCCTGACCAACTGGCACTTCCATAATACGCCCAGTCCGCTTTACTTCATCCCCTTCACGAATGTCGCTATACGGTCCTAAAATGATAATACCAATGCTATCTTCCTCAAGGTTCTGAGCCATACCCATAACGCCTGTAGAAAACTCAAGCAATTCTCCAGCCATAACGTTCTCTAAACCATATGCTGTAGCAATACCATCACCAACGCGAATAACTGTACCCACATCTTGTACATCAACGCTCGTTTCGTATTGCTCGATCTGTTGTTTGATGAGCGAGCTAATTTCTGTCGCTTTAATGCTTGCCATTCGTTTCACCCCTAACTGACAGTTTCTTTAATTTCCTGCTAGAAGACCTTTTTCAAGGCGATTTAGTTGACCTTTTACACTGCCATCAAAAACTCGGTCGCCAACACGGACTTTAATGCCGCCGATTAGTTCTTTTTGAACAATGTTCTTCACTTCAAGTGCACGTTTCCCTGCTTTAGGAGCAAAAACGGCCGCAACTTGATTTTGTTCTTCATCTGAGAGAGGCTTTGCCGAGTATACAAGCGCTTCAGCAATTCCTTTTTTCTCATTGTTAAGCTTCTTATATTCAGGAGCAAGTTCTGGAATAACGCTAAAACGATTGCGCTCCAATAAACGTAAAACAACCGCAAGCGTAGTTCCATGTACGTTATTTTCAAATGACTGTTTGATCAACTGCTGTTTTTGAGCAAGTGGTAGGCTTGGAATTTGAAGTAGCTTTACAAGTTCAGGTGTCTGTTCAAACACCTCTGTTACAAGCAATAAATCTTTTTCAAACTCATTAACCAATCCTTTTGTTTCTCCTAACTCAAAAAGAGCAACAGCGTAACGATTGGCTACCGCTTTGTTGCTCATAGCTCTTCGCCCGCTTGTTTAAGATACTCTTGTACAAGTTTATCTTGCTCGCTTGCATCAAGTTCTTTTTCAATGACTTTCTGTGCAATAAGGACAGATAAAGAAGCAACCTGTTCGCGAAGAGCGGTAACGGCTTGTTCTTTTTCATTGCGAATTTCAGCAAGCGCTTGTTGCTGAACACGAACGGCTTCAGCTTTCGCTTCGCGCACAATTTCTTGACCTTGTTGTTCGCCAGCTTTTTTGGCATTTTCAATCAGCTCACGAGCTTCAACTCGTGCTTTTTTCATTTCTTCTTTTTGATCAGCAATCATTTTCTCCGCTTCTTTGCGGTTCTTTTCAGCTGAATCAATTTGGTCATTTATCATATTTTGGCGATTTTGCATCACACCAAGAAGTGGTTTAATCGCAAAAATACCAAGTAAAATAATTAGAACGGTAAATGAAGTGATTTGATAAAGAACCGTTCCCCAGTCAAATACTTGAAACATCGTTACACCCCTTTTTCATTTCAGAAGTCAGGCCTTACATAAGGAAAGGCGAGAGGTCCTAAAGTAGAACGCTGTCGCCTCTCCATGATTACCCGTATGAAAAAACGCGGTTAGCCTAAGAAGTACATGATGAACGCAAGAGCTACCGCAAGAATTGGAACGGCCTCTGCAAGTGGTGCACCGATAAACATAAGTGTTTGTAATGGTCCACGTTGTTCTGGCTGACGAGCCACCCCTTCAAGAACTGCTTTTACGATGATCGCAACACCGATCGCTCCACCGAGTGCAGCTAAACCAGCTGCAATACCTGCTGCTAAGTGAGTCATAATTTGTTTCCTCCTTAAGATAGTTAAATAGTTGGTTTTTATAGTATATAAGATCGCTCTTTCGAGCAGAGATTAATGCTGTTCAACTTTATGTGACATATAAACCATTGCGAGCATCGCAAAGATATATGCCTGAATCGAACCAATGAAGATACTGAATGCTTGCCATGCCATTAACGGTAAGAACGCTAAAACGCCCCAATACCAAGCGGTTGTACCTAAAGTTACGAGTAGTACCATCAATACTTCTTTTGCAAAGATATTACCGAATAACCGCATTCCTAGCGTTAGGAAGTTTGATACTTCTTCAATAATCTTAAATGGAAGCAGCACCCAAACTGGCTGTACAAAGCCTTTTGCGTATCCTTTAATACCGGTCAGCTTCAACCCATAAATATGCGTTAATACAACAACAAAAGCTGCCATTGTTAAAGCTAAAATCGGGTCAGCCGTTGGTGATTTCCACCAAACGTAGTGATTTGAGTCATCTGTCGCTAACTCAAAAGGTATTCCCATCATATTGGCTACAAACATATAAAATAGGAGCGCATAGGCAAGGACAATAAATCGACCACCTGTTTTCCACTCCATGTTCGCTTTAATGATCCCTCGAACAAAGTCTAGAAGCCATTCAATAAAATTCTGAAGGCCAGTTGGACGCATCGCCAGTTTTCGAGCTCCGATTATGGAAATGACCAATACAATGACCATGGCTACCGTTGAGGTAAACATCACTGTAAGGTTAAATGGAATGTTAAACCACGGGTCGTACCAATAGTAACTCTGTGTATTCATTGTTTCACCTCTTTCGCCTATAAGCTTTAATTAACATATCCACCATCATTACGGTATAAAATAAACCGACACCGATGATAACAGCCAACAGATGGAACGTTTCAGGGTACAGTAGAGCAATACCAACAGCGATCAAAACGAGCAGCATTCGAAAAACATAACCCAACCCTATTGATAGCATTGATAGCGAATTGGAAGTTGTTCGCCCTAGATTACGTGCATTACGGTAGGTTGTCCATAAGTTAAAATAGCTAACGGAATAACCTAATAGCAGACCGAGGAAAAACGCTTTTTCAGATGTAAGTAAATAACCTACCAACATTCCTGCAATGAGAAAAATGGTGAGGAGTGAATAGTGCTTCATATGCGAATGTAAGCTCAAATCCGCATCTGGTCTTGGCATTTACTCATCGTCTCCCAAAAAAGGCTGAACCGCTTTATAGATGCCGTACGTTCCTGAAAATATTCCGAACAATAAGCAAATAAGCAAAAAAATTGGTTCTGTCCCTAACAGTTTATCGATCCATAACCCAAGGACTAAGCCTCCAATTGTACCTCCAAGCACACATGATGTAATGGTCGAAACCAGTACAAACGCTCGCATGGGGTTCTTCTTTTGGTTTGACAATGAAAATCACCCTCCATTGCATTCAAAAACCCGTACAACCTGCTTATGTAACCCTTATCATGGTAACCCTTTGTAATCGTACAATAGCGGCTTACTGCTGTCAACGAATTTTGAAAGAATATCAAAAGACTTGTAAAACAGAAATCGATTGTTCACATAAATGTCAAAGGTATTCCTTTTTTTGCTTAATCATCTTTCTCATGAACGATTTCCAAGCTTTTTAAGCGATCATTTTTTGCATTTTCTAATCTACTTCTCATTAAAAGTCAAGCATAATCATTGACAAGGTAGATTAAATATGGCCAAAAAGAAACAGCAAAGAGAATCAGATTGTCGAGAAAGCCTGGGTTCTGTGAACCCAGGCTTTCTCTTATGATCTTTTGATTGCTCCCAATGACGAAATTTGATGGTGAAAAGGATAAAAAGCCTCTCCTTCCGTCTGGAGAGGTGCATCGCAATCTTCTTGATGTTCTGCACCATGGCCGTCATAAGTGCCTGTTCCGAGGCACCTTCCAAACTTCGCAACCGACAATAGCGAAGCCCGTGGAGTTGTTTTGAATCCGCAAAGCTTCGCTCAATTTTATATTTTCGCATGCGATAGATTGCTTTTCCTTCCTTTAA
>NZ_JAFBCV010000009.1 GCF_016907895.1 Shouchella xiaoxiensis
TATACGTTTTTGCCCATGCAAAAACACCTCCGAATTTGTACTTTGTTCAAGTGTACCATTTCGAAGGTGTTTTATAGTGTCTCATTTTCTTAGGTTAGTCTATAGTAAAAGGGGGGTTTTTTTTATACAAATGCAGGAACAACCGTATTCTCACTGCCGACTATTTGGATTTTAGACTTTGCCATTTCAATGGCGGCTTCTTTTGCTTTTTGTAAGTATGCACGAGGATCTAGACTTTCTGGTGAATCGATGAAATGTTGACGAATGGCTTCTGAATACGCATTTTTTAATTCAGTAGAAACATTCACTTTCGCCATCCCAAGTTGAACACAATGACGTACATCTTCTTCTGGCACTGCTGATCCACCGTGGAGCACTAATGGAACATCGACGCTGGCAGCGATTTCTTCTATTCGTTTGAAATCAATGTCTGGTTTGCCTTTGTAAATACCATGTGCCGTACCAATAGCTGGAGCTAAAGTTGGAACTCCTGTTAACTCAACAAAACGTTTGCACTCTTCAGGAATTGCTTTCTGTGCATCTTCCTCTGCGACAACAATGTCATCTTCAACGCCGCCAACTTTACCGAGTTCTGCCTCAATATTGACATTCAATGTTTTTGCTAATGCGACAACTTCTTGGGTCCGGGCTACATTTTCCTCAAAAGGGTGCATGGATGCATCAATCATGACAGAAGTATATCCTGCTCTAATTGCTTCTTTTATCACACTGTAATCGGTACAGTGATCGAGGTGCAGGCCTGTTGGGACGTTAAAATGCTCAGCCGCAGCTCTTGCAACGCGAACAATATTATCTGCTTTTAGCGATTTGACCGTTCCAACAGTCGTCTGAAGGATCACGGGGGATTTTAACTCAGCCGCAGCTTCTAGCACCCAGAAGATGCTGTCAAAAGAGTGGACGTTAAAAGCAACGATTCCATGTTTATTTGCTTTTGCTTTTTGGAGCATTGGTGTTGTTGATTGTAATCCCATTAGTTGTCATCTCCCATAATAGCTAGATTGATTTTTTTTGAAAGCTCCAGTTCAGTTTGTGAATGAAGAAATCCATCTCTTTTTTCGTCATCCATTAAAGCACTTGATAAAGAAGCTAAGGCCTTCAGGTGAGTGGAGCCAGCTTCTTCTTTAGGAATAAGCAAGGAAATGAAGAAAAAAGCAGGTTGGTCATCAAATGAATTCCACTCAATCCCTTGTTCCGTTCGAACAACCACAATTCCTGGTTTTTTTATGGCGTCGGCTTGTGTATGGGGAATGGCAAAACCATCTTGAAACCCCGTTGAGCTTTGTAACTCCCGTTCGTTTAAACCTGTGATCACTCCTTCGACGCTTGAAGCAATACCATTTTGTAGTGCCAATTCAGCAATAACCGTAAAGACTTCTTCTTGTGTTTTTGCAGTTGAGTGCAAATAAATTTGGTTTTGCGTAATCATGTCCTTCACTCCTTTGAGAAATTAACCTTCTATCGGTTTTCCACCAGCGATTTTTTTCCGGTATAGTCCAAAAATGATGCCTGCAATAATTGAACCAGTTAAGATTGAAAACACCCACTTTAATGCACCTGTGACAACAGGCAATACAAGAAAGCCACCATGTGGTGCTGGAACCTGTACACCGAAGTAATACGTCATAATTGCCGCAATTGAAGAGCCCAACATAAGAATGGGTAAGACGACAATGGGGTTTTTAGCAGCAAATGGAATTGCCCCTTCGGTTATATGAGTAGAACCGAGAATAAAGTTAACCATTCCAGCGTTCCGTTCTTCTTTATTGAAATACTTACGGTAAAATAACACAGCGAAAGCAGTAATTAACGGTGGGGCAATACACGCAGCAGAAACACCTGCCATAAAATAAAGATTTCCTTGTGACAACAACAACGTTCCTGTTACGTAAGCAGCCTTGTTAACAGGTCCTCCCATATCAAACGCACACATTGCGCCAACGATTAATCCTAATAAAAGCGGGCTAGAGGTCTGGACGGAAGATAAAAACGTCATCATGCCTTCATTAATTGATGCTATTGGTGTCATAAGCGGGAACATGATCGCCCCTATTAAGAAAATGCCGAGGACGGGAAACAAGAAAATCATTTTTAAGCCGTCCAATGATTTTGGTAGCTTCTTTAAAAGAACTTGTAGAAGCACGATTAAGTAACCTGCTGCAAAACCTGCTATAATTCCGCCAAGAAAGCCAGCACCAGTTTCAACAGCTAGTAAACCTCCAATAAAACCAACGACCATTCCTGAGCGTTTTCCAATTGATTCGGCAATAAATGCTGCAAGTATTGGCACCATTAAGCTAAAACTAAGACCACCAAGATCATTTAAAAAGGCAGCAAACGCATTATATGTCTCGTGTTCTGGATCAGCAGAATAAATACCAAACAAGAAAGATAAAGCAATAAGCACTCCACCCCCTACGACAAAAGGAAGCATATGGGATACACCATTCATTAATGATTTGTAGATCGATCGTCCAATCGTGTTGCCAGTTTTAGAAGAACGATCTGCCGTCCCTTCTTGTTGAGAGGTGTTACCATTTTTTGATTTGTAAATGGGAGCTTCATTAGTAAGAACTTGCTGGATTAGTGCTTCCGCACCGCGAAGTGCTTTTGCTACTGGAACATCAACAACAGGTTTGCCATGAAAACGATCAGCGTTAACATCTTTATCTGCAGCGATAATGACTCCAGCAGCTTCCTTTATATCCGCCTCCGTTAAAGCGTTCTCAATTCCAGCTTGACCGTGCGTTTCTACTTTTATTTCAATGTCTTCTGGCATCTTTTCAGCTGCTTTTTTAAGCGCGGCTGCTGCCATAAAAGTATGAGCTATTCCGGTCGGACAACCAGTAACAGCAATAATTTTTACTCTACTCATTTAAACCCCTCCTAGTAATTTGTACTTGTTTAACAAGCTGAGGAATATCTGTTAAATCACTCAATCCCTTAGAGAAAGCTGTTGAAGCACCTGTAGCTGTCGCGTGTATTAACGCTTCCTCTAGCGATTTCCCTTGTTTATAAAGGCCAATAAAAGTACCAAGTAAAGCATCGCCAGAACATGCTGTATTTAGAACCGACCCTTGAGGAGATGTTAGAACAAAGCATGTATCTTCATTTAAGAAGATACTTCCCTTCTCTCCACGTGAGACTAAGACTTGTTTTGCTCCTTGCTTAATGAGTTCCTGCCCGTAATGAATAATTTCGTTTTCATCTAATTCGTGCTCTAGGTTAAAAAAGGCAGCGAGTTCTTCGTCATTCGGTTTAAGCAAATATGGCTTGTGTTTGAGAATTTGTTCGGGTGAAGCAATGCTTGTATCTAAAACAAAATCAATTTCTTTTTCTTCACAAATTTTAGCAATCTCTATAAAAATAGTGTCGCTTACATTAAGAGGAAGACTACCGGATACAATTAGCGTATCTCCCTTATTGATCTGTTTTATTTTACTTAACAAAAGCTGTTGTTTTTCATCTGTTATCGAAGGTCCCTGATTAACAACTTTGTATTCTTTATCTGCATTCATGAACACATTTATACGAGTAATGCCATCAACATGAACAAAATCGGTTTTAATATTTAAATCGTTTAAAGATTGCTGAATGAAATTTCCAGTGAAGCCTGCTACAAACCCCATTGCTACATTGTCAATACCGTGTTTCTTTAACATAATTGAAACGTTAACACCTTTGCCATTAGGTTGATAATCCTCATCGATTGTCCGATTAACTATTTCAGGTTGAAGCGTGTCAAGTTCAACGTAAAGATCGATAGCGGCATTCATCGTGCATGTGTAAATCATGTTTTCTCACCATCTTCTTGGAATCTAATTTCTTAATTAAAGTATGGCATGATTCATTATGTAAATGTTTTCAGTTTATGAAAACTCGAAAAAACCACACCTAAATCAGAATGAGGAGCGGTGTGGTTTTTGTGTGAAGGTATCGGATGTATCGCTGGTACGAATAACGTAAGCATCTAATAGAACACGTGCAATTACATTTAAAGAGAGTCTAGAACGAACTTCATAGTCGGGTATGGGAGAGCTTTCACTTTTATAGCCCAGCAAGGTCATATCAGATCGTTTATTAAGTGATGAGTTTACTTTAGTTGTTAGTGTAATCGTTGTGACCTGCAAGATACTTAAGTTCTGACATGCTTCGACAAGTTCTTCGGTTTCACCATTTAATGAAATAAAAATGACTAAATCTGAACGATGGTCCATTTTCCGTGATTTTATCCGAATGATATTTGGATCATCATGCATTTCGCAAGTCTTACCTAATACCTGTAGCTTAACAGTCATTTCGTGGGCAATCATTTGAGAGAAACCTCGGGCAAAGATATAAATTTTTTTGCATCGTGCATCTTTTGGACAGCGTCTTCAATCTGACCGATGCTTTGTAGTTGAATTGTTCTTCGCACTTCTTCTTCATTTTTCTGAAGTGCTTTTTTAATAGATTGATCAATACCACTTAAGTTACCCTCTGTATCAATCATTGTCTTGTCTTGTTCTAACCGATATTTAAAGGAGGTGTATCCTCTGTACCCAAGCTTTTTCATCAATCGAACGATAGTAGCGGTTGACACGGTTGCACGATCACTCAAGGTCACAATTGACATCGTCGCAATATCATCTAAATGATCATGTATATACGTTAATAAGTAACGTTCTGTTGAACTCAGTCGCTCAAAAACGTCTGGGGGGACATTAAACAAAGCTTTATCCATTTTGGCCTCATCCTCTTTTTGTAAAAAGTTGAACTATCAAATAGTTTAACACCAATGATGCTTTCGTAAACGACAATTCATTATTATCTAAGTAATATAGACTAATTGTACCTCGTTTATAAAATGGTGCATTTTAATCAATTTTTATTAATAATTTAAACACTATTTTAAAATGAGAGAGATTGTGCATCTCTTCAGTCTTCTTTCGATGATTGATATGAATACAGATTTTATTTAATTAATTTTAGAAAAACGTTAAACACAATTTAATTTAGGCCGATAATAGTTATGAACAAATTGAATAATTCTTGCTTTCATAGTTTCAGGAAGAAGAAAATTGATCAGGAGGATCATTTATGAATAGCAAAAAGTATGAACTAGCCACGAGAAAGACAAAAGGTCTTGCTCTAATGAGAAAAGAAGACCAAGGTATTTTAATTGGAGACGACATTCGTATTACAATTACTGAGGTAAACGGTGCTCAAGTTAAAGTATTAGTTGACGCACCTAAACAGGTTTCTGTTCAAAGATTGGAGCTTGTCTTAGAAGAATTTGAAAAAGAGTAAGTTCATTCCTCGTGAAAGCGGGTTTGAAAATAAATCTATCGTTCACAAGGATGTGGCGATAAGAAAAATACAAGGAAGTGTCGATTATGATTATTAATAACAATTTGAGCGCAATGAATGCTCATCGTCAGCTTGGAGTTAACCAAGGAATGGCGGCAAAAGCACAAGAAAAATTATCTTCAGGTCTTCGTATTAACAAGGCTGGAGACGATGCTGCTGGTCTTGCTATCTCTGAGAAAATGCGTGCGCAAGTTCGTGGTTTGGATCAAGCTAGCCGTAACTCACAAGATGGCATCTCTATGATTCAGACTGCAGAGGGAGCACTCTCTGAAACACATTCAATTCTTCAACGTATGCGTGAACTCGCTACACAAGCGGCTAATGGTACAAATACAGACCAGGATCGCCAAAATATTCAAGATGAAATAAATTCACTAACATCTGAAATTAACCGTATTGGTAATACAACGGAATTTAATGGTCAAAAACTTCTTAATGGTGCAAGTTCAATTGAAACGAACCAAACTGTAAACTCTATTGCAGGTCCTGCTACAGCAACGTCTGGTGTAGGATCAATTGACTTAGCTGATGTTACAATTGCAGAAGGTAATACCTTTATAATTAACGGTGAAACATTTACAGCTATAGCAGCTGATGAAACGGCTGAAGGAAACCAATTTAACGTTGGAGCTGATGCTGGAGCGTCTATAGATAACTTACGTACAGCTATTGGTGCTAATGATAACTTTAATTCTGGAGGAACGGGTACAACAATCACTGTTACTGAAGCAGCTGCATCAGGAGAGAACTTTACTTTTAGTTCAAATGTAAACGATATTGAACTTACTCAAGATACACCGTCTCAACTAGCAGCAACTGCTGGAGAGGCTACTTTAACTTTGTCTGATAATCTTAAAGCTGGTACAGTGATATCAGTAAATGGAACGGATTTTACAGCAGTAGCTCAAGGTGAAACAGCAGGAGCAAATCAATTTGTAATTGGTGAAGATGCAGGGGCTACGGCTGCTAACTTAGCTAACGCAATAGGTGGTATTGCTTCAGCAACTGACAACGTAATTACTTTAACCGAAGCAACTCCATCAGGAGAAAACTTTGATGTAAAAGTTACAAGTCAATTTAGTTCAACTTTCCAGATTGGTGCTAACCAAGGTCAATCACTTTCTTTGAATATAGCTGATATGCGCGCAGATGCTTTAAATTTGACAACTTCTTTAAGTAACGCTACACAAGCTCAAAAAGATAGCTTAGGAGTTACTAATGGGACTAATAGTGACGTTACTGAACTGGCATTAGATGTTTCAACTCATGAATCAGCTGCTCAAGCTATTACAACTATCCAAAGTGCAATTGATAAAGTCTCTAATGAGCGCTCTAACCTTGGTGCTAACCAAAATCGCTTAGAGCATACAATCTCTAACTTGAACAACTCTTCTGAGAACCTTCAAGCTGCTGAGTCTCGTATTCGCGACGTAGACATGGCTAAAGAAATCATGGAGTTCACGAAGCAAAACATCTTGTCTCAAGCTTCTCAGTCAATGCTTGCGCAAGCAAATCAAGCACCGCAACAAGTACTACAACTTCTAGGATAATTTCTAGTAAACCCTTCTTTAGAGAAGGGTTTTTTTATGTGATAAAGCGTAAAACATTTAACATAAAAACAACTAATCATTTAACTGAAAGCCGTTTAAATATTTCAACATAAGCTAACAGTCTACAATTATTAGGTTATTAAATTTAGACTAACCGAGCAATCTAATATTTTAGTATTTTTATTTTAGTAAATTCGAGTATACTTAGACCTTAGGCAGTAATAAGGCTTTACATTTACAATAGCTTCTTGACGCTCTCATCCTCACCAATGCATAATATAAATTTATACGTTAGGATATAAGACATAAATTAATATTTATGGAGGCATTTATGTCCGAGTTTCTATGGGGATTTATAATTGCTGCTATCCTTATTTTAATCATTTATGAATCAGTAGTTTTTTTTCAAAAAAATACGGAAAAGCTGGATGGAAACCGGATTGTTTAACACCATTAATTATTGGCATATTATTTGTTATTAGCATCGCCATGGGAGAATTATTTAACACGGCTGTATTTTTTCTTGTTATAGCCGTCTCTCTATATGTCTTTCCTATTCTTTCGCTAATTGTAATTACTAAAATAGTTATCCAAAAATTAAAAGGAAATATGTAAAAGAAGCCAACTCTGAATTAAGTTGGCTTCTTTTTTTTTAAACCTAATCTAAAATTAGCTGAAGGAAATACAGGTGCTAAATATTGAAGTCCCTTTTCGTCATAAGTGTAGATGGTATGAGTCATGCCAGAATACGGAATGATAAGGGCTTGAAAATATTCATGATTCAAATCAAATTGTTGATTTTCTATTGTCTCATTACATACTAGTTCCACAGACATAACATCAAAATCTATTTGATGCTGCATTAATTCGCGCGCCGGTTTCTGAAATTGCACATTATTCCCAAGCCATTCTGATTCAGCATGATAGAGTATTCCAACACTCGCCACATGCTTTCCTTCATTCAATAAGTGACTTATTCTATTTACATAACAATCTCCCTCTGGAATATCCCCAAAATAACAGGCCGTTTTTCTCCAAATGACTAACATTTTGTAGTGTAGTGGCATCGACACTATTATTTCCTGTTTTTTTAGCAACGATAATTCCTAGTATTTTATCATCAATAGCTTCTATTTTTTTCGTTAATGAATATCTGTTCCCCGGACTTCCCCATTTCACTAAAATTGAAGAATCTTCTAGAGGTCCAACAAAATCTAATTGATGAATTTTAAGATATTTTTTAAGATTTTCAGGATAATCTGAGGCAACTCTTCCATTGGCGTATCCTGTTGGGAATCGCACATCATCTAGCAACCATACCTAAAGGGGAATATTCTGCCTTTATGAATCGATTTTTTGCTGAGAATAATATTTTTATAGAGAAGGTAGAGGATGACGATGAACTTTTAAAAAATACACAGTTAATTTTATATCTTTCAGCTACTATATGAGTATTTCAGTTTCAACTCATGGCCAACATGAAAAGACGGAAGGAATTTAGTTAAGGGAGCTGTTAAAAATTCATATCTAGAGACCTCAGATTGGGGATGGCAAATTGATCCTAAGGGATTAAGAATAGCGTTAAGAGATTTTAATAATCGTTATGGGAAGCCATTATTTATTGTGGAGAATGGTTTAGGTGCATATGATAAGGTTGAACCAGATGGATCAATACATGATTCGTACAGAATAGATTACTTGAGTAAACACATTGAATAAATGAAAGAAGCTGTAAAAGACGGTGTCAACCTAAAGGGGTACACGGCATGGGGCTCTATAAATTTAATTAGCTTTTCTACATCAGAAATGAGTAAGCGTAGAGACTCTTTTAATTGGTACAAAAATGTAATTAAAACAAATGAAAAAGGAACTATAAAAGATGAAGAGAAGCCCTTTATTACTAAACTGATGAAGGGCTTCTTATTAATGTTTTGAAACCTAGGTTATGTTTGTAAGTTTACTTATTAAAATATAGTGGTTTATTGAAGTTTGAGTAAGATCTTCTGCTCCAAGTGCACCTCCTTAGAGACTGCATGACAAATCAAAGTCAAAATGATAAAAGGGGTGAAGCGTATGCACTTCCCCTGGGAGATAAAGTTTAAAGGTGAAACACATTTCATAACTATTTATGTGAACAAGTGCTGAGACAATAGAAGTCAGCAGAAGTAATAGTGCGCGTGTCGATCTAGACTGAAACAGAAGGACGAAACCGGAAAAGGATTAAGTGGACTTGGCGAACGTTGGACGTCTTTAAGCAGAAAAATCTCTATGGAACCACTTGCTTGAAGAAAGTGGTTGGAATGGTTGACATATTCAAAAATTCAACATTAAATGCTTTTTTTTCTCCTTTCTTAGATAACCTCTGTCCACTCATTACCAGTATAGAGAATCATAGCTATCCAACGACTTATAAACTGCCGGAGTTGAAAAAAGAAAGAAATTATTCGATTTACATTTGCGTGTATTGTCGTTGATGAAAGGAGTCGCGCAAACCATAATTGAAGTTCAGAAAACAAATTAAATCAGTACTAAATAAATATCTTTTACTATAGAAGGTATTTATGTGAAAATCTGAGGGGGAATAGGGAGAAATTAAATTAAAAGGTGATTGATCTTTCGAATGAAAAATCGGAAAAGTACTTTTTCAGCAGAAGTGTCAAAAAGAAACGAGCAAAAAGTGTAAAATTCAAAATGACGTCTACACCTCTTGAGCAAGAAGCTGTTCATTACTAGGTTCAGTATTACTGATTGATTCATACTGCAATGTTTGTAGTAAACGGGTGGGAGTTCAATAGTATAGTTTAAGTTACTAAGCCACTATAAAGTGCGTACTAGGCATTATAACCTTGGAATGGTAGCATTTGTTATATAAAAAGAAAAGGAGTGGAACGGTTATGACAAATTTTTTTGAAGCAATTGAAATTCGTCGTTCTTCGTATGCAATTTCAAAAGAGAAGGTCGTTTCAACGGAGCGCATTCAAGAAATTGTGGAGCATGCAGTTAAATATGTTCCGTCTGCATTTAACTCGCAAACTGCTCGCGTTCTTATATTACTAGATGATGAGCACGACAAATTTTGGAACAATACGACGAAAATTTTAAAAGGCGTTGTTGGTGACGGCGATTTCAAGGGAACACAAGAGAAGATGGACGGATTTAAAGCTGGTTACGGAACGGTCTTATTCTTTGAAGATCAAGAAATCATTCACGGTCTACAGGAAGCATTTGCTCTATATGCTGATAATTTTCCAATATGGTCTGAACAGTCTTCAGGCATGCACCAATTTGTCGTTTGGACAGCATTTGCCAATGAAGGACTAGGTGCATCATTACAGCACTATAATCCACTTGTAGATGAAATGGTTGCGAATGAGTGGGATGTTCCAAAAACATGGAAACTTCGAGCGCAAATGCCGTTTGGCAAGCCTCTACAAAGTGCAGGGGATAAAGAATTTAAACCATTGGATGAGCGTGTAAAAGTGTTTAAATAAAAGAGAGCGAAAAAATGATTTCGATAAATTGCTGACAAGGAAATTCACTAATATATAAGCTTTTTTCATTTAAAAGGACCGAAAATTTTACATGTCGGTCCTTTTTTCTATTGCTCAAAAAATGAAGTTGATTTATTGGCTTTCCAGCGTCTATATTAATGCTGTGAATTTAGTCTGCGTTACTTTTAGTTGAGGGTAAGTGATTTTTTTGATATAATTCTCTATATTTAATTCTTTTGGAGGTATAATAAATATGGCGGTTAGCTATAAACCTTTATGGCGTTTACTAATAGAAAAAGATATGAAAAAAAGAGACCTTAAGACAGAAGCTAATATTACTGGAAATATAGTTGCGAGGATGGGTAAAAATGGGTATATCGATATGAAATCTATTGAAAAAATTTGTTTAGCCCTTGATTGTTCGCCAAATGATATTTTTGAAATAAAAAAGAATAAATAAGAAATTATTCTTTATTACAGGCCCCCTAGCCAACATAAGAATAAATTAAAAATTGGAGTAGACAATGAGATACATAGGTAATAAAGAAACCATAACACCAGAGATTTATGATCTGCTTAAGGAAAAAAATCTTTTAAATAAAAACCTTACTTTTTTTGATGCTTTTTGCGGAACTGGTTCAGTTGCAGAAGCTTTAAAAGGGAATTTTAATATAATCATTAATGATTCTATGACATGGAGTGTAGTTTATTCAAGAGGTAGAATTTGTGCAAATGATTGCAATTTCGATAAACTGAGTTTTAATCCATTTGATTACTTTAATAATAACGAGGAAATTTTAGAGGGGTTTTTCTATTTGAATTATTCACCAGCTCAGTCAAATAGAATGTATTTCACTCCTTATAATGCTGGTCGAATAGATTTTTTTAGGTCAAAGATTGAGGAGTGGAAAAGTAAAGATTTCTTATCTGATAATGAATATTGTTTTTTGTTAGCTTGCTTAATTGAATCAATTTCTTTTGTTTCAAACACTGCAGGCGTTTATGGTGCATTTTTAAAACATTGGGATCCACGATCTACAAAACCAATTCAATTTGTAAAAATTAATTCAAATAACGTAGACTGCAATAACTTAGATGTCTACAATAAAAAGACAGAAGATATTATTTCGGATATTGATTGTGATATTTTATACTTAGATCCACCATATACGCAAAATCAGTACGGTACTCAGTATCACATTTTAGAAACTCTCATATTAGATGATAAACCTAAGATTAGCCTTGTTACTGGCTCTAGAAGTACAACACCTATGAGGTCTGACTGGTCAAAGAATTTTAAGAGCCATATACTTTTTGACAAAATTATTGCTACTACCAAAGCTAAGTATATAGTATTTAGTTACAGTATTGATGGTTTTTTATCTAAAGATTTTATTGAATCTACGTTAAAACGATACGGCAAAGTAGATTCATATTTATGCAAAAAAATTTCATATAAAAAATATAAAAACTTTAAGTCTAACGGAAAAAAAGACCATTTCGAATATTTATTCTTTGTTCAAAAAAAAAATGTTAATGAAGTTAATTATGAGTCACCTCTCAATTATATAGGTAGTAAATCAAAAATGATTAACTATATAAATAAACATTTACCAGATAACATCGATACTTTTATTGACGCATTTGGAGGTGGATTTAACGTTGGTATAAATAATGATGCAAATAAAATAATTTATAATGATGTTAATTACTTAGTTGAGGATCTTATAAGATCTTTTAAAGAAATAGACACTTATGATTACCTTTTATACATGAAAAGGACTATTAAAAAATTTGGACTTGAAGCTGCTAATTCAGAAGGATATTTAAAAGCTAGGGATTATTACAATTCGTTACCATATAGTAAGAGAAGCCCTAAACTTTTGTATACAATTATCTTATATGGTTTTCAACAACAAATTCGTTTTAATAGTAACTATAATTTTAACAATCCTGTTGGAATGAGATGGTTTAATGACAAAGTTTTAGAGAAAATGATTAGTTTTTCGAGAGTTATAAAAGAGAAGGATGTAAATTTTCACAGCTGTGATTATACGGAATTAATAAGTAATATAAATGAAAATTCCTTTGTTTATATGGACCCACCATATAGATTTACTACAGGAGCATATAATGATGGTAAACGAGGATTTAAAGGTTGGAATGAGGTATACGAAGAGCAAATGTTCGCATTTGCCGATAATCTAGAATCTAAAGGAATTAAGTTTATGATTTCCTACGTAATGGAACATAAAAATGAAATTAATCATCAATTAAAATCTTGGATTGATAATAGAGGGTACAGAATAATATCCATACCCAAAGTTCCAGGTAGAAAAAGAAAGGAGATTTTAATTGTAAATTACGAAAAGGAAACTTCTCTAGTTTCTTCTTCTGACATTATTGAGGGAAATTGCGTACATTCTTTTTAAACCATAGCTTACAACTTTAATTGTTTTCTTACAGGGGGTAAATTGTCACCGCTCGTTAAATTGCTTTAAATAATTTTTATAATCTATATTACGGGAGGCATATTTAACCATGAATGAAACCCCACCGCATTTCTCGATTAAGAATAATTATCAAAAATATCCTGGTAAATATTCTGATTTTCTAACCAATGATATTTTACGAGATATTTGTTTTAGAATTACGGGTAGAGAAGAATATACTGTGGATTTTATAGAGGAAACCAATGTAGGGAAGCTTGTCTTACTCGAATATAATAATGCGGTATTCTATGTATTAGTGCCAGATTTAGCTGTTAATGGTCGTAATTCCTATTTTCAGAGCTTCCCTACTTCTATAGTAAAATACTACAACGATCCTTGTATGGAAAGAAGCATTTATTTTTACTTCCTTCCTTTTAAAGGGAATAATACAACGAACTATTATAAGTTTTTGTATAGATTAATGGCTACGGCAGGCGTATCTTTTTTAAATACTAGCGAGTATTTACCTTTTGAGATTCACCCTTTTACTACCTTGGAAGACATTGTTGCAATACGTGAATCAAACCGCAATAGAAATAAATCGAACAACTCTACTTATATAACAAAGAGTTCTGATAACACAGTAGAAATATTTGGAAAGACATATGGGGCAAATAAAAAGGAAACAACATTATTATGTTTAGCCCTTTCAAATATTTTATCTGAAAGAGCCAAATTGTATATCATTTGCGAACAAAATCTAACTAACCTTCCAGCTCCAGATTTAGCTGTAATAGATTCATTAAATAAAATTGAAGTAGTTCAAACTACTACAACGATGGAGCGAAGAGAATTAGAATTAAATAATAGTTTACGTTCAGCGCGATTTATTTATAATCTTTTAGATAAATTAGGACCGAAAAAATGTGCTTTCTGTGATTGTGACATCCCACAGCTAATTCAAGGAGCCCATATATGGCCAGTGGCGAAGATTAAAAGACAGCATCAATTAACTTTAGATGAGAAACTGAAGTATTCTACGAATAGGGATAATGGATTATGGCTATGTGAAAATCACCATAAATTATTTGATGAGAATTTAATAATGCTTAATTCTAATGGAGAAATACAGTTCTCTAGCGAAATTAGCGGTAGTTCTTTGACCTATTTAACAGGCTCTACCCCAAAAACAAGTTTGGATCTTGAGTTTATAAATGAAAATGTAGAGCTTTACATCACGAAACGTTATAGTTAATAATATTTTAAAATAGTTTATTTCTTTTGGTTATATAGTTTATTAATAAAAGCAGATAGGAGATAATTTGTTGTAGTCTCCAGTCTGTTTTTTGATTCTAAAGATATGGAATGACAACAGTAATCCGGACACTTTTTTAAAGGTCTACTAGTTTATATTCTGTTGGTGTGGCATAGCTAAGGGACCCGTGAATTCGGATATGATTGTACCAATGGACACAATCGAATAGTCCTCCATCAAGTTCGTGTTGGCTAGAAAAAACCTTTCCGCGAACGAACTCTGTTTTAATGGTTTTAAAAGTCGCTTCAGCTACGGCATTGTCATAGGGTGTTCCTTTGTTACTCAATGAGCGCTTAATTCCAAAAGCATCAAGCGCATCGTCAATCAGCTTATTGTTAAACTCGCTTCCGCGATCTGTATGAAAGCATTCTAGTTGATTTAGACTGACTTGTACAGATGCGAAGGCACGTTGAACGAGTTTGGCGTTTTTATGGGCTCCAGCACTAAACCCAATGATTTTTCGGTTAAATAAATCAATGAATAAACAGATATAATGCCATTTTTGTTGGAACACGAACGTAGGTTAAGTCGCTCACGATTACCTTCAGTTCCTGGTCTTGTTTAAATTTACGATTTAATGTATTCCCAACTTCTGATTCATTACAAGCGGTTTTAGTTGGTTTAAACTGGGCAACTGTATAAATGGAAACAAGTCCTTGTTCTTTCATAATGCGGGCAATTCGGCGTTTGGACACGACGTGTCCGCACTCTTTCAACTTGTGTTTGATTCTTCTTGTGCCATACGTTTGCCGACTTTTTTGGAAGATCCGTATAACGTCTTTTAAAAGGACGTCATCGTTGGACTTCTCTTTTGTTTCGTAGTAATAAACGCTTCTTGGGATGTTGAGGACGATGCACATTGCTGATACCGAGTACTTGTGAGCGTTTTGACGAATCACATTTACTTTCGTCCCATGATCAGCGCGGCTTGCTTTAAAATATCATTTTCCATTTCGAGCTGTTGGTTTCGTTTGCGAAGTGCGCGTAACTCTTTTTGTTCTTCTGTAAGGTTGTCCTTTTCCTTAAATGATCCTGAGTTTTCATGTTGGTTCACCCACTTATCAAATGTAGAAGGCGTTAAGTCATATTCCCGAATGATTTCTTTTCGTGGTTTTCCTGATTGATAAAGCTGCACCACTTGTTTTTTAAATTCCTCGCTAAACGTTCGACGTTTTCTTTTGGTCATCATATATTCTCTTCAAGTATATTGATTTTAGTCTAATTGACCTTAAAAAATCTGTCCAACTAAGTGTAGCCTATCCATAATCACTGTAAAAAATCCGTGTAGGCTAAACCCTTTCCTCGAACGAATTTCTGTCTTATAAGACGCTTGAGCTAAGGCATTGATATAGACAGAGGACTTGTGGGCGCTAAAGTTGGAGGGGGACTAGGGGTGAAAATTAAAAGTGTATTTAGATTTTAATTTTCATATCTTTCTCTATTCTCCAGTTTATAAAAAAGTCAAGCAGCAAGTATAGATAAGATCGGAGCTAAAAGGGTGGTTTATATATTAAATATGGTTTCTATTTACACAAAATTTCTTTACGATCTTCTTTGTAATAGTTTTAATTAGGGGGATTACCAATATAAATAATTATTAAATAAATCATTATATGTTGCTTTCGTAATTGTATAAAATTATACTATATAATGAAAGATGAAAACTGTGAACCTTTTTATATTTAGTAAAAACATTATATGATAAACAAAAAAGTCAGACGGTGCCACGTCTGACTATTGAAATCTTGTTTTGTTTACTAAATTATAGGAGCAACCGACATCATGTCTCCTTTTAGGAAAAGAATCATCTGTTTATGATGGTTTTTTTCCTTTTTTAAAGCTTAAAGTTGCAACTATAAGTGATAGAATAGATATTATTTCCATTCGTGTCACACTCTCGTCCAAAAGTGGAACATAGTATTTCACGAACTCAAGTAATAAACTACATAAGATAATAAAAAGCATAATAAAATCAATTTCCATTTACATCAGTCCTTTAAGGAAGAAGTATATGGTTGCCCCTATGTCTTATGTAAATATCAAACAAAAGATTTCTATTAAATAATAGCACAAGATGCTCAATAATAAACATTAATAGTATCATTTTTTGTTTAATTAAAAGTGGTTTGGTTATTTTGAATGTTATCGTTTGCGTTTGGTGTAGTTTTAGAGCAAAATTTATTGCGCTTAAAGATTATTCAACTGGGAGGTGATTTGTCGGTGACTCATATCGGGTACGTATGTTAATAAGCTTAATTTGACACATGGGACCGATATACTGTTGAATTGGGAAGTTGGTTACTATAATTCGTCAGGCATGGATGGCAAAGAGGGAGTTGAGTCGCATTTGAATTGCTTAACGAGGAGGATTTGAACTAGCAAAACGTAATGGGAAATACCAGGTAAAAGCGAATGCGCGTTGACAAGCTAATTAACTTACATTGAAGTAATAAGAATGCTTAGAATGGTTCATCTGGGGAAGAATATTTAACAAGTTATCGAGCTTTCAATGAGTACGTTTTATTGAATTAAGCGAGAGTGGAAAAAGGATTAATTTACATGTCCATTAAGGCATTCGTTTTTTTAAATTGATGGCTATGTTTTTAAAGGTCAATTAGTTACGATTAGTACCACATATGGTCAATAATCTCGTAAAGTTAATTATAGTGAAATTGGTCATGAAAGTAAGGGTTAAAAAACGTTTGTGTCAAGGGCTAATTCCCCCTCTTTTTACTTACAAGGTCATAAGAATATATTTCATTTAGGTTGTTCGAATATGAAATTAACACAAAATTCTAATAGGAGGAGTAATATGAGCTATCAAGAAAGAAGTATTAAAGACATTATAAAAATGATTGGTCGTAATGAAGTATATCTACCCGCTATACAACGTAAATTTATATGGAAACATGAACAAATTGAGAGATTATTTGACTCGATCATGCGAGGTTATCCAATAGGAACATTTTTGTTTTGGTACATAAGTGGCGAAAAGAAGAATAATTATACATTCTATAAATTTTTGCAAAATTACCACGAAAGAGGTGGCAGGAACGAAGTTGCACCTAACCCCCAGTTAAAAGATGAAATTATTGGTGTCTTAGATGGTCAACAAAGATTAAGTTCAATGTACATAGCTCTTCAAGGCTCTTATGCATATAAGAAAGCATATGCAAGGTGGGACAACGATAATGCTTTTCCGAAAAGATATCTATATATAAATCTAATGAAGAATATGGATAGTGATGGTGAACATAGTGATGATTTGATGTATCAATTTAAATTCCTTACTGAACAAGAAGCTAAATTAATAAGTAAGGACAAATTATGGTTTAAGATAAAAAATGTATTAACTTGGGGTGATGACCCAGAAATTGATGATTATTACGATAAGGTAATTGATAATCAAGTTAATAACAATGAACTTATTATGGCAATCAAAAGTAAAAAATCACAGATAAAGAGTACTTTACGAAAATTACATATGAAAATTGTCTTAGAAAAATTGATAAACGATTTCAAATTGGAAAACCAAGATTTAGATGAGGTTTTGGATATATTTGTAAGAGTTAATAGTGGTGGCACAGTTCTATCAAAGTCGGATCTCTTGTTTTCAACTATTGTTGCAAACTGGGAAGAAGCAAGAGATGAGATTGAAGACTTCTTAATTATGCTCAACAACAAAGGGGATGGATTCAAGTTAGACAATGATTTTATTATGCGATCGTGTTTAGTTTTAACAGATTGCCCGGTACTATTTAGTGTTAAGAATTTTAGAAGGGACAACATTACTAGAATAAGAACTGAATGGCCTAAAATTAAAGAAGCTCTTTCACTTACTATAGATTTAATTGTTAAGTTCGGTTTTAGCGGAGATAATTTAACATCACACAATGCATTAGTACCTATAGCGTATTTTATTTTAAAGGGTGGCAATGTTGAAGGTTCGGAAAAAGAAATACAAAAGTACCTCATAAACTCGCTACTCATGCAAATTTATGGAGGTCAGGGAGATCAAGTATTAACAAGTATTAGAGATGAGTTAAGAGAAGTGAGTGGTGACTTGCACACTCTTAAGTATAAAAACTTCCCGCTAAAAGAACTGTTGGAGCTTAAGTTACCTGGAAATAAATCATTAAAAATGTCCAACGAGGATCTAGATGAGATTTTAGAATATAAAAAAAGTGCATACACTTTTATGGTTTTATCACTGCTGTATCCTAATCTAAGGTATGATCAGATTAGTTTCCATCAAGATCACATTCACCCTTCTAGTTTTTTTACTGATTCAAAGTTAAAAAAGTATCACATACCAAATGAAAAATGGGATGAATGGAAGGATTATAAAGACACACTTCCAAATCTTCAAATGATGGAAGGAAAAGAAAACATCAGCAAAAGTAAAAAGCCGGTTAAAAAGTGGTTAGAAGAAAATACTAAATTAGGTGACAAAATCAAGTATCGGAGTGACAATTACATACCAATGGACGCAGACTTAGATTTTTTTGAATTCGAAGCATTTTATGAAAGTCGAAAGAAACTATTAAAAAAAGAGTTGTCGAATATTTTACTCTAGTTATTTACTAACGTTTATTGAAAAAATACAAAAAGTTTTAGTCAGAAAAATTCACTCCAAAATCGTGCTATAAATCGTCCAATGGAGCAACAGGTAAAGTGACAAAGAATCGATTTTCCATCATGGAAATTATATTGCCAGAGCTAAGTTCTTGAAGATGATTTTCCACTGAATTTAATTTATGTTTAGGTACCGTACATAAATTAATATTAACGGAAAAATTGGGTCTAAATTGGACTAGTTAACACCATTAATTATTGGCATAAAATTTGTTATTAGCATTGCTATTGCTATAGTAGAAATATTTAACACGGCTGAATTTTTTCTTATTATAGTAGTCTCTCTATCTGTTTTTCCTATTCTCTTAACAGTTTTTATTACTAAAACATTTATCCGGTAATTAAAAGTAAATATGTAAAAGAAGCCAACTTATGAATTGAGTTGGCTTCTTTTTTTAAAAACCCATTCTACAAATAGCTGAAGAAAATAAAGGTGCTAGATTTTGAAATGCCTTTTACAATGAATACTCTTTATTGTTCTAGTAGTATGCTTGATTATAATAAACGAACTATTCTAAACTTAATGACGTCATATCTACCGTAAAAAAGATACGGTAATAAGAATTATACTTAAAATGTGCTAACAAGTCTCTGTTACTCAAAACTTTCAATTAGAGGTTGCTACTCTGTAGTAACCTCTTTTATTTGTGTGATAATTTCTAAAATGTCATTATCAGAATGGAAATTATAGCTATCGACTTTCATTGATAATAACTAATTAAAGTTTTGAATTTATATTTTGGTTTGTTGCCATGGATGAAGTGAGTCGAACATGTTCAGAAAATATATTAATTCAGTACCAAATATTGTTTTATAAAAAGGCTTTGTTATGAAAAATAGAGGGAGATTAGGAGGAGTGGCCTAATATCCGTTTTTACAAGTTTTATAAGCACATATTATAAAAGAGAAGTGTAAAAGTTTTAACAATTAAGCTTTTACAAGAAAGGAGAGGCAATGTATAGAGATGAATTAAGTATAAACTTTGTATCAATAAAACTTGTTAAAGAAGAAGCTATCTCAATGAATCGTCCTAAAACAGTAAGTTCGCCAGACGATGTTTATAGTGTATTAGAAAGCATCTTTAAAGACGCTGATAGAGAGAAATTTGTTGTGATGTCACTAGATTCTAAAAACAATGTTAACAGCATTAACGTATGCCATGTAGGCACGGTTAATTCAAGTGTTATTCATGTTAGAGAAGTATTTAAGCCGGTTATTTTAAGTAATGGGGTGTCATTCATAGTAGCCCACAATCATCCATCAGGAGACACAGAACCAAGCAAAGAAGATATAGCAGTAACAAAAAGGTTGCAACAAGCAGCAGACATTTTTGGTATATATTTATTGGACCATCTCATTATTGGAGATGGGTCTTTTTTGTCGATGAAAGAGAAAAGGTATATGGGGTGAGAAAGAATGTATTTTGGATCAGAACAATTTTGCATTTTCATGAAAAATGAATTTGATACGGATATAGATGAGGATGGGGTTGGAGAGGAAACAGTTTATCTTGAGAAAGAAGAGCTGTCTTTTGAAAGCATATGCACTCTTAATTTACCGAACGAGATTCGAGTTGACTACTGTAGCATTGTCAAAGATGATGAAGAATGGACCATTGGTGTAGTACATGAACTGACTGAAAGTGTGCCTTTACTTTTAATTTGTGAAAAAAACGGGGATTTGATTCTGATTAAAAAATTTCTGCGATAGCTTATTGTTTATCATATAGCTTTCTTTTTAGTAAAATATACCCTTAGTGTTTACTAAATTTGAATTAGATAGGGGTAATAATATGGAAACGCATTCTATGTATAGCATTGTCAGAGATCTGTATAATTTGAAAGGGAATCAATTAGAAAACAAAGAGAAAACTGTTAAAAAGAAATTTAAATCAATTATGTCAACATTATTAATTGATGCTAACATCTTTAAGAATAGTAAGGGACATTTTGCTTTTACTGATGAAGGTAGAGATCATCTTATTTCAATACTAAATTTTTATGATAGAAAAAAAGAAGAATTTATTAGTCCTTGGGATACTGAAGGTATTGATTTAGACGAATTAAAAGACCTAATTGATATAACAGAAAATCTTCTAAAAGCACAATTAGATGGTAAAATATTAAAAGACAACTTGGTTTCCCTGCATATGAATCTGAACTATACCATGAAGAAAACGATTTCTAATATCCAAAATGACTTTGAATCAATAATCATAAACGAAGCTCATAACTTGCTAAGAATTGATTCAACAGCATTTTTTAATCAAGAAGATAAAGAAAAGATGTTAAATTTGTACAGGATATTGCTAAGACAAACGAACAACAATTGGATTAATCTAATTCAATATGTGAGTGAAGAGAGATTAATAGAAACAAGTAATGGCCTTACCTCTCTTAAAGATCATTTTCAAGACAAATTAGTTATTGATAAAGATATATATTCCGAGATTGAGTCTATGAAACAGGAAGACCAAACGAGTGAATTTGAGCAAATGCAAGGAACATTTACAGACCATGTAGATCTAGAAACAATAAAGAAAGAGTTTAACGACCTTAAACAAGTAGAAGAAACAAAACATCTAAAGTTATCGACAATAGATGATAATGCTCCTTCCCCTTATAAGCCAATTGAGGAGATACTAGATGGATCTGTCCAGACATTGATTAGAGATGGGTTATGGAGTAGTGCTGAAGACTTAATAAAAATAAAATAATAGACCGGTTAAGAAAACTCTATTTTGTATAGAGTTTTTTTTTGATTTAAGAACGATTTAGGGGGATTCAAGATTTTTTTCTGTCCCCCCTAACTACTTAAAAAAAGCCATTGTAAAGTAAGGGTGTAATTAAATATTAAATGAAGGCAGGTTGAAAAGAATGGAAAATCTAATTATCAAAAGAGTAAAGCCTAAATTTTTAACAGTGGGTAGTCATAACGTCACTATTGAAAGCATTAAAGAAGGAAAAAGTGTTGTCATCAATAATGAACAATGTCCAACAATCTTAGTTACTTTTGTAGACGGTGACAAGAAGTTCACTCAACAAATTCCAATCAATTCAAACGGGCATTCATTGTTAGATATGCTTTTGTCATCAGCGTTAAAAGATGATGCTGTTGAAGAGGAATTGGACTTAAAAGTATTGATTGGAAAAGAAGTCGGAATTTCAATTGGACTAAGAAAAGGATACTCCAATGTAACTAGCTTTTATGAAGTCCATTAAAACACAAATTCTAAAGCTTGGCTTGAATTCATTGTTTCAAAATGAATTCAAGCTTGGCAACACAAGTCATACAGTTTCTAATTTATAAATTGCCAATACAAACAAGAAAAGGGGATTTTTATGAAGAATTTAGATTTAAACAATTTCCAAGTTAATGATGAAGGTATCTTTAAAATAGTTGAGAGTAAAGGCGAAACCAATTTAAAAAGGATAGCAAATCCGGCTTACGTGGAAGAAGTTGTAAGGGATATTGAAAAAGATACAGTTTCACTGAGTATTAGGTATTTCAATTATGGGGATTGGAAGTCGCATCAATTTGATCAAGGGAAGCTTTCAAGAAACCATCTAGAAATATTCATGAATCGCGGGTTAGACATTAGCAATACGTCACAAGATGATGTGTTTAACTGTTTGTTGCAATCGGCACAAGAAGCTAAAATTAGACATTCTCACTCTAATTTAGGATGGATAGATGTTCAGGGTAAACCAATGTACCGACTAAAAAATATAATTACGTCCGAAGACTTAATCTCTAATTATACCGGTGATATAAATTTAGAGCCAAGGGGCTCACTAGAAGATTGGTCAGCCGCTATTAAAAGTCATGTGGAAGGGCATGCTCCACTAGAACTCGCGCTGTCCATGGGCTTCGCGGCATCATTAGTGGGCTGGTATGGCATAGATAATGCAGAAAAACTTGATTCGATCTTGTTTCATCTAGTCGGTAATAGTTCAATGGGTAAGTCTACAGCTGCATCATTAGCTGTCTCTCCTTTTGCAAGACCAAGTAATGATGGATTAATTAAGAGCTTTAATGGGACTCCAAATGCGTTAGAACATTTTTTTTCAGGAAATTACGGAGTGCCACTTGTCCTCGATGAAACATCTATGCACTCAATGACTACACGTCAGCTTTCTACCTTTATTTACAAGATAGCTGAAAATCGGGGGAAAGGTCGGTTAACAAAAGAGGCTAAATCGAGGGAGATTTCAACTTGGGCCACTTTAGTTCTTATGACTGGTGAAGGTTCCCTTCTGAATGAAACAAAAGCGCATGTGGGACTTCAGGTTAGGCTTTTTGAGTTAACTAATATCGAATGGACAAAATCTGCTCAACACGCGGAAGTATTGAATGCCAGTATTCAGAGAAATTATGGTACAGCAGGACCAATTTTTATAAAGCACTTGCTTTGTCTTGGCAAAGATAGAATTAATGAGAAGTATCTCGAATGTAAAGCTGATTTAATGGAATCTCTACCTCATTCAAAATACAGAGACCGTATCGCAAACAAATTTGCTTTTATCTTGTTAGCAACGAAGTTGGCTAATGAGTCCCTTGATTTATCTTTGTCAACTGACCACGTAAAAACGTTACTTGTACAGCAGGAAGAAGATTCTCTGATGAGAAGGGATTTAGCCAAGCTATTCCATCATAAATTGAAGGCGAAAATCATTGAATACATTGGCCATTTTAAGATCAACAATTCTAGACCAGCTTCACATAAGGATATTTATGGAAAAATTACTACCAAAGGGGATGATGTACACGTTTACCTGCTTGAATCAGCTTACAAAAAGATTGCTCAAGAGTTGAGGATTACGAATACTGACGTGCTTTTGAATGAACTGAAAAGTAATAGCTATTTAAAGCACGACCAGAATAAGAGAAAAATTCGAACGAGTATCGATGGGAGTAACGTATATACGATTTGCGTGCATTATGATCATGACTTTTTATCTGAGTTTATCCCTAGTTATGATTTAGATGGCTTCTCTATCGGTAGTGCAAAAGCAAATGGAAGTGAATTACGCAAGCCAAAGGATCGACCAAGAATTAATGACGAGAAGCCAGCAATGAAACCAGAGGATCTGTTCAATGAATAAGGGTTTAATATCAATATCAGAGGCCTTTAGCTTTTACTTTAATGGCATTGTACAAAGAGGGTACAGAGAGAAAACAGTGTGTGAGTATAAGAAAGACTTAAAACAGTTTACGGACTATTTAGCTTCGCACTATCCTCATATCAGTCAAATTAATGATGTGAAAGCTGTACATTTGAATGACTATTTAGATTGGCTTATTGCTCATAGGGGGTGTACCGCAAGCACAAGGAATCGACGTAAGAATACTCTTCGCTCTGTTTGGAAGCACCTACTAAACAGTGGTGTCGTTACTGAGAATATTGCACTTGAATTGAAACAAGTAGAGGCAGAAAAGGTTGAACAAACTTTTTTAACTGAAGACGAAATTAATCAGCTGCTCCCTGCAATAAACTCGTCCGATGTCAGGAGAGTCGTCCTTGTTCTTTATTACACTGGAATGAGAATTTCGGAATGCATTAATCTGAGAAGAGAACATTTAAATTTTCAAGACCGGAACATGCGGATCGTTAACGGTAAAGGAGGGAAACAAAGAACGATCCCTCTAAGCAGATCCTTAAACAGCTATTTACTCAAATACGTTAGCGATAATGACATAAAAGAAAAAATGTTCTTTACACGTTCAGGTGGGATTACTGATCGATATGTAAACAAGTGTTTGAAGCAAGCAACCGATCAGCTATGTTGGGACAAAAAAGTGACCTGCCATACTCTTAGGCATTCTTTTGCTTCTACTTTGGTCAGCAAGAACATTAATGTTGTGACGATCCAAAAGCTACTAGGCCATGCAAACTTGCAAACGACGAGCAGCTATACCCATGTTACTCAGCAAACCGTTGAGGATGCGGTTGAGCATATCAACGCACAATTTTAATCTTACGAAATGCAGCATTTGTCCATTTAAGCATTAGTCGTATTAAACGACATTATTCCCTAACCCGCTTCAAGGTGGGTTAGGGATCAAATCAAAATATAAATATATATTATAGATATGTAAACGGGGGATTTGACATGGAAGAGAAAGTGAATAGTGAATACGATCAACTGATTACAATACTTGCAGAAATGATTTATACCTATACAACCACGCAAAATTCAGAAGGCAAGGAGTAGTGTCATGAGAACGAATCTAGCAACTACAACTACCGTTAATTATTCAACCGATTCAACTATTAAAAAAGTCGCCATTTATGCTCGTGTTTCAACGAGTGAGCAAGCAGAAGAGGGCTATAGCATTGATGAACAACTAAGCGTTTTAAGGCAATGGTGCGAGAATCAAGAATACAGTGTTTATGATGAGTTTACTGATCGTGGTATTAGTGGGAAATCTATGAACCGGCCAGCATTGCTCAGAATGCTTAAAGAAGCAAATCACTTTGACATGGTAATTGTATGGAAAATGAACCGTTTAGCAAGAAACATTTTAGATATTCTACAAATGGTCAAAATGCTTGAAGATAAACAAGTTGATTTTCGCTCATTCAAGGAAAATCTAGAAACAGAAACACCAGCTGGGAAACTGCAATTTCATATGCTTGCGGCCATCTCAGAATTTGAAAGAGACAATATCGCAGAAAATGTGAAAATGGGTATGACAGCACGTGCGAAAGAAGGGGCATGGAATGGAGGAAGAGTTCTGGGCTATGATTCAGTCAGTGAGTTTGTCTCAACGAAGAAGCGCAAGCAAACAAAGTTAATTATTAACGAAGATGAAGCTCGTACCGTACGAAAGGTATTTCATCTCTACTTGGATGGACATGGCTATAAATCAATCGCGAATAAGCTAAATAAAGAGGGGTATAGAACGAAGCTTGGCAACCCCTTCTCCTTCAATAGTGTGAAGACCATCCTAGAAAACCCAATCTATGTTGGGCTCATTCGCTATAACAAGCAAGTGAATTGGTCTAAAAAGCGTCGCAAGGGCACGAATGCGACGCCACACATTGGTAAGGGACAACATGAACCAATTATCACAGAGGACGTTTGGATGAAGACTCAGGAGCGACTGAAGCAGCGAAGCAAAAAACCAAATCGAGTCCATAGTGGAGAATTTGTCTTAACAGGCATTATGAAGTGTCCAGAATGTGGAGCGAGCATGGTATTAGGAAGGACAACAAACAAACGTAAAGACGGTACTCGTTATGCGCTGGAATATTACGTCTGTGGGGCATGGAAGAGTAAAGGCAGTACTGTTTGTCATTCCAATGGGGTACGTGTCGATTATGCAGATCCATTCGTCTTGAAGAAACTTACTAGTTTAGCCGAGAATAAGCAACTGGTAGAAGACATTGTCGAGAAAATTAATACGCGACATTATACTGTATTGGATCCGTTAATTAAAGAGCAAGAACAATTGAGGATAAAGGGAGAGAAATATGTGTTACAAAAGCAACAAATTCTCGACCTCTACAAAGATGGCATTTTGAACAAGCTAGATTTTCAAAATGAGTACAATAAGTTGAATGAAGCTATTCGTTATAATGAAGCTCAGATAAAACCGATAGAGAGCCAATTAACGGGTGACCAGGTGCAAGCGATCTCAGCATACCAAGTTACGAATACCTTACGTGACTTCCTCTCTTTTTACAAGAATACTGGTACAGCTGAACAACGAAAATATGCCATGCAGCTACTGGTGAAAAAGATAACCATAGCACCTACTAGGGAGATTGAAAGTATACAAATACAGTTCAATAATAAAGTTGCGTCAGAAACAAATAAAGAAGAGGGACCATCCAATGATGATGGTTCCTCTTCTTTTGTTATTACACTGGATTATTAAAAGGCGATCTGAAGGGAGGTGAGTGGTTTGACATCAGTAGAATGGTTTAAAGCAGGTATGGCCTTCGGAGTATCTGTATTTATAAGTGTTGTATCAATCCTTGAGGATAAAGGAGAGTGAATTTATGTCATATTTTTTGTTGGGTACTATTGTAGGGATTTTTACTTGCATAATTATTAAAAGCGTCTCTGAGTATCAGAATAAAACCTCAGGTAAAAGACGAACAAGATTGGTTTAGAAAATTCAGCTAAGTTCTTGTTTCATGTCTATTGCTGTTCAAATCGGCGTTAAGGTAATAGATATCACGGTGCTATTTATTATAAGTATTAAGTACCTCAGTGATAATACGATTAACGCTTTCTATCTGTTCTTTGGTAAGCGTACTTGTACCAGTGATAAATTTGCTAATGAGTTCTTGTCTGCTTTCGTCCTGATCATTACTTGCAAGTGTTAGCAAATCAGAAGGGGATGCCTCTAGCCCATGCATTATCTTTTCAAGTGTTTTTAATGAAATATTTCTCTCTCCGCGTTCCACTCCGCCAACATATGAGTCAATTAAACCAGCTTTTTCAGCTAATTCATGTTGGGTCATATTTTTAGCTCGTCTGAGTAAACGGATTTTTGTTCCAATAAGACTCTGCAAGTCTGTCACTTGAACCACCTCTTCTCAAGCTTAGAAGAGTAAACCATAAAAGTGCAGATTAATAAATTAGGTATTTTTTATATAAAAAAGTACTTAAAAGTTCTTTTTGGAGCGCCGATAATAATAGTAAGATGGTTAATTTAAATAGGGGGATTTTAGATGAATTCATTGAGTAAGAAGAACCTTACAACATTAAAGTGGGTGTCAGGGGGGGCTGAAGCCTTTTTAGGTATTCCTATTCTAGGTGGAAGCTTTATCATTGCACTTGTATGGTTACCGTTGTTTTTAATGCTGGCATTTCATGCTTTAATCGTATTCTTTGCAATTAAAAGTAAGCATCCACTACCGGTAGGAAACATTGTTGGTATTGGAGCTAGTATTCTTGGATTTATTCCTGGTCTAGGAATGGCGCTACATATTGTCTCAGCGGTACTAATCCTTATGGATGCATCAAAAACACAAAAAGAATTAAGCACAGAAGTCTAGTCAAAATAAGCCCTTTGGTTAAAATCAAAGGGCTTAATTATGTTCTATATCAAAGAGAATATTAAAAAAGGAGAATAAAAAATGAAGAAAATACTTTTTGGTTTATCATTAATGACATCAACCGTGTTTTTATTAGCAGGGTGTGGAGATAATACGGAAGAAATTCAAACAGAGGATAAAGAAGAAATTGGAGCCCAAGAAACAACATCTTCAGAAACAAATGTAACTGATGCGGAGTGGGAGGAAGAGTTAGAAGCAGCTTACTGGGCAGGATGGTCTGATGCTATTGCTGGGATAGAGGATGAATATAGTTTATTTGATGATATTGAAACAGATATTTTCGGATCTGATAACAGTCAAGATAACGTAAAAGAATTCTTTGAGACTTATGAGGAATTGAAAAAAAGAGGTGAGGGAATAGGGGCTGAAACACGAGCTAGGGAGATACAAGACAAAAAAGAGAATGGTTTCCGCATTGGTGATGAAGTGTTATTAAACCATGATAATGAAACATCTATGGAGATCATAAGTCTTGAAGAGGTAAATAATGAGTATTATCATTATCTATTAACAGCGGAATTTTATAATGATGAAGGCTATGATGTGAGCGTATATGCAAGTAATATCAGTGGAAGTACTGGAAGTGACGATGACAGGTTGATATTTTTCACAGAATTATATAATACTGACGAAGAGTATGGTGATGTGATTACTATTCCTACAGGTCAATCCCAAACTATAGAAGTGGAGATATCTGTAAACTATTCTCTTGATAATGGTTTATACATGCTGGTTGAATATATGGAAGATGTCAACTGGGTTATATTTTATGAAGAGTTGAGTTAGACCGTAATAGTTCGTAAATTTCGATTCAACTTATAGGAAATACATTAGCAGAAATCTCTAATGGGAAATTTCTTTAAATGAACCTCAATTTTCATGTTGGTTCACCCGCTTATCAATCGTAAAAGGCGATAAGTCATACTCCAGAATGATTTCTGTTAGTGGTTTTCCTGATTTAAAAAGCATCGCAATTATCCTCATAATGCATAAATATATTACTTAATCTATATCTATATATAAATTTAACGAGTAATATATAATAAATTAGAGGAAAAAGGAAATTATAGTCGAATCTAATACTGTAGTTATCTTACAAGAGGGAGGCTAAATAGTGGAACTTTATTCTCTAAGAATTGAAGGATTTCGAAGACACATCGACACGACTGTGCACTTTTCAGATGCAACGTTTTTAATTGGTGAGAATAACAAAGGAAAAAGTAGTATACTTCATGCTTTGGAAATTATACTAAATGATCATAGAAAAATTGATCTGAACGAATTTTTTCATAGACTTAGTGATGATGAATTAACTAATGAACTCATATGTGATGAGGTAAGATTAACTATTGAATTTCGAAATGTCCCTGAAGTCGCAAATAACTGGATTGGATTTAAGGGTAGAATACTAAAGTACGAAACAAACTCTGAGTCAGGAAATAAAATTGTGTTTCGAAAGATTTTTAAGCCAAATACAAATTATATTGTTGAGATGAAAGAGTTTAACAAAGTGATTAGACCCGAAATACAAGAGTGCAAAACAATCAAAGATATATTAGAGTATGGAATTACTATTGAAATGTTAGAAGACCTAAAAATAAGGACAGACAATCCTTTAAAGAAAATATCAGTTGCGGATTTAAAGAAGATCTTTGATTTAGAATGTGCCTATGATATTGATGAGACTGAAGAAAAATGGACCGAAAATCCAGGTGGAATACCAGGTGTTGTACTCCATAAGTTACCTAAATTCTTGCTGATACCAGCTCAAGATAAAATGTCTGAACTTTCAAGTTCTAACGGGACTCTGCATAGCACTTTAAATGAGTTATTTAAAGATGTAAGAGATGCATCTTTAAATTTTAAAGAGGCTCAAAAGTATTTACAACTTCTAGCTAAGGAACTTGATCCTAACGATGAAAATAGTGAATTCGCTGTTATGATGGGGGATCTAAATAATGTCTTAGGGAGTATATTCTCTAATATCGGAATTAAAGCGGAAACAACACTTGGAGAAGCAGACAAAAGCATAAAACCTACTTTTGATATTAGTATTAAAAGTAACGTTCATACGAGTGTAAATTTACAAGGAACAGGCGTTATAAGATCAGCTGTATTTGCATTGTTAAGATACAGAACTATGAGAGAGAATAATAAATTTTCACAGGATGACTTTGTTAGACCGCTGATCATTGGCTTTGAAGAACCCGAGATATATTTACACCCTAATGCATCTAATTTAATGCGTAACACCATCTATGAACTAGCTAGTTACGATTTTAATCAAATTGTTTGTACAACACATTCTCCATATATGATCGACCTTGGTCAGAAGCCATCTCAAATCTTAAATAATCTTACAGTGGAGACTTCGTATATCGAACGTGGAGATACTAAGGTTCAAGTTGAAAAAATTTGTTCTAACCCTTTTAATACATCACATGCTTTTAAATCCCTTCATAATGATGAAAAAAATTATGTGAAAATGCTATTAAAAATGGATGATTATATCTCAAGAGTATTTTTCTCTAGGGAAGTATTAATAATTGAAGGAGATACAGAAGATATAGTTTTACGAGAGACTATCGCGAGAATGCCTAAAAAAGTACAATTGGATATATCTCAAAATTGGCAGATCATTAAAGCAAGAGGCAAAGCCTCTATTATTTCTTTAATTAAATATCTTAAAGCTTCAGGTATAAATCCTTACGTAATGCATGATCGTGATGGTGGTACTCCTAGAGCCGAAGTTTTTAATGAACCTATATTAGCAGAGGTTACTGAATCTAACCGGCGTTTCATGTTAGAAGAATGTTTAGAGGACATCCTTGGTTATCCTGCTCCAAGTTCTGACAAGCCAGCAACAGCATACAATAAGATCTTAACTAATTGGGGAAGTGAATGGAAGGACATCCCATTAGAATGGAGAAAAACAGTTCAAAGTATCTTTCAAGGATCATTCAATACAGAAGATGGCTATTTGACCGTTGAAGAATTAGAAGAGACTTTAATTGAACAAACGCCAACTCTAAAGGGTTAGTGATTTTGAGCAGTTTGATCTGGTTTATTCAAATTTTTAGGCTGATTCTATAGAGATGGAGGAGAAAAAGAAGCCACTGTAATATGGTTATTTTATTCTAAATAAATGCCTACGTACCCTGTAAATTTTATGGGGTGCAATTTTTTTTATTTAGATCAATTTATTCACTGAATTCATATTACGCATGGAAAAACCTCACTTACACCCATCACGGAGAACCGTACCATAAGTAAATAAAAACCATCCACCACCAAGCAGCCGGAAATAGAAAGTACCATACTTTCTATTTCCACTGCGTCAAATGAAACAACTACTTATACGCTACACCACGCTCAATCCACCTTAACAACCCCAAAACCTACCGCAGGAATATCCACCTTCACGTTCCCATCTATCACGGCAATCTTCTGTTTATTCCAAACGTCTTTAACCTGCTTCCTGTCAGCTCTAACTGGAAATGAAACGCTAATTGGCTGTTTGGATGGGTTAACCATAAAATAGATTCTCTCATTATTATGTTCTCTTGCATAAATAAGATGGTTGCTTTCAATTGTTGCTTCAACAACTTCTAAGCTTGCTTCGCTACCAAACGCAGCCTCTGTTTTGCGCAGGTGAATCATTTTTTTCATAAATGCTTTGAAGTCTACGTCTTGTTTTTCTTCTTCCCAAATCATACAGTCTCTGCAGCCTGGATCGTTTTCACCTGACATGCCAATTTCTTCACCGTAATAAATACAAGGCGTTCCTTTTGATGATAGCAAAAGGAAATAAAGTAGCTTTGCTTTTTCTTTATCATCTTGACAGACGGTGAGAACGCGAGCTGTATCATGACTGCCAAGCAGGTTAAAGGTCACTTCATTCACATTGTTTGGGTATGAACATAGAACTTCTGTTAGCTGGTTGGCAAACTCTTGGGCATTAATCTTTTGTTTGGCAATGTAGTCTAGAGCAGCAATGGTGAAAGGATAATTCATGACGGCATCGAATTGATCCCCTTGTAGCCATGGCATGGAATCATGCCATATTTCACCTAAGATATAGACACCTGGATTGGTTGCTTTTATTTCTCTTCTGAAGTCGCGCCAGAATTGATGGTCGACTTCATTTGCGACATCGAGACGCCAGCCATCAATGTTAAATTCCTCGATCCAGTAGCGGGCGACCTTTAAAAAATAGTCCTTAACTTCTGGATTTTCCGTATTTAACTTTGGCATATAATCAACAAAGGCGAATGTGTCATAATTAGGCTTAGGACCAGGAGTGACTGGGAATTCACGGATATGGAACCAGTCTTTATAGGCTGATTTCTCTTGATGTCTCAGCACATCTTGAAAAGGTTCAAAATAATAACCGCTATGGTTAAAGACAGCATCAAGCATGACTTTGATGCCCTTTTCGTGACAAGCGTTTACTAGTTTCCGAAAGGTGTCTTTGTCGCCAAACTGTGGATCGATCTCCATATAATCTATCGTATCGTATTTATGATTTGATGCTGCTTTAAATATCGGTGTAAAATAAATACCGTTTATTCCTAAATCAACTAAATAATCGATGTGCTGCAGAATTCCGGCAAAATCGCCACCGAAGAAATTAGTAGGAGTGGCTTTTGTGCTTCCCCACGGAAGCGTGTTTATTGGGTTGATACTTGAATCACCATTAGCGAACCGCTCAGGGAAAATTTGATACCAAACCGTATGTTTTACCCATTCAGGTGCTTGGAAAATATCAATCGGATTAATAAAAGGGAAGCAGAAATAATAGGCTGTGTCATCTGTTGGGGCTTTGTCGTAAAAACCTTTTTCGGTATAGTAGATGATTTCTTCTTCATTGCTAAGTTTAAAACCGTAGCGTAGACGTCGATATGGTACAGTAACGTCAATCATCCAGTAGTCGAATAGCTGGTCAGACGCTTCTAAGCGCATCGCTTTTTGTTCGAAGAGCCAGCCTGTATCGTCCCAATTGTAAGGATCGGCATAGATGAGGTCGACTTGGACAAGGTCATTCTTTTTTGTGCGTAGGCGAATGTGTAAGCTATCCTTTGAATAGGCGTACGCATAATTGTTTTTTGGTCGGTGATAGATCGCTTCTTTGAACATAATGAAGTCTCCTTTCAAAATAAAACAACCCCATTTTCCGCAACTGGAAATGGGGTTGTTGTGTTAAGCCACAATGCATTACCCTTAAATTATGAATTTGATTTTGGCTAAAAGAGTTTGTTACCAATTTGTTATGACCGTATCGGTCCCAGTAGCAGGAGACGTATACGTTCGATTATTGCCACTTTGCCAGATGACGTTTCCGTTCTGATCTTTTTTGATATATTTGTATTCCAAATTCTTACCCGCTGGAACGCTGATGTCATAGTACCAAGTTGGGTATTTGTACATCACTTGATTAAACATCGGTCCAATCGCTTTGTTAGGGTCCCAATTACCAAGTTCACTCACATTGCCAACAATATATATGTTTGTTCCTGAGTTTGTTGTGGCGTTGTTAACTCCAAAGCGGACACTGACTTGGTTTCCTGTTAATACTTCAAACTTCTCATACGCGGGACTTTTTGCGTTCGTCGCATTAACAACGGAAAGATTATAGTGACCGGCTGTCACGCTAGGAACCTTAATTTGTATTTCTGTGTTCGACCAAGAAACAATTTCTGCGGATGTTGAGCCAAAGAGAACGGTACCTTTCTTGTCACCAAATCCTTCACCGCTTACCGTAACGGTATTTCCAGCTTTGCCGATCATCGGACCTACATGGCCGATTAGAGGAGTCGTTGATGGCTTGGTTACTTGCCAAACCGCTACGCCGTTTGCCCGCAATTGAAAGGAATTTACTGAACCATTGGCATTAACGGTAATAGCGTTGCCATCTAAAAGCTGCTGGAGTTCATCTGTATAGTTCCCTTGGGGTAATGATGTGCTTAAATTAGTGATTGTTTGATTTCGATTGCTACTGTTTACGGCAGTTAGCACAACGTTATTGCCAAATTTTCTTTCGTAAATATAAACATCTGAGTTAATCCAGCGTTCAGTTGTATTGCCATAACCTAGTGCAGAATTGCGCTGTCTTAAAGAAGCCAATTTGCTAGTAATTTTATAAGAGTTTGTAGAACGATCGAACGTTTTCATCGGTTTCCGATTGTCAGGGTCGTTGCCGCCAGTTAAATATTGCTCTGTTCCATAGTAAATTGTTGGTACACCACGAGATGTAAGCAAGACAGCTAGCGCCATATCTGTCTGACGATTTGAAGACGCTCCTACTGAAAAACGGCTCATGTCATGGTTGTCAATAAAGGTTACTTGATCAATGACCTCGTCATAATCCTTCTCCGTGTTTTTAATCATTTCATTAAAATCGTACCAGTTGCTCGTGCGGTCCTTTAGGACACTTCGAATCGTTTGGCCAAACTGAAAGTCTAATAAGCTCATACCACTTTCATTGGCGAAGTGATGATTTTGCGGATCGACTTCTCCTGAGCCCAAAAACCATTCTCCAAAGGTAAAAACGGGCTTATGGCTATAGATGTCACTCATTAAAGAGGTTTGCCAACCCTCAGACATATGTTTAACCGCATCGACTCGAATGCCATCAATTCCTTTATCTAACCAAAGCTTAATCGACTCCTTTAAATACTGATCAATGACTTTGTTATTCAAATCATAGTCGGCTAGATCGTATAAGTTGCGGTAGATGCTGTCTTCATAAGAAGAAAAGTCTGTTCCCCCATTATGGTGAAAGAGTTTGTTACGATCATTCGAATAATTGCCTAACAGTGCGCCATTATTGTAGAGCGCTCCATTTTCAACATAGTTAGGATTCGTTTCGAGCGCAGGTGATGAATGATTTGGCGTGAAGTCCATAATAATCTTAATGCCTTTACTATGGGCGGTACTAACCAATCGGTCAAAATCAGTGAAATTCCCGAAGTAAGGGTTTGTTTTTTTGTAATCTCTTGCCCAATATCCGTGATAAGAGGTGTAGCCGCTCGGGTGCAGCGCATAAACATTTTCGACCGGCTGAGAAATCCAAAGTGCCGTAATCCCTAAATCGGTTAAATAACCGTCGTTCATCTTGTTTATAATTCCTTGCCAGTCACCACCACAATACTTATGAAGATCACTACAATTTTGACTAAAAATGGTTCCAGTTGGGTTGTTCGCTGTATTTCCGTCTGAGAACCGGTCGGTCACAATTTGGTAAATAACATCTTTTGAATAATTGACTTTGTTTGTGACACCAGCCTCAACAACTGTAGGTAAAGAAAGAAGTGAGAAAAAGATAAAGCTTAATGCAATCGCTTTCACACAAACTTTTAAAGATCTCAACTTTATTCCTCCTTCAAGATAATGTGATGAATCTTTTATAAAATAAAACAACCCCGCCTTTTAAAAGAATAAAAGACGGGGTTGTTTGTAAAAAACCAAAAGCATTGCCCTTGAATTAGTAAATAGTATGCTGTTTATTTATTAATAGCGCATAAACACTGAATTCGTAAATAGGTCATTAGAACTAAAATATGATTCGAAAAAATCTTTTTTGTAAGCGCTTGCTATATTTTAAATTGCCATGTATGATGTTATCAAATCTGGCGCAAACGTTTGCGCTACTATGCAGAGAATGTAAAAGTAGCTCAGAAAACGCTAGATTGATATAACTTTATAGGGGGAAGAAGAAATGAAAAAAAGTTCACTAGCATCCATGTTTTTATTGCTTGTTTTCTTAGCTGCTTGTGCTCCTGAACGGGATGAAGAGACAGCAACGCCAAGTGAAAGTAATGGAACTGACGAGGCGGCGGAAAAACCGGAAGAGTTAATTATTTGGGCAAATGATCAAGAAGAACAGTTAGAGGCAATTGAAAAAATGGCAAGTGATTATGAAGAACAGAGCGGAATTAACGTCAAGGTTGAGTCAAAGCCCATGATGGATCAATTGCAAGAGTTAGCATTAGCGGGACCAGAAGGAAATGGTCCAGATTTATTTTTCCAAGCTCATGATCAAATTGGAAATATTGTCGCACAAGGGCTAGCAGATCCCCTTGATCTATCAGATGAAGAGTTAGCCAATTATGCCAGTTCTTCTGTAGATGCAGTAACCTATGAGTTTGAAGGAGAGTCAAACATCTATGGAGTCCCTGCTGTTATCGAAACATACGGAATTTTCTATAATAAAGAGATTGTGCCGGAAGCACCAGAAACCATTGAGGAATTAAAAACAATTCTTGAGGAAAATACAGACGCATCAGCCGATCAATATGGCTTTCTAATGCGACCGAATGATTTATATTTTGCCTTTCCATTCTTAAAAAATTACGGTGGCTATATTTTTGGTGGAGAGGTCGGTGAATATAATACTGACGATATTGGCTTAAACAATGAAGGTGCTTACGAAGGCGGCGAGCTGTTTCAATCATTCTTTGGTTCAGGGCTTATCCCAGCATCTACAACCGTCGATGTGGTTGATGGATTATTTACAGAAGGTAAAGTGGGCGTTGTTATTAATGGACCGTGGAGCATTCCAACATATGGACAAGCACTGGGTGAGAATTTAGGATTTGCGCCATTTCCAACAATTAATGGAGAAGCAAGTGCGACATTTGTTGGTGTGAAATCATGGATGGTCTCTTACTACTCGGAAAGCAAAGATTGGGCGAAAGACTTAGCGTTATTTATGACAAACGAAGATAATCTAGCACATTACTTTGACGTTGCAGGGGAACTTCCTCCAAACACCGAGGTGCTAAATAACTTAGATGATCCGATTTATGCTGCTTTTGCTGAGCAAATTGAATACGGTGTGCCAATGCCAAGTACGCCACAGATGGCGCAAGTGTGGGCCCCAATGAACGATGCCTTACAGTTCTTGGCTGAAGGTGAAGAAGTTGAGTCTGTTCTTGATGAAGCGGTTGAGCAAATACAGATGAACATTGAAATGGGTTCTGGAAATTAAGGCGATAAAGTGGGAAGAAATACTTCCCACTTTATTATATTGAAATAATAGAAGGAGGGTACAGAATTGCCTACTCCGTCAACAAATAAGTTGAATAAGCCTCATTTGAAGAATGTGAATTCAAAGGTACCGCGCCAAAAAAATCATAAGCCGAAGGTCGCAATGATTTTATCAATACTTTTTGCAGGCTTAGGCCAACTTTATAATCGCAGATATTTGAAAGGTTCCATCTTTATAGTTATTAAACTAGCTTTTATCGTAACGAGCTTAGAATCGCTTAATTACGGGTTATGGGGGCTTCGTACGCTAGGAACTATTCCTGGAACGGATCATTCCATTCGCTTGCTGGTGCTTGGTGTATTGGCTTTAATTGTATCGGTCATTGCGATAACGCTCTATATCTTTAACATTATTGATGCAAGAAAGCAGGCACTAAAGATCCAACAGGGTTGGAAACCATTAAAGTTTAGAGAAACTGTGCGAGAATTTTACAATTATGCTTTTCCTTATATTATGACATTGCCGGGATTATTACTGATGATTTTTGTTGTGATTTTTCCGCTACTCTTTTCTATCTTATTGGCTTTTACAAATTATGATTTATATAATTCCCCGCCACGGAACCTTGTTAGCTGGGTCGGGCTAGATAATTTTAAGAGTCTAGTCACGGTTCCAATTTGGCAAAATACATTCTTCAGTGTATTTTCTTGGACAATTGTCTGGACAGTTGTCGCAACAACGATGCAAATTGGCGTTGGCTTCTTTTTAGCTGTGCTTGTCAATGATCCAAGAGTAAAGTTGAAAAAACTTATTCGAACGATTTTAATTCTTCCTTGGGCAGTGCCTTCTTTTGTAACGATTTTAATTTTTGCGGCGATGTTTAATGATGATTTCGGAACAATTAATCGCGATATTATTATCCCGCTAATTGGCGGCGATGGGGTAGCCTGGCTTAGCGATCCGTTATACGCGAGAATTGCCATAATTCTCATTCAAACATGGCTAGGTTTTCCCTTTATCTTTGCGTTAATCACAGGGATTCTGCAAAGCATTTCAAGTGATTGGTACGAAGCAGCTGATATCGATGGTGCTAGTCGATTTCAGAAGTTTAGAAACATCACGTTTCCTCATGTGATGTTTGCCACAGCACCTTTATTGATTATGCAATACGCATCTAACTTTAATAACTTTAATGTGATTTATTTATTTAATGAAGGTGGGCCACCGGTACGAGGTCAAAACGCCGGCGGAACAGATATCTTAATTTCTTGGGTGTACAAGCTGACGTTTGATACAAATAATTACTCGATGGCAGCTGTTATTTCCATTATTATGGGCTTAATTGTGTCAGGCTTTGCTTTTTATCAGTTTAGAAAAACAAGAGCGTTTAAAGAAGAGGGGGAGATCTAATGTATAGAAAAGCGAAATCGAGGCTGGAGTTAACGGCGATCTATTTCATTATCGCGCTTGCAGCCGTTGTTATTTTCTACCCTCTAGTGTGGACGGTTGGAATGTCATTCAATCAAGGCACTAGTTTATACTCTTCTTCTTTAATTCCGCAAAATTTTTCATTAGAGCATTACAAATGGCTATTTAGTGATAGCAGTGACTATTTATTATGGTATAAAAATTCGCTTATTGTTTCGATTGCGAATGCAATAGGGAGTGTCGTTTTGACTTCTCTAATTGCTTACGCGTTCTCGCGTTATAAATTTGTTGGGCGAAAGAATGGGTTGTATATCTTTTTATTATTGCAAATGTTTCCCGTTATGATGGCGATGGTCGCTTTGTATATCTTTTTGAATATGCTAGGTCTACTGGACACACTTTCAGGATTAATCTTAATTTACCTTGGCGGACAAATTCCGTTTAATGCTTGGTTAGTGAAAGGTTATTTAGATACAATTCCACGCGATTTAGATGAGGCAGCTCGCATTGATGGAGCAGGTCATTTACGCGTGTTCTGGAGTATCATTATCCCTTTGGCAAAGCCGATTTTAGCAGTAGTTGCCTTGTTTAATTTCATGGCACCGATGTTCGATTTTCTTCTGCCATCAATTGTGCTTTCGAGTAAAGAAAACTATACGTTGGCTGTGGGGTTGTTTAACTTTATTAACGATCAGTTTTCGAATAATTTCACGAGATTTGCAGCTGGATCAGTCTTAATTGCATTACCAATTGCGACCGTCTACTTGTATTTGCAACGCTTTTTAATCTCTGGTTTAGCAGCGGGTGGGACAAAGGGTTAAGAAGTTTTGTTGAGCGGTAGAATCTCCCTAAAGCAACGAAAGTAGCTACTCGGACATCCATTTATAGGGGCTTCCATTACGATAGGAGAGGATGCTGTATGTAAGCGAAGAGTATATCTAGTTGAAAAATAGGAGGAGAAGGATGTCTGTCACCATTAAAGACGTAGCTAAAAGGGCTAATGTCTCACCTTCAACAGTGTCACGCGTATTATCAGACAGTAGTAAAATTAGTGATAAAACGAAGAAAAAAGTTCGTAAAACAATGGATGAATTAGGCTATCACATCAATTTTAACGCTCGTGTTCTTGTACAGAAATCAACGAAAGCGATTGGAATTGTGATGAAGCACTCTGCTAGTCAATCCATGCAAAATCCTTTTTTTCCTGAAATATTGAGAGGGATAAGCGCCTTTTGTCATAAGAAAGAGTACAGCATTTCATTAACAACCGGAGAATCTGAACAGGCCATCTTTGAAGAGGTAATAAAAATGGTTCAAGGCAAAAGGGTAGACGGATTAATTGTTCTCTACTCTAAAGAGGATGATCAGGTCGTTCCTTACTTATTGGAGCAAAAAATCCCATTCGTAGTCATAGGAAAGCCTGCCTCGCAATCGAATCAAATGATGTATGTGGATAACGATAATGTTCAAGCAGCAAAGGAGGCGACTGAATTTTTAATTCAGTTAGGTCATGAGAGAATTGGCTTTATTGGAGATGATCCGACCTTTCAAGTGATGCAAGATCGACTGAACGGTTACCGCGAAGGGTTGCTGACAAGTGGACTAGAAGTAATCGATGCGTATGTAAAAGATTTTATCTATGGTACCGATAGAGTGAAGCAGATTATTGATGAGTTGGTAGCTCTCACGATAAAGCCCACAGCAATCGTCATTTCAGCCGATGTTAATGCATTTGCTGTCATGAAAGAGCTAAGAGAAAGAGGAATAACTGTCCCTGAACAAATGAGTATTATAAGCTTTAATAATACGATTCTGTCGCAGTTCTCTATCCCTCCGATGACGGCAGTTGATATACAAACCTATCAATTAGGCTATGAAGCTTCAAGATGTGTCATAGAACTCATTCATGACACAGAAATGTTTAAGCATAGCGTCATTATACCGACTATCATAAAGGTTAGAGAATCGACATGTATTCCAAAAATCGCAGAAACTTAGGATTCTGTTAAATAATAAAAGATGGAAAAGAAATTGGTTTTGGACAAATAAAAATTGTAATTGTGTGATAAATTGAATGTAGCAGCGAGAAGCATCAAAGACTCTTGATGCTTCATTTTTGTATGTTGAGGTTCAAAATTCATGGGGAGGCTTAGTTAATGATTGGGATAAGTATAGCTACGAACTGGGAATTCGAAGCAGCGTTAGATTACTTTATTATTAAGGACAATGAGCGTTTTCGCTATCCGTATGGCGAATACTTTTTTAGGAACGTTAATGGCAGCGAGCTACTTTTTTATTGTACCGGTGTTAGAAAAGTGAATGGTGTTGGCGGGTGCCAGTATATGATTTCTACGTTTAATTTAGCAAAAATCATTGTGGTGGGAACCTGTGCAGGAATAGACGATACGTTTCGCAACTTAGATATTGTTGTACCGAATAAAGCGGTTCAATATGACTGCACTGTTAAAGAAGTTGAGCCGCTTATTAAGCAATCATTCATCGTTGATATTGATCTATCAATCTATGGGAATCAATTTTTAACAGGAACGATTGGCACTGCCGATAAAGCGGTTGTGATGTGGAAGGACTATTTGGAGTTAAAAAAGAACGCCATCACAATAGCTGACACTGAAGCGGCGGCCATTGCTTATTGTTGTAAGAAGAATGATGTGGAATGCATCATCATAAAAGGCATATCAGACTTTCCGACAGATGAGCGGGACGGGGACAAGTTCGAGTCGAACGCGCAACAAATAAATGTCTATCTAGAAAATACGCCAAAAGTAATGAACAAAATCTTTAAGGAGTATGTAGACCGATTTATTTAAGTGATTGTGGTCAGAGAGTTACAGTCGTTCTACTAATTGAAACGGGGAAACTTCCCAGTGTTCGTAAGGAACCGCTTGCTTTTTCATTGCATCTAATGTGCGAGACCTCATATGCGGGCGAACCAGATACTGGTCAATGTTTGTTTCATTTAGTGCGATGTATTCCGCTTCTTTGATTTCGCTTGGTTGAAGCTTGATATCACCAGAAACATAGTGTGCATGGAATACGATGCTGACGATTCCATCAGTAGCATTATAGTAGACGCCTGTTACGCCAATGGGATTAATTTTAATACCTGTTTCTTCTAGCACTTCACGCCTAACCGCTTCACTTAACGATTCGCCCTCTTCCACTTGTCCTCCTGGAAGCTCCCATGTGTCTGAGCGCCAATGTGTTTTGACGAGTAAAACCTCATTATTTGCATTTGTGACGTACGCTGAAACAGCAACAATATGTTTTGGTGTGTGCATAGAAATTTCCTTTTGATAGGGTTTAAGCTAAGATGGGACTTAGCGTATTATAAATAAAATGTATGAAGGTGAACGATGAAAATAAACGACTTTGAACTAGATTTAAACGTAGGATCCGCGCCTTTTTTTCAAACAAATGGGGATAAAAGAGTTCGTTTTCTTATGGATACATTTGCAGACAATCCAGGCTTGTTGAAGAAAGTATATAAATATCTTATTGATATCAATGACGACATGAATTGTTCCTTTATTTCAGGGTACATGTTTAAGGATAGAAAGCAGTTTGAGTATGGAAATATCGGTCGGACGATAAAAATAACAAACGTCAAAACTTGTAGCTACTGGAACAACGACTTAGACGCTTTTGTGACGTTTAGTACGGTAACAAATGTGGCTTCTGCAGATGTTCACCACTATTTGAAACAGTCGATGCGGGGATTTCAACATGATTTACACATCTGTTTTTATAATAAAGATTTTCTCATTTACGTGACTACAGATGTAATGGATCTTATCTCTACCAAAAGAATCATAGCAGGAGTGAAACAGGATTTTGCATCTTTTATAGATAGACGTTATGAGGTATTGCTGACAAGATCTAGCGGATGAAGTTGTCATAGTATAAAGTAAACGCTACACCAATATCTTTCAACTGCCCCTTTAACACGGAAACTTTGACGGAACCATCACTAGCTTGAAGTCTGGCTGGATAATACTTAGAGAAAGGCACGAACCCATTTTTCAGCCATTTCTCTCGGTACTGCTTATACATAGCTTCATTGCTGCAAACATCGTCATCATCTACGCCAAACTGAAACCCACAGCAAGAGCAAATTTCAAAGCTACTATTTCCTAACTTATCATAAGGGGGGTCTTCAAGCCCTTTATAGCCGCATACTGGGCATAAATAAAATTGCTTCATCTGCTATTTTCCACCATCCTTCTAATCTAAAGAAGTCGTTGTTTGTTCCTGTTTGAACGTAACCACGCTCTCCCCTTTTACCCGCTTTAGCTGGGCCACGATGATGACACTAATGACGCATAGTAAAAACCAAGAGCTAATTTTGCCAATATGAACAATCGACCAGGAGGTTTCTTGATTGGGGTATGTCCAAGCTCCGTAAAATGTGACGATGTTTTCGGCAATCCAAATAAAAAATCCGATTAAGAAAAAAGAGAGAACCATATGCATCTTAAACGTTTTTTTGTTTACAGTGAAATAAACAACGGTGCGTAAAAAGACAAGCACCAATAAAAGCTTCAGCAACCATCTTGCATCCCAGAAAAAATGGTGCGTGAAAAAGTTTCCATAAATGAGTACACACAAAAGCACCGCAAAACCGGCTTTTGGCCAATGAACCATTTTCAAGTCCAAGCGACGCCACGCCTGACATATGTAGCTTGCGACACTGGCGTACATAAACCCGCTGTATAAAGGGACACCAGCAAATTTGCTATAGGCTTCTTCTGGATATGCCCATGAACCCATATGGACTTTATAAAGCTCGAGCCCTAGACCAATTACATGAAACAAGCAAATTACTTTAAACTCATCAAAGGTCTCTAATTTAAAGACAAGCATGAGTACTTGGGCGAGGACACAAACAAGTAAAATGAAATCATAGCGAGCAAGAAAGGGAATCTCAATTAGTTGAGATAAGGCTAAAGCGCCAAAGATCACAACTGGGAAAATGCAGGACATTGCTTGGTGATAGCCAAATAAGAAGAAGGTTTTCATGATTTGTACCTCAAAAGTAGGATAGTAGGATGCTTATAATGAAAGTCTATCAAAATAAGATCCATAACAGTGCGAGTATTCGTAAAAAATTAAGTGAAAGAGTGGAGTTTTCTTGCAAATCGTACCTTTTTAATTGTGCGAGTGGATGTCTATCCGTTCAAACGACATAACCGAACGCTTTTATCCAAAAGAACCAAAAGCATTATATTAACCTAACAATCTAGCAGTTCATCTGCCCCTTTTGTAGCGCGGCTCTAGCAAACACCCTAACACTTCGATAGATTGTGCATATCAATAGCATGTAGCTTAAACGCTGCGTGCTTTTTCACGTTCCTAGGTGGATGTGGACAGGCACCTATTTAGAAAAAGGGGGAAATACCAATGACAAGAATATTTTTAGATCCAGGACATGGTGGAAGTGACCCAGGTGCAGTCGGAAATGGGTTACAGGAAAAGAATTTGACTTTATCAATCGCTACGCGTGTTCGCGATATTTTATTAAACGAGTACCAAGGAGTCGAGGTACGGATGAGCAGAACGACGGATGTGTTTATCGGATTAGATCAGCGGACACAGCAGGCGAATGCTTGGAATGCTAATTACTTTATGTCGATTCACATTAATGCTGGTGGGGGGACAGGGTTTGAGTCCTTTGTTCATACGAATGCAAGCGCAGAGTCGGTTAGGCTGCAAGGAATCATCCATCCGGCTATTATTCAGCAGATGAATGTAACCAACCGCGGTCTGAAGCGGGCCAATTTTGCGGTGCTGCGAACGTCGAATATGCCAGCAATTCTAACTGAAAACCTGTTTATTGATCGTGCAGCAGATGCTGATTTGTTACGCAGTCCGGCTTATTTAGACCGAATTGCAAGAGGGCACGCCAACGGTTTAGCACAAGCTTTTAATTTGCAGCGTAGAGGCGGGGGTGGTGGAACGATTTACCGCGTTCAGGCAGGAGCTTTTTCGGTTCGTGCGAATGCAGATCAACAGCAGGCACGCTTGCGAGGGGATGGCTACGAGTCAATTATCGTTCAGAGTGGTTCGTTATTCCTTGTGCAGGTGGGAGCTTTTTCAATCCGTGCCAATGCCGAGGCCCTTGCAAGTGAACTACGAGGCCGCGGCTATGATGTAGCGGTTGTAAGTGGATAAGTGAACGAGGCGGGCGCATTAGCGGCCCGTCTTTTGCTTTGTAGGGGTTCTGTCTCCTTTTTTAAATTGAAAGCGTTCTCTCTGTTTTAATATCGCTGAAGAACTTTAAAGTAAAGGAACAGTTGCCGATAAAAAGAGAGGAGTCGGTAAGTAGTGTCATACATATCGATGGTTTCCTTGTTCACAATGGCTATAAATGTTCGCTGCCAACTGGAAAAAGACAGCGCCATGTACTTTGAAAAAAGGGGATAAAACATGACAAAAGTTTCGTCAATGATCGTCCAATTTATAAAGGAAAAAGGCTGTACGAAAGTTTTTGGAATTCCGGGTAAACCGGTTGTTCCGCTGATTTTGGCAATGAAAGCGGAAGGCGTTGACTTTGTGCTTGCGCGCCATGAATGTGGTGCAGGTTATATGGCTGCCGGGTATGCCTTGCAGAATCAATCACTTGGAGTAGCGATTGGCACGTCTGGTCCTGGTGGGACAAATATGCTTACGGCAGCAGCGCAGGCATTAGCTTTTCATGCGCCTGTGTTGTTCATTACCGGCCATCCGCCGCTTGGACTATCGGGTAAGGCACTTGGTCAGGATTCAAGCATGTTTGGAACCGATTTAGTTGAGCTGTTTAAGCCGGTAACCAAATTCAGCGCCAAGGTTGAAAGCAAGGATATGTTGCGTCAACTTTTACAGCATGCGGAAGAGCAAGCATTAACAGGCTCTAAAGGTCCAGTGCATCTTTCTGTTCCACTCGATATTTTAGTAAGTGAGATTGAGCCGTTTGAGTTTGCTAAGCTGGCAACGGATACCATTGTCTCAGGAAACATAAACAGCGCCATCGCGGCATTAGATGCAGCAGAGCGACCGTTAATGTTAGTTGGAAAAGGGGCTCATCTATCTTCTGCATACGGACCGATTAAAGAAGTTGCGGAGCACTGGCAAATTCCTGTCGTGACAACCCCGGGTGGAAAAGGATCGTTTGTGGAAACACATCCACTTTCTTTAGGAGCGCTTGGCCTTGGCGGAACAGAAGCGGCAGCAGCTTATGTAAAAGAGCGCAAAAGCGATCTGTTAATCGTGGTTGGTTCAAAGCTTAGCGATATGTCGACCGTGGGGCTATTGACGGCTGGAGAGCCGGATAAGGTGCTACATTTTGACTGGCATGCGAATTTTGTCGGAAAAACGCTTGAGAGCGAGACGATTTTTGTGCAGGGAGATGCTGGCACGAACTTGCAGCAGCTTTTAGCACAGGCGAGCCCTTCTTCAGTATCGAAAGTCGATTTAACTGCTTATTTACAAGAAGAAACAGGACAAACAGCTGAACCAGAAGATGGACGGTTGTCTTCAGCTCGAACGGCACAGGTTCTTCGCGAGCTCTTACCGCATGAAACGATTGTGTATGGTGATGATGGCAGCCACTCATTCTATACGATTAAACATTTTAAAACGCATGTACCAGGAACGTTTCGCTTTGATGATGTATTTGGGGCAATGGGGAATGGAATTGGTCTCGCAATTGGGGCTAAGCTGGCGAGGCCGGATCAGGAGATTGCCTGCTTCACTGGTGATGGCTGTTTGTTTATGCACGGAACCGAGATTGCCGCGGCAGTAGACGAAGAAGCAGATCTCCTCTTCGTTGTCTTCAACAACGAGATGCTCGATATGGTTGACAAAGGAATGAAATACAATCTTGGCGTTACGGCAGGCACCCGGTACAGCAAAGGCATTCATGCTGCTCAATTTGCCGAATCAATAGGAGCAGCAGGTTTCCGCTGCGCAACTGAGGCAGAGCTTGTGGAAGCATACGAAGTGTCAAGAGGGATTAAAGGTCCTGTCATCATTGAAGTGTTAGTTAATAAGGAAGAAGTGCCACCTACGCTTGGTCGTGGGTAAGAGGAGGTCTTTGCATGGATAAAGCAGCAGCAGGTTGGAAGAAGATTGAGGAATTAGCAGGCGAGCCAGGTATCCAGTCAATGAAGGCGGTTGAGGAATTTTCGCCAAGACTTGCCCAGCTGGCGCTTGAGTTCGGTTACGGAGATGTGTATCTTGGCGAAGCACTTGATTTAAAGCAGCGCGCCTTAATTACGCTGTCTTCGTTAATTACACAAGGAGATCAAGGTCGAGGCTTAACGTATCATTTTAAAGCGGCACTGCGTGTTGGCGTTACAAAAGAAGAGATCTTGGAAGTCATTAATCATTGCAGTGCATATGCTGGATTTCCTAAAGCTATTCATGCCCTGCACGTATTTAAAGAAGCGTTAGAAAACGCATAGGAGGAACTTATAATGGAAAAGTTTGAGTGGAAAGTAGAAAAGGACGTTTTTTATTTTAATTACTTAGAAATGGCAAGTACGGTGGAAGAAGCACAGGAGCAGGCTAATTTTGTTCGTTCGCAGCTTGCTAAGCCAGAAATTAAGAAGTTTCTAAATGATAACCGCAACGTAACGTCTGTTGCTGCTCCTGAGGTTGGTGCGGTTTGGGGCGAGCTTATGGCTACTGTCTCATCTCAAGTAGAGAAGAATGCAACAATTGCTCCAAGTGCTTCACTAAAGATGCAGTTAAACCGCATCTCCAAGCAATCAGGTACGTATGATAGCGTTCGTGCGTTCACGGATATCAATCAAGCGCTTGATTTTATGGAGGTTCCCGATTTTAAGCTTAGCTAAAAAGAGGAGTGATCGGCTTGAATACTGAAAATAAAGGACTTTATAAAAAACTAACGATCGCCATGAGCGGATCGGTCAGTGCAATTGCGCTCATTTCATTATTAACGGTTCTGCTTGGTGGTGGTATGAGTGGAAACGGGCTATTATGGGTAGGGCTTGTGCTCATTTGGGCGATTGTTGGAGCAGTTGCCTACTTCTTCTACAACCAGATTATTCGTCCACTGCAGGAAGCTGAAAATCAACTAGCAACTTTAACAGAGGAAACGACAGGCCACACCAATCTTGCACACTTATTAACGTCATTGCAGACCAAATCGGAGTCAGTCGATTTGGCGGTTGAAGATGATTGGAAAATCCAGTCTGCTGAAGCTGCCAATCATCTGCAAGTTTCTACAAGTGAGACAAGTGCCGGTGTTGAAGATATTGCAGTAACGATGCAGGATTTGGCTTCCAACAATAATGATCAAGTCGATGCGATTAAATCAATTGATGAGACGGTCTCTTTCATCTTCTTTAACCTAAAAGAAATAAGCGAGAGTACGCAGTTTGTTGCCGATTCATCAAGCACAGCTTTTACAAATGCCAAGCAAGGAAATGCGACCGTGCAGCAATCGATGAAACAAATGGATTTAATCGGGAAAGATGTTCAGTTTTCAAAAGACCGGATTGAAGCATTAGGGTTAAAAACAGCTGAAATCGAAAAGATCTTGCAACTGATTACGGGTATTTCCAATCAAACAAACTTACTTGCTTTAAACGCAGCAATTGAAGCGGCGCGTGCAGGTGAACATGGCCGAGGCTTCTCGATTGTAGCGGGAGAAGTGCGCAAGCTTGCAGAGCAAACAAATGCGGCTACAGCCGACATTCAAAAGCTTATTACTGAAGTTCACGAAGGCAGCCGTGATGCGGTCAACGCGATTCAGCAAGGAGCTGAGTCCGTTGAGGTTGGAATTGGTTTAAACCGGGAAATGGGAGCGGTCTTCCAGACAATTAATGAGAACGCTCAAGAAGTCGACGAGTTTATCCAAGACTTATCTGAATCAATTGGTGAATTGACGACGAGCATGGAAGACATTTCGAATACGATGAAAGAAGTTTCAGCAGCAGCTGTCCAGTCAAACGGCAGCGTGCAAAACGCCGCAGCCGTAATTGAAGAATTAAGCGCGTCGATGCAAGAAATGACAGCTTCAGCTGAAACATTGGCGAGCGTGACCAACGCGCAGCTGGAAGAGAAAGAGACGAACCATGAGACTGAAGAAGAAGCGCCACTGGTTCCTGCATATTCGTAAGGATGTAATGAAAGGACGATTATTCCTGTCTAGGAATGAATCGTCTTTTTTTTTGGAAGGCGAAGACTATTCTTATAGTGGGTTAGTGTCAGCGTGCACATTTTACGTATAACCAATGTTTTATAGAGACTTATTAAAAAAGTTTCAGAAAAAGTGATCCATTCTGACACTATTCTCGTTAGCTCTGTAAGAGGTTACATATTAGCTAGGTATCGTATGTAAACAACTAGTGGAAAAGGAGGCGTTGAGGACAGCTAAATGTGATTTCATTAATCAAAAGGGGCGATTTTTCAATGAAAAAAGCAATGATGTTTCCATTAGCGGCGGTTCTCGCAGTAGCAACGTTTGCAGGTACAGCTTCTGCAGACCATGAGGGTCGTGAGTTTTTAGTTGAACTGACTCCGGAGAATGAAGTCATGGATGTTGAAAGTGATGCAACAGGAGAAGCTCACTTTGAAGTGAGTGAAGATGGCGATACACTTGAGTTTTGGGTACATGCTAAGTATTTAGAAGGTGCGACTGCAGGTCACTTGCATAGTGGTCCAGCTGGTGAAGACGGACCGGTAGAACTTTTCTTATTCCACAATGATGAGCCAATGGATTATGATGGTGAAGTTGCTTCAGGTACATTAGATGCCGATGATCTTGTTGGTGATTTAAGCTGGGAAGAGTTTTCGATGGGGCTTGTAGCTGGTGAGATTTATGTAAACATTCATACGGAAGAGTATCCAGATGGAGAAATCCGTGGACAGCTTGATAAGGCGGCACAAGATGCTGCTATGGAAGAAGCAAACATGCCATCAGAAATGCCTCAAACTGGGATGGGTGGATCAAGTTCAGGAAACTGGTTTACATCTCTATGGGCAGGGATTACTGGTTTTCTGTTTAAATAAATAAGGTTGTCGAGATAGATTAAATGCCCAGAAGTGGGCTTTTAGTCTATCTCTTTTTGTTGTCTCTCAAATTCGAGAAAGCGCGTTCCTTGAAAAGTAAGCTTCCCTTCATCTCCTTCGGCGAGCATGCCGTACTGTTGGCTTGTTAAGCGAAACTCTGAGCGATCTCCGCTTTCAAATTGGAACGTCGCGTAGTACGTTGTTGAGGAATGATGCGTATGGTGGTCATTGTGATGAGAGATGTGGCGACTGACATCGGCTCGTTTTGCTTTCAGAACAGCGTGAACCGTTAATCTCGGCGACTGGTTGTTTTTGCCCCATTCTTTTACTCCATTAACTCCTGCAAATACAAATACTGCTACGATGATAATAAAAACAATAAAAAACAAGACCGGAAAAACAGAGAAGGTCCAATCTCCTCCAGTATCGTAAACATCAACCATGCACATTCCCCCTTTAGATATAAGTGCTATACGATTCGAACGGATAGGTGGATTCAAATACATGAAAAATGTTCAAACCGGATAGGGAAAGCTTGTTAAAGGGAACGTTCGATTAAATTGGAGAAGGGACGTCATCAGTTACGAATTAAGGAGCTTGAACCTATAAAGGAGTAGGTTGGAAAGAAGCGCTCGTTCAAACCATAACAGAAACAGATGCAGTGCTTGAGGTAATAGATCGGAAATAGAAAAACAACAAAGAGACTGGGACAAAAGTAAATAGACAGATTAAAACGACGAACGTTCCTATTTTCAGGAACGTTCGTCGTTTATTTTATAATAAGATTAGCCGGAAGGAGAATCCGAAGTCTCTGGAGTGGCGCTTTCGAAGGAGGCTGAGGCCGTGCCCCTGGAAAGCGACGAATTCTCCTGTAGCGATGCTACTCAGCATATTTTAGATGATTCGCCATTTCAACTATTCCTTTTAGTTATGTCCTAGCCCCTTCTTACTTAGGCGCTAGTTCAACTGCGTCGCGATAAGCGGCGAGCAGGCTACGCTCGTCGGCAATGTTCTTGCCGGCAATATCAAATGCGGTTCCGTGGTCTACGGATGTGCGGACAATGCCGCCCTTTAGACCGACTGTAATGTTAACGCCAGCTTCTAGACCCATAACTTTGATTGGAACATGGCCTTGATCATGGTAACAGGCAATCACAATATCAAAGTCACCACGAGCAGCGCGGAAGAAAAGCGTATCTGCTGGGTATGGTCCTTCAACGTTAATGCCTTCTTGCTGTGCTTGCTTGATGGCTGGGATGAGCTTTTCTTCTTCCTCACCTTCACCAAAGAGTCCATTCTCACCAGCGTGAGGATTAATCCCACAGACGGCAATGCGAGGATTTGAATTACCAGCATTTTTCAACGTTTCATCAGCAAGGTTAATAACTTTATGCGTCCGTTCAGGGTTAATCATATCAATGGCTTTACGTAAACCAACATGAGTCGTAAGATGAATCACTTTTAAATTTGGTGCGGAGAGCATCATTGAGAAATCGGTTGTTTCAGTTAGCTCTGCTAAAATTTCTGTGTGACCTGGATACATATGACCCGCTTTTTGCATCGCTTCTTTATTTAAAGGTGCTGTACAAATTGCATTAATCTTTTTTGCTTTTGCTAATTCAACTGCTTTTTCTACATAGCGGAATGCCGCGTTCCCAGCTTCTTCGCTTACTTCACCAAATGGAAGTGTGTCTAAAAGAAGACGTAGATCCAATACTTCAATCGTGCCTGGTTCAAACACACACTCCGTTACGTCTGTGACACTAACAACGTTTAGTTCGGTTTGTGTAACCGTTACAGCACGTTCGATTAACGCTGCGTCTCCGATGACGAAAGGTCGTCCTGTGGCAAAAATTGATTCGTGAGCAAAGGCCTTTGCGATAATTTCCGGTCCAACGCCTGCCGCGTCACCCATAGTTATACCAATGATTGGTTTCATTTATTTTCTGCCCCTTCCATAAAAAACTGATATAGATTTGAAAACGTATTTTTAGTACCAAATGCACCGGCTTTCGTAATGGCATACGTGTCTTGATATTTTCCGGGAAATTGAGCAACCGGAATACCGGGTTCAAATTCATCGAGCAAGCGGAGTTCATCGATGTTCATTCGACTGCAAAGTGCTTTTGCCGTGTCTCCGCCTGTCATAATGACCGCTTGGAATGAGAAATCTTCCATAAGTGCTTCACCGACAACAGCTAGCACATTAACAATGCGTTTTGCAAGAACGTGGAGAGAGAGCTGTTCTTCTTTAGCATAGGCGTAAACGGCATCAATTTCTGCGCGTGTTGTACCAGAATAAATAACGGGGATCTGTTTATTGGCTAGAGCATGGCGCGCTTCCATGATCAGTCGCTCATATTCACGGGCCTGCACATAAGGATCTTCGTTAACCGCTTTGCTTGCATCAAGGCGAATTCCAACCGTCTCATTGTGTTGCAATAAACGCGACACCTGTTGCTTGCTCATATCACTCATGCTACCAACAAGATAAAGAATGGGATCAGCGCCGTAGTTTGAACGAATGAAAGGCTTGTTCTTACCCGAGATAGATTGTGTAAGCGCTTCGGATAATCCAGCTGAACCTGCTAGCAGGATGCGTTGGTCTTGAGATTCTGTAAAAGCAGCAATCTTTGTCAGTGTGTCAGGTGCACTAGCGTCACAGATAAAGACAGCTGGACGACCGCTTTTTGTTTTGTTAAACCAGTTTTGAATGTCAACAGCGTCCTTAGCCCAAATGGATTCAGGAACGACAGTCATCGAGCCTTTGAACTGTAGACCAACATGGTCACGTATAGCGGAGTGCTTCACAGGATCGGCTTCATTCTGCGCAAATTCAGTCTCTCCAATTGGCTGTCCGTTTACATAGAGTATCCCATTATTGACAGTTCGTTTATTTGGCAAGAAGGTAGGTGCAAGCAAGACATAGTCTGGCTCGCACGCTTCGATCATTGCTTCAAGTTCAGCACCTACGTTTCCGCGCAGGGTTGAATCGACTTTTTTAAATATAACGTTTGGTGCAAATTGATTAAGCTTGTCCATTGCGTGGTGAATGGCTTCTTTAGCTTTAGATGGTTCAAGTGCTCGTGAATTAGTATCCACAATGACTGCATCAGCACTTGTTGCGTCATTTCCGCCACCATTAAGCCAGACAACGGTGTCTAAACCTGCTTTAGCGAGCTGGACACCGCTATCATTCGCCCCAGTTAAATCATCTGCAATAATAGCAATCTCCATCATACATTCTCCTTACATTTCCGTTTGTTGCTTTGCTTCCTCAGGCAGCTGCCCTTTCTTCTCAAGTCGTTTAGCTAGAAAACCGACGAAGATTGGAAGCAAGATTGCTGTTGTTACAACACTTGCTGCAACTTGGACAGTCGCAAGTTCAACATTGTAGGCAAAAGCTGAGCTTGCTGCTGCAATTGCTGCTGGTGTAGCAACCGCATTCCCTGCAGTTGATCCTTCAGCTGCACCAACGAGGGGATTCCATTTAAACAATTTAAAGATCCAGTAACCGGTGATTCCAGTAACGAATACAACCATCACACCAAGAACAATACCTGGTAAGCCGCCTTCGATAATAGATGCAAAACTAATATTCATTCCAAGTGCAAAGGCGAAGAATGGAATGAGCATGTCGCTTCCTTTGCCAAGAAATGTGCGCATGTCTTCATCGATGTTACCGAGGATAAATCCAATGACAATTGGGAGAAGAACACCAATAAATGCTGTAATTGAGAAATAACCACTTTGAACGCCCATTGCACCGACTAAAGAGAGCGTTAGCATTGTAAATAAAGGACCGTCGTTCATGGCAAGTACTGAATAGGCTGCTTTATCTTCGCCTTTACCGTACTGCCCTGCTAGCGCTACATAAAGTCCACCATTTGAATTGGTCATTGCCGCGATAACAGCAATAGGTGCTAAACCAAGGAATAACCCTTCTGGTCCACCGGCTAATAGATAGATGATAGCACCAACGGCTCCTCCAAAAATCCATTTCACCATGAGTAACGTAGCACCTTTACCAAAAGAAACGCCAAAGCTTCGAACATTAATCTGGGAACCTGCGCACAATAAGAATAGTGCAATTAACGTTGTGGCTCCATCAACGAAGAGTGCTTGCGTAAAGTTTCCAATTCGCAGCATGTCCGGTGCTATTGTATTTATCAAGGCACCAATTAGTAAGGGGACAACCATCATCCCGCCTGGAATCTTTTCTACTGATTGTTTTAACTTCATGAGTATACCTTCTCTCTGTTTCATTTTTCAACACTAAAATAAATAGGGTATAAAATAATATCGCTTACAAAACGAATAATACGCTTTCTTTTTAAAAAAACAAGTAATACTAAAAATAACGTTGCATAATGCAACGTTATTAGCTGGTTTTATTCTTTTAAATTATCTGTAGTATTACCAAGATTAAATTAGGTAATGCGGCAGGAGCTAAATCTTTATTTTAATTTCCTCCAGAGGGTTGTTCGATTAATCTGTAAGCGTTCCGCCGCTTTAGATTGATTAAAGTCTTCTTCAGCAAGAACATGTTTAATTATGTCTTTTTCAATTTCTTCAAGCGATTTATGAAGGGAAATAAAGTGGTTGCTCGTTTCAGATAACGTAATATGTGGCTGGATCGATGATTTCACTAGAGAAAATACATATTCTATTAGCCATTCGTACCGCTTTAATGCGATTTCAGGTAATTCACCTCGGTAGCCAATCACTTGCTTTCCGTACAATTGGTTCGCTTCGCCAATCAATTTCCTGACAAATTGATCCCATTCTTTCTCGCGCTCAATCAAAGAGGGAAGTTGAATGGGATAGAGTTGATCATCAGTTGTCAGAAGAAATTTACTATGAATAACTACAGGCTCTGAAAAAGCCTCTATTGTTTGCAATACGTGAGTCTGTTCTGTTTCTGCAAGAGCATCTATATTCCTAATGAATAGCGGAATGGTCGAATAGTCAATCGGTGAATGTTCAAGCAGGTTTAGGGCATCAATTACTTGCGCGTGTTTAGGTAATAGTGCTTTTGCTAGAACCTCTTCCCCTGATCCTTCCAGTCCATTAATAAGAATTCCTTTATAGTTTGTCGCTTCATTAAACGATTGAATTAAGGGCTCGTTTCGTCCGAGTACAAACGATAAGCTGAGGTGTTTTGTTTGGATCTGGCCGATTTTTAATGGATTGGATTGATTGGTCTTGAGGATGGAGACATAAATCATTTTTTCGTTTTCGTGCGTGAATGGTTTAATTTGAAGCTGGATATATGCATCTTTTGAGAGTATAACAGTCGAGCTAATTTCCTGCTTCAGCAAGGCTTTTGCTTTACGAATAAACCGTTCAAGCGTTGTTTGATCATATGTATGGATAAAGTGCGGGCTTTTCTTTAAGACATGTCCATTCCGGTTCATAATGAAGAACATTTCATTTGATTGCTCAAAAGCACGTTGTAATAACGCCTCGTTGCTGTCTTTTTGAATCATGGAGGCTCCAAGTAAATCAGCTTGCTCAAGTGCCGTGTGAACAGATTCTTCACCAGAGGTAATTAAGATTCCATCGAGGCCATGTTTTTTTGCAAGATTTATTGTGATGACGTCTCCGACGATAATTCTACGTCCAATTGACTTTGCCTGAAGAATGGCCGGCTCTACCTGCTCAGCTGACGTAACGGCTGTAATGGGAATGGTTGTCTGAATGAGCTCTGATATTTTGTTGAAGTTATGTGAGATGTTCTCAAATGCAATAATTTCCGTGTGATCGGACTCGGCCTGAAAAAGCAAAATCATTCGTAAAATATCGTAACCGGATATGGGAATTTCAATAACTGGTTTGGTCGTATAAGTACGGATCACATTAGCCGTACCACCACGGCTTATAAACAGGTCTGTATCTGCTTCAATCCCTGATGTTAAAAGAGGAACCGAATCTTGTAAATCGGCAACATGAACATCAATAGAAAGCTTGTGAAATTCTGGACTAATCCTTTTCGTTATTTCAACTAGCCCTTCATAAGGTGCGATAATGGTTACTTTTATTTTCTTCACCTGTTACCCTCCATACGTTACTTTTCACTTTGACAGTACCACTTTCGAGAGGTGAAAACAATCTATTGGACATAATCGAATAGAGGCCGATCTAAATGAAATTTAATAACTGATATGAAAATAAAATATTGACTAAATATTTTAAAAAGAGGGTAATATACTTATCATTGTAGGAATAATTCAAATTTTGATAGGTGGAAAACTTGAAAAAGAAAGAGGGCGATATGGGTGAACAAAGATCAACAAATGGCTTCTGACATTATTAAGCATATCGGTGGAAAAAAGAATATTCTCAAACTAACAAACTGTATGACCCGCGTTCGAATTGCTGCAAAAAATGACGGTCTTGTTAATCAAGAAAAGCTCAAGAAAATTGATGGAGTAATGGGCGTTGTAGCAGATGATACGTGGCAAATTGTTGTCGGACCAGGCACAGTTAATGCCGTTACAGCGGAAATAAGAGGGATGATTGGTTCGCAAGAAAGCAGCTCATTTGAAGAGACAGCTGCGGCAGACCGGGACGAGCGCAAGCGAAAAAACAAAACGCCTGTTAAACAGTTTTTACGCAGAATTGGAAACATCTTCATTCCCTTAATTCCGGGTCTTGTCGCATCTGGAATTATTAACGGGGTTGCTCAATTCATTATAAATACGGGTGTGCAGGCAGAAGATCATACTTGGCTCCAGCTGATGACCATTCTTGGCGGCGGATTATTTACGTACTTAGCAATCATGGTCGGATGGAATACGGCAAAAGAATTTGGCGGTACGCCGGTACTAGGCGCGATAGCCGGGATGTTTATCTTTAACCCCGCACTTGAGCAAGTGACGATTTTTGGTGAAGCCTTACAGCCAGGACGGGGTGGTTTATTCGGTGTTATCTTTGCAGCCTGGCTGATGGTCTTTTTTGAGCGTCATATTCGAAAGATTATTCCGCGATCGGTTGATATTATCTTTACATCACTGTTTACCGTTCTAATTGTAGGCGTCCTATCGATTTATGCCATTATGCCTGTTGCTGGTGTACTTGCAGAAGGAATTACATCAGGGATTAACGCTGTATTGAGCTTTGGCGGTCCGCTTGCGGGTGCATTGATGGCAGGATTCTTCTTACCGCTCGTCATGGTCGGTCTGCACCACGGATTAACACCTATTCATGCGGAGTTAATAAATGCATTTGATTTCACAACCTTGCTGCCAATTCTCGCAATGGCAGGAGCAGGTCAGGTCGGTGCAGCCATTGCCATATTTACAAAAACACGGAATCAGCGTCTACGCAACATTATAAAAGGTGGCCTTCCCGTTGGCTTTCTCGGTATTGGTGAACCGTTGTTGTATGGTGTGACGCTCCCGCTAGGTCGTCCGTTTATTACAGCGAGTATGGGTGCAGCAATTGGTGGAGCCGTGCAGGCGATGTTTTCAACAGGTGCTCTTGGCATTGGAGTTTCCGGTTTATCTCTAACACCGCTCATTGCAGAAGGCAAATACCTGAACTATTTGATTGGTATCGGTCTCGCCTACTTATTTGGTTTTATCTTTACGTATCTATTTGGTTTTAAAGATGAGATGGCAAAGGATATTTAAAAAGATGGTGGGGTTTATATGGTGAAGCTAGGTGTATCGGTTTATCTGAATCAATCATTTAAAGAGCAGAGAGACTATTTGCAGACAGTCTATGAAAATGGTTTTACTTTGCTGTTCACTTCTCTGCATATTCCTGAAGAGGATGCATCTCTTTATGCAGGTCGTTTAAAAGAAGTAGCGCGTTTTGCCAAGCAGCAGCAAATGGAGCTTATATGCGATGTGTCACCTCAATCGCTCAAGTATTTAATGATTGATGAAGATGAGATCATAGAGTTGCTGGATTGGGGTGTGACGGGGCTGCGAATCGATTATGGCTTCTCCCCCGAAGTAGTTGCTACTATTTCAACAAAGATGACCGTTATTTTAAATGCAAGTACGCTACATGAAGAGGACATACAGACCTTGCTTGAAGCAGGAGTAAACCAAAATCATCTAGAAGTTGGTCATAATTTCTATCCAAGACCGGAGACGGGGCTTGGCCGAGCTACGTTTCAACAGGCAAATAAGCTCTTTCGAGAAAAAGGATTTTCAGTAATGGCTTTTGTTCCAGGAGACAACCCAAGAGGACCACTATTCAAACAGTTACCAACGTTAGAGGATCATCGGGATTGGTCTCCATTTGCTGCCTTTATAGATCTGTTCAAAGGTGAGTCTGTTGATACCGTTATTATCGGGGACATTGGCTTATCAGCTGAAAGTTTGGAACAGTTCCGGCTTTATGCGGAAGAAGACGTCATTGTATTGCGGGCGAAAGCAATGAATTACAACGAGGAGATTCCCGAAATCCATTGGAACCGGAATGACGTAGCACGAGATGTATTAAGGTCGGCAAAATCAAGATCGCTTAATTTAACTCGTTCAGTCGATGTGATTCCACTTCATACGGCAGCTCGTCCAATAGGAACGGTTACGATCGATAACAATCGCTACGGCCGTTATCAAGGAGAGGTGCAGATAACAAAAACAGACCTGCCAGCTGATGAGAAAGTAAATGTTGTTGGCCATGTAGTGGAGGATGATTTAGCGTTGCTTCCTTATATAGAAGGTGGGCAGAAGTGGATGTTTAAATGGGTGTAGGAGAAGCAGAGAATTCTGCTTCTTTTTGAGTCAATAGAGGATTGTAGGAGAGCAAACACGAAGTAAACCGATAACGTTTTGCAGAAGTGGAGAGGATGACGTGTTAAAAGGACTTTTCTGGGTGCTATTGCCGACAATTGTTACGGGTATTCTAGTGTCTAGTTACTTCTTTATTAACTCATGTAACAACTTCTTAAGGTCGTCTCTTGTTGAGGCTCAAATAGACTCGATTACGGTGCATGGAGATGATGGTTCTGTATTAATTACGGATGAGGATCAGTTGAACAAGATGGTCCGCAGCATCAACCGCTGTCCACGCCAAAGCACGGCAGAGATGAGTTTTGCTGACCCCGGTAATCAAAAAATGATTCTTACCTATCCGAACGATATAACGGAAGAAATCGTTTATTATGGAGAAGAGCAGATGCAAATCATTTATGATGGTTATTTGATTCGAACGAATTGGAGTCTTTTGGAGATTGGAATGAATGAGAAAGATATAGCCTATTATTGATGATAAGAAAGGAGCTATTGCTTTAAATTGAAGAATACGTTTCAAACAAGTCAGCTATTAGAGATACTCGGTTTGTCGAGAGATGCACTCCGTTACTATGAAAATGTAGGGGTAATTAATCCACAAAAAAATGCTCTAAATCAATACAGACAATTTAATGAAGGTGATTTATATACGTTAATGGTTGTCGATTTCTATAAGAAAAGAAACGTGACGGTTAAAGAAGTGAAAGAGGTACAATCAGGAACAACGATAAAAGAATTAGCCATATTATTTCAGCAGAAAAGCGATGAGTTAGAGGAGGAGATTATTAATCAGATGCACATGCTTGAAAAAATTAAAGCATCAAAGCTGTTCTGTGAGCGTGTCGATAACAACTTAAACAGATTTTCACTTAGGCAACTGCCAGCTTTTCAGAACGTTCAAGCGTTTTCTGATTTTAATGCTTTTCTGGAGTACCCAAGTATTCTAGAAAAAATAAATCATAATCGAGATGATCTTCTAAGTCGGATGGTAAGAGTTTATACATTTACGGATGATAAAATTACAGATTCAAAGATGTATCTGATGAAAGAGCATGGGGCAGATCAATTGAGTGGAGAAGTACTTGAACAACGATTTCCCTGTATGTATACAATTGTTGACGACAGCAGCAATGTGGATACAGAAAAGGATAAGGAGCAAACTGTGTTTAAAGCGGCTTTGGCATGGGGCAAAAAAAAGGGATTTAAACCAAAAGGATCGGCGTTTGTGATAACTCGTTTAATAACGTATATGGATAAAAAAGAAAGATCTTTTTTAGAAGTGTATGTCCCAATTGAAGAGATTTCATAAAAAAAATAATTGACCCGGGTGTAACACCATCGTTTACTGTAAAACCATTGGTTTAGAAGGATGGTGGGGTTAGTTGAAGAAAAACATCGTGATTTATTTTATTTGGACCTATGTGACGCTGTATTTGTTTTTGCTTGCTATTGGAGTGACAATGCTTGTAGCAGATACTCCGTGGTTAATCGAAATTGGGATTGTTCTCTCATCTTGGTCAGCTACATTCGTTTTTATTATGATGTTTCGCAGAATTTATCCAAACACTAAGTTTTTGGTCTTCTTAAAAAGTTTATTTAAAAATAGAGTACGCCTTTCTCTTATTCTAATAATCATTGGAATTCAAAGTAGTTTATTAATCGGCGTTCTAGTAAGTGTGTATTTAATATGGGATGTACCGATTTATGAGCAAGTTGTAAGTTCTGGACCAGCACTGCTCCTTTTATTTGCCTACAATCTAATTTTAGGTCCATTAGGTGAAGAAATTGGTTGGCGTGGTTTTGTTTTAAACGAGCTGCAAAAGAAACATAGTCCTTTAATGTCAGCACTGCTTATTGGTATTGTTTGGGGGTTTTGGCATACGCCACTATGGTTTATGTCTGGTTACAGTGGAATGGCATTAATGCAATATTGTCTTTCCTTTTTAAGTGGAATTATAGCCGTATCAATTATAATAACGGCGTGTTACAACTTAAGTAATAATTTAACTGTTCCTATTCTCATTCACCAACTCTTTAATTTTTCCTTAGCGATTCAGATTGGTGATATTCTTCCTATCTTGACGGTAACTTCGGTTCTTTATGTTGTAACAGCTGTACTATTTGTTCTTGTTAACTATAAAAAGTGCTTATTAAAATAAAGTAACCAATTTCCTCCTGCTTAATTCTATGCTATTGTCATAATATTAAGGCATAAAAACACAAGGGGTGCTTTGAATGAAGACGATTATGCGCCAAGACGTACCAGCAGAAGAAACGTGGGATTTAACAGCAATCTTTGCTTCAGAAGAACAATGGGAGAAAGCCTTTTTATACGTTAAGCAGAGCTGTGAGACTTTTTTCAATAAGGAAGTGCTTCTTGATAGCGCTGAACATACGCTTACCTTGCTCCAAACGTATGACCAGCTTGTGGGCGATTATAGCCGCGTTTCCAGCTACGCATTCTATCTTTATTCAGAGGACGGAACAGATGCGATCAATCAGCATCGGTTAGGCAGAGCGCAGTCTCTTGGAAAATCATGTGCGTCGATTAGTACTGCTGTTGTGAATGCGCTACTGGCTCTTCCCAAAGAAACCGTTCAAGCATACATCGCCGAAAAAAATGAACTTAGTACCTATGCCCGTTTTTTAGAGAAAGTAGATGCGATTCGAACCCACACACTTGAGCCGAAAATGGAGGACATGCTCTCGGCTTTGAGTCCTGCTTTAAACACACCAAATGCCGTTTATTTAAGCGTAACCTCGTCTGATTTAACGTTTGAGCCGGTTCATGATCAAGATGGAAAACTCGTTCCTGTTTCCTTGTTTACTTATATGACGCAAGTAGAGACGTCACCAGATACAACGCTTAGACGCAATGCTTACAAATCCTTATCAGCAGGGCTGAATAACTACCAACATGGAATGGCGCAGACGCTTGCAAGTGAAATTCAGAAGCAGAGTACCATTGCGAAATTAAGGGATTACCCCTCTACGCTGGATTATTTACTTCATTACAACTCTCCGGCCAGTGGAAGCTTTTATGAAGGGGATGGTGTTTCAAAACACTATTTTGAAAGCGTGCTGGATACGTTCCAGCAGGAATTGGCCCCTCATATGCAGCGCTATGCCAGGTTACGAAAAAAAGAACTGGGCTTAGATCAGCTGCTTTTCTCAGATGTAAAGGCACCGCTTGATCCGACATATGATCCATCCATTACGTTTGCCGAAGCGGGCGAAATTATCGTTGAAGCCGTTGCCGTACTTGGAGCGGAATACCAAGAGCTAATGCGGAAAGCATTCAGCGAGCGCTGGGTTTACAGAGGAGATAATGTGGGCAGGCGGATGATTGCTTTTGGTGGCGCGGTTCATGGTGTGCACGGCTATTCCTTCTATCCGTGGGGAGGAAAACTGTTTGATTTAATTCTGCTTGGCCATGAGCTCGGTCATGCAGTTCACTTAAACCTCTCAAATGATAATCAAAAAATAATCAATAACAGTCAGTCTTTGCTCTTTATTGAAGCGCCATCGACGCTAGTAGAGCATTTAATCGTCCGATATTTGCGTGAAAATAGAGAAGATCAGAGGCTGCATCGTTGGTTAAATATGTACCAAATGATGAGTTACCATCATAACTGTGTGACGCACGTGCTCGAGGCTGAATTACTTAGACGGCTTTACACGATGGCAGACGAGCAAATTCCGTTAACGACGGCTGTAATAAGCGATACAAAAGGCGAGATTCTATCTCAATTCTGGGGTGATACGGTTGTAATTGATGAAGGAGCAAAGCTGACCTGGATGCGTCAGCCGCATTACTACATGAATGTGTATCCTTTTACTTATTCAGTCGGAACTTCAGCTTCAACCGTAATGGCAAACCGCATTGAAGAAGTGGGGATTTCTGCGGGTGAGCAATGGACGGAAGTATTGAAGCGAGGCGGTACGCTGAGCGGACTTGATTTGTACAAGCTTGCAGGTCTTGATCTGTCATCAATGCGTGTCATTAAAGACGCCATCGCCCACGTTGGGACCATTGTTGCTGAGTTAGAGCAGAGCTTTTAAAGACATCCAGCACTTATTCGACCAAAAAAAGCATGAGTACTCATGCTTTTTTTGTTGTCCTCGTCATGAAAAATGTAATGATGGCTGAGCTATGAAGGAGTAAGACAATAAGGACTGGTAAAAGGAAATCCTCGCTTTGAAAAAGTAAAGCTAGTAAGAAAACAAATAGTACAGAAGCCATAAGAATCAGTATAAAGAGAGAGGCTGTTTTCAAGAGAGCACCTGCTTTCTAATTGATAGATGTATATTCCCCATCTGTAGAGAAAATCCTTTTAACATGCAAAGGAGCCAGTCATAATTCCGCTCACTCCGTTCATAAACTAGTGTGATTAAGCGTTAATGGAGGGATCGGCATGGACGAGAACAAGAGCGGATGGTTTGATCTAGGAAATTCGAAGCCACTCATTAGTAAACCACCTGTTCGAGGGACGACAAGAACAGAGAAGGCTTCAGCTAGTGGAAAAAAGCCGTCAAATCCAAGTAACAGGGTACAGCATCCTCATTCTACTACGAGCCCAAGCACGAATTCTATGCAGCATGATGCACAACAAAACCGCGACTTAACAAAATGGGTAAGCGATGAACCTGCGGAGCTGCACTCGCAAACAGTGGGAAAGCGGGGACCAGTGCTAGAGCAGGATAATGTGCTTCATGAAACGTTAGAGACGTTTGTCCATGAGAAGATTATTGAGCGTCCTGTTCATGTAAAGGGTTTTGGAGCGTTTGGCTACTTTGAGACGCTGTATGGAATGGGTGAGTATACAAAGCTGGCGTTTTTACAGTCACCAGGGCAGCAGGTACCAGTTGCTGTGCGGTTTTCTCTTGCAGTCAGTACGAAGGGAACTCCTGATACTTCGCGTAATGTGCGGGGATTTTCGACGAAGTTTTATACTGACGAGGGCATCTTTGATTTGATATGTAACCACATTCCCGTTTTTTCAGTCCGGGATGCGATTCGTTTTCCTGAATCCATTAAGGCGTTTCTGCCCTCACCGAAAAACAATTTAATCGACCCCGACCGGTTTTGGAGTTTTGTAAGCCGAGCGCCGGAATCGATGCACTTTGTCGTTAGACTTTATTCAGATAATGGGACGATAAAAAGCCTGCGTCATATTCCAGGACACAGCGTCAATACGTACGTTTGGCGAAATGCGGAAGGGAAGCGGCACTACATTAAATACCGCTGGGTCCCCCTTGCTGGGGAGCAGTATATAACAGGAAAAGAAGCAGCAAAGTTAGCAGGGGAGAACCCAGACATTGCTGGTCAGGATTTGTTTCAAACAATTAACGGAGGCAAGACGGTTCAGTACGGCTTGTACGTGCAGGTGATGGACCCGCTTGATGCGAATTCCTTGCCGTTTGATCCTCTAGATGACACGAAAGTATGGGACGAACAGCAATACCCACTACACCCAGTAGGAAGGATGGTTCTTAATCAAAATCCTGATAACTATATGGAACAGGTTGAGAAAATCGCTTTTTCTCCTTCTAACTTACTGGACGGTGCGGAGCTTTCAGATGATAAGATGCTTCAAGGGCGGGCAAATATCTATTGGGATTCTCAACGACGTCGGATCGGTCCTGATTTCAGGAAGGTTGAGGTGAATCAACAGAAAGACTGGACGCCAGCAAATCTGGTCACGAGTGGCGACGGTCGTTATGTTGAGGGGGAGCTGCAACGTTCTGACTTAGCAAAACAAGACGACTTTGCACAGGCAGGTCAGTTTTATGAGGCACTTTCGTCTGAAGGGAAACAGCATCTCGTTGAGAATCTTGCTCAGGATTTAGAAAGTGTTTCGGCTGACATTCAATCAGTTGTGTTCATGTATTTAAGCAAATGCTCTGCAGAGTTGGGCGATCGTGTGCAGCGGTCCGTACGTTAAAAAGCCGTTTCTAACGGCTTTTTTATAATTGTCGCAGCGACTGAATTGTCTGCTCGAGCAGCTCCTGAAATTCTTGAATAAAAGGAGTTGTGCGTGTTTGGAGAGCAAAATACAATGCCATAAGGAAATGAACGGTGTTCGTACGATTATGGAAAAACGATAGGTCGAGTGCTTCTTCCTTCTGCTTACGAACATCGTGCTCAATTGAGCGGATCCAGCTTGTTAATCCTGATGAGACTTCATGATCAAAGCGATCAATTATTGCCAACACAGGCGCTGTTAGCCGTTCTTGTTCATCGTCAATAAATACCGTTTCTTTAAGTAGCGGTGTTTTTATACTGACTAGAAGCGATTCAAGTTGATCGAGCTCGAAGAAGCGGTGTGAAGCAAGAACGGTCAATAAATCAGCCCCATGAGCAATGCCGTGGGCCCAGCCTTTTTCCTCAACATGACCTCGTAAATCCTGTTCCTTTTCCATGTACGTCCTTCCAACATCAAAAGAACGAATGTACACATCTTTTGTGACAGGAGAATAGGCGAGAACGAGGGCGCAGAGCAGCACGGAAAAGGAGCGTAAGAATACCGTGTCGCTTTCGCTATCGCCAAGGCGATGAAGGCTGTTTTTGAGCGAGCTGGCGAGGACAAGATTAAGTTGCTCTTGTGAAAGCTGTTTGGCGATAATCCAGTCTTGAAAGCGTGTGTAAATGAACGTGTCTCTGAGCTCTGGGTCAGTTGAGCCAATGTGGACAAGCATTTGCTTTATTAAACCATCTGTTATGTCGATCTCTTGTTGTTGAAGAATGTATCGTATGTCCATTTATCTACTCCTATCCAATAAGTAATAAGAATATTCTACCATATAAAAAGCCTCTCCAGCATGGAGAGGCTTAAGTGAGCGTAATTAAACGACCTGTGGTGCGTGATTTCTTATATCTTCATTAATTAAATCAGCCGTTAATTGACCGGATAAGGTCACCATTGGAACACCGCCACCTGGGTGTGTGGAGCCGCCAACAAAGTAAAGATTCGAGATAAGCTCGCTTCTGCTGGGGATTTTAAAGCCGCCATTTTTCTTTTTGTCGGCAACTACTCCGTAAATGGAGCCGCCGTTTGCTCCGTATAGTGAACGAAGATCATCTGGCGTAAAGGTGTATTCAAACTCGATTTCGTTTCGAATATTTGTGAGGCCGTTTCGCTCAAGCTTGCTGAGAACGGTTTCTCGATAGCTTTGTTTGTACTGGTCCCAGCTTTCTCCTTCTTTCAGTGGAGGTACATGGGTCAAAACAAAGTGATTTTCTTTTCCTTCAGGTGCTTGTTCGGGATCTGATTTTGACGAGATACCGATGTAAACCGTTGGATCATCAGCAGGACGTTTTTCCTCAAAAATCTGTTTGAACTCCAGCTCAGGATCTTTTGAGAAAAAGAAATTATGATGAGCTAGCTCTGGGTATTCTCGCTTAATTCCTAGCATAATTACTAGTCCAGATACGCTTGGCTCGTATTTCTCTAATTTCTTCTCCTGTGCTTTATGTTGGGGATGTTCTTTTAGCAATGTGCGGTACGTCGGGATCGCTTCCAAGTTTGAGACAACTAAATCTGAGCGAAGTTCTTCGCCCCCTGTAAGACGGACGCCTTTTGCATCGGAGTCTTCTTGAATGATGCCCCTGACTTCCGTATTGACGCGAATCATGACGCCGAGCTCTCCTAGTAGCTTTTCCATTCCGCGGACAATGTTGTACATCCCGCCTTTCACATAGTAATTCCCAATACCAAACTGCACGTGAGCGAGCTGGGACAGAACGGCTGGTGCTTGATAAGGGGAGGAGCCGACATACATCACTAGAAAATTCAGCATCTGGCGAAGGTGCGGGTCTTTGATAAATTTCTCTGTACCTTCGTTTAAGCTTTTCATTGGATCAAAAGCCATCAGCTCGCGCAGCGTGTGAAGCTTTCGCAGCTCATTGAGTCCGGAAATGCTTTTGTTATAAAAGCTTTTCATGCAAAGCTCATACATTTGCGCGCTGTAGTTTAAATAATTCATGAAGGGAGCGACGTCTGCAGGTGAGACGCGCTTAATTTCCTCGAGCATTTCTGGGAGGTCACCCTTTAAATCGATGGTCGTCCCATCTTCAAAAAACGTCCGCCACTGTGGTTCAACTCGCTGAATCGTCATGTACTCATTAACGTCTCGACCTGCACGTTTAAAGAGCGCATCAAGTACCCACGGCATCGTTAGGATCGATGGACCCGTGTCAAAGCTGTATCCTTCACCGCTGCGGATGTTGCACTTTCCACCAATGCGTTCGTTTTTTTCGAGAACTGTTACGTTATGTCCATTTGCAGCTAAACTAATGGCTGCAGATAATCCTCCAAGACCACCACCAACAACGACTACTTTTTTCTTCTGCATGTAAACACACCTTTTCTGTATGGATTAATAAAGAAATGGAATAAGAATCCACCGCTTTTTTTTCCAGTTCGTATACGCACCTGCCAGCGCAGTATCAAGCATTCGTTCTTCTAAACGAATACGAATGGATAGTACATATGTGATAAAGAAGAGGGATAGTGCAACTCCAGCAACTGTTTGTGTGTAAAGGGAAATACCGAGCACACATAAAAGCAGACCGGTGTATAAAGGATGACGCATGTACTTGTATGGACCCTCACTGACGAGGACCATCGTTTTTGATGTTTGCACATCTCGGGTAAACTCTCCACGTAGCAAAATCATCGACCAAATGCGCAAGGCAATGCCACAGCCGTAAACAGTAAGACCAACCCAAATCATTGCCGGTTGATTGATGCGTGTCCAATTCATCTGCTGAAACAATAGGCATAGGCCAATGCAGAAAAGAATAGTTAATAGAATGGCGATAAAACTTTTCTTTTCCGTCAAGGACACGGTTGTTTGCTCTTGCTGTTTTCCTTTGAACAAAACAAACTCACTTAGCCAAACGAGCGTTGCACTAATAAATAGAACGTCTGTCAGTCCCAAATGGGCACCTCCTGCTTAAAAGAGTGAGCTGAGTTATATGTATGTCCAAGTTTGTTCATTTACGACTAAAAAGAAAAAAGATTGGTGGTGAATTGGATTATATTTTTGTGGCAGGGGTATATAAGAGTGTGAACGATAGAAGAAGGTTGTTAGGAGCATGTAAAAAAGGTTTTAATCCAAGTATTCTAATCCGAATTGTTGTAATGTATGGGTGAACCTGCTACGATAAGAGAGCGAAATTTACCTTTTTTGGAGGTCAACATAGATGAACAAAGTGAAAGTGCAAGAAATGAAGCGTCAACAAATGATTGGAGCGCTCATTGAGCACGGTATTTATAAATGGGGCGGCACGCAACTATATGAATTGAAGGATGCCGATATTGTCTCGTTATTTAAGCAGCTAGACGAAGAAAAGAAACCAATTCAATGAGAAAAAGATCCAAGCCATCCGGCTTGGATCTTTTCTTATGCCCAGTTAAACAGCTGCAAGAAGCGCTGCCATAAGCCAGGCTCTTCTTCCTCTGTTTGAGCTGTATCTTCTTCTTCAGGTAGGGCAAGGCGCTCGGTTTGGATGACAAATTGGACGCTGTTAATCGTGTCGTTGTTCGCATCAGTGACAAACGAGCTTGATTCATAATCGGACTTATCATACTGAGAAATCATCGCATCAATTTCTTCCTGCATTTGCTCAGGGATGCCAGCTGTCGCTTCTTCTAGCTCTTGCATACCTGAGTGCAACTCGCCCATGCCGCCGTCAAGTTCAGTGGCGCCATCTTTTGAATCGCCAATGCCTGAATGAATGCTGCTGTACGAGCTTGATAGCTCACTAACGCCGCCTGTGTATTCTGTAAGTCCGCTATGGAATGAGCCATAATTGGTCGCAAGTTCATCAACTCCATCAATCAGCTGCGTAAATTCATCCCCAATATCGAGTGATTCCTTCGCTTCATTGAGCGAGGCTGCAAACTGATCAAACCCACCGCTCACTTCATCGACACCTGCGCGTAAATCATCAAGCGCAGGCTTTACGGCAGCGAGACCTTCCTGAACTTTTTCGTACGTTCCTTTAACGGTTTGTGCAGCGACATAGGAGTCAACGAGTGTGTTAAGCGCTTCTGATTCAGGATTTGCGGCATAAAGCTCACCAATTTCTTCCTCACTCAATTCGCCTTCAGGGATCGCTGTAATGGCTTCATCCAATGCTTGATAAGCTTGCTCATAGTGACCACCAAGCTCCGATATTCCGGTTGATATGTCCCCTAACCCTTCAGAAAAACCGTCAAGAGCGTCAAAAAGACCATCACCAAAATCAATATTCAAATCGGTATCGTTATCTTGTAGAGCCGTATTTAGCTCGTTTAAGCCTGCTTGAATGGATTCGGATGCAGAGACAAGGTCACTGCCGGCTGTTGCCGTCTCGCTTAGGCCAGACTGAAAGGAAGACGAGCCATCCTCAAGCTGGTTTAAGCCTGATGTGAAGTCAGATAAGCCACTGCGCACATCGCCAAGGCCGCTTGTTAAGTCAGAGATGGCGCCGGTTAAGGAATCCATCTCTCCCGTAAGCTGTTCCGTATCTGGTGCATCAACCGAGAAAGATGAAGGTAGAGCAGATATTTCAATTCCCTCAAATTCAAAGTCAGTCACATCTGCGCTTAGCTTAAGGGAAGCATCTTCATCAGGCATAACGGTGTAAACCACTTGTTTGTTTTTACCGGCATTGGCAACCGTTGCATCAGGGGCCTCAATTTGCTTAAATCTATCGCTTTGTAGAGGGAGCGAGAGCTGGAGCAAATAATTCTCTGAGAATGTTTGCTCCATTGTATCGTTTTGCGTCACGTCGATAATTAATTCAAACGAACCGCTTCTGCCAATTAAGTCTGCTGGTTCTACTTCATTGCCATCCAGTAAGTAAGTCATGTCAAAATTCCAAGGGAGTTGCGGATCTTGATTGATGTTTCCTTGGTAATAAAACATCCCTTCAGAAGCTTCGAATTGTATCTCATCCCCGTCTTGATTGATATCGGCCATACTTGTTAAGTTAATTAATCGATCATAAGAACCGTAATCTACAATTAGTCCTTCTTCTTCAATGTCTAGGGCATTAACAATGTAGAGCTCGTTAATGGCTCCGCTGGCGAGCAAGTTTGCATAAACAACTTCATCTTTGGATTTTATTGAACCATCGCCGTCTTGTTCTGCTGATGCATGATGACCAAAGAACGTTGGGGTGGTGAGAATGAATACGGCCGTTAGAAGCGTCGTTTTTTTCAACATCGTTTATTCCTCCTCATAAAAGTTTGGTTTATGGGTCGTTTTCTTAATCCATTTATCAAATAAAAGCAGCATCGCCGGTAGAAATGCGATAACAAGGATAAACGCAAGTGCCGCACCTCTTCCAAGCAGCAAACCAATGGACGATACGGTCGGATTGGATGACGTAAACCATAGGATAAATCCAACGCTCGATAAAATAGATGCCGAAATAATGATGGAAAAGATCTTTTCATCTAAAGCTTTTTTCATTGCTTGATAGGCTGGCATCGTTTGCCGGTGGTGCTTATACGTTTCCATCAGCAGGATGCCGTAATCGATTGTGGCGGCAAGCTGGACCGTACTGACAATCAAATAACCAACAAATACAAGCGGATCATTCGTGAAGTAAGGAATAGCTAGATTGATCCAGACAGCTGCTTGAATGGTCAGAAGCAGTATGATCGGAATCGTCAGCGAGCGGAATGTAATCATCAGCACGATCGCAATCGTAACAATCGTCATGATGTTGACGACTTGATTATCTTTCGTTACCGTCTCGCGCATGTCGTAGAGCGTCACGCTTTCTCCTAAACTATACGCAGCGTCTCCGTAATAAGAGGAAGCTAGATTACGTACGTCTTCGACAAGTTGAAATGGAATATCGCCTTCTACACCTGCATCAGTAAAAACCATGATCCGACTGTAGTTTTCCGATTGAAATTCACTTGTAATTGACTCATCGAGAAAGTCTGCGGGGATGGCTGCCCCAATCATATTTGTATAGGACATCACAGAGTCAACGTTTGTTAAGCTTTCTAAGTCCGCCACAAGTTCTTCTTCTACGCCAACGTCATCGTTTGGTACAAGCATGACAATAGGTGTTGACTGGCCGAACGTGTCTTCAATTAGCTGGGCGTCTGCACCTGCCCGTGTTGTTTCTGGCAGATCGCCTAGTCCGTAGATAAAGGATGTGCTGCCTTGCGCAAGAAAGCTTGGGACAATAAGTAAGAAAACGAGCACAAGTGCTGGAACCCGGAATTTTAAGATCTTTCCACCGACACCGGAAAAGCTTGGAATAAGGCTCTTATGCTGTGTCTTCTCAATCCATTTATAAAGATAGAGCGTTAAGGCAGGTAATAGGACTACAACTGAAATAAAGGAGAGTACAATTCCTTTGACTAGGTTAAGACCGAGATCGGCACCAATTTGAAAGTCCATTAGCATGAGCGACATAAAGCCAAAGAAGGTCGTAACCGCACTGACAAAAATAACAGGGAACGAAGACTTCATCGCATTTGCCATCGCTTGTTCAGGTGAATGGCCTTTTTTCAGTTCGTCTGAGAAATTATGAAGCAGAAATATTGCATAATCGAGCGAAACGGCGAGCTGCAAGATTGGTGCAACGGACTGGGTGACAAACGAAATTTCTCCTAAAAAGATGTTTGTACCTAAGTTGATCAACACCGATACGCCGATAGCAACTAAGAAAAAGAGCGGCTCTGCCCAAGAATTGGTTGATAACACTAAAATGATAATAATAATCGGAATAAGTAAGGCGGCGGCATAAAAAGATTCCGTCCCGGCCATGTTCTGTGAAGTCGCTGTGTTTACTGCTTCACCAGAAGCGGCGTTCTCCTCACCAATTAAGGTGTAGATCGAGTCGACGGCCTCAACTTCTGCACCGCTTTCGATCGTAAGTGAAAAAAGAGCGTGGCCATCCTGATAGTAGGAGGACGTTAAGTCCGTGTCGACCATTTCGAGCGGAATGCGCGTATCAATCACATCATCGAGCCAGACAACGTCGCTCACACCATCGATCGAAGCTAAGTCTTCTTTGTATTGCAAAGCTTCCTGAATGGATACATCTTGAATAAGCACGTTGGTGTTGGGGATGGTTGCGGTGAATTCCTCTTCCATTACCTCCAAGGCCTCTGTTGATGGCGCATCATCAGGTAAATAATCGACCATATTGTAATTGATTGAAACAAAAAACTGCGAAACTATTGAAAGGACGGTCACGATGGCAAAGATAAGGACGACCGCCTTTTTATGGCGTATGATTTTATTAATTAACAAGGATTTCCCCCACTCTGTATTGACTTCAACCTCAATTCATTTAACATTATATCTACACCGTGTTGTCCAAACAACAAACAGTTGATTAAAATCTGTTTAATGTGCAACAGATTTTCAGAATATGTTGGCTAATTTAGAAAAAGGGTGTGAGATGAAGTGGTAGACCGCAGAAAAAAATTTACAAGAATGGTATTAAGAGAAGCGCTGATGGATTTGTTAAAGGAAAAGACCATTACAGCGGTGACGGTGAAGGAAATCTGTGAGCTTGCCGACATCAATCGCTCAACATTTTACAGTCACTATTTCGATCAGTATGACCTGCTGTCGAAAATATCGGAAGAAGTGGTTGCCGATATGTATGAGACGTTAAATGAGTATAGCTTTAAAAAAAATGAAGAAGCCTTACAAATGACGGAAAAAATTATGGAATACGTTGCTGAGAAAAGCGACATTTGCCAAATTCTTTTAAGCGATAATGGCGACAGTACATTTAAAAAACGAGTCATTCATCTGACGAAAAATTTTATTATGGAAAAATGGATCGACGAGCACCAGCTAGAAGGGGAGCTGTCTGAATACATTCCGCTATTAGTCGTCAGTGGAGCGATTGATGCAATTGAAAGCTGGTTGAAAAACGGGATGAACGAGTCTCCTCAAGAGATGGCTACAGTGATTCATCACTTCACTAATTATGGGTTATCGGGTTTTAGTAAATAAAAGACAAAGTCATCATCAGCGCGATGATGACTTTGTTAGTTTTATGCGTGGCTTTTATAGCTGAAGTAATCAAAGTCGGCATGGAGGTTCTCACCAGAAGTATCTTGACATTGCATGCCAACAAACGCCCCTGTAAAAAAACCACCTCCACGAATATAATCATCCGATAGTTTATAGGAATCAAATGAAACATCAAGCTCGTTCCATGTTGTTCCGTCAAAAGAATAGGAATAGCGATAGGTCTGCACGTCAACGTTAACACGCATGTAAACGTATTCAGTTGATTCCGGAACGGTAATTACCTCAGCTAAACGTGGCTCGCTGTACGTTCCGTTATCACATGCCGAAAGCTGGAGAATTCGTCCTTTCTGTTCATCCCAAGTAATTTGGAGAGCGGTCCAGTTTTCCGTATTGTAATAGTTTACGAGACCTGCTGCTTGCTGAAAGCTGTCTGGACGAAAGGCGAGCTTGGTTTCTGCTTGGAAGCGAAAGTGCTGCCAGCGTCGTGCAACAAAGGCCTGCGTAAATAACGATGTGAGCGATTCTTTACCGTATAGTCGCAGATGACCTGAATGATCGGTTGTGTTACCAATTTTTTTATCGATCGGAATGCGCAACGTCTGATAGTCTAATCGTAGCTCGCTGTCGCTAAAATCATCTTTTTCAGCAGGCTGGTCCCAGCTAACTTCTGCGATTGCTGGCCCCTCAATTGATAACGATGGTTCATTTCCACCGACAACGTATGGCCAGTCTTCCTGCCATTCTAACCGCTGAATGGCGGTTTCTCGTCCTAATGGGCAAAAGCCTCTTGATAGATAAACAGATTGATTGTCTCGGGGCAGCGGACGTCCAGTTAAGTGAACAAGAAACCATTCATCTGTGTGCGTCTGCACAATCGATGCGTGCCCAGCTTTTTGTAACGGATTTCGCGGAGCTGTGTAAGACGATATAAGCGGATTGCTTGGATGGACCGTGTAGGGACCCCAGATGTTTTCTGCGCGAGCAATCGTTGACTGATGTTCAAAACGCGTTCCGCCCTCAGCTGTTAATAAATAATAAAAGCCATTGATCTTATACAGATGAGGCGCTTCAGTCAGCTTCACGTCTGTTCCTTTGAAGATGATTTCTTTCTTTCCGACCAATTTTCGCTGTTCAGCATCAAACTCCTGCATGACGATGCCGTGAAAGGCGTGGTTTGGCTGACGGTGATCCCAGACCATGTTAACAAAATACTTTTTCCCATCTTCGTCATGAAATAAAGATGGATCAAAACCAGAGCTGTTCAGGTGACTCGGCTCGGACCAGTCCCCATCAATTGTTTCAGAAGTAACCAAATAGTTGTGGCAGTCTTTCCATTGTCCGTTTGTTACTTTTACGTCCGTGTAAATGAGCCAAAACTGTCCGTCTGCATAAGAGAGAGCAGGGGCCCATACGCCGCCCGAGTTAGGGTTCCCCTTCATATCAAGCTGGCTGACTCTGTTTAATGGTCGTGAAACCAAATTCCAGTGCTTTAAATCCTTAGAGTGGTAAATGCCGACTCCGGGAAACCATTCAAATGTAGAAACAGCAATATAGTAATCTTCTCCAACTCGACAAATACTTGGATCTGGGTTAAAGCCGGTTAAAATCGGATTTTCAATCGTTGCCATGTGAATTCCACCTTTTTATAGAATGTATTTACGCCTGGCTTTGCAAATGAAGTTTAATAAAATGTTCAGTTGAAAAAGCGGAAACGCCAAGTGCGGCCGAGCGGATGTTTAACTCGGAAAAGTGAATTTTTGGAACGGCCTCCGGGTTTGTTAATTTGGAGCTCTGTAGCTGTTTATGAAGGTCGTCTGCAATCCACTTCCGCAAGCTTGCCAGTCGGTTTCCGATAATAAGCTGTTCCGGATTAAAAATCGTAATAATGTTTTTAAGACCAATAGCTAAATTTCGGCTTAATAGACTAAGTAATTGCGTTGTTTTAGAATCATTTGCTTCCGCTAGATCAATAAGGGCCTCTAACGTAAGGGACTCCTTGCTTATACCAGCATCTTCAGCCATTTTTAGTAGCGCTCTTTCCGAAGCGTACAGCTCCCAACACCCTTGATTGCCACAGTTACATGTCGGTCCGTCCATTTGAATCGTCATGTGACCAAGTTCACCGGACAGACCGTCCTGACCTAGATAAAGCTTATTGTTCAATATTAAGCCAACACCAATCCCGATCCCGCCACTAATATAGACTTGGTTTGTATAGGCTTGACCAGCTCCAAAGCGTTTTTCTCCATAAGCACCGGCATTTGCCTCGTTTTGAATAATGACCGGTAAACGAAACATTTCTTCCATAATCGATTTCAGTTCAACGTTTTTCCAACCGAGGTTTGGTGCGAGCAAAACCTGACCAGTTTTACTAATCGTTCCGGGTACACCAATCCCAATGCCAACAACACCGTACGTACTCGGTGGAGCTGCTTTGATTAGACCGTCAATTACTTTCGTTAGATGGTCTAACGTAATGTCAAAAGCGGTTTCATTAATCGTAATTCGTTTTTCCAAGACTATATCGCCTTCAAGATCGGTTAGAAGTGCAAGAATGTAGTTCACGCCAATATCGATGCCGACAGCGTACCCTGCAGTCTTATGGAAAAGCAGCATAACCGGCCTTCTTCCACCATTCGAGATGCCTGGTCCTGATTCAAGAATGATTTTTTCATCAAGCAGTTCACTGACAAGTGAAGAAACCGTTCCTTTGTTTAAGCCCGTTTCACTCGCCAATGTCGCTCTTGAAATGGGGTATGAGTCTTTAATTGCGTGCAAAATTAATGATTTATTGCGCTGTTTTACAACATGCTGATTAAATGTTTGAATCAAAAACGACACGTCCTTCCAGCTTTCCTTGTAATCAATTATGTCTAGTATAAACGATTCAACCATTTCATTACGCATGATCTTTTTTTAGTATACACTTTGTTTGTTCACTAGACAAACAATCTTTCTCATGCTATTCTAACAATTAGCTAGAGGAAAGACCACTTTTTTTAAAAAAAGAGGAGGAAGGTCAATAATGAAAAAGAAAGCGCTTACGCTTGTTTCGGTTTTGAGTGCATCATTCGTTGTTGTAGGCTGCTCGGGTTCAAATGACGGGACTGGCACAACAGGAGATGGTGCAACAGTTGAGTTTATGCATTTATGGCCACAAGGTAGTTCGGCTGAACATCATCGCATTGTGAATGAGATTATTTCTGACTTTGAAGAAGAAACGGATATTTCAATCGATTTACAAGTATTAAGCAATGAACAATATAAAGATCAAATTACAATCCTATCAACCTCAAATGAACTGCCTGATGTTGGCATGACATGGGCAGCCGGATATTTAGATCCGTTTGTAGAAGGAAATAAATTTACGCCGTTAGATGATTTACTAGATGATGGATTAAGAGATCAGTTTGTTGCTGGAACTGTAGAAGCCTATGAAAAAGATGATCAAACCTATGGATTGCCGCTTGAGTTAAATACGGTATACGTCTATTACAATCAAACAATATTTGATCAGTATGGATTAGAGGAACCCCAAACGTACGATGAATTTCTTGATGTGATCAGTACGCTGAATGAAAACGGAGAGAATCCGATTGCGCTTGGAAACCGGGACCGCTGGACAGGATCGATGTGGTACATGTACTTTGCTGATCGAATTGGCGGAAGCGATACGTTAACAGAGGCAATCGACCGCACGGGAACATTTGAAGATCCAGCATTAGTAGAAGCTGCGGCGAAAGTGCAGGAACTCGTTGAGCAGGATGCTTTTGTAAACGGTTTTAATGGTCTTGCTGATGAGGAAGCAAAGAGCATGTTTATGAATGAGCAGGCGGCGATGTACATGATTGCAACGTGGGATTTGCCGAACTTTACAACGAATGAAGATGTGCCACAGGAATTTAGAGACAGCGTCGGCTATTTTAAATTCCCAACAGTCGATGGATCAGGTGAAACGAACAGTTTTGTTGGTGGGCCTGGCGTAGGGTTATTTGTTAGTGATGATTCGGATGTTCAAGATGAAGCGAAGCAATTCGCTGCTTATTTTATTGAAGAGTGGGGCGAAAGAGCAGTAGCTGAGGCTGGCGTAATTCCTGCTACGATTGTAGATGGAGAGAGCCTGGATCTACCAGATATGTATGTTGATGTTCTTGATGATCTAAACAATGCAACAAACCTAACGCTGTACGCTGATGTACAAATGACGGCTTCTGCTGCTGAAACCCATTTGGATTTAATACAATCCTTGTTTGGGATGCAAATTACACCTGAAGAATTTGCGAGTCAGCACGAAAGTGCGTTAGCTTCGGAATAATTACGATACAGGCTGTTTCTTTTGGGAAATAGCCTGTCTGATTCTTACTTAATTGGGGCTGTGAGCGATGAATAAAGTCATGTCTAACAAGTGGTTTATTACATTATATCTTTTACCAGCGTTGTTGCTTGTCGGCGTTCTGATATTTATTCCCTTAATTTTGACAGGTTACTATGGCCTTATGGATTGGGATGGAATCGGGGCTATGCAGTTTATTGGCTTTGAAAATTATGCTCAAGTTCTTGCGGACAACCGCTTTTGGCAGAGTGCAGGGCACTCTTTTCTACTTGCCTTATTTTCTACTTTAAGCTTGGGACTTTATTTACTCGTTTCAATGATTCTTGCTTCTAAAATAAAGGGAGCAAATTTACTTCGGAAAATTTATTTAATCCCGATGCTCTTATCCTCGGTAGCGATTGCTCAGCTTTGGATTAAAGTATATAACCCGGCAAATGGGATGTTAAATACGATTCTGGCTTGGTTTGGGGTTGAAAATCCACCGTTATGGTTGGCCGATCCAAACATTGTGCTGTATTCCATCTTCATTCCGATCTTATGGCAGTATGCAGGCTTTTATATATTGATTTATTACGCGGCTTTGAAAGGTATACCAGAGTCAATTGTTGAAGCAGCAAAAATTGATGGAGCTAGTCCGTTGCAAATTGCCTATCGCATCAAGCTACCGCTTATCATGGGGATTGTCAAAGTAACGATTGTCTTAGCAATTGTCGGCTCTTTAAAATACTTTGATTTAATCTACGTGATGACAGGTGGAGGACCGAACGGAGCGAGTGAAGTAATGGCTTCCTATATGTACCGACTTGCTTTCGGACAGAATGATTTTGGTTACGGTAGTGCAGTTGGTTTTATGCTCCTGCTTATCACGCTTATTGTGACGTACCTCATTCGGAAAGTAACGGCAAATAAAGAGGAGATTCAATATTAAGGGGTGATGAGATGAGACGAATAGGCTATTTCTTTTTGTATGTTAGTTTAATTCTTGTTGCGTTGTTCCAAGTCTTTCCGATTATCTGGTTATTTCTTTTCTCTTTGAAGGATAACCGCGAGATTTTTGCGGGGAATCCGTTTGCGCTTCCGGAGAGTATCCGTTGGGAGAACTACTTAAGTGTCTGGGAAGCAGGAATTGGACAATATTTCTTTAATAGTGTTTGGATAACGGCGGTCGCCATTCTCTTTACGCTTTTATTTGGCAGCATGGCCGTGTTCGTGATTACCAGGATGAAGTGGAAGTTGAGCAAGCTTGTACTTGGTTTGTTTATGGTCGGCCTAATGATTCCCATTCATTCGTCCTTAATCCCGTTATTCAGCATGTTTTTAAACGTAAATTTGATTAATAATCCGTGGTCGATCGTCATTACGTATACGGCATACAATTTGCCGATCACAATGATGATTTTGCTTGGATTCTACTATACAATTCCAAGAGAAATTGAAGAAGCTGCTATTATCGACGGAGCATCGCTACACCGCTTGTTTTTTCGGATTCTCTTGCCAATTACAACGCCGATTTTATCGACAACAGCGATTATTAATATGATTTATAACTGGAATGAATTTGTGTTTGTAAATACGTTTATTAGTTCCGATCGTTACAAAACGTTGACGGTGGGAATTCAGAACTTTGTCGGCCAGTATATGACCGACTGGGGAGCGATTGGAGCGACGCTCATTATTAGTGTGCTACCAATTCTAGTTGCTTTCCTCTTCTTCAGTAACAAAATTGTTGAAGGAATTTCGTCAAGCGCGGTAAAAGGGTAATGGAATAAAAAATTGGAGGGGTATACATGAGTTATTTTCCTGAAATAAAAGCGATTCAATACGAAGGTGCAAAATCAAAAAATCCATATGCATTCAAGTTCTATAATCCTGAAGAAGCATTTGAAGGAACAACCATGCAAGACTATCTACGATTTGGTGTCGCATACTGGCATACATTCACAGAAGATTTATCCGATCCTTTTGGCGCTGGCACGGCAATTCGCCCGTGGGATACATACAGCGGTATCGACCTTGCAAAGGCTCGGGTTGAAGCAGCGTTTGAGTTTTTTGAGAAGCTTAATGTCCCCTATTTTTGTTTTCATGATGTCGATATTGCACCTGAAGGAGAGACGCTTGCCGAAAGCAATCAGAATCTCGATGTGATTGTTGGGATGATTAAAGATTATATGAAAACGAGCAAAACGAAACTTCTATGGAACACGGTTAATAACTTTACTCATCCGCGCTTTGTCCATGGGGCTGGTTCTGCAAGTGATGCAGACGTTTTTGCGTATGCAGCTGCAAAAGTAAAAAAAGGATTGGAAATCGGAAAAGAGCTTGGGGCAGAAAGCTATGTTTTCTGGGGTGGCCGTGAAGGGTATGAAACACTTCTTAATACGGATATGAAGCTTGAGCTGGATAATCTAGGGCGCTTTTTCCACCTTGCTGTTGATTACGCAAAAGAAATAAACTTTGATGCCCAGTTTTTGATTGAGCCGAAACCAAAAGAACCAACGTCTCATCAATATGATTTTGATGTGGCTAGTGGCTATGCGTTTTTGCAGCATTACGGATTGACTGATAAGTTCAAATTTAACATTGAAGCCAACCATGCAACGCTTGCGGGACATACATTTGAGCATGAGCTTCATTACGCACGTATCAACAACATGCTTGGCTCAGTTGACGCCAACCAAGGTCACCCACTGCTTGGCTGGGATACGGACGAATTCCCAACGGATCTTTATACGACAACGCTTGCGATGTATGAGATTTTGAAGAATGGTGGACTTGGCCGCGGCGGATTAAACTTCGATGCAAAGGTAAGACGCGGATCATTTTCACCTGAAGATTTGTTTGAAGCGCATATCGCTGGGATGGACAGCTTTGCAGTCGGTTTAAAAACGGCGAAAAAGCTGCTTGAGGATCGTGTGCTTGAGGACATTGTTGCGGAAAGATATAGCTCTTTCTCAAGTGGAATTGGTAAAGAGATTGTAGAAGGCAAAGTTGGTTTAAAAGAACTTGAACAGCATGCCTTGCAGTTAGGTGAGTTAAAGCAGAGTTCAGGAAAATTAGAGCGAATCAAAGCAACGATTAATCAATATTTGTTAACGTCATTTGCGGAGTAGTTTAGAGAAAAGTGAGCCACAAGCCGAAAACTTGTGTGTGGCTCGGTCAAAAAAATAGGAACGGAATGAAAAGGCGATTGATCCTGTTTAGGATGAATCGTCTTTTCGCCTTTTTTAGAGAAACAAACAGAAGGAGAACGGGATACTTGGCGGTCATAGCACGCGTATAAAGGCTCTGAGGAGTGCTTTTTCGTGGCTTTATACCAAGGACGTGCCTACGGAAAACGAACGATTCTCCTGAAGCGCATGAATAGGGGAGTTTTAACCGTTTTTTAAGTCTGAAAGCTGGTGTTTAGCAATTTGGATAATAATGGGTGAAAAAAAGGATTGAAATCGCTTTCCTAATGGTGTATCTTAAGCGTATCCGAAACGTTTTGGAGGTAAGTGTGGCAACGATAAAAGATATTGCAAAAAAAGTTGGTTTATCCGTTACCACCGTTTCTCGTGCGTTAAATGGATACGACGATGTAAGTGAGAAAACAAGAAAAAAGATTCAATTAGCAGCAGCAGAATTGAAGTACAGTCCGAATGTAGCGGCTCGAAGCTTGGTTACAAATCGGACACAAACGATTGGACTGCTTGTATCCGGTCTTAATCAAGAAGGCGCAAAGGATCACTTTATGTTCGACATTCTAAATGGGTTGAATCATAAAGCGTCCAATGCAGGTTACGATCTCGTTTTGTTCAGTACAGACTCAGCCAAACAGCGCGTGAAAAGCTATACCCAGCTCTGTCGCGAGCGTAGAGTAGACGGCGTTATTTTGCAGGGCATCCGTTTAGATGATCCTTATTTACAGGAGATTATTGAAAGCGATATCCCCTGTGTTGTAATCGACATTCCTGTTCGCAGCAGCAAGGTCGGTCATGTAACAACTGATAATCGCCAAGGGGCAAAAAAAGCGGTCGATTATTTGTTGCAGCACGGACACAAACAAATTGCCTTTATGAACGGACATGGTCAAGCGCATGTTAGCCAAGAGCGCTTACTTGGTTACCAGGATGCACTGCAAGAAGCTGCATTAACAGTTACGCAAGCACTGATCTACAATGGTGAGTTTTCGGAGTATAAAGCAGAAGTGGAAGCGCTAAAGCTGTTTAAAGCCAAGCCAGAGGCAACCGCTGTATTTTGTGCAAGTGATTTAATGGCGCTTGGCGTAATGAAAGCAGCGAAAAGAATGAGACTCCGTGTCCCTGAAGATGTCTCCATTATTGGGTTTGACAACATTACACTTGCTGAATACGTAAACCCCGGTTTAACGACGATCTCACAGGAACCTTTTCAAATGGGTATTGAAGCTTGTGCTATTTTGCTTTCCTTGCTTACGGGTGAAGAAACAAGCAAACAATCAATTTTACCAACAACATTAATAGAGAGAGAGTCCGTCGCTTTTGTGCGGTCATAATCTCTACTTAGATAAAAACCGAAACGTTTTGGATTTTTTATTACTATAATCCGAAACGTTTTGGAAAAGGAGTGCGAAAAATGGACTATCGCGTAATTAAAGAAAATGATTTGTTTTTATTAACAGACAAGCACGGAAATATCCCGAAAGATCATCCATATGGACCTGGATTGTATGCAAAGGATACGCGCTTCTTGAGTCAATTTGAGTTAAAGATTAACGGCAAAGAGCCAATCTTGCTTACTTCATCAGGCGGAGATAATTACATGGCTTCCATGAAGCTAACGAATCCTCATATTGAAGAAAATGGAGAAGTGGAGCTATGGCGTGAATCAGTTGAGCTTGAAAGAAAGCGGTTTATTTTTGACGGGGTTTGCTATGAAGAAATCATTGCAAAAAGCTATGCGCCTAAACCGATTCACTTCAATGTAAGTCTTCATCTTGATGCTGACTTTATTGATATGTTTTTGATTCGAGGCTTTCAGTCTGGCAATACGGGTGAGCGCCAAGCAACGGAAGTATCTGATGCTAAACTTGTGTTTCATTACAACGGAGCAGATGGACTTGCACGAGCAACCCATATTTCTTGGAATGAACAACCTACTACGATTACGGAAAACAGCGTTGCCTACGGGGTAGAACTTAATCATGGAGAGAGCAAGCATCTTGTTTTTGCTGTAGCACCGGGATGGAACCATGAAGAGCCACATGTAAAAGAGCATGGAGAAGCGTTAAGTGGTTTACTTGCACAGTATGAAAACTGGAACAGAAGCAACCCAATCGTTACATCCGATCGAAAAGATGTGGTCCGCTTGTTCGAGCGTGGTCTTGCCGATTTAAATGTACTGCAAACAGATATTGGTCGCGGTCCGATGCCGGTAGCCGGTTTACCTTGGTTTGCGGTTCCGTTTGGGCGGGACAGCTTAATTGCCTCGTTGCAGGCATTACCGTTTAAACCACATTTAGCAAAAGCAACGTTAAAAACAATGGCCGTATATCAAGGAACAAAAGTGGATCCTTGGAGAGATGAACAGCCTGGAAAAATCATGCATGAGCTTCGCCAAGGTGAGCTTGCTAAGACAAATCAAGTGCCGTTTACGCCTTATTACGGGACGGTTGATGCCACTCCACTGTTCTTAATTTTACTTGTAGAATACGTGAAAACGACTGGTGATTTAGCGTTGTTAACGGAGCTCGAGGGTACGGTTGAAGGCGCTTTAATGTGGATCGACGAGTACGGAGACCTTGATGGCGATGGGTTTGTTGAATACCATCAGGAATCTTCTAAAGGCATTGCGAATCAAGGGTGGAAAGATTCAGCGGATTCTATTGTGCACCGAACTGGTGACTTTGCCGAAACACCGATTGCTTTAGCAGAAGTTCAAGGCTATGTTTACCAAGCGAAAAAAGGCTTAAGTGAACTTTTTACAGAGACAGGAAAAGAAGAGAAAGCTGTGCAGCTGAATCAAGAAGCAGAGACACTTAAAGGAAAGTTCGAGCAAGCATTTTGGATGCCGGAACAGCAATTCTATGCCGTTGCGTTGGATAAAGAAAAGAAGCAAGTGGGCACGTTAACAACAAACCCGGGACATGTGCTTATGTCAGAAATGCTACAAGCTGATCGGGCGCTACACGTGAGCGACGCATTTGTTACAGAGGCGTTTTTCTCTGGCTACGGTATACGCACAATGGCAGAAGGCGAAGCGGCTTACAACCCGATGAGCTATCATGACGGCAGCATTTGGCCCCATGATAACAGCATGATTTTACTTGGAATGTCCAAGCTCGGACATCAAGCGCAGGCAGGGGTTGTAATTGAAGGCTTGTTAAAAGCGGCTGGAGATTTTGAATATGATCGCTTACCTGAACTGTTCTGCGGTTATAACGACCAGCAACCGGTTGTACCTTATCCTGTTGCTTGTTCACCACAAGCGTGGGCAGCGGGAACATCGCTTGTGTTTATCCAATCGATGCTTGGTTTGACGACAAACGTGTTGAAAAAAGAAGTGATAGTACGTCCAGCTCTTATTGCAGAAATGAATGAGCTTCATGTGCGCAATATACCGGTTGGGAAAGGGTTGCTTGAAGTGAAAGTAACGCGTCAGCAAAATGATTTCAAAGTAGAGATACTTAGCAATACAACAGGCTTAGAAATAGACATCATGAACTAAAACGATACATTTGAGGAGGAAAACAAATGAAGAAACAAGTAGGATTAACGGTTGCTGCTTTGATGTTGGTGCTTGTAGGTTGTTCAAACGGTGATGGAGAGACTGGTACTGATACGAATACGAGTAACGGTGAGCAAACAACGATTACATTAACAGGCTGGCAGTCATCGCCAACAGAACAGCGATATTTAGAAGATACGATTGCGGCGTTTGAAGACGCCAATCCAGATATAAATGTAGAGATTAGTACAATTGCCGATCAATACATGAATATTCTTCGCACACGCTTAATCGGTGGCGAAGGTCCAGATGTGTTTTTCCTTGAAGCTTTTGAAGCGCCGGGTTTAATTGAAACCGGAGTCGTTGAGCCACTCGATGACTATATTACCGATGAGTTTGATCTTGATGACTTTGAACAGCCGCTTGTTGATGCATTCCGAAACAATGATGGCGTCTTGTACGGCTTACCGAAGGACACGTCAACACTTGCTCTTTTCTACAATAAAGACATGTTTGAAGAAGCTGGAATTGAAGAAGCTCCGACAACTTGGGATGAGTTAATTGAGGTGGCCGAACAGCTGCAAAGCGATGATGTTTACGGGTTCGGGGTTGTGCCTGACTTGGCACGCTTAATGTTTATTGCTGAATCCAATGGTGGTCAAATTGCTGTCGATAACGAGGCTGCCTTTGCAGATCCAGCTGTAGTTGATGCGCTGCAACCAATCGTCGATATGCGCAATGAATTAGGAATCGCCGGTGAACCATCTGAAGCAGGTACTGACAACGGCGGGGAGATGTTTGCTTTAGAGCGGACGGCAATGATCATTGAAGGAAACTGGACCGTGCCTTATTTAGATGAGAATTTTCCAGACGTAAACTATGGTGTCGCTGAGATTCCAACCGTTAATGATGAGCAAGGAACGATGGCTTATACGGTTTCTTACGTTATGAATGCAGCTTCAGAGAAAAAAGAAGCATCATGGCGCTTAATTGAGTATTTGACAGGCAAGGAAGGCATGGAAAAATGGACGTCTTCTGGTTTAACATTGCCGACACGTGCATCTGTGTCTGAGTCGCTTGATTATGCCGATGACCCGCTTTACGGACCGTTTGTTGCTGGTGCTTCTTATGCAACGGTATGGAATGATGATACAAACCTACCGATTATCTATAACAACTTTAACAACCAGTTCTTAAGTGCCTTTCTTGGTCAAAGAGATTTACAAGAAGCGTTACAGGAAGCACAGGATGTTGCAAACAATGAAATTGATTAAAGGCGAAGAGAGGAGCTACCTCTCTTTCTCTTTCAAAAATAAAGGAGTGAGGAAGCTTGGCTAAAGGGAAACGCAACCCTTCAAAAATCAACCGGAATGATCTTGTACAGGGATACGGCTTTATGCTGCCCGCTTTATTGACGATCAGCGTGTTTATTTTGCTTCCCATCCTCTACGCAGTTGTTTTGTCGTTTCAGAAAGTGAATCTGCTTGCAGGTGTAAGCGAATTTGTCGGGTTTGATAACTTTACGCGAGCGTTCAACGATTACCGCACAGGAATTGCATTATCAAATACCGCTTTATATGTAGCGATTGTAGTACCTGTTCAAACCTTGCTGGCTATGGTCTTGGCTTCGCTTTTAAATGCCAAGATTCGTTGGACAAACACATTCCGGGTGCTGTTGTTCCTACCAACGCTGACGTCGTCTACGGTGCTAGCCATGATCTTCATGTTTATGTACAACAGTCAGAACGGGATTATTAACGAATTTCTTTCACTCGTCGGCTTACCGACATATAACTGGCTTGGAGATCCAGCTGTAGCTCTCTTCTCCATTATGATTATGAATATCTGGGCTACTGCACCTTTTTATATGATCATTTATTTAGCAGGCTTGAAAGATGTGCCGGAAAGTTTATACGAAGCTGCTGAGTTAGATGGCGCGAGCGCATTTCAGAAATTCCGTTATATTACAGTACCGATGCTACGACCGATTACCTCATTCGTCCTAATTATGGGGATCATCGGAACATTTCAGCTGTTTGATCAATCGTATATCTTCTCGGGTGGAACGGGCGGACCGGATAATTCGACGCTGACGATTGTTTTACTCATATACCAGTATGCATTCCAAACGTATGACCAAATTGGCTTTGCCGCCGCAGTTGCGTTCTTGCTGGCTGTTATTATCTTAATCGCGACGTTAATACAAAGAAAGCTACAAAAAGATGAACAAGTGTACTAAAAGGCAGGGGACAAGAACATGAAAACAAGAAAATGGAACCAACCAATCGTATATATCTTGCTCATTGGCTATAGCGTTATTACCGTCATCCCGTTTTTATGGGCGTTGTTTGCTTCCTTTAAACCGTTAAATGAAATTGTCGGGAGCTTCAGCTTCTTCCCTGAAACATGGACATTGGATAATTACCGCTACATTCTCGAAACACAGCCGTTGTTTTTAAGATGGTTAGGAAATAGTGTATTAATCGCCGTAGTCGGCACAATGCTTAACTTGCTATTTAATTCAATGGCAGGATATGCGCTTGCCCGCATCAATTTTCGTGGCCGGAAAAGCATGTTTTTACTTGTATTAGCAGTTTTAATGATCCCAGCTCAAGTTACGATGATCCCGAATTACCTGATCTTAAATTCACTTGGCTGGTTAAATACGTATCAAGGCATGATTGTTCCAGCAATGATTAATGCGACCTTTATTTTCATGATGCGTCAGTTCTTTGTTAACTTCCCTCGGGAAGTTGAGGAAGCCGCAGCAGTGGACGGACTGAGCCGTTTCGGAACATTTTTCCGTATCGTCTTGCCAATGGCAAAACCGGCTTTATTTGCCCAAGCGATCTTTGTATTTATGGGCATCTGGAACGATTTCATGCGTCCGCTAATCGTAATGACCGACGCAAGCATGTACACTCTTCCAGTTGGGTTAAACGCCTTCCAAACAGAAAACGTATCGTTTTGGAATTACGTTATGTCCGCATCAATGATCTTCACAATCCCAGTTCTCTTACTCTACGCCTTCTTTAATCGGTTGTTTATTGATGGCCTATCATTCAGAGGAGACAAGTAAACTAAACGAGCACCAGCAGATGCATAAACGTCTGCTGGTGTTTTTAGTGTTCCACGTGTAACATAATAAGTAAATCTATTCAGAAAGATCGGTGAAAAGCAGATGAGTTTGGCGGAGATAGTCGTTCAGGCAAAAACATATCAACGAAATAAACAATTTGAAAAAGCGGAACAACAGCTGCTACAGGCATTAGAATGGGAGCAAAATAATGGGGAAGTGAATTATTTGTTAGCTGCCAACTGTGATATGCAAGGCTTGGAGAGCCAAGCTGTGCCATACTATACAAAGGCGATAGAACTCGGTTTAAAGGAAGAAGATTTAAAGGAAGCCTATGTAGGCTTAGGTAGCACCTACCGTACATTAGGAAACTATGTAGAGTCAGAGAAGACTCTTACTGAGGGCTTAAAACGATTTCCGGACTACAAGCCACTACACGTCTTTTATTCGCTTACACTTTATAATCTCGGAAACTATGATAAAGCAATGGAGCGACTGCTTACATCGTTACTAGAAACGACAGCTGATCCAGACCTACAAGGGTTTAGAAACGCGCTAGACTATTATGCGCCGCGACTCAATCAAGTGTGGACCTAATGTTACGGCTTTATCTTGTACGACATGGGGAGACGAAGTGGAACGTAGAAAGGCGGATGCAGGGCTGGCAAGACTCACCACTTACCGAGAATGGGATTGAGCAGGCAAAGAGAATTGGTGCTTTCTTTCAACAGAAAGAAAAACTTGACCGAATTTACGTGAGCCCAAGTGGACGAACGATACATACTGCCGCGGAAATCGTCGCCGCGGCTTTTTCTAACATCTATCAAGACAGCCGTTTGCAAGAAATAAATCTAGGTATCTGGGAAGGGCTAACGAGTGATCAAGTAAACAAACAAGACTATGTAGAGAGCAATCGTTTCTGGGAAAAGCCAGAAGCATACCAAGCAACCAACGGCGGTGAGACCTTTACTGATCTGCAAAAGCGCGTCAAATCCTTTTTAGCTGATCTTGTTACTACTCACACTTCAGGAACGATTTTAGCGGTAACCCACGCTGTTGTAATAAAAATGATCCTGATGCTAGTTAGAGAAAATCAGTTGGCTCATTTGTGGGAGCCGCCATTTATCAATGGTGGAAGTTTGACTTTCCTAGAATGCACGAACAAGTGGCGGATTGTATTCGCTGGAAAAACCGTGACGGAGAGTGAAAACAGATGAAACATGCGCTTGTTTTTGGTGGAACGGGAATGCTTGCTAAAACAACAAGCTGGTTAGCTGAACAAGCCGATCATACCGTCGTGTTTGCACGAAATAAGAGCCGGGCAGGACGCATTTCGAAAAAAGTGAGCGCAATAGAGCTCGACTACACGGAAACAGAAGCATTAAAAGCGCTAATAATAAAGGCAATTGAAGAAAACGGGCCCGTGGATCTGGTGCATACTTGGATTCATGGCACCGCACCTAAGGGGATGGCAACCATTGTCACAACAGTGAACCAGCTTCAAGACCAGAGCTGGCGCTTGATCCATGTGAAAGGAAGCAGCGAGAGTCGGGAATCAATTGATCATCCCTTTGAAGCCGCAGCAAATAGGCAGGTCTTCTACCAAGAAGTGAAGCTTGGCTTTGAGATTGAAAATAATCAGTCAAGATGGTTAACGCATCAAGAAATTGCCGATGGAACAATGGAGGCAATTTCCACGAGCGTAGAAAGCTATACGATCGGCACACTTACTCCATGGGAAAAGCGACCGTAAAGAGTGGTTGTCTTGATTGTATTGGTTCGGTATACTCGAAAAAAGAATATACGTTCTTGTTTGCGGGGGTGAGAAAGACAGTGGAGTGCAAGTTTTGGACGGTGTGTATGATTAAAGATGGCGAATACGTATTGCTACTAAACCGTCAACACGACGCCTTTAAAGGATTTATTCCCCCTGGGGGGAAGTGTTGATTTTCCAGAAGGTTTCGTTGAGGGCGCGATCCGAGAAGTAAAAGAAGAAACTGGATTGAATGTAAGAAACCTTGTTTATAAAGGTCTCTATCACTATGTCAATCCCGTTCAGCGGGTACGTCATATGATTTTTAATTACATAACGGAAGAGTTTGAGGGGGAGCTTTTGCAAGAATGCCCTACTTTTTTGAAGAGGGTACATTTGATATAAAGGTTGTTTGGGATGATCACGGCAACCAAGAGGGAGACATTCACATTAAAAAGACGTAGGAGGAGAGCAAGAATGATGAAGCTTTACTTTACGGATAAAGAGAGAAAACAGCTGAGGAAATGCAAAATCAAGCAAAGCACGATTCACCTTTATACTAGTGCGGAGCTAGCAGAGCTAATCGCATGCGATCAAATACGAGCAAAGGAGCTCATTGCTCAAGCGCAGTTTCAGCAGATTCCTTCCATTGGTCCTCGATTCGCGTCTAGTTTAATCGGTTTAGGGTACTATTCGTTGGATGATCTTAGAGATCGTGATGGGGCAAAGCTAACGGATAGCCATGAAAAACAATGCGGTTACCCGGTTGATCCATGTGTGGAGGATCAGTTCAGGCTTGTAGTTTATTATGCAAACCATCCTGAGGCAACGAAAAACTGGTGGGATTTCACCGCTGAGCGCAAGCGGTATCGACAGAAGTATGGATATCCAGCTGATCGACCCGAATTAAAACGAGTTAATCAATTAAAAGAGGAGATTAAATGAAAAAGTCGATTGTTGGCATAGCGGCTGCATGTATCGGGGCTGGTCTAATCATTTTAGTCCTTCTGCATGAAGAGATGGTGTCATTACCAGACCAGCTTACCAGTGAGCAAGTAGCAGAAGAGATAAGAGCTTTGAAAAAGCAGCGAGAAGCAACGGAAGCCCATTTGGCAAACGAAGAGATCGATTATTCACTTGCAAACAATCAACTGCATGTCACTTTAAATCATGGGAGTGACTGGATCGAGGTTCCGGTTCATCCTAATTCGTTATTTTTTGGAGAAGGAGATGTACGAGAGGGAGAGCTTCAGCAAGGAACGTATTGGATGAACGAGCATAGGATCGCGTTCTTGTTTCATAAACCCATCTCTTTGGGAGAAGATGGTTATTCAACAGCGGCTGAGACCAAATTGCTTTATACATCTGACCAAGGAGAGACTTGGGAGCAGTCAACGGTGTTTGAACAGATGTTGCCGCCACGATTTCAGAAAATAGCGTTTGTTACAGATTCATTCGGTTATATTGTGCTAACGAGTGATAAAACGATGTCCAGTGAACTTACGCATCTTGCAATAACGGAAGATGGTGGTAGCAGCTGGAAGACGACTCGGACGCCGGATACGCATCGACTAGTGGCAGACGGAGGTTTTGTTGACGAGCAATTAGGTTTTCTTTCTTACGGAATTCTAACAACGGACGAGCCGGATTTATATGTGACAACCGATGGAGGAACGAATTGGGAGTCAGCAACTTTCACAATGCCTGAAGCCTATCAAATACATTTTGTTGTCGCTGAAACGCCGTTTTATGAAGACGGTGACCTGCTGGTTTATGTTAGGCAAGGATCTGACGGTGATTGGAACGGTGGGCAAAGCAAGGGGCTGTTTCACTCAAAGGATCAAGGTCGTACATGGCAATTTGTACGCGAGGTGATGCCTGATGAATTTGATTAGAATTACGCAGATTTGGTGGAATTCATTCTTGGTTACAAGGACCTCACTTAATTTGAGAAGTCTGTTTCGAATATGAAAAGAAAGTTATTACGCTCTCTAAATTACAGTGAAAAGAGGGTAAATATGCTAAGAACCGAAAAGGATGTATGCATGGCCATAGAAGCTGATCCACAAATGATGGCCGTTTTACACGCAGTCAAGCAATTGCAGCTGCCTGATAGCTGGGTAGCTGCTGGTTTTGTCCGGGGAAAGGTGTGGGATCTCCAACATGGATACACGACTAAAACCGAGCTTCCTGATGTTGACGTTGTTTACTTTGACGCGGAATGCGTTGCTGAAGCCATTGAGAAGGTCATGGAGCATAAGTTACGGGAATGGCTACCGGATGTCCCGTGGTCCGTTAAAAATCAGGCAAGAATGCATCTAGTTAACGGCTTTTCACCTTACCACTCAACTGAGGATGCAATTGCTCATTATCCTGAAACAGCGACAGCACTCGCTGTTCGGCTGGATGAGCGTAACCGAGTAGAGCTGCTCGCACCTTTGGGGATAGACGATGCAATACAGCTGAAACTTCGACCAACACCTTCCTATTGGGAGACGGGTGAGCAGTATAAGCGGTTTAAGCAACGACTTACGCGCAAGAACTGGCGCAAAAAATGGCCGAATGTGGAAGAGATTATTGTAGAATAGATGGGACGTCAGAAGCTTTCTAATGAAGAAGGTTTCTTTTTTATTTCCGGGGAAATGAAAAAACTGTCGAAAAAGATAAATAAAACCACTCTAGGATGCTAAAACTAACAAAAAAGTATGTTAGGGGCATTGTATGGTTCGTCAATTACAGATCGAAGTAAACACAGATGAAACGTTATCGAAGCGAGAACTAGCGATTTTACAAACGTTACTGTTAACAATCATAAGTGCAAGTACTACTGCTGGTTCTGGTGTGATGAAGCCTATTCCTACAAGCAACGCTAGCTTATCCGTGCTGTGTGAGTTCCATAATGAACTTGAACCCCAGCTAGCGAAAGAACGAGCTGAGCGTATAAAACGGTTGCTGCTAAACGGCTTTCGCATGAGTGGGTTAGTTACGCCAGAGGTGGAAATAAAAGCTCGATGAAGCTGGGATAAATTAGCTGTAACCGAGACCCTTTTCAATCAATTACCATCCGTTTATAATGAGGGGGCGTTCTCTAAGGAAAACGCGAAAAACTCGCAGGAGTTGATTAAATGGACGGTTTTTTATGGACGCTGGTCATTGGTTTCTTTGTTGTTATCTTTTATAGATTTGCTGTACATCCTTTTTTAAGAAGAAAGTACTTCGTGCGACGAGTTGAAAAGAGGCTGGTTGTGAACGATGAGTATAAAGATGTGTTAATTGCTTCATTTAAAGCAATTCAAAAAGAGCTTAAACATGCAGGTTCTGGGGTTGATGAACTAAAGCGTACGTATAATTTGATGGGGACGCGGACAAAGCTGGAAGTTGATCAGAAAAACATTACGTTATGGTATGAGGAAAATGGAGAGACTCTCATTTTTATGAAACAAGAATGGTATCTTCAGGCAGACAATCAATCATCGCAAGCGCTGCCTATTCCTTTTTCTCATCATGATGCAGACTATTGGCATCGTGCTGGGGAAATTCTCCGAATGCTGCCCTTATGGTGTCAGGCTGCCAATACGCATTATTTTCTATCCGAAGAAGAAGCTGTGGTAAAACGAGAGCAAATTGAGGGCAGTTTATTTCGAGAAATTGATTTGTTTATTCGAGACTTATCAAGTCGATATGAAGCAAGTCCACTCTTAAATGTGAGTGGATGAAAAAGTAGCCTTTGGCTACTTTTTTATTTCCTTTCTCTACCATATATAGTATGCTGAAATTAATTATCTATTAATACAAAATATTTCATTCATTTTTTAAGGATGATGCGAAGGAGCATGTAGATGATCCAATTAGAAGGAGTAACGCTCTCGTATGGCGTGGAGAAAGAGACGATTCTAATCTTAGAAGGTGTTGATTTAAACATTACTAGCGGAGAGTGGATCACCTTAATGGGCCCATCCGGTTCTGGAAAAACAACGTTATTGAATGTCTTATCGGGATTAATTAGCCCGTCAGCTGGAACACTTATGCTAGAAGGTGCGGATATGAAAGATATGAAACAGGCAGATCGTCAGAACTATTTCCGCACAAACTCATCCTCTGTTTATCAACAGTTTCGCTTATTACCGCAGTTTTCGGTTTTGGAGAACGTAATGCTACCATTAGTTCCATACAAAAAAAAGAGCGAGATTGAGTCAAGTGCGAAAAAATTAATCGAACGAGTAGGTTTAAGTCATCGTTTAATGCATTTTCCACATCAATTATCAGGTGGTGAGCAGCAGCGGACTTCAATTGCGCGAGCGTTATTAACTAGTCCGAAAATATTGTTATGTGATGAACCAACTGGAAATTTAGATACAAAAAATCGTGATAACATCCTTACACTTCTGAGTAAGTTACATCAAGAGGGACTGACAATTGTCGTAGCGACGCACGATAAAGCAGTGGCACAGCGCAGCGACCGAATAGTTCATCTCAAAGACGGAATGATTAGCGAAGGTATTCTGCAGTCATGATACGTTATAGTTTTCTCTCAGTTCGCAATCACTTTCGACACTCTCTTTTATTCATTATTGCATTGGTAGCTATCTTTTTGGCAATTCCTCTAAGCCTGTCTACATTGATGGAAATGAATGCCACAATTGAAGCGGATATACGGGAACACGGTCGAGGAAGCTATGATTTACTTATTCGACCAGCGGATAGTCAGGCAAATGTGGAACAAGAGCTGAATCTTGTTGAAGAAAACTATGTCAGCTTTAACGAAGGCGGTATCTCCCTAGATGAATGGGAAGAAATAAAGACAATTGAAGGTATTGATATTGCTGCTCCAGTTGCTTCTTTAGGTTATTTTACCGGGCAGCATACGAGTATTGAGTTTGCAAATCAAGCGAATGAAAACGTGATGGTCAATGGCTATTTCTCCATGTCAGATGGAATTAATCAATATCAATTTGCAAATAATGAGGACCCGACATTTATACTTGAACAAGAAGGATTTAACTTTAATAAGTCAAACGATACATTAACAAGCTTTGATGTGATTCCGGGTACCGCAAATATTCGAAAAGCATTCCCAATTCCTATTTCTTATTATTCTCTCGTGGCTATTGATCGTGAACAAGAGGAGAAATTAACTGGATTCGATCTATCAGCATTTAATAACGAGATTGATGAGACGTTATTGGTTGGACATACGGAAGAATATCTCGGTGGCGATTCAACAAAAGAGCCAGTAGACCATTTCATTCCAATTGTTTATTTAGAAACAGCAGATACATCTCTCACCTTTCACATGACGGTTGACCCAATCAATTGGTCAAGTGATGATACACTAGCGCTAAAAGACGCATATGGAATTAATGAAGAAGATCCTTTTTTCATGTCAGGTCCAGAAGTAGAGGATCAAATGATTGAGGAATTACATGCACGCCGAACGGGAGAGCAACAGCTTGAGATTGATTTATCTGAATATTTAAAGCCTTTCTATCACCAACAGCCGACTTTGACTTCAGATGGAAGAAACGTAGAAAAACTTGGAGGTTATGAAACGATTACACATTCTTCTCAATACTATGTGGCATCTCCGGTTGATTATGAAATAAGAGGTGAACAGATTACGATTGGAATTCATGATGAGATTGATGGGGTTCCTACGTACAGGAAATTAGAGGAGAAAGGAAAAGTTTATGAGTTTTTTGATGATGAAAGTAGTGAGTTCTTGTTTGCCCCTGTTGGTTCCTATACTGTTGGTAATTATGAAGAATCGCTTGCAGCAAGTCCGCTAGGTATTTATCAACAATCGCCTGTGACAGCTGGGGATGGGACTGTTATTACTGAAACAATTAAACCTGGTAGCTTTGTTGCATCTCCTGCCCAAGGGTTAGTTCAACTTAAAGAGGCGGCTTATTTTAAAGGAGATAAACCAATTGATGCTATTCGTGTGAAGGTGGCAGGCATAACAGAGTACGACGAAGAAGCACAGTCAAAAATTGAAGAAATTATTTTAGCGATTCAGAATCGGGGTACCTATCAAATTGATATGGTTGCAGGATCTTCACCTCAGTTAATGACGATGAATGTTGAAGGGATCGGAGAAGTCACACAGTACTGGACAGGGCTTGGAGCGGCAACAACCATTAGTGAAGGCTGGAGTCTAACGAATACAATCATCGCAGGATTATTTTTCCTAGCAAGTATTAGCTATGTCATTAATCGGTTTATGTTCCGCCGTCGCACGAGACAGTCTGAGCAGCGGCTACTCACTGATCTCGGTTGGAAACCGGCTCATATCCGCCGCTTCTACTTATTGGAAAGCTTGATGCTGACGTTAATAGCGCTACTGATTTCAGTTATTGGTACGTTTGTTTTTATTCAAACGGGCCTCCTGAATTGGAATGCATATGTATATTTACTAGCCGTGTTTGGATTTACGGTTTTAATCATGTTCATTCAATCGTTTGGAAATAGTGAACCCTCTATTTTTACATTTTCAACGTTAAAAGGAAAAAAGATTTGGGTGCGAAATGTTTTGTTTTACAGGCAGCTTATTAGCGTAACTTTTTTTCAACTCGCAATGATTGCTGCTGTAATGGTGTTTGTTGCTTCCTCTCTTATTGCAACAGTAGCAGCGACAAGCGCCACAAATTTAGGCACCTATATTGTCGATGGCGTATTTTTATCATTAGTGCTTATTGTAATCGCCGCTTTTGCCCTTGCTATGATAACGGTGACTGAGAGCGTCTCAGCATTTCTTCTCTTGCGAAAAGGGGAATTACAGACACTTAGAGATGTTGGTTGGCGTCCTAAAGATGTTTATCATCTTTGTTTGAAAGAGTCATCGGCCTGGACACTTGTTGCAATTGCCAGTGGGGTTTTGGCCAGTAGTCTAGCAGTTTTTATACTATTCGAGTTCTCATTCATGCTATTGTTAGCGACTTTAGGTGGAGCAATTGTTTTGGCATTAGGTGTGTTAATTGCCGCTCATCAAATGATTCAATCCCATATAAAAGCCTATAGCTAAAAGTTAGCTTCCTCTTTCCTTAAAGAGGAAGCTTTTTTGGGTGGCTCTTGTTACACTTATGGTGGATAAAGCAGGAAGGGTGAGACGGCTGTGAGTACGAGGAGAAAGAAACGCTCTAAATGGGGAACGGGAATATCAATTGGAATCGCTCTTGGGTTTTCCTTTGGGTTTATAACGGGTGCTTACTTTTTTTATATGATGTGCGGGCTAGTGCTTGGCATTATCGTCGATTGGAACCGTAATCGAAAATAAGGTAACCGTATGTTGAAAAAGCGTCCTTAATATGGAAAGGAAGGCTCGCTTTCGCATTTGTTTTCAGTATAATGAAAATAATTAAACGGAAGTGGTGGTGAATGTTCTGGACTATATTCTGATTAATAAACGCACGGGAGAAGTGATTTCAGATGTAGCATTTTACCGCACCAAGAATCAGCAGAAAGGCTGGCAGGAAAAACGTAGGAGACTAATGGCAAGGGGGTCAGGTCAAGACCGGTTTGTTGCTTGTTTCCCTGCAACAATGAATGAGAATCTTGGAACGCTAAGTCTAAGTGAAGCAGGTGCTCTGTTAAAACTATTATTCTATCTATCAATTAATCAACAAGGGAAGCTAGTAGTGGAGCAGGGAATGGTGTTACAAGTCGCTTATTTGTCATTTGTTTTTGATCGGAGTCGTTCAAGCACGCTGAAACTGTTGAAATCATTAGAACAGGCGGGAGTACTATTCAAGAAGCGAGAAAATCAATTTTGTACATTTTATATAAATGAGAAATACCATCATCGTGGCAGGCTAAATAAAAGGAAGTTTGTTAAACTTGCGATTGGCACATATTCCTTAACTCATATCTTTCCATTAAAGCTTGTTGAAGCAGGTTTCTTATATAAGTTAATCCCCTATCTCCACTTTCAAACAAATGAGCTTGTTATGGAACCAGACGAACCAAATCTTGATCAAGTACAGCCGTTAAATCGCAACACAATTGCTGGTCTTTTGGACTGTGATCCAAAACGAGTGACACAACTAATGAATCGACTTGATGAGACGGGGGTCATTCGTAAAAGCCGAGGCAAAAAAGGCTATACCTATAAGGTTAATCGAGGGATTTTATATCGAACATATGAATATAACCAAGGTTTCTGAGACGGCTATTGAGACTGAGAGAAAAGGGTAAAAACGCTACATTTCCCCTCTCTGAAAAGGGGAAAAACGAGACCTTTGTAAATCAAATATAACCGTGAAAAAGCTTGGTATAAAGGGATTATTTAAGGAATTCACAGTCTCATTCTACCTCTATCTCTTGTGCGGTGCTCATCCGCTTGTAAAACCGCTCTGGCTAACGCCAGTAAAACAACAAAAAACAACAACAAAGGAGCCAAGTGTATGAAACAACTGTTGTCTGTCCTGATATTCGTTACAGGAGTAATCTACATTGCTTTCATTGAAAAAGAAGCCACTTTTGTAAGCGTATTCTTCAAGGCGCTACCGATGTTTCTTCTTTTGATATATGCTATGATCAACTACCGAACTGTAGGAAAACATCGCGCAATTGTAATCGGCCTGTTTGTTTGTATGCTGGCAGACATTGCGATCGCCTTTTCATTTCTTGCTGGTCTTAGTATTTTTTTATTTGGTCATGTTTTTTATGTCTATGCATTTTTAAAGGCAACAAGAAGGAAAGATCGTTTAAAGAAAATGGGTATTCCTTATATGGTTTATGCAGCAGCAGCGGGGTTGATTTTGGTTGGCGCATTGGTGCAGTCAGAAGAAGGGCTAATGGTCGCTCCAGTTGTTCTCTATATTGTTGTCATTACGTCGATGGGAATTGCAGCTGCTTGGACAAGAAATCGCTATGCCGTTTGTGGTAGTCTGTTCTTTATCTTGTCCGATACCATTCTTGCGTGGAATTTATTTGTTACATCTGTAGCTTTCTCTCATGTATGGATTATGACAACGTACTACGGTGCTCAGTATCTAATCGTTACAAGTATAAGCAAGTTAGAGAAATAAGGTTTTATTTGGAGGAGTGGATGATGAACATTGATAAACAGAAAACTTATCCTAAGCGTTTATTAAATAAAGGAAGTGGCTTTCTCTCTGGTTACAGCCATACGCTTAACCCGTATACTGGCTGTGCGTTTGCTTGTTCTTATTGCTATGTAAGGCAAATGCCGGTGCAGCTTTTTCGCAATCAGGACTGGGGCGAGTGGGTTGACGTGAAACAAAATGCTGGTCAACTATTAGAGAAAGAGCTAAAGAGCGCTAAGAAAAAAGGATCCGTTACTATCTTTATGTCATCTAGCACGGATCCCTATCAGCCGATAGAATATAAAGAACGAGTCACGCGCCAGCTGCTGGAAGCAATGGTTCATGAGCAGCCAGACTTTTTATTTGTACAAACAAGAAGTTCACTTGTGACGAGAGACATTGACTTGTTTCAACAGCTAAAGGATAAAGTGCGTATCAGCATAACGATCGAGACCGACTCTGACGAGATTCGCAAAGCGTTTTCGCCTTCTGCACCGCCAATTGCTGGAAGATTAAAGGCATTAGCTACTTTAAGACAAGCTGGAATTCCAACCCAAGCAGCCATTGCGCCACTATTACCAAGCTCTCCAGCTTTTGCAGAGCTGCTGCACACCTACGTTGACCGTGTCTGTGTCGATGATTTTTTTATGGGAGACGGCAGCGGTGGAAAACGAACCGAACGACTAAACATTGAGCGGATTTTTAAGGAACTCAATTTAGAAAAATGGTACGAAAAAGACGCTTACCAGAAGCTCATTTCACGTCTGTATACCTATTTTGAACCGGAGCAGATTCGTGTTAGTAAGGACGGTTTTTTACCGTAACATGCGGATCTTATAACACGTACTTTCTAAAACTCTTCTTCTTTATCGTGTTTGTATTCTAGTAAAGTGCGTACAAGCTCGTAACAGCGCGTTCATCATTAACTAGATCCGTATTAACTCTAACCTTGCTTAATACGTACAAAAACCGGTTTTAATTAGTCCCTTACTCTCCCAATTACAAACCCATCGTAGCCCTTCTCACCAACCGTTTGGATAGCGGTCGAATCAATCCGTTCTTCTTGCGCGAGCATGTCAATGAAGGTTCGAATGCCATGTATTCGTGGGTCCGTGCTATGGCGATTAATGAGTTCTCCATCTCTTACAACATTGTCAGCTATAATGACAGCTCCTGGTTCAGCTAGTTTTAACGCCCATTCTAAGTAATAAGGATTGTTTGGCTTGTCTGCGTCTATGAAGAAAAAATCAAACGATTCGTTTTGCTGCTCCAATTTTGGTAATGTTTCAAGTGCAGCGCCGAGTTGAACGCTGATACATTCAGCAAATCCAGCATTCACGATGTTCTCATTTGCACAAGAGGCATGAGCTGAATTTGCTTCAAGCGTAATGATTTTCCCCCCTTCTGACAATCCTTTTGCCATACAAATGGTGCTATAGCCACCAAGCGTACCAATTTCCAAAATTCGCTTAGCCTTTGTCATTTGTACAAGTAAGCGTAAAAACTCGCCTTGCGTACGGGACACATCAATTTCCGGTAAATCTTTTTCGCGGTTATTTTCGAGCACTAAATCAAGAGCGTGATCTTCTTGATGCAATTGCTGTGCTAAGTATGAATCGACTAACTGCCATTTTTAAACGTCCATTCGCTTCATCTCCCTTTCGTTTTGTCCTTGCACCATTAGTGTATGGTAAAATGAATAATAAGAATAATATATATTCATTACGAATACATAACTTTATTTTATGTAGGGGAGTGAACAAATGAACTTGCATGGTCTTCGGCTTTTCCATCAAGTGATGCGTCAAGGCAGCATTACGAAAGCGGCAAAAGCACAGCATATTAGCCAACCAGCTGTTTCTAGTCAGTTAAAGGCGTTTGAAATAGAACTTGGTTTGCCATTGTTTGAAAAAGAGGGAAGAACCCTTGTCCCGACAACGTTCGCACTTGACCTCTCTCGTAAAGCTGAAACGTTATTTGCATTAGAAAGTCATATCGAAACGTTTCTAGAAGATTGCCGCCATGCACGCGTTGGTAGCATTAAAATTGCTGCTACGTATTTACCTGCCAATTTCTTATTACCTAGATGGGCAGGGGCATTTAAAGTAACTTATCCTGATGTAAACGTTATGATACAAACGAACAATTCCAAGCAAGCCTTTCATCAGCTTGCTAACTATAAAGCAGACGTGGCGATGTATGCGGGCAGTCCTGAAGAAAGACCTCATGAAGTTGAGTGGGATGAATTGTTTTCAGATGAACTCTGGTTTGTTGTATCTCCATCCCATCCATACGCGAGCAAAGAGGTTTCGTTTGCAACGATGGCAGCCCAGCCTTTTGTAATGCGCGAAGAAGGAAGTTCCACTCGTGCACGTTTGTATGCATTATGCCAAGCGAATCAAGTGAAAACACCTAAAATTGCCTTGCAGTTTTCAGGTTTAAACGAAGCGCTCTCAGCTGTTACAGCGGGTTTTGGCGTTAATTTTGTCTCGTCCTTAGTTGCCCGTGATTACATCAAACGTGGCTTGCTTGCACGTGTTTATGTTCAAAATGTAACCGCGATGAATAAAATTGCCATTTGCACTAGAAAAAATGAGCAACCAAGCGCATTGGTTCGTCAATTTATTAGCCATTGCAAACAGATGTCTAAATAAGGAGCACTCGGCGATTTCAAAACAGCTCCACTTAGTAAAAATAAACTTTTAATTGACGATTTATTTAGAAAAATATACACTTAGTTTAATCGACAAACAAACTTTTGGAAGCGTTATTAATTGAGGTTTACAATAGAAAGAGGGTAGTCAATGTGGCTTATGTAATTGGAGTGGACTTAGGAACGAGTGCAGTGAAAGTATTGCTCGTCAACCGAGCAGGAGACATCGTTCATGAAGTATCAAGACCGTATCCGCTGATCCATGAAAAAGCGGGCTACAGTGAGCAAGATCCAGATGAGTGGGTGAACCAGACAATTCAAGCATTAAAAGAATTGGTTCAACAAATAGGTGGAGAGGTTTCGCAAGTAGAAGGAATGAGTTTTTCGGGACAGATGCATGGGCTTGTGCTAGTTGGTTCAGATAATAAGCCGCTGCGTCCGGCCATTCTCTGGAACGATACGCGAACGTCGGCTCAGTGTAAGCAGATCTATGAAACAGCTGGAAAAGACACGGTCCATCGTTTAACAAAAAATCCGGCATTGGAAGGCTTTACGTTACCAAAACTTCTGTGGGTACGTGAGCATGAGCCTGAGCTGTATGAGCAGGCAGCTGTGTTTATGCTGCCAAAAGATTATTTGCGGCTTCATTTAACGGGAGAATGTCATACCGACTTCTCGGATGCAGGAGGAACATTGCTTCTTGATGTGGAAAACAAACAGTGGAGCGAGGAAATGTGTCGTTTGTTTGCTATTAAGCCTTCGCTTTGTCCACCTCTAGTTGAAGCTTCGGCTGAAGTTGGTCGGTTAAAGGAAGCGGTTTGCAGAGAAACAGGGCTACCTTCAACGCTTAAAGTGTTTGCAGGTGGAGCGGACAATGCTTGTGGAGCGATTGGTGCAGGGATTTTGGACGAAACAAAAACGCTTGTTAGCATTGGTACGTCTGGTGTTGTTTTGTCTTATGAAGAAGCTGGGAACAAGGATTTTGCGGGTAAGGTGCATTATTTTAATCACGGCGCACCAGATGTTTATTACACGATGGGCGTGACGCTTGCAGCAGGACACAGCCTAAGCTGGTTTAAAGAGACGTTTGCAAGCGATGAATCCTTTGAGTCACTGCTTGCCGAGGCGGAAGCGGTCTCACCTGGAGCAAACGGTTTGCTCTTTACGCCGTATCTTTCAGGTGAACGAACGCCCCATGCCGATGCGATGATACGCGCAAGCTTTATTGGGGCGAGTCCAACTCATCAAAGAGGACACTTTGTGCGGGCAGTGTTAGAAGGGATTACCTTTTCACTAAAAGAATCTCTGGATCTCTTTCGTCAGCAAGGAAAAGAGATTAAGACGATTGTCTCCATTGGGGGTGCAGTGAAGAGTCCACTGTGGTTGCAGCTACAAGCAGATGTATTTCAAGCAGAGATCGTCAAGCTTAAAGGAGATCAAGGACCGGGAATGGGGGCTGCGATGCTGGCAGCGTATGGTTCTGGTTGGTTTCAGTCGTTAGCGGAATGTGCGGATGCATTCTTGACAGTCGACCAAGTGTATCAACCGAATGTCGACCGAGGAGCAACTTATGAGGGGCTGTTCTCTATTTATCAAGACGTTTATTCGGCAACAGCTGGATTGAGTAAACGATTAGCAGCTTTTCGCTAAAACTAGCTTAGAGGAGAGACCAAAAATGAAGGCAGCGATACAGACGGGAACAAGCGGACAGACAGAAGTCATCCTAGAAAATGATTACGGAATGAAACTTGAAATTTTAGCGGTAGGAGCGACAGTTACGAAGTTAATTGTTCCTGATAAAGACGGAAGAAAAGAAAACATTGTAGTCAGTTTGGCAGATAAAGAGGCATATCCGAACGATGAAGCCTATTTCGGTGCATTAATTGGTCCTGTCGCTGGAAGAGTGAAGGCGGCTTCGTTTAAACATGGGGGCACAACGTATCAACTGACTGCGAATGAAGGAGAAAACCAGCTTCATAGCGGTAAGACAGGATTTCATCAAGAACAATTTATTCCGAACGTATTTGAACATGAGAACGAAGTAGGCGTTACTTTCACGCGGGAAAGTCAGCAGTGCACAGACGGCTTCCCAGGAAAACTATCGTTAGAAGTTCGTTATACATTGAGCAACGAGAATGAATGGATTCTTTCTTATAAAGCACATACCGATGAAATGACGCCAATTACGTTAACCAACCATACGTATTTTAATTTATCTGGTGATTTCGATCAGTCAATTGCAGATCATCGACTGACAATGGAGAGTGATGGCTATTTAGAATTAGGAAAGGACTTACTCCCAACAGGTTTTATTGTATCTGAAGAGGGTCCCTTTCAGTTTCAAGATGGACGCTTGTTAGGAGACGGTTTTAAGGCAGGGCATGAGCAAATTAAACAGGCAGGAGGTGGGTACGATCATTTCTTTTTCTTAAAAGAAGGGAAGAAGGTGATTTACGTAACGGAACCAACTTCAGGGCGTGAATTGACCGTAACAACGACGCAGCCTGGTGTGACTTTTTATTCTGGTAACGGATTAGATGGAACCGACTTGCTCGCTGATGGGAAAACAGCGCAAAAACACGGTGCTTTCTGTTTAGAAACGCAGAGTCCACCTGCTTCTCTCCATCATAAAGGGCTTCCATCCATTTGGCTGAAGCCAGGAGAGCTGTATGAACACGAGACGATATACAAATTTAGCAAAACAAAGGCATCAATGATCAACAACAAATAAAAGGAGGATATGCAAATGAGTAAACGAGCACTTCTTTTTTATGGTGGTTGGGAAGGTCATGAACCTACGCAAGTTGCTGGATATTTACAAACGGTTTTAACAGAAGAGGGTTTTGAAGTGGAGTTAAGTGACTCACTCAGTGTGCTTGAAGAAGTTGATTTGAGTAGATACGACTTAATTATTCCGAATTGGACTCAGGGAACGATTCCAGATCAGGCCTTACAAGCGTTGATGAAGGCAGTCGAAGGTGGCGTCGGACTAGCTGGTCTTCATGGCGGTATGGGCGACTCCTTTCGAATGTCAACCGATTATCAGTTCATGGTCGGCGGACAGTGGGTTGCTCATCCAGGAAACGATGGGATACGATACACCGTTCATATTATAAATGATACCGATCCACTAACTGACGGAATGTCTGATTTTGAGGTTATTTCAGAACAGTACTATATGCACGTTGATCCGGCCGTGACGATTCATGCAACAACGTCTTTCCCAATCGCCGAAGGGCCACATTCTGGCAACGGACCAATTGATATGCCCGTTGTCTGGACAAAAAAATGGGGCAAGGGCAATGTTTACTACTGTTCGTTAGGTCATGTACTGGAAATTGTTAAGATGCCGGAAGTGACGGAACTGATGCGTAAAGGGATGGTTTGGGCAGCTAGGTCGGAGAAACCGGTAGAGCGGGAGGTCCGATCCTAATGAAAAAACAAGTGCGAATTGGTCTTGTTGGTTATCAATTTATGGGAAAAGCGCATAGCCATGCGTATCGCAGTCTGCCGTTCTTTTTTGATACAGAGGTAGAGCCTGTGCTCGCTGCAATTTGCGGCAGGAATGAGACCGCTGTGAAAGAGGCAGCGAACCAAATGGGATTTGAATCGTATGAAACGGACTGGCGCTCATTAATTGAGCGTGACGATATTGATGTGATTGATATTGTGACGCCAAATAATACTCACGCGGAAATTGCGATTGCAGCAGCCAAGGCAGGAAAGCATGTATTGACAGAAAAACCGCTAGCGATGTCGGTAGAGGAAGCGGAAGAAATGCATGATGCGGTTGTTTCCAATCAGGTGATCCATATGATTTGCCACAATTATCGCTTTGTCCCTGCGCTCACGTATGCAAAAAAGCTGATTGAAGAAGGTAAGCTTGGACAAATCTATCACTTTAGAGCAAACTATTTACAAGATTTTATTATGAGCCCGGAATTTCCACTCATCTGGCGACTAAAAAAAGACGTTGCTGGATCGGGAGCATTAGGTGATCTTGCCGCACATAGCATTGACCTTGCCCACTATTTAGTTGATGATTTAACCGAAATCCAGGCGCTGACAAAAACGTTTATTAAGGAACGGCCTGTTGGAGAAATGTCGGGAGGGCTAAGTGCGACACGAGCTGGTGAGGAGAGAGGATCGGTTACTGTGGATGATGCGGTAGCCATCATTGGCACCTTCGCTAATGGAGCGATGGCAACGTTTGAAGCAACTCGATTTGCAGGCGGCAACCGGAATCGTAATCAAATTGAGATTAACGGGGAATACGGATCAATTCGTTGGAATATGGAGGACATGAACAAGCTTGAGCTGTATCTAGCGGCGGATGCGGAAGGCATGCAGGGCTTTCGAACAATTGATGTAACAGAAGAGTCTCATCCATACATGGACGCCTACTGGGCTGCAGGACATATGATTGGGTATGAGCATACATTCATTCATCTCATCCACGAATTCATGCAGGGGATTGCAACGGGTAAGCAGCCGGAGCCGAATTTCTTTGATGGCCTCAAAAACCAAGCGGTATTAGCTGCGGTTGAGCAAGCTGCAGAAACGGGTCAGAGGCAGGTCGTTGAGCTTCCAGAGATCAAGACTAAATCATCTAAATAGAGTGCAAAAAATGTGAGCGTAGTTGCTCACATTTTTTCTTTTTACACATACAGAGCGACACTCGTGCAGCTTGTTCGTTATAATGGGACAAATGAGAGAAAGAAGTCAAGGAGCGTAGCTATGAAAAAAAGAATTCTAAGTTTTGTTGCCATAACGACCTTAGCAGGGTGCCAAGCTTCATCAACAGAAGAGACGTCGGAATTACTCATTATGGCTGCAGCTAGTTTAAGTGATGCATTAGAAGAGTTAAAAGAAAGCTATGAAGAAGAAACGGGTGTTGAATTGACGATTAATTACGGAGCATCAGGGCAATTAAGGCAGCAAATTCAACAAGGTGCTCCCGCTGATCTGTTTTTATCTGCCTCAACAACGGACATGGAGCAAGTCGAGGAAGAGCTAATTGAATCCACGCCGTTGCTCGAAAATCAGCTTGTTCTAATTACTGTGCCCGAGCTAGCTGATGAAGTACAAGGGTTGGACCAGCTCGTGGCAGTGGACTATCGACATCTCGCAATTGGTCAGCCTGAAACGGTTCCTGCGGGTCGTTATGCCAAACAGGTATTGGAAAACGAAGACTTATGGGACGAAGTAGAAGAACGAATCATTTATGGCAAAGACGTTAGGCAGGTTTTGACGTATGTAGAAACAGGTAATGCCGACGTGGGGCTAGTGTATGCAACGGATGCTCGGAATTCCGCTGATCAGGTTGTTGAAATAACCACGGCTCCAGCAGGCTCCCACGATCCGATTATCTATCCGCTGGGCTTGCTAGAAGCGTCCGAAGAAGCAGAGCATTTCTATCAGTGGCTTCAGCAAGAAGAGGCGCTTACTGTATTTGAACAATACGGATTTCAGCGAGGCCAATAGATGGATGCTTTGTTCTGGATGCCAATTTGGGTCTCGCTCCGCGTTGTTCTTCTAGCAAGCATCTTGTCTTTTGTGCTCGCGCTTGTAGCTGCTTGGTTTTTAAAGAAAAAGTCGTTTAAAGGAAAGGTCTTCATTGAAACAACCTTGATGTTGCCGCTTGTCCTTCCGCCGACGGTAATTGGTTTTGGACTGCTCGTTCTGTTTGGGCGACGAAGCGTGGTTGGTGAATGGTTTGAAGCTTTTTTCGGTCAGCCAATTGTGTTCACCTATGTCGCGGCAGTCATTGCGGCAACGGTAGTCGCTTTTCCGTTAATTTACCAGGTACTAATCAATGGGTTTGAAGCGGTCGACGATGAACTAGAGGAAGCAGCGAGACAGTCGGGAGCAAATGAATGGCGCGTCTTCTATCATGTGACGGTGCCGCTCGCTTGGAGAGCGCTGCTTTCTGGTTACATGCTCGGATTTGCCCGAGCGTTAGGAGAATTCGGGGCAACGCTGATGTTTGCCGGGAGTATTGCCGGGGTGACCCAGACCGTGCCAATCAGTATTTATCTTGCAGTTGAAACAGGCAATACGGTGATGGCTGTTTATTGGGTTCTCTCAATCGTTTTCTTCGCGTTTGTCCTGCTTGCAGTTGTGCAGCGATTGAAACGGACAAACGTATAGCAATGGGTGGAAGTGATGAAACAGGAGCGATTATTCGCGCCTGTTTTTTTGTATGTGCCTACACACGTTCAGTTAGTTGCACAAATGTGCATTCTAGTTTTGAATTTATTCCCATTCGGCCAATCCGATTGACTCTCATTGGTGAAAGCGTTTATATTCATGGTGACAAAAGAACAAAAGTTCAATTGATGCACAAATGTGCAGTTCATAGAGGTGACGAGATGAAGTGGCAGGAGGAGCGACAGCTAGTACTTGTTGCAAAGATGTATTACGAGGAAGCGCTTACGCAAAATGAGATTGCAAAACGGTTGGGTGTCTATCGGACAACGGTAACGCGAATGCTGCAAAAAGCGCGAGACGAAGGAATCGTAAAAATATCAATTGCAAGCACTCATCGTGTTCGCGTTGATTTGGAAACCGATTTATGTAAACGCTTTGGTCTAGAGGAAGTTGTGGTGGTTCCCATCGAGCCCCAAGCTAGTAGAGAGGAACGTTTGGAAGCTCTAGGTCATTCAAGTTCCCTGCTGCTCGACAGTCTTTTAATAGACGGGGACGTTGTCGGGCTAGCTTGGGGAGATACGTTAGGTAGCATGTCAGAAACATTACCTTCACTAAAAAGAAGAGACGCTGTTTTTGTTCCAATCGTTGGAGGACCTGGCAAAATGCATGTGCAGCATCACATTAATACCATCGTTTATAATTTTGCACGAGCCTTTAAAGCAAAATCACAGTATATCGATGCAGCAGCCATCGTTGAGTCGGCCGATGCTCGTAAAGATATAAGTGGATCTGCTTATTTGCAAGATGTCATAAAGCTATGGGATCAAATGACCGTTGCTGTGATTGGAATCGGTGCCTTGTTTCGATCCTCGAACTTGGTTTGGAGCGGGTTTATTGGTGAGGAAGAAAAGCGTTTGCTGGAAGACAAGAAAGTGATTGGCGATATTCTCTCGCGTTTTTATACGATTGATGGGAAAGAAGCAGAATCATCTCTGAGCGAAAGAACAATTGCGATCGAGCTTGAGCGATTAAAACAAAATCGAACAACTATTGCAGTTGCAGAATCCAAAGAAAAAGTCCCGTCCATTATCGGTGCTTTACACGGGGGATATATGACGCATCTGGTGACGGATGAGGAAACAGCAGTTGAATTAATGAATTGGAAGGAGTAGAGAAGATGGCTATTCTTATCGCTGTTGGTTGTTTAGCAGTCGGTTTCTTATTGCAGAGTGTATTAGGATTTTGGCAAATAAAGAACTTTAATGAACGGTACCGGGCAATGCGTGAAGAGGGACAAGTGGCAATTGGACGTTCAAAAGGAATCTTGCGCACCGGTGTTATTTTAATGTTATTAGTCGACCGTAAAGGCAACATCATCCGAGCTGAGCGAATGCAGGGAATGACAATCTTTGCCCGCTTTAAAGAAATTGCTGCTTTAGCAGAGCAACCGTTGTTCTTTATGGATAAACCAGTGGAGGAAAAGCTAGATCCGTTTACAAAGAAAGCGCTTCATGATGCCCGTCATGTATATCGGGTTGTGAAAGCAGGCGGAGAAGTAAAAACACCTAAGGCCCCACTGGCAAAAGTACTTTCTGTGTTTACTAGAAAACGTGAGGTGAATGGATAATGGATTTTCTTGTTACAGCTGCTGAAGGGTTCATTGGTTTATTTGAACAAGGGGCAGAAACGTTTGTAGGGTTAGTGGTTGATATCGTGCCACTCTTAATCATGTTGCTCGTTGCAATGAATGCGGTTATTCATTTTGTGGGACAAGAGCGTATTGAAAAACTGGCAATGAAATCTTCTAAAAACATCTTTACGCGCTATCTCGTCTTACCGGTTATAGGAACGTTCTTTTTCCTAAACCCAATGACATTATCATTAGGCCGTTTCTTACCAGAGCGGTATAAGCCCGGATATTATGCCTCGGCTAGCTATCACTGCCACTCAATGAATGGTTTGTTCCCGCATGTGAATCCAGCCGAATTGTTTGTATTCCTAGGTGTTGCAGCTGGGATTACATCATTAGGTTATTCAACAGCAGAGCTTGCTCTACGCTACTTTCTAGTAGGGGTTGTAATGAACATGATTCGCGGAATGGTAACAGATTGGATGGTTTATTACGTTGAAAAACAACAAAACGTAAAACTGAAAACAACGATGAGCGAGACTGTAGGGGGAACGAGCAATGGCTGAGTATAAAGCAGTTCGTGTACAAAAAGGCTCAGGTGGCTTTGGTGGACCGCTTACGATAAAACCAACGGAAAAAAAGAATAAAATCGTAAACATTACCGGAGGCCCAATTTCAGATGTTGGTGCTGCGCTTGCAGACTTAACTGGAGCAGAGCTCGTTAACGGATTTAAAACGTCTGTGCCTGAAGATGAGATTGCAGCCGTTATTATTGACTGCGGTGGTACACTTCGAGCGGGTTTGTATCCTAAGAAACGAATACCGACAATTAATATTATGGCAACCGGTCAAAGCGGACCAATGGCAAAGTTTATTGTAGAGGATATCTATGTTTCTGGAGTAAAGCCAGGGCTTCTAACGGTAGTAAATGAAGATGGAGAAGCAGCACTTGAGGACGTTCAGCTTAAGGAAACTGGCGCCGAGCAAGCAACTGAAACAGAAAAGAAGAGCACATATGATACAAGTAAAAAAATTACAGATCAAAACGATAACATCATGTCTAAAATTGGCAAGATGATGGGTGGAATCGTGAATGTCTTCTACCAAGCAGGTCGAGACGCAATTGATACCGTTTTAAAAACAATCTTACCCTTTATGGCTTTCGTGTCACTATTGATCGGACTTATTTTGGCATCCGGGATCGGTGATGTCATTGCCAATATCTTGTCACCACTTGGCGGAACGATTTGGGGTCTGTTGATCTTGTCAGCAATTGTTTCTTTTCCGTTGCTGTCCCCGTTTCTCGGCCCAGGAGCTGTTATCGCACAGGTCATTGGGACATTGATTGGTGTTGAAATTGGACGTGGAAACATTCCGCCTCAATTTGCCTTGCCAGCTTTGTTTGCGATTAACGCACAGGCCGCAGCTGACTTTGTGCCAGTTGGATTAGGTTTAGCGGAAGCAGAACCGGAAACGGTTGAAGTCGGAGTTCCTGCTGTTCTGTATGGACGTTTTCTAACAGGTGCACCGACCGTATTTGTCGCTTGGCTTGCCAGCTTTGGAATGTATGACTATTAAAAGACTATTGGAGGAACAACATATGATTTATCAAACAACGGTTACAAAGATGGGCCCGAATGCGGGGGAATTTCTTGAAGAGAATATGATTATTTTGTTTAAAAACAACGCACCAGAAGAGCTTGCTGAGTTCTGTGTTCTGCATGAAGAAAATAAGCTTGAGGGCACCATTCAACCAGGCGACGTGCTGTCGATTGCTGGAACATCATTCACGATTACAGCAGTTGGAGATGCGGTTGATAAAAACCTCCAGTCGCTTGGCCATATTACGATTAAAGCCGATGGAGCTGAAGTAGCAGAACTGCCAGGGACGCTTTCTGTTGAAGCTGGAGATTTTCCACATATTGAAGAAGGACATACCATTACAATTAAAAGGTAGCTAGAGGAGTGGAGAGTATATGAATAATAGAGAGAAAACAGCAATTGTAGCTGGCGGTGCACAGAATTTAGGAGAGCACATTAGTCTGCGTTTAAGCCAAGAGGGATACAAGGTGGTTGTTGCTGATCTACAAGAAGACAAAGCAAAATCAGTCGCAGAAACCATCTCAGCAGAAACAGGTAATCCGACATTAGGATTTGGCTTTAATACAACGAATGAATCAGAAGTAGCTGCATTAATGACAGCAGCTAAAGAAGCGTTTGGATCAATTGACCTGCTTGTCTATAATGCTGGAGTTGCTCGAAGTACGAAGATTGATTCATTTTCTAAAGCTGATTGGGAACTGTCTCTTGATGTAAATTTAACTGGGTATTTTCTTTGTGCCCGAGAGGCGAGTAAATGGATGATTGAGCAAAATAGCGGCAATATTATTCAAATCAACTCGAAGTCAGGTAAAGTAGGAAGCAAGCATAATGCGGCATACTCCGCATCAAAATTTGGAGGAGTGGGCTTGACGCAAAGTCTTGCACTTGATTTAGCGGAACACAATATACGCGTGAACGCCATTATGCCTGGAAACCTTCTTTCTTCACCGATGTTTCAAAGTTTAATACCGTCTTATGCGAAAAAACTTGGTATTGATGAAGGTGAAGTGGAACAAGTTTATACTGATAAAGTACCAATGAAGCGTGGCTGTACGTATGAGGATGTGGCGAACGCGATTGTTTTTTATAGCTCAGAACAAGCTTCTTACATGACGGGACAATCGATTAATGTCACAGGTGGTCAAGTAATGTTCTAAGAAGAGGAGGTAAATGATGTTTAAACTACTGATGGATGACGCAAATGCAAAAACGTACCAATCGTTAGCTGAATGGTTACCTCTCGCAGGAGTGACAACAAATCCAAGCATTCTAGCAAAAAATTCACATGTCTCAGCTGAAAAACAGCTACAGCAGCTAGATGATGTTCTTACGCAAAGCCAATCGCTTCATATCCAACTCATCAGTGAGCGTACTGACGATATGGTTGCTGAAGCTGAACGAATAAAGCAGGCATTTGCGCGTGACGTTATCATTAAAATTCCAGTTTCTACAGCTGGCATGAGTGCCATTACGCGTGTTGCGGAACAAGGTGTAAAAGTAACAGCAACAGGAATTTTTACGGTGCAACAAGCTTTTTGGGCAGCGAAGGCAGGTGCTAGCTTTGTAGCACCGTACGTGAACCGCATTGATCAGCAGCATGGCAATAGTGTTGATGTATTAAAGCGTGTAAGGCAGTTGTTTGATGCAGACGGTCTACCAACCCGTATCCTCGCTGCAAGCTTTAAGAATTTGCGCCAGTTAGAAGAAGCCATGCTTGCAGGGGTTCACGAAGCTACCGTTTCAGCCGATTTATTGGAAAAACTATTAGATCATCATGGAACAGATGAAGCAATTCATCAATTTAAGAGTGATTTCAGTCGAGCATTCGGAGCTGACAAAACGATGTATTCAAATTAACAGGAAGGACTGTGCCCTGCACAGCCCTTTTTTTCATTCACGCCGAAAGTCATACACAACCCGCTCTTCCTCCCCGGTTGCCATCGTTTTAATCGTATAGGCGTTTTGCTGTACCTCTGCTTCGCCTAAGACAATGACGCGGGGGATGTTGTCTTTATTTGCTCGGTCGAGGGCTTTGCTTAATTTGCTTGGCTTCATGTTTAATTCAACGGATAAGCCTTGTTTGCGTAAGTCTTGAGCTAGTAGTAAAGATTGCTTTTCTGTCTGGAGTGGAATAATGCAGATATCGGTCTCACCCTTAACTGGTTTTGTTTGTAAGTCGAGTGCGGCAAAGATTGCATCTAAGCCAAACGAAATGCCAATTGTGCCGAATGCCTGGTCCGCCTCCATTAAGCCGGCAATTGCCTGGTCATAGCGCCCGCCACTGCCGAGGCTTGAGGTGAACGTATTTTTGTTTAAAAAGATTTCGTACACCGTATTTGTGTAAAAATCAAGTCCACGTGCTAGAAACGGGTTAAACAGGCAGGTCGTATCTAGCGATAAATAGCTTAAGTAGGATTGAAGCTCATCAAGTTCAGCCAGGCCTTCACGAATTAGTTCATTCGTTTCGGTAAAGGCAGCAAGCGATTTTGGTGTGCGCTTATCTGCAGCGGTAAGGAACTCGGTAATTTGCACAACTGACGCAGCCGGAAGTCCTTTCTCAAGTAGTTCGTCAGCAACGGCTTTTACGCCAATCTTCTCAAGCTTATCAAGCGTTAAAATAACCGCGCTTGTTTCTTCTGGCTTAATCGAGAAGGAGAGCAGAATACCGGTTAATAGCTTGCGGTTATTGTATTGAATTGTCACATCAAGCCCTAGGCGCGTGCAGGCGTCTTGGGACATTGTCATTAGCTCGGCTTCGGCCATTTGCGAGGACACGCCTACGCAATCAACATCACACTGCGTGAATTCGCGCAGACGACCTTTTTTTATCGGTCCATCACGGAAGACTTTGCCGATTTCATAGCGTTTGAACGGCATGCGGATGGCTGGGTTAAGCGCGATGACTTTAGTGAACGGGACGGTCAGGTCATAGCGCAGGGCAAGATCGCGTTCGCCACGGTCGGAAAGCTGATACATCTCTTCTAGAATTTCTGCGCCGCCCCCGTATTTAGAGGCAAGCAAACTCGTATAGTTTAAAATCGGTGTTTCAAGTGGCTGGTACCCATATTGAATAAAGACATCTTCAAGTGTCCGTCGTACCTTTCTGCGAATGAATTCTCTTTCAGGTAGAAAATCCTCGGTTCCTTTTACATTTTGATAGCGCATCTTTTTCATTTCTAATTCCTCCCAGTTTTTTTGATACAAAAAAATCGCATCGATTAAAGAGTGCTTTAATCAATGCGATTTATGAGAAATAGCCTTCCTATGTCAATTAAAAAATTGAATAGCAAGACTAGTTCAGATGATGTAGTTGGTTCGGTTGTAGTTGGATTGGCATATGCCCACCTCATGTATGGGTAACGAATTTGTTAAACAGTATCATAAGCGATTTCTTATTAATAGACAAGTGCAAATAAAAACACAATGCATCAAGGAGATGCATTGCGCACGGTTGTTAGCGACGTCCGCTAACCATTTGCCACATATCACGACGGTGGTTTTTATTTTGCGGGTCAACACAGCAATTCATTAACCACTGAGCATGCTGGTCACGTTGCTTAGGGGATACAGGTACATTTAAACACTGCGACAATTCATCAATCATCGAGCAGCATTTTCCGTAGTGTTTTAAATCTTGTCGACGTTGACGAAAAAGAATCTGACAAACATTGTGGAAATGTTTTGGATGCTTCATTTTCGAACGAAATGTTTGCATAAGGCGTGGGTCAATAGTAGACATGGGAACTCCTTTCGAACGATCTGTTTTTGAACTAACACGATTGTGTTGCTACACTATATGCCTCGTCTGCTCACATGGACAGGGCATCTTCCTCACTTAGCGTGTATTTGTTTAAATAACGGCTGATAACTAAGAGTGGCCAGCAGTACCGATAGCTGTGGTAGTGAATATAGAACTGACCAGGTAACCCACCTCCAGTCGGGTAGGCGGTACGAATGCCTTCCTCGTCTAGCCAAAGGAGCAGCTGTTTTGCTGCGTATTTCATTTGCTCAGTCGGAAAAGGGTAAAGAGAAACAAGTGCATCCAATGCCCAAGCCGTGTGAACGACGGTTGATGTGTGCAGGGGAATGAAGCGTTTTGCGACATCGCTTTGGCACGACTCGCCCCAGCCCCCGTCCGTGAGGCTGTTTTGTTCAAGCCACTGTCTTGCTTTTTGCATCGATAAATGATCGGCAGAGATGCCAACCGCGTGCATTCCAGTGACGGCAGCCCAAGTTCCATAAAGATAGGCAATACCCCAGCGACCGAGCCAGCTCCCGTCTTTTTGTTGGGTTTCTATTAACCACTGAACGCCTTGTTTAACGCCAGGGTGAGCTGTCGTTAACCGCGCATGGCTGCCGAGAAATTCCAACGTTCGACCGGTTAGATCGGCGGCTGATGGATCAACAATGGTGTCCGATGCATTCTGAAGCGGAATGGGCAAATGAGCAGAGCTGTTTTTCTCAAATGCCGCCCAGCCGCCATCTCGGTTTTGTCTATGCAGGAGCCAATGTAGTCCTTTGCGCCAGGCAATCGCCGCTTGGTGATCTGAAGAAACAAGCGGCGTCAGCACACGAAGTGCAGCCTGTGTGTCATCGACATCGGGGTGAAACGAGTTACTTGTCGAGAATCCCCAGCCACCGCTCTGTTGTTGGCGTTTTAAAATGAAAGTAGCTGAGCGGTTAATTGAGCTGGTGCTTTGTTCAGAATTACGCTCCTGCATCGCATACGTTAGTAAAGCCGTGTCCCAAACCGATGAAGGCGAGTTCTGCAAGTGAACGTCTTGGTTCGTTTGATCAAAAAAAAGATGAGATTTTAAACCGGTTATGGCCTGTTTAATAAGCGGTGCATCTTTGCGATAACCAAGTGCGAGCAGGGCGTAGACCATTAAGAACGTCGCGCTTGCATAGCTATGCAGTGTACCGTCGTCTTCCATATGGTCCAGTAGATAATGCTCTGCTTTTTTAAATGGTTTTGTTGTTGAACTCTTTGAAGCGTATGGTTTTTGCTGCTGCAATTTCTTGTACTTGTTTGTTTGATAGAGATGAAAAAGGGTACAATCAGATGGTAATTTAATTGTATAGCGCGTATGTCCAAGAATTAACAGGGATGCAAAGTGCGTCCGTACATATGAACTAAGCCGTTGAAAGCTAAATGATAGCCAAGCTGGAGCTTTTAGTAAAAATAACGGTAATGGAAAAAAGCTGGGCCATGGGTATAAATGGTACAGGGCAAGCAATGCTTTTGTTGAGACATGTGCCTTTTCCAGACCGCCGTTTTGACGAATAAAGCTCGCAGCAGCTTGAAGCCGTTCATCTTCTTTTTTTAATGCACCAGATACATAAAGTGCTGTATAAGCTTCAATTGTTGAAGACAGATGGCCGTGGTCATCGTCGTACTGTTTCCAATGACCAGCGGTTGATTGAGTACGGATTAAGCGGTGCTGTAACTGCTTTTGCAGTGGTTTGTCCTCATCAAATGCATAAAGCAATAAGAGCATATGGGCATCCGTCATAGCCCCTGATTCAAAGCAGAAATGATAGGACCCATCCTCTTGCTGCATTGAATGCAGTTTTGTTAATAAAGCAGCGTGCTTTAGCGATAGTTGGTGGTTTAGCTCCATAACCCTCCTCCAATAAAGTGATTCGTACAAGCGTGAAACAAACGCTTCTTGCACATCCTATGAACAAAGGGTACTAGCGGACAGGGGTTACACCTATTGGACAGACCTATTTATGAAGGAATAAGGTGATGAACAGAAATGATTTATATTGGTTTTCTTTTATTAGCAGCCGTTACCGTCATAAGTGCGGTAAAGCTTTCTGGATACGCTGAGGTTATTCAATTACGAACAGGGATGACCGGTTTTTTTGTCGGGGCAGTGCTGGTGGCGGGGGCGACGTCGCTTCCAGAGGTTACAACGAGCGTTACCTCAGGGTTAATTCGCAGTCCAGATTTAGCTGTAGGGAATGTGTTAGGAAGCAACTTGTTCAATTTATTCATATTAGCTGTGTTGGATCTGTGGTTTCGGAAAAAAAGAATGTACGTCCACATTTCAGACAAGTCGTTTATGCCAGGACTACTAGGCCTATTATTAGCCATTATTGTTGCTGTGGCATTTTTGATTCAGTCGTCTGCAAACGTATTTGGCGTTGGACTTGATTCTTTATTTATCGTTGCGTTTTACTTTGGTGGTTTGTATTACTTAAATAAGAAAGATAAATTACCAGATGAACCGGTTTCAGAGAAAGAAGTGCAGATGTCGTTGAAAGCAGGCATCACGCGGTTTGCTATTGCCGCTTTACTTATTTTAGCAGCAGGGTCATTTTTGACCATTATTGGGGACCAAATTGCCATTCAAACTGGGCTGGGCCAATCATTTGTAGGAAGTTTGCTCATAGCAGGAGCGACATCCTTACCGGAAGTGTCAGTTGTTTACCTTGCTTTAAAACGTAATCAATTTAATGCGGCTCTTGGCGTTGTGCTTGGCAGCAATATGTTTAACTTAATTCTCCTTGCAGTTGCCGATGGATTTTACAGAGACGCTGTACTGCTCCGAGACGCGAGCCAGATCAATTGGATATCTATCGCTGCGTTAATTTTGTTAACAACGGTAGTGCTCATCGGAACGTGGAAAAACCAAAAAATCAAACGGTTCACTTGGCTGCCGTCGTTGCTTGTTGTCATCGGCTATACAGCAACCATGATTATGCTTTATTTGTTTGGTTCGATTTAATAGGGTTTAGCGAATCAGCTTCTAATGGGGGCTGATCTTGGAGGCTCTTTGTTTCACTTAAAGCGGAAAGGACTGCACCAGTTGCCTGAATCCAGCTACCAACGGCATTCACAAGCTCTTCGTGTCCGTCAATTTCAAAATCAAGGATGGCTGCGAGTGCTTGAATCGAGTTGCCAACGACTTGAAGAAAGTCACCGGACAAGCCGTATAGTGCAGCGATGCTGACGTCTTCCTTTAAATCTTCATTAAAGCAGACGGAACCGCCAACCGCCTGAACTAAGTTTCCTTTTATCGTCAAATTTTGTTCCAAGTCTTCATTAATTGGAAGCACAAGGGCGCCGACAATAATCGTATTACCGCCTGCTTGAATGGCGTTGCCTGCTTGATTAAGCGAGCCTGGTTCATTGCTATCAGCCATTAACCCATTACCGGTTGCTTGCAGGACATTTCCCCATAATCCAAGTGAATCGGTCTGCGCTTCGGTGATTGCTTCTGATGGAGTATCGGCTATGGCAGCAACGATTGTCCCGGCTGCTTGAATCCAAGCACCGGATAAACCTTTAAATGCAGTTGCCATAGTCATCACTCCTTTTCAGATAGGCTGTTGACCATCTTATTCATGAAAAGGGAGTGATGTACGCCTAATCTTTATTAGCTAAATTGGAAAAATAGCGATAAGATTGATAAGATAAATGTAAGCGTTTTATTGATTGATTTTTGTGCAAAGGAGATGGAGTTACATGAACAAAGTAATCGCTTCTACTGCAGATGTGATGGAACATATTTCAAACGGTTCGACGCTAGTTGTTGGTGGATTCGGACTGTGTGGGATTCCAGAACATTTTATTGCAGCGGTAAAGGAAAAAGGCGTAAAGGACTTAACGGTCGTCAGTAACAATTGTGGTGTAGATGATTTTGGACTTGGCTTACTGCTTGAAGACAAGCAAATAAAAAAAATGGTTTCCTCCTATGTCGGAGAAAATAAGCGCTTTGAACAACAGTTTCTAAGTGGAGAACTCGAGGTGGAGCTTGTGCCTCAAGGAACGCTTGCCGAGCGTCTGCGGGCAGGTGGAGCAGGTATTCCCGCTTTTTATACAGCAACAGGTGTAGACACGCCGGTTGCTGAAGGGAAAGAGGAGAAAGAATTTGACGGGAAACGCTATATCATGGAGCGGGGCATTGTTGGGGATGTTGCTCTCGTTAAAGCATGGAAAGCTGATCCGTTTGGAAATCTTGTTTTCCGAAAAACGTCCCGCAACTTCAACCCATTAGCAGCGATGGCTGGAAAGCGAACGATCGTTGAAGTAGAAGAGCTCGTGGAGCTTGGTGAACTTGGACCCGATGAGATTCATCTGTCTGGTGTCTACGTGCAGCATGTGTTTGTTGGAGAGGCATTTGAAAAGCGGATTGAACGACGGACGGTAGCTGAAGTGAAAGGAGGCGCTTAAGATGAAAGAATCAAGACAGCGCATCTTGGCGCGGGCGGTGCAGGAAGTGAAGGACGGAATGTGCGTTAATTTAGGCATCGGTATGCCGACGCTCATCGCCAATATGATTCCAACTGATGTGCATGTTATGCTGCAGTCTGAGAATGGCTTGCTCGGCATTGGTCGCTATCCAACTGAAGAAGAGATTGACCCTGATTTAATTAATGCCGGAAAAGAAACGGTAACGGCAACGACTGGTGCGTCTTACTTTGACAGTGCAGAATCCTTTGCGATGATCCGCGGTGGTCACATTGATTTAGCGATTCTCGGGGGTATGGAAGTTTCCGAAACGGGCGATCTAGCCAACTGGATGATTCCTGGAAAAATGGTCAAGGGCATGGGTGGAGCGATGGACCTCGTCCAAGGTGCTAAAAAGACCGTTGTCATTATGGACCATACGAATAAGCATGGAGAATCCAAAGTAAAAGCGGCCTGTACCTTACCGTTAACAGGAAAAGCGGTCGTGGATTTATTAATTACCGATTTGGCTGTGTTTGAATTTGTTGATGGTCAAATGACGCTTATTGGCCTGCAAGAAGGCGTCTTGCTTGATCAAGTCAAGCAAGCAACTGAGGCCAAGTTTCGTGTTGGGTTAGATGTGTAGCAAAGAGGTGAAAGCCAAAGCAGACTCGTTGTTCTGGCTTTTTTTGCGTTGTTCTGCAGGCATTTGCATTCCAAACATAACCATATTAAGCTAAAAGAAAAGCTCGATCTGAATGAAAGGAAGTGGTCTAGCTGTTTAAACTGCTGTTAATAGAAGACGATCAATCGCTTTTCCAAGAAATGAAACAACAGTTAAATCAGTGGAATTATGCTGTATACGGGATAGATGACTGGAGTAAGGTAATGGAAACCTATGCAAGCACGGCGCCTGATCTTGTTTTAATAGATGTGCAGCTACCGATGTTTGATGGTTTTCATTGGTGTAGAATGATTCGCGCTCATTCTAGTGTTCCAATACTCTTCCTGTCTTCAAGAGACCACCCCACCGACCATGTGATGGCGATGCAGCTTGGGGCAGATGATTTTATCCAAAAACCGTTTCACTTGGATGTTCTTATTGCGAAGATTCAAGCAACGTTAAGGCGGACGTATAACTACAATCAAGCGGATAGCGGCAACATCATTCGAACATGGCAAGGCGCTACGGTCGATGTTGAGCAAAACCTTGTTACGTATAACGAGCAGTCTGTTGAGCTGACTAAAAACGAAATGTTTATCTTAAAACAGCTACTCGAACGAAAAAACAAAATTGTCAGTCGTGATGATTTAATTAAAGAGCTGTGGGATGATAAACGTTTTATTAGTGATAACACATTAACGGTGAATGTGAACCGTCTGCGCAAACAGTTGATGAAGCTCGATCTTGGCCAGTATATTGAAACGAAGGTTGGACAAGGTTATATCGCTGTGGAAGGAGAACACGGATGATCGGTACGTTTTTAAAAGAACGACTGAGTTGGATTGGCTTTGTCTTTTTTATTCACGGAGTTATTTTGCTCGTAGGGTACTTGGATACTACGTTGCCTTTTAGAAGTATTCTCTATCCACTGTTGTTAACGGCGGTTTGTTTCTTGCTGTTTCTTGTTTTTCGCTATCGGAAAGAGACGGCATATTATGAAGCGCTTAAGGATATAAACCAAAGCGACGACTTACTTCAATTACCGCACAGCCATTCGCCGTTCGAGGATATTGTTGCTGGGACCATGTCTGATCAACGGACGGTATTGGTAAAAAGATATATGGAAAAAGAACGTTTAATGGACAATGAGAAGGACGAACTGCTGGCGTGGATTCATGAAGTAAAAACGCCGCTGACAACAATGGGGCTTGTGATTGATCGCCTAGAGGACAGACAGTTGCGAGAAACGATTCATTATGAATGGATGCGAATTCATTTGCTGCTCGATCAACAACTCTACCAAAAACGGATGGCTTTTATTGAAAATGATTTGTTTATAGAGACTGTAGACTTACTTTCATTGCTTCATACAGAAATTAAGTCGTTTCAAACTTGGTGTGTCCAAAAAGGAATTGGCATTCAATTAGACTTGGTCGAGGAAAAGGTGACAAGTGATGCAAAGTGGCTCTCTTTTCTGTTGAGGCAGATTCTATCCAATGCCATTAAGTATAGCAGTCAAGGGGAAATCGTTATTCGCTCATCTGAACTCAATGGGCAGGTAGTCGTAACGATTCAGGATGAGGGAATTGGCATTGAAGCAAAAGATTTAATCCGGATTAAGGAAAAAGGCTTTACCTCAACAACCCATCATCAAGAACAAGCAGCAAGTGGAATGGGTTTGTATTTGGCGGATAAGGTGGCTGAAGCTTTGCATATGGAGCTGCTCATTGAGTCTGAAGTTAAACGGGGAACAACGATAACGCTTGTTTTCCCGAATCGCAATTCGTTTAGTTCTGTACAAAGCATGTGACAAAGATGTCACATGCTTTGCCGTTTTGTTCGCACAATAGAAGGAGATTGACGAGGAGCACTCTTATACTTGTTGTAAGGAACAATAAACAGGAAGCAGGACTTAAGAGGAGTGGGAAATTATGATTTTACAGGCAAACAAGCTTCGAAAAGCTTACGGAAACAAGTGGAACAAACAAGAAGTGTTAAAAGGAATTGATTTGTTAATTGACCGGGCTGATTTTGTCAGCATTATGGGTGCTTCTGGTTCAGGAAAAACAACGTTGCTAAACGTGTTATCAACGATTGATCATGTAAGCAGTGGATCAATCATTATTAACGAGATGGAGCTTACAAGTTTAAAAGAAAAGCAACTAGCTGAATTTCGCAAAAAAGAACTTGGCTTTATTTTTCAAGAGTACAATCTGCTCGACTCCCTTACCGTGAAAGAAAACATTGTGCTGCCATTAACAATCCAGAAAGTGAGCAAGAAAGAGGCTCATGCCCGCTTTGAAACCATTGCCACCCAGCTGGGCATTGTTGAACTAGCAAATAAATACCCGAATGAATTGTCAGGAGGTCAGAAGCAGCGAACGTCGGCAGCGCGAGCATTTATTCATGAGCCGAGCTTAATCTTTGCAGATGAACCGACGGGGGCTTTGGATTCGAAAAGCGCATCAAGCTTACTAGAAACATTAAGTCAATTGAACAAAGAGCGTCAGGCGACGATCATGATGGTTACGCATGACCCAGCGGCTGCCAGCTACAGCAGTAGCGTTGTATTTATTAAAGATGGACAGATTTATACCCGCTTAACGAGGGGAACTCAGTCTCGCCAAGAGTTTTTCAAAGACATCATGAAAACACAAGCGGTTTTAGGTGGCGTTCACCAATGAATCAATCACTCGCTTTAAAAAATGTAAAGAAGCAGGGAAAAAATTATTTTATCTATTTATTTGCACTCGTATTAAGCGTAGCGCTCTACTTCTCCTTCTTAACGCTGCGTCATAACCCGGTAATGAGAGTCGTAGAAGAGCGGATGAGCGCGACTCCAGCTATTACGGCAGGATCAGTGATGCTGTTCTTCATACTCGCATTCTTTCTGTTGTATGCGAACAATCTAATCATGAAGCGGAGAAGTCAGGAGTTTGGCTTACTCCAGCTGATCGGTATGACTAAGCAAGAAGTGACAAAAGTGGTTCGAGTGGAAAGTGCGATTCTCTATGTAATAGCCCTTGTAGCTGGTACGATCTTTGGTTATTTAATCTCAAAATTAATGACCATGTTATTGTTGCTGATTATTGGAATAGAAGAAGAGGTAACGCTCTATTTCTCGTTAATCGCACTCTGGCAAACGGTTGTTGTTTTTCTAATTATTTACGTGCTAGTTATGATTGCGAACAGTTTATTTATACGAAAACGAAGCATTCTCAATCTGATTCAGTTTCGTAAACAAACGGAAAACCGGGCGCGCAAGTTAACCATTTGGGAAATAATCATTGGCTTGTTTGGTCTTGGACTCATTGGAGCGGGCTATTTTATTTCTTCAGTTATGTTCAGTGAATCGTTTATGAGTTCGACGTCTCAGTATCTTGGGGTCTTTGCCATGCTCCTAACGATGCTGTTTGTATTAGGATCTGTTATTGTTGGAACGTATTTATTCTACAGAGGATCCGTTTCATTTATTGCTAAGCTGATTCGAAAAAAACAGGCTGGCTACATGCCGGTAAAGCAAGTGCTTTCCTTGTCTTCAATTATGTTTAATATGAAATCAAGCTCCCTTCTCCTAACGATCATTACAACGATCTCTGCTCTAGCGATCGGTCTGCTGTCACTGAGCTATATCGGCTATTACTCGGCTGAGGAATCGGCGAAACAGTATGTACCGCACCATTTTTCTTTTGCAGATGAAGAAGAGCGAAACGCGCTGCAGACTGGATTAGACGAAGAAGGAATTTCTTATCAATCGCATGATTTAGAAGTGATTGAGCTGAATCTCGATCTCTCCGACGTCCTTGTTGATGAAGGCAATCAGTTTTTTGGCGACTACGAGAATACGGTCACACCAGTTGTTAGCGATAGCCACCATCTGGCTGAAGACGTTGAGCCAGGCTCAGCTTATTTAACAGGTATGAATGCCGTTCTCGGATCGATGCTGACGTTCCAGGATGAAGGTACAGTGCGATTCACGGTTGAAAACGAACAAATTGAGCTCGACTATACAGGTTTGAAGGATGAGGGACTTGTATCCTATACATTTGCAAGCGGAGGATTGCCAATTCTCGTTGTAGACAACGGGCTTTTCCAAGAGCTATTAGCGGAAGTTGAGACGCCGCAGGTCGATTATGCGATTCAACTGAGTGATGAACAAGATCTTTCACAAGCGACTGCGTTATTCGCTGAATTAGGTCCGTATGAAAGTATGGCTAACTCACAGTTAGAATACTTTACAGATCAAAAAGAAACCATTGGTCTGCTGATGTTTGTTGTTGGCTTTTTAGGCTTGGCCTTCCTCTTTACGTCTGGCTGCATCTTATATATTAAACAAATGGATGAAAGTGAGGCGGATCAGCCTGACTATACGATTCTTCGTAAGCTTGGCTTCTCTCAAATGGACTTGTTAAAAGGGATTCAAGTGCGTCAATTGTACAACTTTGGGATACCGCTCATAATTGGACTGTTGCATAGCTACTTTGCCGTTCGTTCTGGCTGGTTTTTCTTTGGAGCGGAGATGCACATTCCAATGCTGATTGTGATGGGATTATATACGGCGCTTTATTCTGTCTTTGCGATTCTGTCAGTTGCTCATTCCAAAAAAATTATTCGAGAATCGTTGTGATAACCAAGCCGTTTTTATGCGAAAAAACTGCTTCAGTGTCTCCAGATTGACGTAATGTAAAGACGATGGAACCTAATCAGGATCCATCGTCTTTTTACTGGTCTAGGCCTTCTTATTCGCTATCTGACTGCAGCCGGAGCGAAGCGTCTTCCACAGTAGACCCAGTTAGTTCAAAGATGAAGTGCGCATCTTGAGTAAGGAAGAGGCTAAAGCTGTTCTCTAATTCATACGGTTCATTTTCTTCTATAAGGATCGAAACAACTAAGCCTTGTTCTTGATCAAACCGAATGTCTTGTTTGGTGAAATCAAAGCTAATCTCTTCGCCGCTTGCTAAGGCAGAGCCATCCGCGTTAACAGTAGTTGTACTGTGGTCATCAAACTGAAGGGAGAAACCGTAGACAGGAAAAGACGCTTCGTTTTTAATCGTGATTCGAGCATCTGACTCGATTGGTTGGCCATTTGCACAACCGGAAAGAACAATAAATGAAGCAACAACCAATAGACGAAAAACCATCGCTCTCATAGATCAACCTCATCTCTTAATTTTTTTCTATTATACGCCTTTTATTATTGATAAACAATAAATAATTATCCTTTATCAAGTTTAATGGTGCGTCGTTTAGCAGCAAAAGGTTGTCGTTTGACTCTTTTTAAATGATGCAAGCATAATAGATGTAAGAAGAACTACACGTAGGAGGTAAGTCCATGTATCAAAGTTTAGAAGAATGTGTGCTTGATCTGGAAAAGCACGGGCACCTCGTCCGCATTAAAGAAGAGGTTGATCCTCACTTAGAAATGGCTTCGATTCAACGGCGTGTTTATCAGCAAGGTGGACCGGCGGTTTTATTTGAGAATGTAAAGGGTTCAAAGTACCCTGCGGTTGCCAATCTCTTTGGTTCAATTGAGCGAAGCAAATTCATGTTTCGTAAAAACTGGGCTACGGTTGAGAACATTATTGCTTTGCGCGACGACCCGATGAAAGCAATGAAAAGTCCCTTTAAAAATGTCGGTAACGGCTTATCTGCTCTAGCGGCTTTACCAATGCGTAAGTCCGGTTTAAATGGCTCGAAGCTAGAGGAAATAGAGATTACCGATATTCCGTTCATTCAGTCTTGGCCAGATGACGGCGGAGCCTTCATTACCCTGCCACAAGTCTATTCCGAAGACCCGGATAAGCCCGGTTTAATGGGCGCAAACCTCGGCATGTACCGTGTTCAATTAAACGGAAATGACTATGAAGTTGGCAAAGAAGTGGGGATGCATTACCAGATTCAACGGGGAATTGGTGTGCATCAAACGAAAGCAGCGAAAAAGGGAGAGCCGTTAAAAGTAAGTATTTTTGTCGGTGGACCACCCGCGCATACGCTTTCTGCCGTGATGCCCCTTCCTGAAGGGTTAAGCGAGATGCTGTTTGCTGGTCTGCTGGCCAATCGCCGCTTTCGCTATGGATACGTGGACGGTTACTGTGTTAGCCATGACGCTGATTTTGTCATTACGGGTGATTTGTACCCGAATGAGACTAAGCCTGAGGGACCGTTTGGGGATCATTTAGGCTACTACAGCTTAACGCATGAATTTCCGGTGCTAAAAGTACACAAAGTCTATGGCCGAAAAGGAGCGATTTACCCGTTTACCGTGGTTGGTCGCCCACCGCAAGAAGATACGAGCTTTGGAGCACTCATTCACGAGCTAACGGGCGACGCGGTGACGCAGGAGCTTCCGGGCGTGAAAGAAGTTCATGCCGTCGATGCTGCTGGTGTTCATCCCTTGCTGTTTGCGATTGGAAGTGAACGGTATCTCCCTTATCAAAAAGTAAAAAAGCCAACTGAGCTTTTAACAATTAGCAATCGCATTCTTGGATTTGGTCAGCTTAGTCTGGCGAAGTATTTATTTTTAACAGCCGAAGAGGATCAGCCTGTTTCAACGCATGATGAGGAAGCCTTTATTCAGTACATTTTAAAGCGGATTGATCTGCGTAGAGATCTTCACTTTCAGACAAACACAACCATTGATACGCTCGACTACAGTGGGACAGGCTTAAACAGTGGAAGTAAGGTTGTATTTGCGGCATATGGAGACGAGAAGCGCGATTTGTGCAAGCAAGTACCTCAAGGAATGAAGCAGCTTGAAGTGATCCAAGATGCACGACTGGTTATGCCTGGTGTTGTCGCAATCGAAACAACCGCTTTTGCAAGCTACGAAGAGATTCAAGCAGAAATGAAAATCTTAACGGATGCATTGGCTGAAATCAATTTAGAGCGCTGCCCACTAATTGTGCTTTGTGATGACAGTGCGTTTGTAAGTGAATCGAAGGAGAACTTCTTGTGGGCGACATTTACGAGAAGCAATCCGTCTCATGACATTCACGGTGTGGGTTCCTTTATCGAGCATAAACACTGGGGTTGTGATGCGGTCATTATTGATGCACGATTAAAAGGACATCATGCTCCACCGTTGATTGAAGACGAAGCCGTTGAGGCCCGCATCAATCATTTCTTTGAAGAGGGTGGCATCTTCGCGCCGACTGCTACAGAGGTTGATGAAGAGCAATCACCATAAAATAACCGGACTGCGCAACGATGCAGTCCGGTTTTTTTCGTATAGAAACGCCGATAGGATAGAATCCTACAATGAGTAAACTAGCTGGTTGACATTTATCTCGAATTCGTTATAATTGAATTAGAGATAAATAACGAGATACCATTTCGAGGAGGTTTTTTTAATGAATGAATTAAAAGGAATCCACCATGTTACGGCCATTACAAGCAGTGCAGAAAAAAACTATGACTTTTTTACCCATGTTCTTGGCATGCGATTAGTAAAGAAAACGGTCAATCAAGATGATATTAAAACGTACCATCTGTTTTTTGCCGATGATAAGGGCAGTGCAGGAACGGATATGACGTTCTTCGATTTTCCAGGCATCCCAAAAGGTAGCCATGGCACAGATGAGATTTATAAAACGTCATTCCGCGTACCGACAGATGAGTCCCTTACTTACTGGGAGAAACGCTTTGATCGCTTGGAAGTAGAGCATACTGGCGTCAAAAAATTGTTCGGTAAAAAAACATTGTCATTCGTTGATTTTGACGACCAGCAGTATCAGTTGATCTCAGATGAAAATAATACTGGAGTTGAGTCGGGCACTCCGTGGCAAAACGGACCAATTCCATTAGAGCATGCAATTACTGGCTTAGGGCCACTCTTTATTCGCGTCGCAAATGTTGACTTCTTTAAGCAAATGCTTGAGAACGTGCTTCATTTCAGACAAGTAGCACATGAAGGTTCAACTTACTTGTATGAAATGGGTGAAGGCGGAAACGGAGCGCAAGTTGTGGTTGAGCATAATATGGTTTTACCGCGTGCGCGCCAAGGATTTGGTACAGTTCACCATGCCGCATTCCGCGTAGAAGACAGAGCTGTTCTAGATGAATGGACAAATCATTTGGCATCGGTTGGCTTACAGACATCAGGTTATGTCGATCGTCATTTCTTTGAATCCTTATATGCTCGCGTGTCTCCACAAATCTTGTTTGAATTCGCAACAGATGGACCAGGATTCATGGGCGATGAGCCATACGAAACCTTAGGAGAAAAGCTTTCTTTACCGCCATTTTTAGAACCAAAACGCGAGTATATTGAAGATGCCGTGCGCCATATTGATACGGTGCGCAGCGACAAAACATTTACTAAAGAATAAGGTTAAGAGGGTTTCTTAAAACCTATATTTAAGAAAGTGCGGAAGGGTATGATATAACCCTTCCGCACTTTTTTTGCTATTGTTTTCGACATATGAAATGAAGATATATTGATATTTCTCGCTTCTAAGTATGAAAAGATAATCGTCGTTAATAGAGCGCGAAAGGAACCGGATTTTTTAGTCCCTTTTCTGATGTACACCCAAATTTATTGTTGATTGGAAAGAAAGGCGGTGACGCTAGCGGAAAAAGGGGCGTGTTGAGACTGCGAAGGCTCAGCCGTTCCGCCGCGGCAAGCTTCCACCTGGATTGGAAATCAACCTCTGCGCACATCGAAACAGTAGCTTGATGTATTAACAGGAGGGTGTGCTCAATGATTCTCATAACGACCATTCGTTTAGTTGAGTATCAGACTTTTTAAGAGAATCTAGGCAATTCATTGCGATTCACAACCGCTTTGACTTATGATGGACAAGAAGGCATTTACAATCGCCACTCATGGAAAAGGTAAAAAGGTTTCATACTAAGACGGCGATCGTTAATTTATGAGGTAAAGGAGACTGAACATGTCAGAAGTAAAACAAACCGCACACATTAATCCAAAAGGTGAAGAGATCGCAGAAACGGTTTTATTACCAGGTGACCCACTGCGCGCTAAGTTTATCGCAGATACATTTTTAGAAGACGTTACTCAATTCAATACTGTACGTAATATGTTTGGTTACACGGGAACGTATAAAGGAAAGCGTATTTCCGTAATGGGCTCAGGAATGGGAATGCCGAGCATGGGTATCTATTCATGGGAACTCATTCACGTCTTTGGCGTAAAAAACCTCATTCGTATCGGTTCTTGTGGAGCGTTACAAGATGATTTAAATCTGTATGACATCATTATTGGAATGGGTGCTTCTTCGAACTCCAACTATGTCAGCCAATACCATTTACCTGGACATTATGCGCCAATTGCATCTTACTCGTTGCTTGAAAAAGCGAAGCAAGTTGCTGACGCGAAAGGCTACCCAGTGCATGTGGGGAACATTCTTTCTAGCGATACGTTCTATAACGCCGATAAAGAAGCAAATGACAAATGGCGTGGCATGGGCATTCTTGGAATTGAGATGGAAGCTGCAGCACTTTACATGAACGCAGCTGAAGCTGGAGTGAACGCGCTTTGTATCTTAACTGTCAGTGATCATATTTACAAACAAGAAGAAACGACTTCTGATGAGCGTGAAACTTCATTTACAAAGATGATGGAAATCGCGTTAGACTTAGCTGAATAAAGCAAGAAAAGAATCAGGGACTCCTAAAAAGAGTGCCCTGATTTTTTATTTTTAAAAAAGAGGTTTAAGTGTCGTTAAGATTGGGTATCGGAACGACATGGGGTTGTAGAAATGGGTCGAATAGTGTCTTAAAAGGACTAAGAACAAAAACAAAGGGGTTTAAGAATGGGGAAAAAAAAGCAATTCAACAGCCATGAATCACTCGTTGAAGTGTCAAACAAGTTATTTGAGATTATCGTAAGAGAACTGAATGTCAACACAGCCTATATTGCGAGGCAGAACGAGCAGTCAATGACAGTCGTTAATTCGCATAACGAAAGCGAAGACATTGTCCCGAAAGATTATGAAATTGATTACAGAGATTCCAACTGTAAGTACGTCCTAGAAAGTGAGCAAGGGGAAGCAAAAGTAGACGATTTAATGACGTTCCATTTAACAAAGGATCGTGACGTAACAAAGGAGCTGCAGGTGCGTGGTTTTATGGGGGTAACACTGCGCAGCATTCAAGGTGATTTGTTCGGAACGCTATGTGTCATGGATAAATCAGAAAAGCAGTTTACCGATAACGATTTAGCGTTTCTCAAAACAATGGCTGATATTCTCTCCTATATGATTGAGCTTGATGAAACATCATCTGACATTGAATTACTAAGTGTGCCAATCATACCGATTCGATCAGGATTGGCTATTTTGGCTTTGCAAGGAAACATCGGCAAAAAACGTGGCAGAAAGATATTAGAAGATACGATGGACTATGCGGTTACGAACCGCGTCAATCATTTTGTTATCGATTTATCGGAAGTGAAGTACAGTGAAAATGAGTTTGCTAATTTAATTCATCAGCTCATTTCAGCCCTTAGGTTAATGGGTGTAAAGGTACTCTTATCAGGAGTTCCTGTAGAGCTGGCGCATGATCATGAGATACGTGATCAACTCGTGCGTTCTGAAGTTGAGTTCGTAAACACGATTGAGGCGGCTTTAATTAAAGTCGGATATGTACTGGAAGAAGTGAATTAACGTATTGTTGTAGGAGGTACTTATGTTTGAAGATTTATGGAATTCGACGTATGCATTGCTGTCGGATACAGGTTTTTGGTTAACGGTTATTGGCACTGTAATAAAAATTGCCGTGATATTACTATTGGCAAACATCGTTTTAAAAGTATTAAAGAGAGTCATTAGCAAGTCGTTGCAAAGACGTGAAGGGAAATATGTCAAGCTGTCGGAACAACGAAGCCAAACGTTAATTTCACTTTTGCATAGCGTTGTCGCTAATATCATCTACTTTGTGGCAATTCTGCTCGTATTGGATGAACTTGGATTCTCGTTAACGTCTGTTCTTGTCGGAGCCGGGGTACTCGGTCTTGCAGTTGGTTTCGGAGCGCAGAACGTCGTCCGCGACGTCATTACTGGATTTTTTATTCTTTATGAAGATCAGTTTTCCGTTGGAGACTTTATCACAACAGGAAATTATACCGGCACAGTCATTGAATTTGGACTGCGCGTTACGAAGATACAGGATTGGACCGGGGAAGTGAACATCATCCCTAATGGTCACATTGAAGACTTAAAGAATTACTCACGGGAAAATTCCTATGCAGTCGTCGATATGCGCGTTTCATATAAACAGGATATTGAGACGGCGCAAGCGTTTATTCAACAAGCGGCTTTAGCTGTTTTTGAGAAAAACGACAACATGATTGAAAAACCAGATATGCTTGGTGTGCAGGAGTTTAATGAGTCCGGTGCAGTTATTCGTGTTATCGCCCTCTCTAAACCAGTAATGCAGTGGAGTGTTGAGCGTGAGATTCGTCGTGCGATCTTAGATACATTTGCAGAAGAAGGCATTGAAGTACCTTATCAACAAGTAACCGTTCATCAGAAGGAACGTGTTTCTTAAAAATATATTGGTAGTTAAAAGTACGATAAGCGAGAGCGAGCTTATCGTGCTTTTTTTTGAGTAATCATTTACAAACAATACAACCTTTTTACAAACTTTATGATAGTTTAACCTCAGCTGCAACGTCACTTAACATTCTTTGTTTATGTTAGAGGTAACAACTTACATAAGGAGTGAAAGAGATGAAAAAGATTTTTCTGTTTGCAGGATTGTCGTTTTTATTAGTTGGATGTGGGCAAGGAACGAATGAAGCAACCGCTGAAGGGGATAGAGCGGGAAGCGAAACGAATGAACGAGAAAACTGGCCGGAAACATTGCGGTTTGCTGATACAGGTTTAGAAGGACTGGAAGAATTGCAGCGCGAGTTTGGTCCATTTAAAGATGCGTTAGAAGAAGTTCTCGATATTGAGATAGAATTTTTTGCTGTTAATGACCGCATTATTGGGGCGACAGCACTGGAATACGATCAAGTAGATGTCCTCCTTGCTGGACCGTCTGAATATGCGCAAATTAAATCGGTGGTTCCAGGTGCTGAACCGATAGTCGGGATTGAGCGAGCTGATTATCATGCAGCGATTATTGTTCATGAAGACAGTGAGTATCAAACGTTGGAAGATATAAAAGGAACAACGGTTGCAATGAAGGACGCTGGCTCAACGAGTGGTCATATTGGACCGAGCCAGATTTTAATTGAAGCTGGTTTTGATCTTGACCGTGATGTATCCATTCAACTGCTTGATGGAGCGCGAATCGAAGCATTTAAAAATCATGATGTGGAAGTACTTGCCACTGGGATTAAAGATTATCAGCAAATGGTAGAGGAGGATGGCGAAGGCAAATACCGCTTGTTGGCTGAGGGGGAGCCACTGCCAAATGATTTATTTGTTGCCTCTCCAGCATTAGACGACGGTTTTGTTGAAGAGCTAACAGCGGCCATTCTTGAGAATCAAGATGTAATCTTATCAAGTATTTTAGAAACGGGAGAGAACGATAAGTATTTAGAAGGTCAGTTTGTTGATGCAGAAGATGCCGACTATGATTCCATGCGTGAAGCGTATCGCGTACTTGGAATGGAGCTTGATTGATGGGGGCAGTCATCTCAGTCGAACGCTTAGCAAAAACTTATGAGAATGGAGTAACGGCTCTTAGAGGAATTGATTTTAACATACAAGCAGGGGAGAAAGTCGTTCTTCTTGGGCATAACGGGTCGGGAAAATCGACCTTATTCCGCTGCATGAGCCAGTTTGAGCAGCCGACTGAGGGTCAGGTTTTCGTTGAGGGTGTTAATCTCCCAAGTTTGAATAAACGGACATTGCGGACATACCGCAAACAGATGGGAATTGTGTTTCAGCACTTTAATCTTATATACAACCTATCTGTTATGCAGAATGTTTTATTTGGCGCTATGGGGCGCACAGCCACATTTGTGCAAGTGCTCGCCCCCTTTGCTACAAGTCAGTTAAGAGAAGAAGCCATGGACTGCTTAGAGCAAGTCGGTCTTGCCCATTTAGCAGGGCGTCGAGCAGATGCATTGTCGGGCGGCCAGAAACAGCGGGTTGCGATTGCAAGGATGCTCATGCAGCGACCGTCCATTATTCTTGCCGATGAGCCGATTGCAAGCCTTGATCCGAAAGCCGGTAAGGAAATTATGGCGTTGTTAACTAAGATTGCCTCAAACAAAGGGATGACGATGATTTGCATTCTACATCAGCTCGATGCTGCGTTGGAGTTTGGCGATCGAATCATTGCTTTAAAACAAGGTGAAAAAGTGCTCGATGCCCCAGTAGGGAAGATTGATCAGCGTCAACTATCATGGCTTTATGATATTGATGAAAAAGAGGAGGGTGTATCATGACTGAACGACAAAATGCGCATATGCCTCCTCGTTTTAAGCGTCCGCCTTTGCTTGCATGGTTCGGCTGGCTAGTCTTCTTGACGCTGTTTATTATGGGAATTCAGCACGGTGGGGTCTCGATCGATCGGCTTTCAACAGGATTTGTGAACATGATTCATTTCATTTCTACTGCTTTTCCACCTGACCCATCTCGATTCTCATCAATTTCAGCAGCGATGTATGAGACCTTTCAGATTGCCCTAGTGGGAACCGTTTTTGGCGTCATTATCTCTTTACCGGTCGCTTTGTTAGCATCTGCGAACACAACAATTCATCCGCTTGTTGGTTATGCAACAAAAGGGTTTGTCTCTGTTCTTCGCACCATTCCTGATCTTGTTTGGGCGTTAATCTTTGTCATCTCAATTGGGCTTGGTCCTTTAGCTGGGATACTAACGATTACCGTTGATACAATTGGTTTCTGTGCTCGCTTTTTTTCAGAGCGGATTGAAGAAATTGAGAAGGGGCCGTCAGAGGCGCTTGAATCAACGGGAGGCTCCAAGCTTGGCGTGATGTCAGGGGCAATCTTGCCGATTGGATTTGCTTCATTTGTCGGTACAAGCCTTTTTAGCGTGGAAAAAGCCGTACGATCAGCGGTAATTCTAGGTCTTGTTGGTGCGGGTGGAATTGGCGTCGAACTCTCGACATCAATGACGCTACGACGATTTGACGAAGCGCTAATGATCATTATTCTAATCTTGGTTGTGGTCATTGCTGTTGAACAAGTTTCACAGCGCATCCGTAAACGACTTATTTAGCGGAGGAGGAGCGCTTATGCACTATGTTTCAATCATTGAAATTGGCTCCAACTCCATGAAATGTACCATTTGCAGGAGAAAGAATGACGTATGGTGCGTGGTGGCGAAAAAGAAGACGCAGGTCCATCTAGCAAGACATCTCACTGTAGAACGATTTCTCAAAGAGGCAGCGGTAAAGAAAGTGATTTGGGGCCTGCAGCAGTTTAAAAAAGTGGAAGACGCTTACGGGTGCCGCGGATCATTTGTCTTTGCGACCGGTGCCTTGCGCCTCGCCTTAAACCAAGCGGAGATCGTAAAGACGATTAAAGAAAAGATGCATTCATCGATTCATATTCTCTCAGGGAATCTGGAAGCTTTGCTTGGATACCTTGCTCTGCAACAAAAAGAAAAACTGGAGGCTGGCATTATATTAGATACAGGTGGTGCTAGTACAGAGTTAACGGTTGTGTCTCAATCAAGCCCTGCATCTCTTCGCAGCTATCCCTTTGGGGCATTGACATTAAGCAATGATTATTTCAATCAAAAAGAGCGAGACTGGCGATTGTTTGTGGAGCAGTTAAAAGAAGAAATCGTTTTAAACAGTGTACATACAAAGCGAACGACTACGTTAGTCACAATCGGTGGATCTCATCATTTTTTAAAGGATATTGCGGGCGATCAAACATTTTCGAACGATTTCTTTAAGCAGCAGCTTTACGAGCTGTTAGAAAAAGCAGAAGAGGAATTTGTCACGTTAAAATGGATTCCGAAACATCGAATTGCATCATTCAAGGGTGGAATCCTACCGTTGCTTGCTGTGTTAGATGTGTTTCACGTTTCTAAAATTGCGTTTCATCGGCTGACAATTACGGAAGGTGTCATTGCTGCCCTAAATGAAAAAAATAAAAAAGCTAGATCAATTCTGAACGGCACCTCGAGCGTAAGTTTTACGTAACCAGGTGCCGTTCGTTTTTGCGTTACTTGCCGGTTAAAAGTGCTGCAAGTTGATCGTGTTCAGTCGATAGTTCAGCCACGTCTGCAAAGGTAAGCAGCATGCCTTGGAATACAACTTTTTTCGGTTCTTCTTTTTTGTATTCAGCAGCAATAACCTGCAGTGCATCGTGAAGATCCTGGTGCTTGCTTTCGGACAGAGAGAGTGTCGTCATTTTATGCTGTACCTGCTTAATAAGCTCCGCTACTTTTTCCTGCCCATGGGGAAAACAGCTGTGGTGCAGCAATGGTTTCATCATCGCTTCTGTCATCAAAGGAGCTTCTTGCCTCTGATTAAGTGCGGTAATTAAGTCATCTAAGCGATTTAAAATATAACGTGCCAGCTGTTTTTCTGACAACGTAACATGATTTAATAAGATCATTTGGAAGTACGTCTGTGTTAGTCCTTCGAGCATAATAACTGCATCCACATCGTGTGGCTTTAAATCTTCTCCGTAAATAGAAAGGAGAATGGTTTGGTGCCAAATAAAAATCTCTTTTTTCTTTTCTCTCATAAAGATCGCCATTTCTCGATTTGAGGCGAGGCCCTGTTCTTGGAATTGCATCATAATAAATTCCCGATGCGAAATAATCTCCTTAAACTGAACTTCAAGCTGTTTCTCAAATGTCTGCTTAGGCGAGAGGTTTTCTTCAGCAACGGCCGTTACTTTCTCCCATAACCGTCCATAATAATACTGAAAAATCGCCAGAATTAATTCGTCTTTAGAAGAGAAATGCAGATAGAATGCCCCTTTAGACATGCCGCTCTCAGTCACAATCTCTTGAATTGATGTTGTATGGAAACCTTTATTTGCAAATAAGCGCATTGCCGCTTCAATTAATTGTGTTCGTTTATCTTTCATTAGAAAGCAATCCTCTCAACAAATATCGTTACCTGTATCGTAACAGAAAAAAACATGAAGCGATACTGAGGTAATGACTAATCGGTCATATATGCTAAAAATAGACACAAATCACGTTAAAAAACAATTGATATTGATTGTTATGTTCGCTAATATAGATAATTATGACCAGTCAGTCATATGGGTGGAGGGAGAAGATGGATCAAAGAGAGACGCGAGATATGAACAAGAATGTTTCACGTGAATCATTAGAAACCATTGCAAGGCGATTACGCATACGCGGGGTAGATGCGATTGTCTGTTTACCTAAAACTGAACGCAAGGAGAACAAGTGGTGAAATCAATTATATCTTTTTCAATAAACAATAAGTTTGCCATCTGGTTATTAACCATTTTAATTACAGTAGCCGGAATTTTTGCTGGTACAACAATGAATCAAGAGGTCATTCCAAATATTGATGCGCCGCTTGTTAGCGTAACAACCATTTATCCCGGTGCAACGCCAGAAGAAATGGCTGAAGAAGTAACGATCCCAATAGAACAAGCTGTGGAAAATTTGAATGGTGTAGCCGTCGTTCAATCTTCTTCTTTTGAAAATGTATCCTCGATGCAAATTGAGTATGAATTTAGCAAGGATATGACAGAAGCTGAAGCTGAAGTCAAAGAAGCGGTTGAGGCGATTTCCTTTACAGACGGTGTGGAAGCACCGACTGTCTCAAGGTTAAGCTTTGGCGCTTTCCCAGTTTTAACGCTTAGCGTATCAGAAGATGGGAAAACTTTAGCAGAATTAACGGAACAGGTTGAAAATGAGATTATTCCGAGTCTAGAAGGGCTTCCTGGCATTGCCTCTGTAGCGGCAACTGGACAAGAGATGCAGGAAGTCGAAATAACTTTTGATCAAGAGGCACTAGCTGAAAATGGTTTAACAGAAGACATGATTACACAGCTGCTGGAAGCGCAGTCGATGCGCTTTCCTCTTGGACTCTATACATTTGGGGATACGGAACAATCTGTTGTAATCGATGGGCGCGTTACAACGATTGGTGACTTAAAAGAACTGCAGCTTCCAGTAACGCCGCCTTCATTGGGTGAAATGGAAATGGATAACATGCCTCCAGCACAAGGAGAAGGAGCGCAAATGCCGGCGATGGAGCCGAGCATGGTTGCGCTTGAAGATGTTGCCACTGTTGAGGTTGTGACACAGTCGGAATCGATTTCCCGGACAAACGGCCAGACATCAATCGGGGTTGAAATTGTCAAAGCTTCCGATGCCAATACGGTTGAAGTGGTGGAAGAAGTCAGAGAAGTGATTGTTGAGTTTGAAGAGAACGGCGTGACGATTGCCACGACAATGGATCAAGCTGAGCCGATTGAGGAAGCAGTTGCAACGATGTTAAGCAAAGCATTGTTCGGAGCGATGTTTGCTGTTTTGATTATCCTATTGTTCTTGCGTAACATTAAGTCAACCATCATCTCAGTTATTTCAATTCCGATTTCGCTCTTTATTGCGCTCATTCTATTGCAGCAGTTAGACATTACGCTCAATTTAATGACGCTTGGTGCGATGACCGTCGCGATTGGTCGAGTCATTGATGATTCGATTGTTGTTGTTGAAAACATCTTCAGGCGGATGGGCTCCAAGACAGAAACATTAAAGGGTAGAGCACTTATTCAGAGTGCAACAAAAGAAGTATTTAAACCGATCCTATCGTCAACGATTGTGACGAGTGCGGTGTTTCTGCCGCTTGGATTAGTTGAAGGCGTTGTTGGGGAATTATTTCTACCGTTTGGCTTAACGGTTATCTTCGCCTTGTTTGCATCGCTTCTTGTGGCGATTACGGTCGTACCGATGATGGCACATACGATGTTCAAAAAAGGCGTGCCGGCAAAACAGGTTCATGATGAATCGAAGCCAGGCAAGCTGGCGAGCGCTTACCGCAAGCTGCTGCAGTGGACCTTAAATCATAAGTGGATAACTGGCCTAATTGCAGTCGTGCTTCTGGTTGGGAGCTTATTTTTAACGCCATTTGTGGGCGTAAGTTTCCTTCCAGAAGACGAAGAGAAAATGGTCTTTGCCACCTATTCACCTAATGCAGGAACAACCTTCGCCGATGCGGAAGCCGATGTGAATGAGGCAGAAGCGATTTTACTTGCGCGTGAAGGTATTGATACGTTCCAGTTTTCTTTAGGTGGTTCAAGTCCGATGCCAATGGTGGCAACTGGAAGCAATTCAGCGATTTTCTACATTCAATATGAAGATGATTTTGAAGGATTTAGTGCTGAAAAAACGGCGCTACTAGAAGAGATGGAACAGGTAACAGAGAATGGAACATGGTCGTCCCAAGATATTGCTACAGGTGGTATGGGTTCAAGTGATTTAAGCATCCGAGTTTATGGAGAGACAGCTGAAGAAATTGAACCTGTCATTGAAGAAGTGACCTCGATTATGGAGCAGTACGATGACTTAGATGAACCCGAAACAACGATTTCAGATCGGTACAATGAATACACACTAGAGATAGACAAGGATCAGGTGACTCAGTACGGTTTAACGACGGCACAAGTAGGGATGGCGCTTTATTCCCGCGAAGATTCTGACGCCTTAACGACCGTTGAGGTGGAAGGACAGACGCTGGATGTTGTAGTTGCAACAGATGAAGAGCAATACGATGATCTTGACGAACTGCTCGCAGTCATGATTCCGACTCCAATGGGGACAGAGGTTGCAGTTGCCGATTTAGTGACGGTTGAAGAAGGCACGACGTCTTCAACGATTACCCGTCGCGAAGGACAGATATATGCCGAAGTCTCAGCAAAGATTCTTTCTGACGATGTCACACAAGTGTCTGGAGATGTTATGGAGGAAGTTGATGAGCTGGAGCTTCCGGCTGGAGTTACCACTCAAACAGGTGGTGTAACTGCTGACATTGAAGAATCGTTTACACAGTTAGGTTTAGCGATGCTCGCGGCAATTGCGATTGTTTACTTTGTCTTAGTTGTGACTTTTGGCGGCGGACTCGCACCATTTGCGATTTTGTTCTCGCTTCCGTTTATCGCGATTGGTTCACTTGTCGGTTTATTTATTACCGGTGAAACGATTAGCATTTCTGTCTTAATTGGGGTGCTCATGTTAATCGGAATCGTTGTAACGAATGCAATTGTTCTTATAGACCGCGTTATTCATAAAGAGCGCGAAGGCTTAAGCACAAGAGAATCGCTGCTTGAGGCAGGAACAACACGTTTGCGTCCAATCTTAATGACGGCACTTGCTACAATTGGTGCGCTCTTGCCGCTTGCATTTGGTTTAGAAGGTGGCGGTTTGATTTCGAAGGGGCTTGGGATTACCGTTATTGGTGGTTTAACAAGTTCGACACTGCTCACGCTTGTAATCGTGCCAATTGTGTATGAAGCGTTAATGAAGATGAAAAGAAAGATAAAAACAGAAGGATAATGGTTTACGCTCAGTGGTCTTTTCTCAATTAGTGATTGGGGGAAGGCCATTTTTATATCGTTTCGCTTTAACAAGTTTGTTCAATAAAAGGACTGCTTTTGTTCATTCTCCGTTCATAGAACAAGTCTATTCTAGTTGTATCAAGGTAAAAGGATGTGAGTACATGTTTTTAGCGATGCGAGAATTGGCTTATGCGAAGTTGAGATATGCGCTTATTGCGCTCATAATGTTTTTACTGTCTTTGCTTGTGCTGTTCGTTTCAGGATTGGCACAGGGATTAGCGACGGATAACGCTGCGGGTATTATGAATATGGACGCAGATTATTTCGTATTAGATGAAGAAGCTGAGAATCAGTTAACACGATCAATTGTCAGCGAAACCGATCAAGAAGCGGTTGCGTCCTTTTCTGATAAGGCCGAGCCGATTGGGATTCATATGGCTCAGATAGAAGACGGAGAAGATTCACTTGCTGATATTGCCTTTATGTCATTTGAAAATGGAAGCAAGTGGTTCCCGGAAGTGATTGAAGGAGACGCTCCGACTGCGCCTGGTGAAATTGTAGCGGATAAATCGCTGAAGTCAGAAGGTTTTGCAGTAGGTTCATCTGTTCATGATTCAGCTAGTGATATGATGTTTACGCTTGTTGGTTTTTCTGAAAATCAACGCTATGGCCACTCGCCTATTCTTCATGTGTCGGAAGAAGATTGGACGGAGATGGGAGGCGCTGAGTTTATCACTAGTGGTCTTATTCTGGAATCGTTAACGAGTGACGATGCTGAACAACTTGCAAGCGAGTTAGATGAGGGGGCTGTTGTTTCTCATAGCGATGTTCTCTCAGCATTTGTGTTAGCTGCTTTTTTCTACGTGATGACAATTCAAAAGCTGACGCAGTTTGGTATCTTAAAAGCGATAGGTGCTCGATCTAAAGAGTTAGCTAAAGCGGTCTTTTTTCAAATTGTGATCCTATCAGCAGTAAGTGTCGGGCTTGGTATTGGGGCGACGTTAGTTGTGGGTAATTTGTTACCAAATGGAATGCCGTTCCACCTAGATTTTGAATTAATAGGCTTGCTTGCTGCTTTGTTCTTTGCTGTGGCGGTGCTGGGCTCATTGTTATCGCTTGTAAAAGTGATAAAAGTAGATCCGTTAGAAGCAATTGGAGGAGGAGCAGAATGACGACAATGCTTGATTTTCAAGGTGTAACGAAATCTTTTGGAGACGGAGAAGGAAGAGTAGACGTGTTAAAGAGCATCCAGCTATCGGTAAAGTCTGGTGAGCTGGTTTGTATAACAGGACCCTCAGGATCAGGAAAGAGTACGATGCTTTCCTTAGCTGGCGCTTTGCTTTCGCCAAGTTCAGGAACGATAAAAATAAATGGGAAAGACCTTTCAAAGCTGGATGAAAAAGCAAGAAGTGACGTACGTCTAAATCAAATCGGCTTTATCTTTCAATCCGCGCACTTGTTGCCGTATTTAAAGGTTGAGGATCAGCTTCTTTATATCGCAAAACTAGCAAAAATGGAACGCAAACAAGCGAAAGAGCGTACGGCAGAACTATTGGATTCATTAGGAATGTCGCATCGGGCGAAGCAGTACCCAGTTAACTTATCTGGTGGGGAAAAACAACGAGTAGCGATTGCGCGAGCTTGGATGATTAATCCAGATTTAATTCTAGCGGATGAACCAACGGCTAGTCTAGATGCCAAGCGCGCCCGTGAGGTTGTCGAAACGCTAGCTAAAGAAGTGAAAGCAAAAGATAAAGCAGCCGTTATGATCACCCATGACCAGCGGATGTTTGATTTATGTGATCGGGTCATTGTGATTGAAGACGGAAAGATAACGACCGAACATGCATAATCTGGTAGCCAAGCTGAGATTTATCTCGGCTTGGCTACGCAATAATTTATATCCAGAAATTCACTAATTTCTTTTGTTGACAAAAGGAGGCTCTTCTTACTAGAATAAAAGGGTATATTTATTCCCTTAATCTAAAGGAGATTGTTGTATGTATCTGGTTGTTCTTAACTAATCCAATCAATTGGATAACCGAAATGCAAAAAAACGTGGCTGCGCGACGTTTGTTTACTTATGTGCATTTTGGAGTATGTTAAGAACACGTATCATAGCCTAAGGGATTATTTTGCTATGGCAGAGGTGTCATGGTTTTTTTGTGTCTAAAAAAACCATGATGAAGAGCTGCTATCGCTGTATCCTGCCGTCGTGAGCGTTTGTTCACGACGGTTTTTTTGTCTGGGCAAATGCAAGCTGCGGCTTCTAAATAAAAGGAGGAAGACCGATGAATCAACAAACATTCGAAGCACTAGAATACAACGCTATTTTAACTAAAATTGCTAGCTATACACGGACGGATGCTGGGAAAGAAACGGTGCTTGAACTCAAACCGCTTGAAAATCGCAAGCAAATTGAGGCAAAGCTAGCAGAAGTGATGGAGGCAATGGCGATACTCGAGCGAAGTGGGAGCGTCCCTATTCACAGCTTAGGGGAAATGGAACATTTTATTGAACAAGGAAAAAAAGGACTGTATGTCCGAGCGGATCAATTTAACCAAGTGCTTTCGTTTCTCGATCATTGCCGCAAGCTAAAACAATTTATGAAGGACAAAGAAGCCATTGCTCCGGCTGTCTCAAGCTATGCGTTCTCAATTGAATCAATGGATGAACTCGAAGCAGAAATTTCCCGCTGTTTGCGTCACGGCCAAGTCGATGATCATGCCTCTAGTGAATTGGCGTACGCACGTCGTCAGCTGGCGACGTTGAACGATAAGGTGAAGGAGAAGGCGCAAGGGCTGTTAAAAAATAAACGGTTCACGCCTTATTTACAAGACAAGACGCTATCTGAACGAAACGGCCGTATCGTTCTTTCAGTTAAGAAAGAATATCGCGCTAAGGTTGCAGGAACCGTGCTCGATACATCAGCTTCCGGGTCAACCTTATTCATTGAACCCCATGATTTAAGCGACATTCAAGCAGATATTGCCATGATGAAGCTCGCAGAGGAGGCAGAGGTTGAACGAATCCTCTACGACTTAACAGCACAGCTGCTGACCTATGAGCAGGCGATTCGAATTGCCGTTGAAGTGATGCATCACTATGACGTGTTGTTTGCAAAAGCGAAATATAGCCAAGTCATTGAAGCGATTGCGCCCAACTTAAATGAAGACGATCATCTATCGTTCCTGCGCGCCCGTCATCCGATGCTGGCCCAGTCTGCCGTCCCGCTCACGATTCAGTTCGGCGAGGAAGAACGCGCGCTTGTTATTACCGGACCGAATACCGGTGGTAAAACGGTGACGCTGAAGACGATTGGATTATTAACCATTATGGCGCAAGCGGGGCTCCCCATTCCGGTTGACGCAGGCAGCTCAGTCGCTATCTTTAAGGAGATTTACGTTGATATTGGAGACGGACAGAGCATTTCTGATAACCTCAGTACGTTTAGCTCACGCATGGTTAATATCATTGATATTATGCGGAAAACAAATGACCGCTCGCTCGTGTTAATTGATGAGCTTGGTTCAGGAACCGATCCAGCTGAAGGAATGGCGCTCGCAATCGTTATTTTAGAACAGCTCTTTAAAAAAGGCGCGACGTTATTTGCCACAACGCACTACAGCGAGATGAAAGATTTCGCCCAAACAACACCAGGTTTTTTGAACGCATCAATGGAGTTTGATCTAAATACGCTCGCACCAACGTATCGTCTACTCATGGACGAAACGGGCAAGAGTCAGGCATTTGATATCGCCTTAAAGCTCGGCATGCATCCGGAAATGGTCGAGCGAGCCCACGAAGTTGCCTATAAAGAAGAATACGATTATCAGAGCCGATTTGAACCATCAGCGTTAAAAGAGTTACCATATGAGCAGCAAATTATTGTAAACAAGTATAGAAAGAAAAAGAAGACCGCGCCAAAAGAGATCGTTGTTCATTTTAATCAAGGTGATAACGTGACCGTTCAGGCAACAAATGAGACGGCAATTGTTTACAAGGGGCCTGATGTTTCTGGCAACTACATTGTTCAAATCAAAGGGGAAAAGCGGACGGTAAATCAAAAGCGCCTCAAGCTCGCAATCTCAGCAAGTGAGCTCTACCCAGCTGATTATGATTTTGATCAAATTTTTAAAAGTGTAGCCTACCGCAAAACGAAACGAGATATGAGCAAGAAGCATGTGGACGGCCAGAGCCTAAATGAAGAATAGGAGGAACCCTTGGGACGCGGAAGCGGACCAAGGGTTTTTTTGTAGACTAACGATGTACTTGATGGTGGCGAAAATAGAGAAAAGAGCCGTAAATAAGGAAGCCAGAAATAAATGTAAAAATGATCACTAGCATGATTGGATAAAGCACGGGATAACCGAATAGATTATACGCCTCATACGCCTGGAACAAGCGCTCGACTCGGATGAATTCGAGATAGCTGAACGAGTTAAGGTAGGCAAAAAAACCTTCGTCCATACCAAATTGTCGGAGCAGAAAAGGAAACGCCAGAAGTCCTCCTGCAAGAAAAAAGGTAAACAACGTTTGCTTAAGCAACATGGAAAGGAAAACGACAAGAATGGTAAAGCAGAGGCAGGCAACGAGCTGCACAGCCATTGTAACAAGAAAGTATTGCCAAATCGTCCAGTCATAGGGTGCAAGCAGGTGATCAAAGCTAAAGGCATAAAGGTAGCTTGGCAAGCTTTGCATCGGCGCATCACCACCTGAGAACGAACCAGCGATAAAGAACTGTAACACAAGGTTCGTACCATGAAAGAGGAAGAAAATAATGGATGTGTACATAAGTGCAGCGATCAACTTTGCCGTAATGATTTTTCGTCTGCCATGCTTTGTTGCGAGAATGAGACCTGCTGTGCGCTTCGTGTATTCTTCCGCGTAGACAGGTGTCACTCCAAGTAAAATCATGATTGCAAGTAAAAGGACGCTAAAGAATGGTTCGATTAATGCAAAAACGCTGTTCCATCCATTCACAAGATAGAAACCGTACGGGTTTTCTAAAGCATTAAGCATGTCCAATTCTTTCTTACTCTCCCGATGAGCATAAGTTCCCGTGGGCTCTCGTTCTAAGCTTTGGACGAGGGCTTCTTTCCGCTCAACTAATTCAGCAGCGCTATTGCCGGCGACTGCAACAACATATTGAACATTTCCTTCTTCCATTAATAGGGATTGATCACCTGCATCGGAAGCCCGCATCGCCTCTCTTGCGGCGTCAACCTTATCTGGCGTTACTGCACCACCCCAGTCGGCATAAAGGCTCTCGTAAACGGGGTCTGCCAGCGTTTCGTTTGAGCCAGATGAACGTGGATCAAAAAAAATAAACAAGGCAAGACAGCCACCCATAACAAGCCAAAGACTTTTCCGCGAAAGAATTTTATAAAGTTCATGTCTAATCATGTGACTGCGCCTCACTTTCATTAAAAAAGAATAAGTAAACGTCTTCCAATGTAGCTTGGACGTTTTTGGCTTGGGGCAGTGGTTTCTCTGGAGAGACAATCCGAATCGAAATACCATCTGCCTGCCGCTGGATATTGCCTAACTTAAATGAGCGTTGTACCTCTGCAAGTTCTTCCTGAGTCACAATAGCTGTCCAGACGTTGTCCTCAACCTGAGTAAGCAAGTTGTCCAGCGTGCTACGCTGGAGCAGCTGCCCGTTTTCCAGCAGCAAGATTTCTTTAGCAATGTATTCAATATCGGAAACAATATGGGTTGAAAGCAAGACAATGCGATTGGCAGAAATGTCGGATAAGAGATTACGGAAGCGAATTCGTTCCTGTGGATCAAGTCCTGCTGTCGGCTCGTCGACAATTAAGATTTTGGGGTCATTTAATAATGCTTGAGCGATGCCAAGTCGACGTTTCATGCCGCCAGAATAAGTACCAAGTTTCTTCTTACGTTCATTTGTTAAATTAACTAAGTCAAGCACTTCGGCAACGCGTTTTTTTGCATCGACTGGTGACAAGCCCTTTAGGCTTGCAAAGTACAGTAAGAAGCGCTCCGCGTTGAAGGTTTGATAAACACCAAAATCTTGCGGTAAGTAACCAAGCTGATCGCGGTAATTTTCATCTAGTAACGAGATGTCTTTGCCATCGAGCAGGATGCGTCCAGATGATGGTTTTGAAATGCTTGCTAACATTCGCATCAGGGTTGTTTTTCCGGCTCCGTTTGGACCGAGTAGTGCATAGACCCCTTCAGTTAATTCAGTTGAAAACGGTGAGATAATGACTTTTCCTTTAATTTGTTTTGTGATGTTCTCAATAACTAGTTTCAACGGGATCACTCTTTTCAAAATTTTGGTATTGCTTTGCAACATGCTTCAGCTGAAGTGTGAACAGCAGAATAGCGGTTAAAAAAGTGAAAAGGTAGAGGCTGATGTGCAAGGATAGAAAGACTTGACTTCTAATAGGGTCGAGAAGAACATAGCCACAGAAAACAAACCAGATAGCAAGAAAGCTAACAAGGAAGGGAATTCTCCTTAGTTTCATACTTAAATAGAAGGCAATCGCACAAAATAAGGTTAAGGGTACAAACCAGCTAAGTATTAAAGAAAACAACTGTGCTGCATCAATGATGGGCGTGGAGCTGAGCATAAAGAGTGTATTTACTAGTACTGTAAATAGACTGATGACGAGTAATCGAGCATATAGAATGGTATGAGCGCTCCATTTACAGCTCATTTCCATTTCTAATAAACCGTGCTCTCTTCCTTTAATGATTTCAAGTAAACCAAAAACAAAAGGAGCTGGGGCAAGCATAATAAGCGATAGAATTGGATGATGTGCGGTTTCAATTGTTATGAGGTAACCAACGATAAAAAATGCGATAGTCAATAACCAGTAACGTCGACTCATATAGAAGATCTCGATACTTGCTCGCTCTATTAGAGTTTGTCCTTGACTGAACCAATTTTTTAACAGTCTTTCTTTAGCGGGAGCATATTGTTGTAAGGTCTCAATTGTTGCCTGAATTTGTTCTGAGTTCGGGTAGTTAACAAGATAAGCATCAAGTTCTTCTTCAAGCTCTTGCAGTGCTATGTACATTTCATCCGATAACAATTCTTCATCTTGTTTTGCGAAGTTGGTTTGTTGTTTCTTCATCTATATCCCTCCTTTTTAACTGTTTTTTTAACTTATGGATGCCTTGCTGTAGCCTTGATTTTACAGTTGCTTCTTTTTTGTTTGATAAAGAAGCGATCTCTTTAATCGATAAGTCATGGTAATATTTCAGGATAATGGCTTCGCGTTGGTGGTCGGGAAGAAGCCCCAATGCTTCTTTCACTCTTTCGCTATCTAGCTTTTTTGATAATAGTTTGGGTATATCTGCAGATTCATCTTTCAAAGACTCAAATAAAGGAAGTTGCGTTGCGCTCTGTTGGTGGGCGCGACTTCTGAAATAATCTCGAGAATGATTAACTGCGATTGTTAAGAGCCAATGTGAAAAAGGTTTACTGTTTTTGTAGCGAGGAATGGCCTTAATTACCTTAATAAACACTTCCTGAGTTAAATCATAGGCGAGTTGGTCGTTTCCTAATTTACGATAAAAAAATGCAAAGACCGTATGATAATGCCGTTTTACGAGTACATCCATTGCTGCCTTACTGCCTTGTTTGATTTCCGCAACTAATTCTGCGTCAGTTGGCATAAGCAATCACCACCTCTACTAATAGTAACGAAGGAAACCGAATAAAGATTTAAAAAAAGCTTATTTTTATAAAAATTAATAGACAGATTATGTCGACTTAGATACCAATTGTAGTCATTAATAGAATTAATATTCTGTTCATGTGACCAGCGTTTACATCGCTTGAAGGCTATGTCATACTACAGGCAGATGCTTTAGTGCGTATAAGGGTAAGGGATATGCACTCATAAGGAGGCTTCCTTGACGATGATAAAAATAGTAACAGACTCCACCGTGGACCTGGATCAAACGGTTATAGATGAACTGGGAATTACAGTTGTACCTTTATCAATAAATATAGGCGACTCTAGTTATCTAGATGGAGTTGACATCACGAAAAAAGAATTTGCTCATTTATTAAAAACAAGCGAAACATTGCCAAAAAGTTCTCAACCACCAGTAGGGAAATTTATACAAGTATACGAGGATTTATTGCAAAATCCGGACGACCATGTCCTTTCAATTCATATGACAAAAGCGATGAGTGGCACGGTCTCATCTGCGCAAATGGCTGCTGATGAGATGAGCGGTCGAGTGACGGTTATTGATTCTGACTACATTTCAATTGCGCTGTCTTTTCAAGTAAAAAGAGCTGCTGAATTAGTCCGTGAAAACGCTTCGCTTGAAGAGATCCGGAAAGCAATTGAAGCTATTCGTTCAGGTACCTCGCTTTACATTGTGGTCGATACGCTTGAGTATTTAGCAAAAGGTGGCCGAATTGGTAAAGGAAAAGCGCTGTTAGGCTCTTTATTAAAGATTAAGCCAATTGCTGCTTTAAAAGAGGGAACGTACACGCCGGTAGGAACAAAGCGTTCTTACAAACAGGTCATCGAGTTTCTTGCTGAGAAGTTTCAATCAGAGACAGAAGGAAAAGAAGTTGGACATGTTGGCATTGCGCATATTGAAGGAGAGTCGCTTGCGAAGCAGGTTCATGATCGATTAAAGCAAATTCGCGAAGATTTTACGTTTTCATTAATGGAGACGTCACCGATTATTAGCACACACACAGGCCCTGGAGCGATTGCGCTCATGTATTATACAAAGTAAATTTGGCTTAAATGCTCCTTGAGAAAGGGGCATTTTTTATGTGTTTAATAAGTCACCTAGATCTTGATCGATGATTGCCCCAGTGCGGGTGTATTCAACAAGCTTTGTTGCTTCTGTCAGAACGCGCTTTCGACTAAATGGTGAAGCAAACCAATTCGTTGCTTTGGTCGTTCGGTCATCAACGGGGGCAAGCGAGTAGTTGATCCAATCAGGCATATAGGTTTTCATCGTCAGAAGAACACGCCGTGTGTGAATGCTTGATGTGACAATTATAACTCGTTCCATCTTGTGCAGATCAAATGCCCGATCAAGCACAAGTAACGATGCGAGCACATTTTCTTTTGTGTGGAGCGAATCGGTCTCGGTTAATATCGCCTCTGCAGGAATACCGAGCTGTACGGCACGCTCTTGCATTAACTCGGCTTCAGGTTTTTTCGATTCATCCCACGAGACCCCGCCCGAAAATAACAGCGTCTTCGCCCGACCCGCTTTATATAAAGACGCGGCTTTAGGTACCTTATAATCAACCGCTTTGCTACTTCCAGGTACAAAAATACAGTCAGCTTGCTTTTGGTCATCTTCGCCAACGTGGAAGAGCAGCTTTGTTAGTTGGGCATCGGTTAAGTCTTCTATTCGTAGCGTTGAGAGATACATAGGCTCTTCCTCCTCACAATTTTCATTCTATTTCTGACTCGTGTTCTTGTTTTTTAAGCGTAGTTCTTGCAGTTTTTGCCGCTGTTCTTCTGGCCACCAGGCACCGCAGTCGTCTGCAACGATACACATGCGGCAGCGCTCTAAATCATACACTTTCATGCCGGTAATCGGTGGCGCATAGAGATGCAGTGTAACAAGGCCGTTCTCCCCGTTCATCTTATGAACCGCTTTTTGTGGCGCGAAAAAGGTGCTTCCTTGTTGATAGGTTTTATGAAAAATTTCTTCTGGAAGCTCATTTCCCTCAACTTGATAAAGGGTGTTTTTGCAGGCTCCCCCGATCACTTGAATCCAGCCATATGACGAGCCATGATCATGCGGGGCACAGTCAAGGTTTGACCAGTTCATTACAAGTAGCTCGACCTCATCGGATTGATAGAGTAGCTTTCTATAATAGGGCTTATTTGAGGTGGACTCTAGAAAGGGAGATAGCTCGCGATACGAAGCATCTATTTTCACTAAAGCGTTCCGAAGCTCAGCAATGGAAGGCTGTTTTAATGGGCGTAACACCTGACTAATTCGATCTACTAACATATCTGTCCTCCTTATTCCCGTTTGGTAGGAGTTGAGAAACCCTTATTTATAAAAATGACGCTTCCTATAAGTATGAGTCCGCCTAGTATGCTTATGAGTATGATTTTTTCATGAAGAATTAAGATTGCGGCACCAAGCGTAACGAGGGGCTCGATATACAGGAACGAAGAAACCCGATTGGCTTCAAGCACCTGCAGCGCCTTAGTCCAGTAATAATAAGCAATGCCTGAAACGAAAATGCCTAAAAACAATAAATGGAGCAATTGTCCCCATTCCAGTGTTGACACCGCATGAAAACTCTCTGTTGAAGCAAAGAACGGTACGGTAAGAAGAGAGCCAATTAAGCACATATAAAAGGTAACGGTCAGGGGAGGCAGAGGAATTCGTAACCCTTTTAACAAAATTGAATAAACAGCCCAGTTAAATGTGCTTAACAGCATCAGATTATGTCCCAAATCAAAGGAAAAAACAAACAGGTTATTTGAGGTAACCATTAATACCCCACATACTGCGGCGACAATACCAATCATCTTGGGAAACGTTAACCGCTCATGTAAAAACAGAAAGGAGAGAATACAGGTAAAAATAGGCGCAAATGCAATCATCCAACCAGCATCTGAAGCATCAATTGTCAGTAAGGCTGTTGCCTGTAAAAATTGGTGAACAAACACGCCAAGGATACTCAAGATAATTAAATGGGGCAGGTAGCGAACGGGCAGTAACAATGGAATTCGTAAGAAAAGAAGTAAAATGAATAAAAAAAGCGCCCCAATGGCAAATCGGGCAACAAGAATCGTTCCCGGATCTAGTGAGGTAAGAAGTGCTTTTGTTGAGACAAAGGATAAGCCCCAGAAAGCTACAGCCAGAAGGGCATAGAAAGACGCGATCATTCTTGTACGTGTCGACATCGTTGTACGACCTCCAATCAAATTGGTTACTCTTATCATCGTATGCAAGAGTTGTCCAATTAGGCGTACAAGCGCAAAAAAAAAGCCTCCAACAAAGTTGGAGGCTAAGGGGGATAGGGGAATACGTTACACATTCTTACCAACGTTATTCTTTTTATACCTATCAACAGAACTTTTTTTAAAACTTAAGACGGCATTCCGAGAACGGCTTTGACTTCAAGATATTCTTCAATACCAAAGTCGCCCCACTCGCGCCCGATACCAGACTGCTTATAACCGCCAAACGGAGCGTTAAAATCAGTGCGGGCATTATTTACAGTGATTTGACCAGCACGGATACGAGAAGCTACATAGCGTAATTTCTCTTGATCTTCACCGAATACATAACCAGCAAGACCGTAGACCGTATCATTCGCGATTTCAATCGCATGTTCAAGGTCATCATAGTAGATTAACGAAATGACCGGTCCAAAAATTTCTTCCTGTGCGATGACCATGTCATTGGAAACATCGGTGAACACGGTTGGTTTTGCATAATAGCCTTTAGTGATGCCATCTGGTTTACCGGTACCTCCGGCGAGAACGGTTGCGCCCTCATCGATTCCTTTTTGAATATATGATTGGACCGTTTCCCACTGTCCTTCAGAAACAAGCGGACCAGCGTTATGCCCGTCTTCACGTGGATCGCCCATCGAGAATGAAGGGAGAACCTCTTGCACCGCTGATTCAAACGCTTCTTTCTTTGATTTCGGGACAAGGATGCGTGTTGCTGCCGTACACACTTGCCCAGAATTCATAAACATATTGGAGACAGCTGTTTTTGCTGCTTTTTTCATATCTGCATCTTCAAGCACAACTAATGGCGACTTTCCACCGAGCTCAAGCGCAACTTTTTTAATCGTTTTAGAAGCATTCTGCATGATTTTTTCACCGACACCACCGGAACCAGTAAAGGAGACGAAATCAATGTCAGGGTGAGAGCTGATGCCATCACCAATAACATCACCGGTGCCGTTAACGAGGTTAAATGCTCCTTTTGGAAGACCGGCCTCATCGATAATCTCAGCTAAGATCATCGCTGCATAAGGTGTTTTCTCTGCAGGTTTCAAGACAACAGGACTACCAGCAGCGATTGCGCCGGCAATCTTCGTTGATGTCTGGTTTGTCGGGAAGTTCCAAGGTGTAATGAGACCACTCACACCAATGCTTTCTTTGACCAGTGTATGGCCGTTTCGATCTTCAGAGAAGGAGAAAGTCTTTAGTGATTCAGCCGCTTTCTTAAAATGAGCTAGGCCCATTTTAAAGTGGACGTTTTCTGAGATGGATAGCGGGGCACCTAGTTCATCTGTCATCACATCAATTAATTCTGCACTTCTTTTTTTATATCCTTCTGCAATGGCTTCAAGCCAGTTAATACGCTCTTCTTTAGTTGACCGAGAAAAGGTTGGAAAAGCTGCTCTTGCTGCAGCGACCGCCTTATCTAAATCCTCTTTTGTTCCTGCGCTAATCTTGCCAATCACTTCTTCAGTAGCAGGATTAATAACGTCAATTGTGTCTGTCCCAACAGAATTGACCCATTCTCCATTGATAAAATGCTGTGTTTGATTACGCATGAAGATCGCTCCTTTTTAAATAGATCCATTTGTGTAGAAACAAAATTTCTCCTTATCTGTGTACCCTTCATAACAAAACTAAAACGGAGAAAGCGCTTTCAATTATATTGTTACCTAGCTTTTATTAAATGTCAAACTATTACTACTAGTGGTTTAAAACAAATTTGACTCGTTTGATTTGATCAAACGATAGCATGTTCATTCAATTCGAACTAAAATGAGTAATAGAAAACGTATTGAAGGTGAAAAAATGAAGCAGCCTTTATCTTTGCGAACACAAACGATGCTGTTGAGCGGCGGGATTGTGCTTGTCTCTCTCATCTTATTTGGTTTATTTAGTGCGTACCAGCAAGTCACATTTACAAGAGAACACCTCGCCGATAAAGTGCAGATCAGTGCAAGTCATTTAAAGGACCATCCGTTAGTAACGAGTGCATTGGAAGCAGGGAGTACATCTGAGGAATTGATTGAATTTGTTCAAGACATTCGGATTGAAAACCAATTTCGCTATATTGTTGTAATGGATACAAATCAAATCCGCTATACGCATCCTGTTGCTGATCGAATTGGAAAACACTTTGTAGGGGATGACGCGGATCTCGTCTTTGAGGGAGAATCGTATATTTCTGAAGCTGTCGGTTTTCTTGGCCCCTCTGTGCGTGCGTTTGAACCTGTCTATAATGATGAAGGAGCGATTATTGGTGCTGTTTCAGTTGGAATTGCCACTGATGCAATAGCAATTGCTGAAAACAAAGTCATTATCACTTCTGCTATCGGAGCAGGCATCAGTTTATTAGTCGGATTAGTAGGTGCTTTTTATCTAGCCAATCGAATTAAAAGCAGACTGCTCGGTTTAGAGCCTCAAGAGATCGCCCGATTCGTGAACGAACGTGAAGCGATTTTGGAGGCTGCTGGTGAAGGAATTATCGCCATTAACGATACCGGAAACGTTATAGCTGCAAACGAGTCGGCTTTAACTTTCTTACAAGCTTCAGGCAAGGAAGAAGCAATCGAAGGAAAACTAATTAGTGATGTCTGGCCAGATTTAAAGTTAGAATGCATCGTAACGAAGCGTGAAAGTCAGTTTGACCGTGTGTATCACTTAGGTGAACTCGAAGCGGTTGTAACGAAAGTACCTATCTTCTATAACAGGAAATGTATCGGTGCATTAGCGACATTTCGGGAAAAAAAACAGCTTGACGACATTATGAAACGGTTAAGTGGCGCTGAGACATATGCGAGAAGCTTACGCAGTGAAACGCATGAATTTATGAATAAGCTTCATATTATTAGCGCAATGGTTGAAACAGAATCGTATGCAGAGCTGAGAGAATATATAGGCAAGCTATCTGAGCGCTATCAACAGAAAAAGAACAAACAATTGCCTGATGAGGTTGCAAAGCTTGTGTCTGACGTGAGTCTCGCACAATTTTTAGCTCGTAAGACGGAAGCATTGGAAGAACAAGGAATAACGGTGCTCTTTCAATCAGGCACGATGTGGCCAAAGCTTGATCCGGAGCTTATTGATGCCTGGATTACGATTATGGGCAATACGATTGATAACGCGGTTGAAGCGAGCCAATCACATGAGAATCATTTTATGATCATTACGATTAAGCAAGTTGGCGGTGTGCTGCGTTATGTGATTGAAGACAACGGGAAAGGATTTACGCCAAAGCAAGAGCAGGAAGGCTGGATGTCAACGAAAGCTGGGGACCATGGCTATGGGTTAGAAAATGTTCGTAAGGAAGTAGATAAGTACAATGGCACATTTGATGTGCTATCGAGAGTGTGCAAAGGGACGATTGTAACGATTCACATCCCACTCGGACTTGAAGGGAGTGTAAACGAGTGATACGCGTAATGATGATTGAAGATGAGGAAGAAATTGCTCATTTCCATGCGATATTCTTAAAGAAGATTCCGGGATTTTCGCTTGTTGCCAGCGCACGTACTTTTGACGAAGGGCTTAGTCAGCTGGCGCAGCATAAGCCAGATCTGCTGCTGCTTGATGTATATATAGGCGAGCAAAGCGGGCTTGATATTTTGAAGCAGCTGCGAATGGATGAGCGAAACATTGATGTGATACTGATTACATCAGCTAATGATTCTTATACCGTTCAAACAGGTTATCGTTTTGGTGTTGTGGATTATTTGGTAAAGCCGTTTACCTTTGCTCGTTTCAAAGAAGCGATGGAGCGCTACCGCTCAATGAGTGATGAAGCCCAGCCTGACCTTCTGTTACAAAATGAAATTGATACCTTTTTACAGCGCAATGAAAAAATACGCTCAAAAGAAAGAATAGAATTGCCTAAAGGTATTACAAAAGTAACGGCAATCCGTATATTACAAGCGCTTGAGTTAACTCCTACAAGCTGGAGAACGACAGCTGAACTAGAAGAACAAACAAGCATTTCGCATGTTTCACTACGAAAATATATGCGCTTTTTTGAAGAAGAATTATTTATACAGAAGGATTTGGTTTATTTATCGCATGGGAGACCGTTTCATCAATATAAAATTTCAGAGCAAGGGAGGCAATTCTTAAAAGAAAATGATTTCGTTTAATTAAAAAAACTAGACCGTCCCCCTAGTCTATGAAAAAATAAGAAAACGCTTTCAGAGGATGGGGGAACGAACATGAAGTTAGTTTGGAACAGATTATGGGCTCAGTCAGAGCGGACAAAGGATCTTTTAAATGTGTTTTCCTATGCAAATAAAAGCTCGGCTGCTTTAAAAGAAGAAGCTGCCCAACATAAAAGCAAAAAAGGAAAAACCGCAACACCAAAAAATGAAAATGAAAAACGCCCTTATTCCAGAGCACAACTGGTTGGGTTAATTCTCGGGCCATTGCTATTTCTATTGACGATTTTATTTTTTGAACCTGCTGGATTGTCAGCGGATGGCCAACGTGTTCTTGCAGTCACGCTTTGGATTGCTACTTGGTGGATGACCGAAGCCATTCCAATTCCGGCAACTTCACTGATGCCGTTAATTTTATTACCTTTAACAGGTGCGATGGAAGGCTCAGCGGTCGCTTCCTCTTATGGAAATGATATTATCTTTCTCTTTTTAGGTGGATTTTTTATCGCTACGGCAATGGAGAAATGGGATCTTCATAAACGGATTGCTTTGTTTATTATTGCTGTCATTGGGACAAGCACGCAGCGAATCTTACTTGGATTTATGATTGCCACCGGCTTTCTTTCAATGTGGGTTTCAAACACGGCGGCGGTTATGATGATGATTCCGATGGCATTAGCTATTACAGCGCAGGTTGCGGCAGCTCTAAAGGAAGACAGTCACAAGCGAGACTTGCCAAAATTTGAAAAATCACTTCTATTTGGAGTTGGTTATGCAGGGACAATTGGTGGATTGGGGACATTAATTGGTACACCACCAAATATTATTCTAGCAGCTCAGCTTGATACAATCTTTGGCATTTCCATTGGTTTCGGATCTTGGATGTTATTCGCAGTTCCTGTTGTTATCCTGTTGCTATTATTTACATGGTTTTTCTTAGGGTCAATCAGTTTTAAAACAAGCATTAAGACACTGCCTGGTGGAAAAGCATTAATTCAAGATGAACGCAAAAAGCTAGGCAAGACTTCTTATGAAGAAAAAATAGTTGCTGCTGTATTTATTTTCGCGGCGTTTATGTGGATTTCTAGAGAATTTTTCTGGGCAGGAGAAGATGCGTTAATTTACCAACTTCCAGGTATATCTGATGGTATGATTGCGATTATTGCTACAATGCTTCTCTTTCTTATTCCTGGTAAAGCGGCTTCGCGTATTTTAGATTGGTCCGATTCAAAAGACATTCCTTGGGGTGTGTTGCTCTTATTTGGCGGCGGTCTTGCTATTGCTGCTGGGTTCCAATCAAGTGGATTATCAAGCTGGCTTGGTGATCAGTTAACAATACTCGACGGCATGCATATGTTACTCATTATTGCTGGGGCAACATTGCTTATTATGATGCTGACAGAAATTACGTCCAACACAGCGACGGCTACGATGATTTTGCCTGTTGTTGCGGCGCTTGCAGTGGCAATTGATATTCACCCATTTGCACTGATGATTCCATGTGCGATGGCAGCTAACTGTGCATTTATGCTTCCAGTTGGAACACCACCTAACGCCATTATATTTGGAACCGGGAAGATAAAAATTATTGAAATGGTCCGAGCTGGTTTCTGGCTGAACGTCTTTGCCACAGCAATTATTGTCTTAGCCGTTTACTACCTCGTTCCTCTTACGCTTGGTGTAGATTTATCGACATTCCCAACAAGTTTAATTGATTAATCATGTAGAGCCTAGTTGATCAACTAGGCTCTTTTTTTGTCATATGGGTGACTTGTTGTTTAATAAACTATTCATAGTATCATCCAACAAAAAACAGAAGCATCTGGATTAAGCGTGCTCCTGTTTTTAATCATTTTTGTTCTGTAGACCTTTTTTGCAAAGCGTGTAAACCGCTCCAGAAAACGTTCGGATTTTCTTGTTTTGACGGTAGTCTTCAATGCGTTGCACAAGTTCACTAGGAAATTTAATTAATTTTGGTATTCGTTTCATTGGACCCCTACTCTAGTTGATCGACCTGAGTCATTAGTGACTTAAATTATCTTAAACGGCGATTTCAAGTGAATCATACTCCTCATCCTAATTCCTGTCAATAGGTGATTTATTACAATAGAACAATCCTTTCTACAGGTTAACTGATGTGAGCCTGATCTTTTTTTATTTATAAGGGAAGCCGATTCAATCAGTGGCTCTTCTTAAATCCAAGAAATGCGCTTGACGGATAAAGAGCTTGTCTCGTATTCTTTTTTAAATAGATAGAAAGTTTGGTTCAAGGAGAGAAAAGCATGCGCACGTTTTACCTACTTTTAGCTTTGGCGTTGGCATCTCTTAATCTACGTCCTGCCATTACGTCGGTTTCACCCCTGCTTGAATCCATTCAACAATCCCTTGGAATTAGCGGGACGACAGCAAGTTTACTAACGACATTACCTGTGCTGTGTATGGGCGTGTTTGCTCCGCTAGCAACAACAATAAGCAAACGAATTGGCTTGGAAAAGGCAATCTTTTTTTCCTTGCTTCTTATTACGTTCGCAACTGCTGTACGAGGTGTTTTAGGAACGACAGGTGCTGCTTTCTTCCTAATTGTTACCGCCTTTTTAGCAGGTGTTGGTATTGGGATAGCCGGTCCACTTTTGTCTGGTTTTATTAAGCAATACTTTCCCCATAAACCGGGGTTTGTGAGTATTTATTCAGCATCTCTTGTTATTGGAGCAGGAGTTGCAACGGGTTTAGCAGTGCCTTTTTATGAAGCAGCGGGCAATAGCTGGCAGATCTCCCTCGCGGTGTGGGCAGTATTTGGCATTGCTGCTGTATTGTTATGGATTAAGCTTGCGAAGAAACGACAGACGGAGATCATCAACCGAAGTGCTGCACTACCTTTGCGAAACAAGAGAGCCTTACTAATTACGTTGTTTTTTGGTTTAATGGCAACGGTGTTCTATACAACGACGGCATGGGCTGCACCGATTGTAATGAATATGGGGTATTCGGCTGCAATGGCAGGAACGATGATTACCATTTTCCAAGTCATTCAAATTCCAGTCTCGCTAACCTTACCTAATGTCGTAGCAAGAAAAGGTGGGCTTACAATCGCCTTAATTAGCTGCAGCTTGCTGGAATTAGCAGGAATTTTTCTTTTAATTACCGATGTGCATCCGCTACCTGCGATGATCTTGCTCGGTGTAGGAGCTGGTGGGTTATTTCCGTTGGCGCTGATGCTACCAATCTTGGAAACAGAGACAGCTGATGAAGCAAGTGCCTTGTCAGCAATGAACCAGGGCGGCGGGTATGTTTTTGCCGCGCTTGGACCATTCCTAGTTGGTATTTTGTATGATACATTTAACAGCTTTAAGCCAGCATTAATTGTGCTTGCATTTCTTGTGGTCTGCATGATTGCCGTGCAATGGACGTTGGGAAGAACGCAGTCTAGTGCCGTCCGTGAAAAAGAAACACTATGATCAGATGGGGTTTAAAAGTGTACGAGCATAATTGAAAGAGGCTGGGACAAAAGTAGATAGACAGATCAAAACGACGAACATTCCTGAAAATGGGAACGTTCGTCGTTTGTTTTATCTTAAAATTAGCGGAAGGAGAATTCGAAGACTCCTGGGGGACCAGCACGTGTCTGAAGTCTCTGGAGTGGCGGTTTTCCACGAAGGAGGCTGAGGCCGTGCCCCCGGAAAGCGAAGAATTCTCCTGTAGCGGTGCTACTCAGCATCGTTTCGATTATTCGTCTTTTCAACTACTACTTTTAGTTATGTCCCAGCCTCTTTTCGTTTTCACCCGTTGTTCTAGCTCCTATTTGTTTGCAGATAACTTCGTATTTATTTCACAATTAAGTGCTATACTGATCGGGTAAAGGAGGGGTTGAATGAAGAAGTGGCTTGTTAGTTTCATGGTTTCAATTGTTTTGCTGCATGGATGTGCAGATAAATCGCTAACGCTTCCTACTAATGATGGACCCTATTTAGTGATTTCTCATCTAAAAGAACCATCCTTATCCTTTATGAATGTGGAAGATTATACAATTGAGCATACAGAACCGCTTCCTTCTTCTTGGAAAACGCAGGTGAGCATAAGTGATGAACGTGTTGCCGCTTTAACAAATAACGCTAATGAAATAGTCCTGTTCCATTTAACGGATGGTGCTGTTGAATCGTTTGTTGAGCTTGATGATCAAGTGTCGACAATGGTTTATGATGCCAACGAGGGACTCTTAATTGTAGCGAGTGAGCAATCAAGGACGGTGTCATTTATCGCCATAGAAACGGGTGAGATTGAACAAACGATTTCACTGGATGTAGCGCCAGCAGAGTTGCACTTAGATCAAGCTGGAAATCTGTTTGTGCTGAGCACCGATGCTGGTCAAGTGGATTACATTGAGATGCAGTCGAAACGAAAGCAGTCGTTTTCAGTCATCGACAGGCCAGCAGGGATGTTTTATGATGGGCACTTACTCTGGGTTGGGGGGCACGGACCGAGTGGTGAGTTAAACGATCAACTCCACGGATATGATGTGTCAAACGGTGAGCTCGTTCAATCAGTTGATGTCGGCTTAATGCCAATCGCGATTACGGGCAGTAAGGATCAATCCCAAATGTTTGTTTTATGTCACGGAAACGATCATCTTTATCAAATTGATCTGGAATCAAAGGGAATTGTTGCTTCAATTGAAGTTGGACATAATCCAAATTTTATGTATGAATATAAAGAACAATTGATTGTTAGCAATTTTGATAGCGATAGTTTGTCAATTATAATGAAAGAGCCTTTTGCCCTAATGGCAGAAGTTGAGGTGGAGCCAGGTCCATACGCAATTTCGTCGGGAGAGATCATGCAATGAAATCAAGAACGGTGCTTGTTGTTGATGACGAGCCGGAGCTTTTGCAGCTGGTCGTCACTTACTTAAAAAACCATTCCTATTTGGCAATCACAGCGGGTACTGGCGAGGAAGCCTTGCAGGTAATTCAGGAGCGCGAGGTAGACCTTGTGATTCTTGATATTATGATGGAAGGTATGGACGGTTTTGCTGTGTGTGAAACCATTCGAAGAAACTATGCTTTGCCAGTCATTATGCTTACAGCTCGGAGTCATGAAGAAGATAAAATAAGAGCATTAAAGCTCGGCGCAGACGATTACATTGTCAAACCATTTAGTCCAAAAGAATTGATGGCTAGAGTCGAAGCAACGATACGCCGCTCGTATGAGTTAATTTACCCGACGGATAAGCTGGTCTTTGGGGAGTTGTTAATTGATCGACACGCTCGAATGGTACAAGTCGATCAAAAAGAACTTGTCTTAACGAGACGAGAATATGATTTGCTCTTATTCCTCGCTGAACATAAAAACCGTTCTTTTTCGAGGGAACAGCTGTTTACAAACGTCTGGACCGATGTGAGCACAAGTTCGCTCAGAACGGTAGATACGCATATAAAAACGCTTCGCTTAAAACTAGGTACGTCCGGCAAACGCATCCAGACCGTTTGGGGTGTTGGCTATAAATTCGGTGAGCGAGAATGAAGCTCGATTCCATTCGCACGAAAGTATGGCTTGGAATTGCTTTCACTGCACTTGCTGTTCTTGCGTTAGCGAGTGTGCTGATTTTTTTCCTCTATGAACGCTTATATGTTGAAGAGCAGGTTGATCGCTTCATGCAGGAAGGAGAAGCGCTCTCAAATCTATATGAGCTTGAAGGAACAAATGAAACGTTTTTTGAGCGAATTGATTGGTCAAAACAAACAACGGAGGCTCTGTACCTTGTTACCGAAGACCCGATGGAACTCGCAGGCGGTGCGCCGTTTGAGGGAACGATTGGGGAAGAGTTGATCACATTTGAAGAACGTCAGGTCCTGCTTCAAGGTGAAACCGTTTTTATACGAAGAGAACATCCGCGTTTTCAACAGGATATGATTGGTATCGCTATCCCTCTAATGGAAAGTGAACGCTTGGCGGGAGCTGTCTTTATATCGAAACCATTGGCAGATGTGTATGATGTGTTTACCAATTTACGTTGGTTCTTAGCAGGGGCGCTTGCGCTTGCTGCTGGTATAATTGTCTTCTTAGGAATTCGACTAACGAGACATTTAGTAGATCCTCTTGTAAGGATGAACGCTGTCGCAAAACGGATGGAGCAAGGTCAGTTCTCGGAACGGCTATCGGTTCGCCGCCGTAAAGATGAAATGGCTGAGTTATCGAACTCGCTTAATCAATTGGCTAGCACGCTTCAACAAGTCGAAACAAACCGACGTATTTTCCTCGCAACAATTGCCCATGAGCTGCGGACTCCGTTAAGCTACATTGTTGGTTATATCGAGGGAATAGAAGAAGGGGTAATTAAACCTGAACAAGGAATGGCAATCATTGAAAAAGAAGCGCGCCGCATGAATCGCTTAGTAAATGATTTATTAGATCTAGCTCAACTAGAAGGGGATGAGTATCCTCTTCAGCACGATGTCGTTGTCTTTGCGGAGCTTGTTCGTGAAGCATGTGAAACCGTGCAGATGAGAGCAAAGCAGAAACAAATGACCATTAGGCTTGATTTAGATGAAGATTGTATCATCTATGCCGATCGTGATCGCATGAAACAAGTCATTATTAACCTCTTAACAAATGCTATTTCCTATACAAATCGAGGGAAAAAAATTGATGTAAACCTTATCACTGTAGACAAGCAAGCTCAATTAACCATTCGCGATGAAGGGATCGGTATACCTCAGGCTGATATGCCTTATATTACGGATCGGTTTTTCCGAGTAAAGCGAGCTCGTAGCCGTAAAGATGGCGGAACAGGCCTTGGACTAGCAATTGTTCAGGAAATTATGGCAAAACACGAAGGATCACTTGAAATTAAATCTGTTGAAGGGCAAGGAACGACTGCCACCGTCACGATCGCACAATATGAATAAAGATTTATTGGAAGGAGGTTCCTAAATGAAACGACTGATGACCACTAGCTTGCTGCTTCTATTTTTAACAGCTTGTTCAGCGGATGAAGATCCAAATGAAAATCTCTCAACAGAAATAATTGATGTCCATATTCAAGTACAGGAAGAACAGCCAGTTAATGAACCATTTACACTGCAAACACAAGTGATGCAGGGGGACGATTTCGTTGAAGATGCCCATGAAGTGTTATACGAAGTTTGGCAGAATGAGCAGCGAGATGATGCGGAGTTTATTGAAGCATCCCATTCTCAAGATGGTATCTATCGAGCGGAAATCGAGTTAGAGACAGATGGGGTGTATATTGTACAAGCTCATGTGACAGCAAGAGATATGCACGTTATGCCGACGCAGGAATTTTTTGTCGGGGAAGTAAGTGAAGAAGAAAAAAAGGCGTTTTATGATGAGGACTAATTCGTTGTTCATACTCCATTCATATTGAGCGGTTACACTTGTAAGAAAGGAGGCGTTTCATTATGAACCATGCAAAACTGTTATTAATTGTGTCCTCGCTATTTGGGCTATGGGGTGTGTTAATGGGTGCCCATATGGCCGGCGGAGGCTCTTATGCGCTCTCGGCAATCCATGCCCATGTGCTAGTGTTGGGATGGCTGACGCTGTTCGCCTGGAGCTTATTTCATAAAATCTATCAGCCAAATCAAAAAAGACTCGCCGCTTTTCAGGCGTGGACCGGTATTGCAGGTGCGATTTTACTTACATCAGGGATGTGGCTCTACAATACGAATCCGTTTGATTTACCTCGAGGGGTAACGCTTGGTTTTTACATTGGTGGTGGAATGACTGTTGTCATTAGTTTCTTACTGTTTGTGGTATTAGCGTGTTTAACAGACAGCAAAAAAAGAGATGCGTAGAAGAAGGGGCTATGGTCCCTTCTTCATTTTGAATAAAAAAAAGCTATTGAGAGCGACATCTTCTCAATAGCCTAAGATGCGTAGCTGCATCTCTTTTTTAGTTATAAAAATTATTGCAAGCTTTTGCTGCTTCAATGTCCTTCCGAGTTAGTTTTCCTTCGTCTACAGTCGTCCATTTAATTGTAATGGTTGTGTGGTCAATAATGACGTAGGGATGGTGTTGTGCACCCTCTGCGTAAGCGGCAACATTTTGGACAAAGTCAATTCCTTTGAGAAAGTCGTTAAACGAAAATTCCCTTATCAGCGTTTCATTTTCTAAAGACCAACCAGTCAGTTCTTCTGCTTCTTTTCTCACTTGACTCATAGTCGCACCCTCCTTTTTCTACCTCCTTCTTATATACCTGATTTGATGAACGAAGAAACCTCAAAGTTGTAAAGCTATGAAACGAAGATTTAGTGGCTAGACTAAATAGAGTGAAATCGAAGGAGAAGAGGGGTAGAAATGAACATAAAAGTAGTCGTTTATGGAGTCGCGATTATCATAGTGGCAACGGGTTGTGCAGGACAGGTGGAAGACCAATCGCATCCGTTCATTGAGGAAACCCATCAAAATGAAATCATTGAAGTGAATGGGTTGGCAACAATTGCTAATCCTGAGAATATGGCGGCTAATATTAACAAAGAGACACGTTTGTCTGAAGCCTACATCCCTGCTGATTTGGTCACTCCCAATGTTCCGTTTAGTTTCGAAGAAGACATCGATAAACGTTACCTGCGTCAGGAAGCAAGTGTGGCTCTTGAGCAGATGTTTAGCGATGCAAAAGAAGAAGGTCTCGTTTTTATTGCGGTTTCGGGCTATCGCTCATTTGAACGTCAAGCGTTTTTGTATGAAAATGCGGTTGAAGAGAATGGACCATCACAGAAGTTAGTAGCAGAGCCCGGTTACAGCGAGCATCAAACGGGGCTGGCAATGGATGTATCAACAGCATCAATTGAGTATGAATTAGTTGAAGCGTTTGGATCTACTCCTGAAGGTCTGTGGCTTGAAGAACATGCGCATGGATATGGCTATATCATTCGTTATCAAGCGGGTAAAGAAGGGATTACAGGCTATGATTACGAACCCTGGCACTTGCGCTATGTCGGGATTGAACTTGCTGAGAGGTTGGTTGAAGACGAGCTGTCTTTAGACGAGTACCATAACTTGAGTAAAGGCATTTAATTGACTAGAAGAGGATTATGAGAGACAGTGACGAAAGATTGTATGTATAAACGTTAAAATGAAAAGAGGTGAGCGCACTTATGAACCAAGCGGCGCGTAACTATTGGGATACATACTGGGGGAACCATGTTCAACCTCAATCTGTATATGCCTTTCAGTTTGGTGATGAGCCGGATAAACTGGCCGAGCTTGTCCGAAGTGGGCAGAAGACAGCGACGTGTACAGCCGAAATAACCTATCAAAAAACAAACCAACCTTTGCCGAAACGAGATGATTATGGCATTGTGTTAAATCGGTTAGATGAACCAGTAGCCATCATTAAAACAACAGACGTTTTTACGATGCGCTTTGAAGATGTAACAGAAGCGTTTGCACTTGCTGAAGGTGACGGTTCTTTAGAAGCGTGGAGAGCGATACACGAACGTTACTTCAGAGGCGAATACAAGCGGCTAGGTATTTCTTATGACCCTAAGTTAAAGCTTGTATGTGAACGGTTTATATGTGTCGGCTAGTAAGCGCTAACTTTAAGTGCAAACAAGTGCTGTAACAAAATAGTCATAAAAATGTGGCTGCTTTGTTAACTATTATTGTGAATTATTTCACAAGTAGCGAATTCCGCATATACTTAACCTATAAGATATTGTGAAGTATTTCACAATAAAAAGGAGATGAGTCGATGTTTATTCAATTTCTAAAAACGTCAAAAAGCGCAATGGTTGGATTACTTCTTGTTAGATTGTATGTAGGTTGGGCTTGGTTATCATCGGGATTAGGTAAGGTAACAGGAGATGGATTTAATGCAGCCGGTTTTCTGACCAATACGGTCGAGAACCCAGTTACAAGCGGCGACGGATCGGTAGCCTATCCACTCTATAACGCGCTAATTGAAACGATTATTCTGCCAAATGCAGAGATGATAAGCTTTATTGTCATGTGGGGAGAGGTACTTGTCGGACTGGGTTTACTCGTAGGACTACTAACCACAACTGCTGCGTTTTTTGGAGGAGTAATGAACGTCTCATTCTTACTTGCGGGCACAGTTTCAACGAATCCCATTCTGCTCTTATTAGCCATCCTCATCATGGTTGGGAAAGGAAACAGCGGAAAGATCGGGTTAGATTATTTCATTAAGCAGAAAAAAGAACCAGAGCACACAGAACAAACTATACAAGTGATTTCATAAACATGAAGAGGTTAAGTCTTAATTAAAGAGGCTTAGCCTTTTTTAATTTAAAGACAGTGGACAAAAATGAAAAATCTATGATACACTTCTCAAATAGACGAATTTGTCAGATAATTTTACTAAGAGGTGGCATATGAATCAAACACAAACCATTTCCAATACAAAAATCATTTTTATTGGCCTGATGCTTTTTTCTTTATTCTTTGGTGCAGGCAATCTCATCTTTCCGCCTGAATTAGGTCAACAAGCTGGAGAGAACGCATGGTCAGCAATTATTGGGTTCCTTATTTCTGGAGTAGGGTTGCCAATATTAGGTGTTATGGCAATTACATATGTAGGCAGTGATGACGCAGAAGGATTGAGCAAGCGAGTCCACCCGTATTTTGCTGTTGGATTGACTAGTTTAACCTACTTAACAATTGGTCCATTCTTCGCCGTTCCACGTACGGCTGCTGTTTCATATGAAATCGGTCTTGTTCCTTTCTTGGGATCAGATAGTCAATGGGCTTTAGCACTCTTTACCCTTATTTATTTTAGCATTGTCTATATTTTAGCATTAAACCCAGGTAAATTCGTTGATCGAATTGGAAAAATAATTACACCAATACTACTTATTGTTGTTTCAATCTTACTTATTCGTGTCATCGCGGGACCGCTTGGAACGTATACACCGGCCGTTGGTGATTACCAAGGATTCCCACTCTTCCGAGGTATTACGGAAGGTTATCTGACAATGGATACAATCGCAGCGGTTGTGTTCGGCATTATTGTTGTGAAGGCAATTAAAGATTACGGCGTTACAGATCAACGATTAATACGCAAAACTGCTTGGAAAGCAGGATTGGTGGCAGCGATTTGCTTAGGAACGGTCTATGCCGGCCTCGGTTATCTTGGCGCTGTCAGTTCTTCAGCCATTGAAGCGAGCGATGGAGCGGGTATTTTAGCGCAAGTATCGTTTGAATACTTCGGTACATCAGGAAATATTTTGCTCGGATTAATCATCTTGGCGGCATGTATCCCGACAGCAACAGGGTTAATCTCGTCTTGTGCGATTTACTTCAATAAACAGATTCCAAGTCTATCTTATAAAGGACTTGTCTTAGGTTTTACACTATTTAGCGCAGTTATTGCTAACTTTGGACTTTCGCAGATTATTGCGTACTCAATTCCTGTATTAGTATTTATTTATCCAATCGTTATTGTGCTCATTCTTTTAGCTTTCCTTGATAAATTATTCGGTGGACAAAGACTCGTTTATCAAATGACGATTATCTTCACGGCTATTGTCAGCATTGGCGAAGGCTTAAAAGCGTTTAATGGAAACTGGGACTTTGTTGCTTGGCTGCCGTTTGCAGACATTGGATTTGCTTGGGTTGTACCAGCACTTGTCGGCTTTGTCATTGGCTGGGTCGCCTCATTGGGATCAAAATAATGATCAATGTGTTCGGAGCGAAAGTTGATGAGCAAACGCGCTGCATTCATTACCACTCAGAGCGAGATGTCGTCGCAATCAAGTTCGCTTGTTGCCAAACGTTTTATCCATGTTACAAATGTCATCAGGATCATTGCAGTAAGCCGCTTACTCGCTGGCAGAAGGACCAATTTGAGCAAAAAGCGATTTTATGTGGAAGCTGTCAAGAGCTATTATCAATCAATGAATATATGCAAGTAAGCTCCTGCCCGGCCTGTGATCATCCCTTTAATCCAAACTGTTCAGCGCATTTTTCGTATTATTTCCAGATTTAGGTTAAAAACAATCATGACCCTTCCTTGCGCTTCATAGTTTTAGTAAAAAGCGTAAGGGAGTGGGATGGTATGAAGAAATACGTCATCGTTTTTTGTGACCCTGGTATTGATGATACAATCGCACTTATGTATGTTCTGCTGAATCCACTGCTGGAGCTAGTCGCTGTCGTGACTAGTTATGGCAACGTGACGCAGGAGCAGGCGACAATAAACGCTTCGTACGTTTTACATCTTGCCGGGATGAGTCACGTACCGGTTATTCCTGCTGCCTGTGTGTCAATTGCAGAAAGACATGAGAGCCATTACCCAGATATTCATGGGGTGAGCGGGCTAGGTTTGTTTACAGGACAAGGACATTTCCCGGGCAATATCCATACGTTTGATCATATTCGAACTCTTGCTGCGCATTACAAGCGTGATCTATATGTAGTGGAGCTAGGGAGAATGACGTCACTTGCCCTCGCACTAAATGTATTTCAAAAAGAGTTTAGACAGATAGGCGGCGTCTACATTATGGGAGGCGCCTTTTTTATGCCTGGAAACCGGACGGCTGTGGCAGAAGCGAATGTATATGGTGATTCCATCGCTGCAAAGTTTGTACTTGACCACACGGAAGCAGTCATTGCGCCATTAAATGTGACATCGCAGGCAACTCTCTCTACCTCGTTAATTAATCTCTTAGCGAACCACCCTCTATTCGGGAACTTGTTTCAACACGTATTCTTCCATTATCAAAACTACTACTCAGCTACTAATCCTTCTCTTCCTGAAGCTCCAATTCATGATCTTTTACCGGTCGCGCTCCTGCATAATCAAGACATTGCGACATTTATTAAGCGTGATGTAACGGTTGTGACAAAAGGAGAAGCAAAAGGAATGACCATTGCTGATCTCAGACCATCAAGTAAAGGGGGCAATCATCATATTTGTTGGACGATCAACCAAACAACCTTTCATAATGAGGTTACGGATGTCTTTCAAATCAACTATACAAGCTGACGGAAAATTGCTATGATTTGTTTAGAATGAATAGGAAGGGTGATGACGATGATGACAGCAAAGTGGAAAACGCAGAGAAAATTAGTTGGAGACAAATTGAAAATAGGGAGAGGTTTGATTGATCAAAGGAGAACGGATTGAATTAAGACCAGCAACAAAAGACGATTGGCGTAGGCAGGCGGCTTGGCGAAATGATCCAGAAACGGCACGTCTTGCTGCAGGAACGTATGCTGCTTTATACAGCCATGTTACTATCGAAGAGGCGGAAGCTATTTTTGAGAAGAATAGCGTTCCTGATCGGACAAAGGGTTGTCTGTTTGCCATTTATGTGGCCGAGACAAAAACGCACATCGGTAATTGTGACTACCGTAATGTAAACTTCATTGCAAGAAGTGCAGAAGTTGGTATGACGATTGGCTCACCTGAAGCGCGCAACCAAGGGTACGGAACAGAAGCACTGAATCTTCTTGTCCATTTCTTATTTGCAGACATGAACTTAAACCGAGTGCAGCTTGATACATGGAGTGGCAACGAGCGAGCGCTTCATGTTTATAAGAAGTGCGGTTTTGAAGTTGAGGGCTTGTTACGTAACGCTGAATTTGTGAACGGAACGTATTATGATCAAGTGGTTATGGGACGCTTGAAAGAAACGATATAAAAAATAGAAGCGGGCTCTTGCCTGCTTCTATTTCTTTTTTTCATTTAGTTCAGCTAGCTTTTGCATCAGTACAGGTTTTGGCATATGCATCAGTTGTTCCAATGGAATATTCAACGACTTTGATAAAGCGAGCGCCGTTTCTTCCGATAGTTGTAAAGGACCCATCTTAATACAGCCCTCCTTTCCACGTTCAGCGTAGCGTATTCATGTAGTATAGCACGGCCTAATAGACGGATGCTTTCAAAAGTTCTTTTTTGATTCTATTTCAACTATTCCTTTTATTTCTTGAATGGTATGATGGAAGAAGCTGGTTGACATCTTGTAGGAGGACGTAGATGAAACATGTTGATGTAATTGATTTAAAGAAAGAGTATGGTTGGGGAAAAACAAGAAAGACTGTGTTGGATGGACTCAATTTTAGTGTGTCGTACGGAGAATGCCTCGCCATTTTTGGAGAGCATGATTCTGGCAAGACAACGCTGCTAAACTTGTTACTAGGCATTGATAAAATAGATTACGGACAGATTATTGTCGGACAGGACGATCTGGCATTTAAAACAGAAGAGGAACGCGCGCAAATTCGGCGAGAAGAGATAGGCGTTTACTTAGAAAAGAGTCCACTGATAAGTGACAAGACTGTAGCCGAGAATTTGCAAATAATGGACAAGGTTCGAGGGAAGAAGGGAGACAAAGAGTTATTGCAAGAGTTGATTGATTATTTCAATTGTGCTGATTTAATGAATAAATTCCCGCCGAAACTTAATCTAGTGGAACATGAGGCGGTCTTATACATACGAGCACTCTCTTCAAATCCTAGTCTACTTGTGCTCGATGAACCAAAGACAAATGAGGTACTTGAAAAACTTATCCGCTATGCCCGCAGAAATGGTCATACTCTAATCTATACAACCTCGAGCTGGGAGCAAGTTCAGCTTGCCCAAGGGGCCGTTCTTTTAGAAGCGGGGAAGGTGGTTGAATACAGCGGATGAAACAGTTAACAAAGAGAAAGAAGCGAGAAGCCGGAATACTCGTAAGCGCAATTCTACTGGTTCTCGCTGTAATTGGCTGGATGGTGCTTGTTCTTTATCAAGCAGAGAAAACGGAAGAACGTTTATTTAATGGGAATAGCTATTCGCTCTTAATTGAAAATGTCGAACCAGAAACAGTAGAGTATGTTAGTCGATTAAGAAAGGTTGATCATGTTTGGCTTCTAAGCGCGCCAGAACTAGTTTCAGATAGGGATGGATTTGAATTAGATATTGGCTACTTAAATTCACCTAATTTCGTAGAAACAGATCTGCAATTAGCCAACGGTTCGTTTCCAAGTAACGAGACGGAAGTAGCTTTAGGCTTTAATTTTGCGACAACTTTTTATCCAGATATGAGCTTCGGTGATGAGCTGGTTCTCCAAAACGAGAATGGAGAAGAAAGAACGTATACAATTACAGGCTTATTTTATGAATATGGTCAAAGTGTCATAAATGCAGTTAGTATAAAAGATGTACAGACGACTGAACTCGGTCGCTTATATGCATATTCAAGTGTAGAAGACCTGGGGGAACTTGCTCGTGAAATTCAAGCAGAGACGGGGCAACATGTTAGTCATCAATCCTGGCAAATTTATGATGATCACACATCCCTATTTGATCATACTCTACTAAATAGTACGTTTACAATCTTATTCATTTCACTGGGGTTAATTTTAGTAGGCTGTTGCCTGCGGTTGAAGATGTTGTTGGAAAACGTATTTAATCCACACAAACAGCTGTATGTTACGCTAGGCTATTCGCCTAAGCGGATGAAACGGAAGGGAATTTATCAGGCGATTCTTTCAGCAACTGTGGTTGCTGTAGTTGGCGCTTTACTCATTTACGCGTTTTTCTATGGGTACGGACAGACGGTGGGAAGTGCTCTAGGTATTGGCTTAGGGGGACTACTGTATCAATCGACAGAATACAATCCGTACATCCCATTTCCTACAACGATCTTTTTTGTATTCATGTTAGCTGTTTTGGTGGTAGTCTTTAGTTGTTTTGCTATAAAGCAAACAACATTTTTTAAAATGAAAAAAACAGGAGCTTTTTTCTATATCGGTATCGTTATTTTAGCTTCTTTAATGATTGGTCCACTTATGGAAAGAATGCAGACGATCTGGACGGATCTTACGCTTCGTTACGGTGAACAGTTTGGCGAAATGTATTGGGATGAAGATGAAGGGCTTGAACAAGAGGGGTCAACGACATTTATAGAAGTTTATTCCGTTGGCACAAATCAAATTGAGTCTTTTTTACAAGAAGCACGAGAAGAGCGGCACGAATTTTTAACGTTTTATCGTAATTACAATTTCTTTACTCGAGTTGAGGGAGACGATTATAAATACGATTACGATCTTGTCATTATTGACGATTCAGATTGGGATTTAGTTTTGAAAACATTTGATTGGAGTGAAGACATCCAACTCGCTGAAATGGATAAAGGCGACATGTTTTTGGTGAGAAGCGCACAAGAGTCAGGAGTGCAATTGGAGAATGGTTATACAGTTGAATTGTTCAGGACTAATGAATATGGAGAAGCGGAGGTTTTTGAACAAGAAACACAAATAAAAGCAACAGCATCTAGTGAACAGGTAGGTTCAATCGATTCGTACATGAACAGTTTATTTATTATACCTAAATCACATGTGGATGATTGGGTTGAGGGAACCAACCATACAAATACAGTGTATATGGATGAAAGTGTTACGCTTTATGCGATTAACCATAATGCCAGCGAAATAGCGGGAGCTTTGCAGGATAAGCTAGGTGACGCTTACCCGTTTGTAGACATGTATTACGATGGGTTTAACAATTGGTTTGTTGACGGGATGGATTCCCTAAAAAGCAGTGCAACAACCTTTATTGCCGTTGTAATAAGCCCATTTGTGTTTTTGTTTGGCTATGCTTTCTATCAGTTCACAAGGAGTGTTTTGCGCCATCGCAAGCGTAAGGTTCAGCTGACACTTTCAACTGGACTAGCTGGGGTCAGTGGGCTGATAAGTTGGTTTGCGACGGCTCAGGTTGTGAGTGATCTGGCCTTTCCTTATCTATCTCTCATTCTATTTGCTTGCTTAACTGGAATTGGCATTGCCGCTGTCCTGTTTTCTCCAAAAGAAAGCCAAGAACTTCACTAAGTTCTTGGCTTTTTACTGTATTGGGGATAAGCAGTAATTTTAAGATCTTTGCCAACAAAATCAACCGAAGCAATCTCGACTGGAATGGCATCATTCATTAGCCCAATCCCTTCGCCTTCTAAGAAGGTTGGCGCCAAACGTCCGCCAATGATTTTTGGAGCCATATATAGAATCAGCTTACTAATGAGCTCGGCTTCAATAAACGATGCGTTTAGCGTCCCGCCAGCTTCAAGGAGGATAGAGGTAATCGATCGTTGGTAGATAGAATCGAGCATCTCCTCAAGGTTTACTTGCTCTGTCCCTGAAGTCTTGATAACTTCTACGCCGAGGTCTTGCAAGGCTTTACGCTTGTTTTCATCCGTCGCCTGTGCTGTGAATATCCATGTAGGAGCTTGTCCATCCGTAATCACTTGGGCATTGAGCGGAGTGCGTAAGTGCGAGTCAACAATAATACGAAGTGGATTTCTACCGTTCGGGATTCGCGCAGTTAGTGCGGGATTGTCTTGTACAACCGTCCCCACCCCGACCATAATCGCTTGATGTTCGCTACGCAGATGATGAACGTCAGTCCGAGCTTCGCTAGAGGTAATCCACTGACTGCTGCCTGTATGGGTTGCCAGTTTTCCATCGAGGGTTATCGCTGTTTTTGCCGTGACGAAGGGTTTCTGATGCAGGATTGAGTGAATAAAAACGTCGTTTAGCGCCCGTGCTTCGTATTCGCAGACACCTGTTTCCACGTGAATTCCTGCTTCTTCAAGCAGTCTAATGCCATTACCGGCAACGAGCGGGTTTGGATCAAGCATGGCAACGACAACTTGTTTGACACCGGCCTCAATAAGCGCAAGTGCGCAAGGTCCGGTTTTTCCTGTATGGGAGCAAGGTTCAAGCGTCACATACGCCGTACATCCTACGGCTTCTTTACCGGCCATTTGTAGCGCATGAATTTCCGCGTGGGGTCCACCAGCCTTTAAGTGGGCGCCAATTCCAATGACGCGACCTTCTTTTACAAGAACGCAGCCGACCGTTGGGTTAGGGTCTGTCTGTCCCCGCATCGTTCTGGCGTTCTCTAGTGCGAGCTTCATATACGTTTCGTGCATCGTTTCTCCTCCTTAAAACGAATAGGTGACACCAGTTACTTCTTGCGAAAATTGCCAGAGCTTGTCTGCAGTTTGTTCGTCATACAGTTGATCGCCTAATGTACTGACGACTGGTGCTCCGTACCATGATCGGTGTCCGCTTGGACCAATCCATTCGCCACCTTCTAACAGCGGATCAGTTGCAGCATAAATCGGCGAACATGCACCGTTGGCAGAAGACTGAATGAGCCGTGGAAGCAGCTTGCGAATAAGCAGGTTTGCCTCTTTCCCAGAGCCACGGGACAGCAAATTCGAGTAAGCAAGTCCAGGGTGGGCAGTAACCGCTAGCGTCGATGAGTTAGCTGAGCGTAAGTTCTGCTGCAGCTGCTTAGAAAAAAGTAAATTAGCGAACTTGCTTTGGCGATAAAAAACCATTGGCTTATATCCGTTTTTACCATCGAGGTTTGTAAAATCAATAAAGCCTTTTATTGCTGCGATGCTTGAGATCATGACGATTCTTGCCCGATTAGCTTCCATCAGCTGAGGCAGCAATAAGCCTGTTAAAGCAAAGTGGCCGAGGTGATTAATGCCAAATTGAAGCTCAAATCCCTCCACTGTGTGCGTTAGTGGTGGAATCATTACGCCAGCGTTATTAATCAAACAGTGGATTGCGGTATATTCTTTATTCACGTGGTCTGCGAATGAACGAATAGAGGCGGGATCAGCTAAATCAAGTAGCTTAAACTCAACCTTTCCAAAGGGCTGTAAGGCGCTAATGGCAGTCTTGCCTCTTGCTGCATTTCTGCTCGCAATAAGGACGCGATGATTTTTTTGCAAGAGGGCTTTTGCAGTCTCAAATCCGATACCGCTCGTTCCACCCGTTATAATCGTCACATTCTGATTCATTTGCAATCATCCTTTTTCTATTTCAAGCAAAATAGAGTATGCTTAAGTAAGTGAGGTGTCCAATGACTAAAAAACCATTTTCAACGTATCTGCTAAGTAATGAAATTAAGCGTGCGTTATCTTTATTACACTATACAAAGCCTACAACCATTCAGCAACTTGTTGTTCCGTTGCTTCTAGATAATGAAAATCAAGATATTGTTGTCCAATCACAGACGGGAAGTGGAAAGACGGCCGCCTATGGGATTCCTTTATGCGAGAAAATAGATTGGGAAGAAAACAAAGTTCATTCATTGATCTTAACGCCTACAAGAGAATTGGCAGCCCAAGTCCAAGGTGATTTAACCGCAATAGGGCGTTTTAAACGTCTACAAATTAAAGCGATCTACGGCAAGCAGTCGTTTGAGAAACAAAAGTTAAGTTTAAAACAGAAAAGCCATGTCGTTGTTGGAACGCCGGGACGCGTGCTGGATCATCTACAGAAAGGTACACTTGATGTCTCGAAGCTGCAGTACCTTGTTATAGACGAAGCGGATGAATTGTTTAACCGCGGATTTTTGGAACAGCTTGAAGAGATTGTGGAATTATTGCCAAAGGAACGGACTCATTTGCTTTTTTCAGCTACTTTTCCGTCGGAGCTTGAGCAGTTAATGGAGCAAATGTTAAATAAACCGGTTTATTTAACAAACGAGGAGAAAGCTGATGCTCCTGCGATTGAGCATGTAGTAATCGAATCAACAAAACAAACAGATAATCGTGTGCTCGATCTGCTCAGCGTTGAACAGCCAGAGAATGCCCTCATTTTCTGCGAAATGCAGACTGATGTTGATTCTCTTTTTCAGAAGTTAAGAGACTTCATTCCGGCCCTCGGCAAACTCCATGGGGGAATGAAACAGGAAGAACGGCTCGATATAATGAATCAATTTAAAACAGGAAAAATTCGTTATCTACTTTCAACAAACTTAGCAGCACGCGGCATTGATGTGCACAAATTGGAACTTGTCATTCACGCAAGCTTTCCGCAAACTTCCGAGCACTATGTTCACCGGACAGGTAGAACGGGACGTAACGGAGCCGTGGGTAAATCAATCTTGCTTATTCATCCTGATGAAAATGAAGACTTGAATGAGCTTGAACAAGAGCTTAATGTTGTTTTCAGGCTCCAAGAAGAACCGGTCGTTTCTTCTCAACAACGTAACCTATTTTTCCGAGCTAAAAAAGTGGTTCATGTAACTGAAGATAAGAAGAAGATTGATGAAGGAATCATGAAGATATACTTAAATGGGGGAAAACAGAAGAAAATTCGTGCTGGAGATTTAGTGGGCACGATTACCTCAATCCCAGACGTTGAGGCAAGCGACATCGGTATTATTACGGTTGAACAAACGGCAAGTTTTGTAGAAATTTTAAATTACAAAGGTCCGTATGTGTTAGAGCATTTGCGTAAGGTAACGGTAAAAGGAAAGCAGCTGAAAGTGCATAAAGCGAAGAAATAATAAGAACCGCTCAGTTTCTGAGCGGTTCTTGTCTTGATTATCTGGCTTCAAGTGCGATCGAAACGGCACTTTCTGCATGTAGCTTAGTTGAATCGAATAACGGAAGAATGCTGTCTGACTGGTTAATAAGCAGCGGAATTTCTGTACAGCCGAGAATGACGCCTTCTGCCCCTTGGTCGGCTAATTGTTCGACTACAGATAAATAGTATTGTTTTGAATTTGGACAGGTTGTGCCGACGCAAAGTTCGTTAAAGATAACATCATGGACTTTTTTGCGGTCGGCTTCTTCTGGAACAATTAGTTCTATTCCGTGTTTCTCCATTCGTTCACGGTAAAATGGTTTTTCCATTGTAAATTGAGTTCCGAGCAAACCAACCGTCCGCATTCCTTGCGCTTTGATGGATTCTGCTAGTGCATCAACAATGTGAATAACAGGAAGTCCTGTTTCTGCTTCAACATCATCAGCCATTAAATGCATCGTGTTTGTACAAATAACAAGTAGCTCAGCGCCACCGGCTTTTAATTTCTGTCCAGCTTCGACCATTTTTGAGGTCGCTTCCGTCCAATTCCCGGCTCTTTGCAGGTTCACAATTTCCTGGAAATCGAATGAGTAAAGCAGACATTTGGCTGAATGCAGTCCGCCAAACTGCTTTTTAACGTATTCATTAATATATTGATAATAGGATACCGACGATTCCCAGCTTAAACCTCCGATTAGACCAATTGTTTTCATTATGCGTAATCTCCTTTAGCGAAGTTCTTGTGAAAAGCGTATCATGCTATACTGGACCAATAAAGATCCACATTTGGAGTAGTTTGAAGGTACCAGAGGAGGTGGGAAGGTTGTTATGGTTTGCATTATCACGTAATGAGCGCAAAACGCTTGTCATGCAGATTGAAGAAGAATTACGCAATCGGATTTTTTCGGGGCAGTTATCAGCGGATGAACAGCTGCCGTCATCAAGAGAGCTGGCTAAATCATTAGGCGTTTCTCGAAATACAGTTAATGAAGCATACGAGCAGCTTTTGCTCGAAGGCTATATTTATCGTATTGCTCGGTCTGGTACATATGTATCAAAAGGGCTTTCGTTTCAAAAAGAGCAGGGGTCGATTCTTGGAGAGAAAATGGTAACAAATGTTGAGACAAAAAAAGATGTAATTGATTTTAAAGCGAGTCAACCAGCAATCGATTATTTTCCGAAGCATGCTTGGGCAAACGTCTATAAGCAAGTATGCTTAGCTGCGGATGATCACGTTTTTGGTTACCAAACGGCTTACGGCAATATGGATTTACGCGCGGCCATTGCCAATTATTTAGGGAGGTTAAGAGGTGTAAACGCCGATCCTAATCAAATCTTTATTACGACGGGAGCGACTCAAGCGCTATCGTTGTTAACAAGGCTGTTAGCAAGCGAAGGCGATGTTGTGTGTGTTGAAGATCCAGTTACCGAAGAAATGCGCCGAATTTTTCTTGAGGCAGGTGCAGTCCTTCAGCCAATCCATACCGACGAACACGGAATGGACCCCGCCAATCTTCCGCAATCGTCTAAACCAAGATTTGTTTTCACGATTCCATCCCATCAGTTTCCACTAGGCGCTATTATGCCAGTTAAACGCCGGATTCAATTAGTAGAATACGCGAGAAAAATGAATACGTATATCATTGAAGATGATTACGATAGTGAATTTATTTATGAAGGAACTCCTGTCCAAGCAATGCAGTCACTTGATGGGGAACGAGTCATTTATATCGGTACATTTAGCAAGATTCTGTCGCCGAGTTTACGAATTGGATATATGGTGCTGCCTTACCATTTAGTAAAGCGTGCAGAACAACAGAAGTGGTTTACAGACAGGCATTCTTCCTCACTTGAGCAGATGGCCCTCGCTGCTTTTATTAATGAAGGTTCATTTGAAAAACATATTCGTAAGATGAAGAAGCTTTATGCAAGAAGAAGAAAGGTGCTTGTTGAAGCCATTAATGACACTTTTCGATCGTGTGACATTATTGGTCAGGCAGCGGGGATGCATCTCGTTGTTCGCTTTAAAGACCGAGATGAGATAAACCAAAAAAACCTCGCAGAAAATAAAGTGAAGGCAGTGGTTGTCGAAGATTTTTCGCTAAGAAAAGGATTCCATAAAAATGAGTTAATTTTAGGATACGGTCACCTTAATGAAATGGAGATTAAAGAAGGGGTAATACGGTTAAAAAAAGCGCTGCAATAAAAAAAGAAAAAGCGAGCTGCGATGGATACGCTGCTCGCTCTATAAACTTTAACCAAGAGTTCCCACGATGTTCGATACTGATTCGAATAACTGAGTAAGTACGTCTGTGAGCATTTGATCCACCTCCTATGTGTAAGTAAAAATATAAATTAACCAAGAGTACCGATGATGCTAGAAACCGATTCAAAAGCTTGAACAAGAATGTCTGTGAACATGAAAGCCACCTCCTATGGATTGGTTATTTGGGGAAAAGGGTTTTTGAGAATTAACCAAGAGTACCGATAATGCTAGAAACCGATTCAAAAGCTTGAACAAGAATGTCTGTAAACATGAAAGCCACCTCCTATGGATTGGTTATTTGGGGAAAAGGGTTTTTGAGAATTAACCAAGAGTACCGATGATGCTAGAAACCGATTCAAAAGCTTGAACAAGGATGTCTGTAAACATGAAAGCCACCTCCTATTGATTGGTTGTTTGGAGAAAAGGGTTTTGAAAATTAACCAAGAGTACCGATGATGCTAGAAACCGATTCAAAAGCTTGAACAAGAATGTCTGTAAACATGAAAGGCACCTCCTATTGATTCGTTATTTGGGGAAAAGGGTTTTTGAGAATTAACCAAGAGTACCGATGATGCTAGAAACCGATTCAAAAGCTTGAACAAGAATGTCTGTGAACATGAAAGCCACCTCCTATTGATTCGTTATTTGGGGAAAAGGGTTTTTGAGAATTAACCAAGAGTACCGATGATGCTAGAAACCGATTCAAAAGCTTGAACAAG
>NZ_JAFBCV010000010.1 GCF_016907895.1 Shouchella xiaoxiensis
ATCCTTTTCACCATCAAATTTCGTCATTGGGACCAATCAAAAGACCATAAGAGAAAGCCTGGGTTCACAGAACCAAGGCTTTCTCGACAATCTGAAACTCTTCTGTTAGAAGAGTTTCTTTTTATCTCCCATTAAAACGAACATTCCAACACTGGCACCTTGAACGGATCGTAAAAGCCTATTTTTTCAGCTACACGTTTTGAAGCTTGGTTTGCTTCGTCTGTTGTCCATCTCGCTATCACATTTCGTTTCGCGCATTGATTTAGATAAGCTGCTGCGGCATACGTTGCAAGCCCTTGTCCTCGATTCGCATCAGAAAATGTCGCTATATACAGTTCATGCTCATTGCCATTAACTGAACAAGAGTAACAGACACACACAATGTCTTCATCCTGTTTCATTACATAGCCTATACCCATTTCCATAAAGTCCTCGATCGAATACCAATACTCGATGAACTCCGGATGGACAAGCGCATTCCGCGCATGAGCCGCATTCATCTTTTCTAACGAGTACCCTTTCGGAAGCCCTCGATCGGGATGCACATCAAAGCGACGTTGATACGTACAGTCGTATTCAATCGTGGCACCTTTATGTGCAGCCACTTGTTCCAATACGTTCTTCCACCCCTCATGATAAAGCGATGCGGAAAACCAAGTTCCACCACAGAGCGTGAAACTATCATCTTTTAGCTGATTAAAAATAAAATCCCCAAGTTCCTCCCACTTGCTCTTATCCGGGACACCACCTATAAAGAAAAAGCGTAAACCAACAGCATAAACAACGGCCATTAATGGTTCATGTGGATTATCAACGTAGATCACGCCGCGGTTCACACCATTAATGACAGCTTGCAACGTGCAGTCTGATCGCTCCTGTTCGGTTGTTAGTAAGGCTTTAACTTTCACATAATCATTTCTAGCTAGTTGTTTAATCCTCTACACCTCCATCAGCTCTTTTTGCAAGCGATGCATAACTTTCATAAATAAAAGCAGTCATTTCTTTATCATAGTCCGGATACTGATAGTTAAAGGAAGCTGCAACTTGAGAGGAATAGCTGCGAAACAATGTACAGCAGCGCTCAAACGCCATCCATGTTTCTTTAATGCCTCCGCAGTTGTAGGTCTCTAATAATTTCTGCAATTCGTCTTTATGTAACTGTTTATCTAAAAATTTTCTGTGTTTCCCTATGCTAAAAGTGAATCCTTTCTCTGCACCGATTCGCCAAGAAATCATTCTCAGCAGCTCAGGTCGAAGCAGTTGGTTCAAGTGATCAAGAGCGAAGAAGATTTCCTGTCGATATAACCCTTTTGCCACATAAGATGCAAGACACCAAAATTCATTGCAACAATCGTCAAACATGCGGGAACTAGGCTTCATGAGCCAATACGCTTGGTCCGTCGGCTCGATTGCATCATGTATTCGCTGGTCTTTATCGCACAGTAGCTCGACTAATCCATCTGATTGATCGAAATAATTATGTAGATCTTCCAACGGATAAAGCGTGAGATCCATTTTTATCCCGTCATCAAAATAGATCAGATAGCTGAACCCATTTCCAATTTCTGCAGGATAAAGCTCCATTGCCTCAGGCTTTTGCATCATCTTCTTTTTCCAAAGTGATCTAACCAGCTCTCATCGCCCTTGTAAACCTCCATATCCGTTACAAAAAAAGAGAGGTCATAGTCTTGAAACCAATCTCTCTCAATCTGTTTATTCGTTCGAGAACCTTCTACTACCGCTACCCGTATGAGATCCTCACTCTTTATAAACTCGTCCACACATGCCATCATCTGTCTTTCCGTCCGCATAAGAACCTCCTGTAAGTGACATTTCTTTTTTCTTTCTAAATAAAAAAACGAACCACATTCGGTTCGTTTTTCACGCTTCATCATCCGCTAATATCAATCTTATCTCCCTGTGGTGTGATGACATCCCCAGATGTACCGGATGAGACAAACACAAAACCTAGAACGACCATGACTGCAAGAAACCGTTTCACTCTTGATCCCTCCCTAGCATGTTAGGATTGATACGCGTCTTATAGGCAAAAGACATGTACTTCAACGCTAACTCGAATTGTCCTTTTTCCCTTAAAGCGTGAGAAACTTCCTCCGCAACAAACGAAGCGGGACACTCTAATTTTACTAGATTTTGTAAGCAAAGATCAATGTTTTTTTCAGAGAATTCAACAAAAAGATAATGAATAATGTCTAATCGTAGCTGATACTCGTGCATATTGTAGCGAATGACGTCCGCTTCTGCTTCTTTAAAGAGGCTTTTGGCTTCGCTCGCTTGCAGGCGGTATAAGACGCTGACAAGATTCACTTTAATTTTTACGCCAAAAATACTGTTCATAATCTCTGGAATTGCGAGTGCTTTATAGAAATAGACGCGGGCTTCTTCAAGCTTATCTTGAGATTCTTTGAGCAGCCCGAGCGCCCGATATGTTAAGCCAAGTGTTTGCGGGTGGATATCAGCATGCTCCAGCACTTGTGCATAATACGCTTCTGCCTTATCGTATTGATGCAAATCTGCTTGAATTCCTCCTAACAGCAAATAACAGTTCAAGAGGCGAATAACGTAGAATTCATCTTTTTCAAAAATGGCAATTGCTTTTTCCGTATATTGTGTAGCAAGGACATGCTGGTCAATTCGGTAGTAAGAAGCCCCACACTGTTGATAAAATTCAGCTTTCTCCATTTCATTGTCAACGAGCTCAAGCACTCTTTCAGCGTCTTGGAACAAGGAGACGGCTTTTTTGTAGTGAGAATGATAGAACGCATAGCGTCCATGGTAATAGTAATAGTAGAAATCGAGTAGATAATCAGACTGTGTTTTAGGAAGAGTATGAAACTCGCCCTTGGAAAGGTTGTCTTCCATAATGTTGTGCTTTAGATCAAGCAGCTGGACATACCCAATGATTTTGTCGTCTTCTTCCATGTCTTTTAATTGCTGATAAACAAGCTGACGATACTCAGATGCCTTCTCAAGATCTTGCGCAATCAAATAGCCCGACCACAATGCACATAGCTCTCCAACTTCTTCTCTTGTAACCATTCCCACAGCGCTATCTCCTTTTCTAGTTACTCTTTTTTCTTATTTTATTTGAATAGACGCTAGCTTGTACACCTGTATTTCTTATTTCCCAACAAAAATGCCGAATGATTTTGACTTTTGTTCCTCCTTACACCTCTTTTCGGTCAAATTCACTTCTACTTATAGCGACATATGTTCGTTTTTCAATCACCTCCCCTCTTTTTTCTAAATGATCAAAATAAATATTGAAAACGATTCTCATTATCAAATATAATGATAGAAATGGCTTAAGAGGAGTGCGGTGTAATGACGAACACATTAGAGTTGTATGATTTGACTATTGTTGGTGGAGGACCTGCTGGTTTGTTTGCCACTTTTTATAGCGGAATGCGTGATATGAAAACGAAACTGATTGAAGCTCAAGCCTATTTAGGAGGCAGATTAAACAGCTATCCTAAGAAAATGATATGGGATGTTGGCGGGCTTTTACCTACTAGGGCCGATCAATTAATTGAATCACTCGTTGCACAAGCCGAAACGTTTCAGCCAACAATCGTACTCAATCAGCAAATCGAACAGCTAGAGCGCTGTCCCGATGGGCATTTAATCGTTACATCGCATACAGGTGAAAGACACTACACGCGTACCTTACTCCTTAGCGTCGGTTACGGCGTAATCAAGTTTTCAAAACTAGATCTCGCTGATGTTGAGAAATACGAAGTGACCAATCTTCATTATTCTGTCACGGACCTAGAGCAGTTTCGCCAAAAACGTGTGCTGATCTCAGGTGGCGGCAATTCTGCCGTTGACTGGGCCAATGAACTTGAACCCATTGCTAAAGCAGTCACCGTTGTTCACCGCAGAGACCAATTTGCTGGACATGAAAAAAGCGTGAAGAAAATGAATCAATCCACCATAAAAATAAAAACACCCTATATCATCCGCAAAGTAAACGGAACGCAAACGCATATTCAAACAGCTGAAATTACGAAGCTTAATGAGGACGGAGAATCACTTGACACAACCGAAAACCTCCCCGTTGATGCGATTATCGTCAACCACGGCTTGCAAAGTGATTTAGGTCAGCTCAAACAGTGGGGTCTTGAGATGGATGAACGCCACATCCTCGTCAATGATAAGCTAGAAACGACGATCGACGGTGTTTATGCGGCTGGGGACACGGCCAAGTTTTCCAACAAAATTAATTTGCTGGCCGGCGCCTTCACCGATGCTGCCGTAGCCGTCAACCACGCGAAAACGTACATCAAGCCTGAGGCGAAAAATGATATTTTCATCTCCTCTCACAATGCCATTTTCACCGAAAAAAACCGTGCACTTGGTGTGCCGGAGGAAGATTTATAAAAAAGGATGACTGCTGACGCAGTCATCCTTTATTTGTGCGATAGCCAATCACATAGATATAAGCAAAATGTTGCAAAAGCTGGTGAACATTTTTATCCGAAGGCTCCATTGCCCGCATCCTCTTAACCACAGGCCACAACTCTTCCTCTGACGCATTCAACAATTCAATGACCATATAATCACTGTCCATCATATGCATCGTCTCTTTATATGTAAAAACATAGCGACTTGTTGTTTTTAAATGAGCCTGAAAAAATGTTTCGCACTCCTCTTTATACGACACCATCATTCTCCTTTCCACTTAAACTACCGCTCATGAATGTAAGTGAAAGTATAAACGATTCTCTAAATGAAAAGCAAGAAAGCCATTTTCTTGTTGCCAGCCATTTTTATCTATGCTATAATTCGTAATCATTACGATTTGATTCGTTTTTTTAATTGCAGTCCTAGGAAACCACTTGCGACTGCTTTGATAACCGCTCTTTTTTTTGTCGTTTTTAAATCGTAACAGTTACGAACAAGGGAGATGAAAGCATGAAAAAACCACTGGTTTTTACAAGTATTGCTGTTTTGTTTTTAGCAGCGTGTTCCAACTCAGACAATTCCACTCAAGGAGATGAAAGCGATTCGGATCAGCCCCTATCGATTGTCACCTCTATCTTTCCATTGCAAGACTGGGCAAGTAAAATCGGCGGCGAGTATGTTGAAGTGACGAATCTTGTTCCCGTCGGAGCAGATGCGCATACGTATGAACCAACACCACAGGAAATGATTTCAGTTGCCGATGCGGATGCCTTTATTTATAATGGCGCGGGAATTGAAGCCTTTGCTGACAGCGTCGTTAGCGCCGTAGAGAACGAAGGAGTAACCATCTTAGAAGCAAGTGACGGTGTTGATTTAATTGCTGACAGCCACGATCATGACCATGATCACGGGCACAGTCACGCTGAAGAGGATCATGATCACAGCCATGATGAGGAAGAGCACGACCATGATCATAGCCATGATGAGGAGGAACATACTCACGATCACGGAACAGCTGATTTGGAAACCGCCTCCGTTCAAATTGACGGGTTAAACGATCACTATCACACTGGTGATTCCGTACAGTTAACCGCTCAAGAGGACGAGGAAAGCGGTCATGATCACTGGCATTGGTATACACTTTCTCCAGACGAGGACCCGTCCGATTCTGATGCTTGGGAAGTCGTTCCCGACAACGGTACAAATTCGTACACAGGTACAGCCGAAGTTGACGGTCAACAAATTCAAGCTCGCTTGTTTGGGGATGATCATGACGTCATTGCTCAGAGTGAACCGGTAACGATTAGCATTGACGATCATGATGATCATGCACACCACGGTCATTCTCACGGTGACTACGATCCTCACGTCTGGCTTGATCCTGTCTTATCGGTTGAGTTAGCTGAACAGATTAAAGACATGCTTGTTGAGTTAAAGCCTGAACAAGAAGCTTATTTTGAAGAAAACTTTCAAGAATTAACAGCCCAGTTTGATGAACTTGATCAACGATTCCAACAATTAGCTGAAGACGCGACCATTGATACGTTTATTGTATCTCACGCAGGCTACGGTTACTGGGAAGCACGCTACGGCATTAATCAAATTGGTATTGCCGGGATCTCTCCAACAAACGAACCGTCACAAGCTCAGCTTGTCAACACAATCGAGCAAGCAGAGCAGCTGGGCTTGGAACATGTCCTGTTCGAACCAAACATAACGCCATCCGTTGCGCAAACGGTTCAGCAGCACCTAGGTGCTGAAGCACTGACGATTCATCCGCTTGAAGCATTAACCGAGGAAGATGTTGAAGCAGGAGCCGACTATTTCTCCTTGATGAATGAAAATATTGATACGCTGCGGACCGTTTTGGCAGCTGAGTAAAGAGCTAACAAATAAACCAACATCTTATTAAAAGATGTTGGTTTACTTACTTAATAAGATTTGTTCCAATTCCTCTATTTCTCTGTCTACAAATTGAGCAAGCTCGGATTCGTCATTAGCACGTTTTTTTCTCATCGCCTTTAGAAAGGCTAAGTCTCGTTCAAACAACATTCGCTCGCTTGAATTCACCGAGAGTCCCTCCACCCTATGTGCATCGCTTTCTCTCTCATATTGTATTCCTACATGTCCCTATATCGTGCCTGTCCAAGTTACTCAAAATGAATCATATTTCCAACCGCTTCCGCTTAAACTAAACAGTATGCTTTAAACCAATTGGGGGGTCTTAATGTATAAAATTATTCGAACCGTTAACAACCAGATTATGACGTATTGCCGTTCTACTGCGAAAGAAGAGATTTTTACAACGAGAGAGAGCGCCGAAATGACGGTTTTTAAGCTCAATGCCCTACAATCAGAGCTCAGCCCTCGCTGGAAAATTGAGGTTCTGGAGACTTAATGAGAGAAGGCTGGGTCTTAACGAAAAGCAGAAGTTGAAAAGACGAATAATCTATCATATGCTGAGTAGCACCGCTACAGGAGAATGCTTCGCATTCCGGGGGCACTGCCTCAGCCACCTCCGTGGAAAACCACCACTTCGGATTCTTCAGACACGTGCTGTCCCGCAGGAGTCTTCGGATTCTCCTTCCGCTCATTTATGAGGAAAAATACGATTAGACGACTGATTCCAATGAAATTCAGTCGTCTTTTTACTCTGTTCATTTATATTTGTCCAATTTTTTTGCATAAAAAAGACTCCTTCTTTTGCTTTTTCCGTCTATGATTATAAAAAGGAAGGAGTGAGGATTTGGACGATCAGGAACTTGTTAAACGTGTGTTACAAGGAGACGAACTCGCTATCGAGCAATTACATAAACGCTATGCCCAGCCATTATTTCATTACATTCATATGCAGACGAACAGCTTTCACGATTCAGAAGAGATTTTACAGGATGTTTTTTATAAAGCGGCAACACAGCTACATCAATTTAAACAGCGTTCCTCCTTTAAAACGTGGATTTATACGATTACACGAAATCGGCTGATTGACTACTATCGCTCAAATAAAGCGCAGAAAAATCAAGTTGAACTAAGCCCGCTCTCAGCTGACCTGCATGCAACACCATCAAGTCCATACAAGCTTGATGATCTGCAAGAAGCACTGGAACAGTTGCCAACAAATTATCAAACGGTTCTTCATTTACGTTTCATTGAAGGATTCTCACTTTTAGAAACAGCCAAAATTATGGGCAAATCCCTTTACGCTGTTAAAAATTTGCAAAAGCGGGCCCAGAAACAGCTGAAGTCAGACGCTCACGTGGAGGGATTTACCTATGCCAAAAAAGGATAACGGTGTGTATCAATCTCTGCCCCATCAGACGTATCGCAAAAGCTTAGACTCATTCAAAGCTGGATTAAACAATCCAGAGCCAGCACGAAACAAATCAACTTTCTTTGCTTGGACGGCAACGGGTACCGGACTTGCCGTGGCAGGAGCACTGTTTTTATCGTTTTATCCGTTTTCCTCCACGTTCAATCAGCCATCAGGTGATACGGTCCCAAATGAATTGCACGATGAACAGGAGGATCGCGATGAATCGCCTCAGGAAGCAGAAGAAAACGAAGCGACTCTTGATAAAATAGGAGAAGATGAGGCGTTAATTGAGGAGTTATTTGCCCGGGATGCTTTGATGCCTGACGCATCAGAAAGTTTTTCGATCCATCATGATGAATTTCAAGTAATGCTACCAAACACTTTATCTAGAAACGCCTCAGAAGAACTGGACGAAAAAGCAACAAAGACAACCTTTACCAGAAGAGATACAGAAACAGCCTCGCTTTATTTATTTGAAGAAGGTGTGTCTGCTGAACATATTGATGCATTTGCAGAGGAAATTTTATCAGGATATGAATTTACATCAATGACAACCGTTCCTAATGCGACTGTTACTGATTATGTACAATCTATTGGGAATGGCTATTTTAACAACAGTCTTTTTTCAGATTCAGATACAGCTATCTTTTCAATGAAAAATGAGAATACAGGTCGTTTTTATGAATTCTATCAATTAGAAGTATTTAATCGGCACTTGATTTTCTTTGCCGATTACCCCTTGGCAGACTCTGATTCGGAGATGTTAAGCTATTTCTTACTAGGCAATTTATCGCCAACCGAAACGCCATATGTAATTGAAGAAGGTGAGATTGACCCAGCACACGGACTGCCAAAAACAAAAGAGATGTTCTTAAGAGAAGGCGCCCTACCTCGCTGGGAATCGATTACATTTACTTTAACTCAAATTGAAGGCCTTCCCTTTACACCTTACTTAGTTGAAGATGCAGAGACAGAAGAAATTACGCATGACGGCTTTACAGAATGGCGCATTCGCGAGAGCGATACCACCGACTTAAGTTTCTATTCAATTGGAAAAATGGACGATTCGTTTGATATTAATCAATCAAAGGACATCTTAATGGATGGTTTTGGTATCGACCTTGCTCATTTAGAAGATATTGATGGGCTCGCTACAAATGAGAACTTTTCTTTTTACAATACGATAGATTATAGTTCTGGTAGCTTCTTGCTCTATTATTACGAGGACAATTGGTATTTCACTTATGAACAAGACTATGGAGACGCAGGTGCTAGAAACGGGAGCTTTTTTGATAAACGAGAAATACTTGCTGAGGTTTTTAAATAGAAAGGCCAGCCTCTGAGCAGGAGGCTGGTCTTTCTTACGCTTCAAAATAACGCTTTGCGTTCGTGAAGGAGATCGCTTGAATCAGCGCCCCTGCCTGCTCGAGATCTGCGGGAATTTCTCCGTCTTCGATCCACTCGCCAATGAGCTGGCAGAGAATGCGTCTGAAATAATCATGGCGCGCAAATGATAAGAAGCTTCGCGAATCGGTTAGCATCCCGACAAAATGGTGGATTACACCAAGTGAGGCGAGACTCGTCATTTGTCTGCGCATGCCGTCCTTCTTGTCATTAAACCACCAGCCTGATCCGAGCTGCATTTTGCTCGGTAGCCCTTCTTTTTGAAAGTTGCCAAGTGCTCCGGCAATCATTTCACCTACCTCAAGCACTCATCTGTTCAAGCTACGACATCGCCATGGGTACCGTTCGAGCGATTCGTCAGGCTGGCTTAAGCATTCCGAATGATGTAGCGCTTGTATCGTACGACAACATCCCCCAACAAGCGGACGCTGATGTCCCCATTACGGCAGTTGGCGTACCAGTTGTTACGCTTGCGGAAGCGCTTGTTGACGAGCTACTGCGCTTAATAGCGGGTGAACGAGGGCAGATGCGTGAACTCGTACCAGAGCTAGTTGTGCGCGAGTCGTCTTTGTCACACAAAAAAACCTGAGCGGTTCAGCTCAGATCTGCCATTCTTTCTTACACACATACATCGATATAACCTGTTCATAACCAAGCTTTTGATACAGCGGAAAGCCCATTTCGCTTGAGGAAAGGGATTTGTGGCTCCACTTCTTGGTCTCATCTCGCGCAATACGAATCTCCTTTCCAGTACCTTCCACGATTGAATAACGATCACACCGGGTATTTATTTAATCGAGGTCGCTCATTACCTGAGTTCTCAGCCTATAATTCGACTGAGAGGTGATAAGCATGAAAACAGCACTATGGCTAACATCTGCGTTCAGCTTAACGTATCTGTTCTTACTCCTAATGCTCGATCAGTGGCTCGTACCACTAGCAATCATCGGCGTCATTATTGCCGTTAATTTCGCCATCAGCCGCTTGATTGACTGGAATGGCACAGACCGAATGAACGAAGACCAGCAAGGAACGTAACGCTGCGGCGTGCAAGATAGGAAGACTCTCATTTGATGTGAATGAGAGTCTTTTTGGTGTTTTTATAAAGACTCTTATTGACAACACGCATCATTCCATCTCAACAAAATCAAACATAGCTCCACCATCCCCTCCTACTCTTTCAATCAAAACCTGCACATTCCTTTCTACAACCCGAACAGGATGTACGGAGCGAAGAATAAGTTCTCCCTCATCATCTGCCATAAATAACGTCTCGTCTTGAGCATTGCCTCTGGTGATAACCGCATTGTTTTGATTAACCGCAGCATCTCCAAAAACAATTGTATATTGAGCGCTTTCTTCAGATTGCATATGCAAAACAAGTTCTGCGCGCGTCCCGTCCATAACGACCATCGCAGATATAACTTCCTCATTACCTTCAAATTGTGCGGTGTAAAAGCTTGTTTCATTTTCTGCTAGATTAATCGATTCGACTTGCTCTTCGGTTTCCACTTTACTTTGACTTTCATCGCTATTCATAAGAAAGCCAATAAAGAAAGCAAACACTATAAAGATAGGAAAGACAATTAGCAAGACTTTATTTGTTGGTTTCTCTTTCATCTTATTCACCTCATTTTCTTTAGTTTAATTCAGAATAGAGCGATATATATATTTAATAGTATGTAAAAATGGTTTAAAAACCCTACTCTCACTTTTACGAGAGTAGGGCCCTTACAATTACGACTATCGCGCCACTTCAGCGTCAGGCTCTTCCGCAAAAAAAGCCTGCTCCATCTCTGCCATACTTGAAAAGTTTCGGACGTCCATTTCATAAACAGCCTCTACTTCTTCTCGCGTGATTTCAACGGGGCCATCGATAAAGTCAAATTCAATCCAGCTAACGTTTTGAATGAGCATGAACATCACGGTCGCGTTATAGAGAACGAGCTGTTCACGCTCTCCTTGAAAAACCTGAAGCTGATTCTGATTGAGTGGGGAATTAGTATACGTCGAGTACCTTACCGTCACGCCATACGGTTCTTCTGTTGTGTATAGTCTCATTCCATCTGTTTGTTGTCCTTCTGGAATGGGGAGTTCTCCCATAATAAATCCAACGGAACTGTTATCACCGACATAAGCGTTTTTTCTTTCATATAAATCCTCCGAGACGTAATGAAACGCAAACTCCTCTCCACGCTCGCCTCCTTGAGTTTGATCTCCATTCTCTCTGTTTAAAAGAAAAGGAACGGCAACAAGCATCAAAATTAACAGAGCGGCTGCGAGTGACAGGAAATGAGGTTCTCGTTTTCTTTTTAATTCAGTTTTATCCTTCTCATATTTAGTTGTAACAGTATGGTTTGCTAAAGATCGCAATCCCTCTTCTCGCTCTGCTAGTTTTTTCGTCAACTGTTGGTAGATTTCCGCTTTTTCTGTTTCAGTAAGTACGCTATTTCTTTCCAATGCGCGGAATTGGCTTTCCAGCTCTTCATCGGATCGATTCATAAACAAAACCCTCCTTCTCTAGCTGTTTTCTTAACGCCTTCATCGCCCGCCATAAAGTTGTTTTTACTTTTCCTTCACTTGTTTTTAAAATTATGGCGGTTTCTGCAATGGATAGCTCTTTCAGTTTCCGAAGGATGATCACTTCTCGATACGATCGTTTTAATTTATGTAAGGCACGATACAATTCGGATTCCGATTCCGCTCGATTAATCATTTGATCTGGAATCGCTTCTGAGGTGTGCATTCCTGTAGCTTGCTCGAGCAAATAGGTCAGTGGTTTCTTTTTCTTCATATAGTCAATTGCTTGATTTCGAGCGATCGCAATTAACCAGTTTCTCGGGTTTGTTCCAAGAAAAGTATCGTGTTTTTCGAACCCGCGAATAAAGGTGTCTTGCATTAAGTCTTTTGCGAGCTCATGATCGTATGTCATAAAGAAGAGGTATTGATAAACATCATTGCTATAAGCCATGTACCAGTCGTGGATCTTCTCGTTATGCACCTTCTTGCTCCCTTCTTCGTTTGTTACCTTAAAGACGATTTCCAAGACGAAACGTCACGCTTTTATGCCCACTTTTTTGCTATACTCGTTAAAAACGTTCAGAAAGGAGAACGCGATGATCTATATTGAAACACCGCGTCTAACCTTGCGCGACTGGGACACGCACGATCTACCATCTTTTATCGAAATGAACCAAGATTCCGACGTAATGCGCTTCTTTCCCAAGCTGCTGTCCCTTGCTGAAACAACCGCTTTCTATGAGCGGATACAACATTCCTTTCATGAAAACGGCTACGGACTTTATGCGGTAGAAGAGAAAGCATCTGGCGAGTTCATTGGCTTTATCGGTTTTAATCACGCCAGCTTTGAGGCTCCGTTCACTCCATGTATTGAAATTGGCTGGCGCTTAAGAAAAGAAGCTTGGGGAAAAGGCTACGCGACTGAAGGCGCGAAGGCCTGCCTTGCGTATGGCTTTAATCAACTTCCGTTAGAAGAGATTGTTAGTTTTACAGCAAAAATCAACAAGCCATCAATTCATGTGATGAAGAAACTAGGGCTGACGTATGCACAAGCCTTTGACCATCCCAATGTCGCGCTCTCCAGCCCTTTGCGCGAGCATGTCCTCTATCAAACGAAAAGGAGCTAGAACAATGGCTACATCAAAGCATTTTCTTTCTGCGGCAACGGTTGTACTGAATGAGGAAAACGAAATCCTTTTAATTAAAGGTCCAGCACGCGGCTGGGAAATGCCTGGCGGTGTCGTAGAAGAAGGAGAGTCGATTGAAGCGGCGGCGATCCGGGAAACGTTAGAAGAGAGCGGAATTGAGATTGCGCTCGTTGCGTTTTGCGGGATTTATCAAAATGTCACTAACTCCATTTGCAACACCTTGTTTCTAGCTAAACCGATTGGTGGGAGCTTGACCACCTCCCTCGAGAGCGTGGAAGTCGGCTTTTTCCCGATTGAGCAGGCGCTAGAAATGGTCACATTTTCTACTTTTAGTGACCGGATTAGACATTGTTTAGACCGCGAGAGCCACCCCTTCCTTGTCGCGTTTTAACAAGAAAAAAAGCTTTGTGAATGAGATCACCTCTCTTCACAAAGCTTTTTTTGTTAACTTGCTGGTAGAATCACCGTTGCTTTAAATAAGTCGCCGTCCACTTCCAGCGTCAGGTCACCGTCATGCAGATCAACAATCGATTTGGCAATCGCTAGCCCGAGCCCTGAGCCTTCCGTATTGCGTGAAGTGTCGCCCCGCTTAAAGCGTTCGAACAGCTCATCGGTATTCGCACCAAGCTCGTAGCGCGTGATGTTTTTGAAGCTAATCTGAATTTCATGTCCTTCTTTGCGGGCATCAATGTAGACGCGCGTTTCCGCAAGAGAGTAGTTGAGAATGTTCACTATTAAATTATCAAACACACGCCATAGTTTCTGACCATCGACATAGGCGGTTAACGGCTCCGCTTGCTCATTAACGCGGAATTGCAAGGATGAAGCTTCAATCGCCTGACTGTTTTCGGCCAAGGTTTGCGTCAATAGCTGCTTCAAATCAACATTGGCTTTGTTTAACTCAATGCTGCCGCTCGCCATCTTTGATGCTTCAAATAAGTCTTCAATCAGCACTTTTAGACGCTGCGATTTTCGGTCAATGATGTCGATATAGGCATTTCTTTCTTCCTCGCTTAAGTTGTCATTTTTTAATAACTCCGTGTAGGTGATGACGGAGGTTAATGGTGTCCGCAGGTCGTGGCTGACATTTGTAATCAGCTCGGTTTTTAAACGCTCGCTTTTTGCTTGTTGCGTTCTTGATGTACGAACGCCTTCCTTTATCTGATTGAGCGAGGATGCCAGCTCAGCGAGGACCGAACGCCCTTTAACAGGAAGAGCTTCAGTCGATTGCCCGGCAACGATGTTCCTTGCTTGCGCAACGATTTGGTTAAAATACCCGACTCGCTTAAATAGCATAAACAAAAGTGGCAAGCCGATAAAAAGAACCGCAAACACATAAAGAATGAAAGCAAAACCGAATAGGAAAATAGCCCAAAATCCAAAGCCAAACGCAAACGCAACAGCCATTATACCAACGACTTGAAAACCGACAGATGACTGCTCAAATGCACCTCTCACCACAGCAAAAGTCCGGTAACTAATGGTTTTCTTTCCCCAGTCAGCAAACGAGCGTTCATCTTTCCACGCGTAGTAACTGTAGTAGGCAAGCAGGAGAAAGAGACTCGCGCTAACAAGTAGGAAGAGAAAGCTTGATAGAATCGTGTAAACGGAATAGTCATTGTAATAATAAAACCCAATGGTCATATCACTAATAGCGATCAGCGTGACGATTCCCAAGATGATAACGAGAGCAAGAACAATGTCTGGCTGAATTCGTTTCACATGCCCCGCAAACGTACTCGTGTTTAATCCTTCATAGAAATCAACTTTTTTCCGGGTAAACCATGCGGCCGTTAATGAACCAAGACCCACGACAAGCATGCCTAGTAAGATAAGCTGTCTTTCCTGGAAGGTTTTTGCATAAGTGGCAATGTAGCTATTGCTGTCTCTCGGCACGCCGACGGCGCCTTCATAATTGCTATCTACATTCTCCGGTACATCCATGTTTACCGCTTCACCATATACAGATCCCCCATATTCAGTGTAAAAATCTTGAATGTTCAACAACGTTGCGTCCGTTGTTTTAAACGTTTTCGAAAAATGCATCTCTTCCTTGGCAAACGCATCCTCCCAGCTAGCCTCATCAACATTGGTCATATTGGTATGGACCTCACCCGTTTCAGCATGCACAAGAAAGTAATCGAGCGCATTTTTCGACTGTTGGAAACCCCTTCTTTCTCCGTCCAGATAGCCAAACTCTTCTTTTACTCGTCGTTCTTTTTCTTCCCTTACTTTCTCAGCTACATAGTCATTATCTTCAAAGTTCATGCGGATATCGGCTATTTTTTCATCTCGTTCTTCACGCAATAGTTCAGCCATATCGCTCGAATCTTCATACATGTCGATATCCGCTTGATAATTATTACGAATCGACTGAATCTGTTCGTACAAATCGCCATAATAATAGCGATGTTCTTCAATGTCGCCCTCAGTTACATCAATGCTCTCAATTGCTTCTTCTAAGCTTGTTGGCGCCAGTTCAAAGCGAGCGACGTTAAATAGAAACGTATCCAGTTCATTTTCAAAATCGTTTGTCTGGTAATAATCACGGACTGCATAGTCGCGGCTCTGGTCAAGCACAATAAACAGACTACTAATTCCAACAATGAGTAGCACAAACCAGCCGATGACCTTCCATCTATTTTTCCATTTTGTAGCCAATACCCCATACCACCTTTAAATATCTAGGATTCTTAGGATCAATTTCAATTTTTTCGCGTATGCGACGAATATGTACGGCGACCGTGTTCTCCGTTTGATAGCTCGGTTGGTTCCAAACCCGCTCATAAATGTCTTCAATTGAATAGACCCTGCCAACATTCGTTAACAAAAGCTCAACAATTCGAAATTCAATTGGTGTTAATTTGATTAACTGGTCATCAACGCGGACTTCCTTCGCCCCCTTGTCGAGCGTTAAGCCGCGTAATGTCAACTGATCCTCTGCGCCTTGATAGCGCCCGAGCTTCACATAACGCCGCAATTGCGACTTGACGCGGGCGATTAGTTCCAGCGGATTAAACGGCTTTGTCACATAGTCATCTGCTCCAACCTGTAAGCCAAAGATTTTATCCATATCCTCGCTTTTCGCACTGAGCATGATGATCGGAATGTTTTGCTTTTCTCGGATTTTCAACGCAGTTTTAATTCCGTCCAGCTTCGGCATCATAATATCCAACAGAATAAGGTGAACCGTCTTTTCCTGTAACACTTGGATTGCTTCTAACCCATCGCTCGCATGAATCACATCAATTTCTTCATTATTTAAATAAATTTCAATCGCTTCTCGAATTTCTTTCTCATCATCAACTACTAATACGCTGTATCGTTCCACTGTCGCACATGCTCCCTTCCTTCCTTTGTAGTATAGCGTTTCTTCACTTATAAACGTAAGTATAGACAGGAAATCTTACCGCAGAGTGGGGATTTTTCTTAAGAATTTCTTACGAGGTAGTCTAATTCTCCATTAGGGGTTGTCCCTGGAATGAACATGTTCTTTACCCCTAGGAAGACTATATCAGTGAAATGTATTGTTCCTACAAAAAAGAGTAGTAAACAATCTCTTCATTTTTAAATAATAAAAATAACTCCATAGAGTTATGAAATTGAGTTAAAATAAACAAATAATACCTTTTTATGGAGGGAAATCATGCAAATCAACTTTTTTTCTTTAATTGTTGCAATTGGCGCACTCACTCTTTCGTCATGTCAGTTTTTGAGTTCAGATGATCATTCTGGAACTTCCGCCATACTGCTTGTAACGGATAAGTACGAAGAAGAAAATGCTTACTATATTGTTGCTGAGACCTTAGAAGAATCTGAACATAAAATTGAGTATGAATTAGAAGTCAACGATGTCAACACTTGGAATTTAATAAAAGTAAATTATGAATACGGGTTTGGTCTGATCCACGACGAGAATCATGTAGGGGAACTGTCAACTATAGAACACGTTTCAACTCCCTAATTAAGATATTACTTATAGTAAGGATAAAGCAACTTAACGACTATTGGTCAATATAGCCACCTGTATTTAAAAAGTTTTTACTCAAAAAACCGAACCAGCGGGCTGGTTCGGTCTCTTGCTCATTTCGCCATCTTTTGGATAATCTCCATTAATTCATCAATCGCGCGCTTGTCATCTCCGTGCTTGATCGCCTTATGAATGCAGTGTTTTGTATGGTCTTCCATTAGCGTAAGGCTTACTTTTTTCATTGCGGCTTCGATGGCCGAGGTTTGATGCAGAATATCAATGCAGTATTTATCCGCTTGAATCATATTCTGGATGCCTCTAACCTGTCCTTCAATTCGCTTTAATCGATTTAGCAACGCTTCTTTTTGCGGCTGGACCGTTTGTTTTGCTGATTCCATACCGTCACTCCCCTTTTTCTAATAGGCTTTGTGAACGTCGTAGCCAAGCTCATCGATTGCTTGCTTGAGCTGGTCCTCGCTTACTTGTTCGCGATCAAACGTGACCGTTACACGTCCTTCGTCCAGCTTTACAATTACGCTATTGACGCCATTCATTCCTCCGACGCCACCTTCAATACTCGATACACAATGCCCACAAGACATTCCGCTTACTGTTAATTCAATTGTTTCCATCTCTGTTCTCCTCCTCAAAACGTTTTTACTTGCTTAACCATCGTCATAATCTCGGCTTTGTTTTGCTCATAGCCTGTAAACACTACCGGCTTTTGCATTTTACCAAGCAGGGATCGCTTTTGAAAAACGAAACCTGGAACAACTCTTGCTCCTGTTGCTTTACGTAACGCAGCTTCTTTTTCTGGTTGCTCGCTTAGGTTCACTTCTGTATAAGGAACCCCTGCTTCCGTCAGCTCTTGCTTACTTAATTGACAATCCGAACACCACGGGTGCGTATAGAGCGTTAACGTGTACATGCATCGTCCTCCTTGTTCGACTTAGTTGACTTCAATTACAAAAGGAAAGGCGATGACTCCGGCATCCGGATACTTAAACTCGGCCCAGAGCTTGTAGGTTCCCGGCAGTGTGAAATGGGCATCAAAGCGGGTATCGTCAGGACTCGCAGGATGAACGTGAATAAATTCTTCAACCGCTTCATCTAAAATGACGACGTGACCGAGCGCTCCTAAGTACGGCTCAGGGCTTTCACCATGTAGGTTAAACACAAGTGGTACCGTTTCGCCAACAGTTGCTTCAACCGGCTCTAGGGTCACCGTTTTTCCGTCGATTTCGTTTGTCCATGAATCGTCTTGATCCAGCTCTGTTTTTGGCGTGGTTGCCTCGCCTATTTGCAACGAATTCGCAGTAGGCGTGTAGGCTTTTCCTTTTGGTGAAATATCAATGAAAACTTGATACTCTCCGTCAGCAAGCGTTTGGTTGATGACGTACATGCCTTCGCCTTGTTTTTCAGGGTGTAAGTGCAAATACTGCTCTAGATCATTGGATACGGCAATGACATGCATGTCTTTTTCATGGGAAATCTCTAATTCTGGTGCGTTGCCCTCATCATCTTCAAGATGAATCATGAGTTGATCTCCTTGATGCATCACATGCGTCTTGACTTGCGATTCCCCTGCGCCGTGCTCACTGTGTTGATTGTGTCCACTATGGTCCATGTCGGACTCCTCCTCATGTTCCTCATTATGGTTTTCATTCTGTTCTTCGTTGTGTTCTTCATGCATCGTTCCGCTTTGGAAAATGTTTTCGCCGCTGATGAAGCCATATGCGCCAATCACCAAAGCGAGATAGACGATTCCGATTGCGACCCATGTCTTAATTTGCACGATCATCACCTTCTTTCTTGAAACGCATCCGCTGCAGACGCAGGGCATTTAAGACGACCGAGACCGAACTAAAGGCCATCGCTGCTCCGGCTACCCATGGTGCAAGTAAACCTGCGGCGGCAATTGGGATCCCCGCAGAATTGTACACAAATGCAAAGAATAGGTTTTGTTTAATATTTCGCATCGTTTTTTCACTGATTTGAATGCTGTCAGCAACGCTTTGCAAGTCGCCTCGCATTAACGTCACGTCTGCCGCTTCGATTGCTACGTCCGTTCCAGTCCCGATTGCCATGCCAATATCGGCAACTGCAAGGGCTGGCGCATCGTTCATCCCGTCTCCAACCATGGCGACTTTCTTGCCTTCGAGCTGAAGCTTTTTAATTTCATCGGCTTTTTGCTCTGGAACCACTTCCGCAATGACACGATCAATACCGACTTGATTTCCAATCGCCGTTGCCGTTTTCTCGTTATCTCCCGTCAGCATAATCACTTCTAACCCAAGGGACTTCATCCGCGCAATCGCTGCTTTTGACGTTTCTTTTACCGTATCGGCAACCGCCACAAGTCCCGCTAATTCGTTATCAATCGCAATTAACATCGCTGTCTTTCCTTCGGTTTCAAGGCTTGCCATCTTTTCTTCGACTGCTTCAACGGCAATATTGTGCTGCTTCATTAGTTTTCTCGTGCCCACATAAAGCGTCTTGCCGTCTACTTGAGCCTCTACCCCAAATCCAGGTAAGGCACTGAACTGCTCTGGCTCAGGGATCGTGATGTGTCGCTGCTTAATCCCATGAACAATCGCTTGCGCAAGCGGGTGCTCGGAATGTTTTTCCGCGCCGCCTACAAGAGCTAATACGTTTTCTTCCTCGCCACTTACAACATGGACATCCGTTAACTCTGGCTCACCCTTCGTTACGGTCCCCGTTTTATCAAGCACAATCGTTTGGATCGTGCGGGTATTTTCTAAATGCTCGCCACCTTTAAATAGGACGCCCATCTCCGCTGCTCTTCCTGACCCTGCCATAATCGACGTTGGCGTCGCGAGGCCGAGGGCACATGGACAAGCGATGACAAGCACCGTTATTAAGGGCACAAGCGCTGAACGTATGTCACCTGGCTCAATTAAGAAGTACCACGTAAGGAATGATCCAATCGCAATTAGCACAACAATTGGTACAAAAACACCAGACACGCGGTCAGCAACGCGCTGAATATCGGCTTTACTACCTTGTGCTTCTTCAACCACTTTCACAATTTGCGCAAGTGCAGTATCTTTGCCGACTTTTGTTGCTTTTACCGTTAGCGTTCCATTTTTATTAATCGTTGCGCCAATAACAACATCTTTTGGCCTCTTATCAACAGGAATGCTTTCTCCGGTAATCATCGATTCATCAAGGGCTGAGGCTCCCTTTAGAATTTCGCCGTCTACAGGAATCTTTTCTCCTGGGCGAACGATAAATGTATCGCCTACTACAACCGCTTCGATAGGCACTTCCACTTCTTCTCCGTCGCGCAAAACACGCGCGGTTTTTGCCTGCATATCAAGTAGCTTTTCAATCGCTTTGCCTGTTCGTCCTTTTGCCCGTACTTCAAATAATTTTCCTAATATGACAAGCGTAATAATGACTGCTGCGGCTTCAAAATAAAGCTCGGGCATTCCGACCTGTCCTCCAACATGCCATTCGTACCCTAAGAAAATGCTGTAGAAAAACGCAACGGTCGTTCCAAGCGAAATAAGCACGTCCATATTGGCGCTTTTACTTCGAAGCGCTTTGTATGCTCCTTTGTAAAACTGGGCTCCGGCAATAAACTGCACAGGTGTAGCGAGGGCTAGCTGCACCCATGGGTTCATAAATAGGTCTGGCATGTAGAGAAACGAGGTAAATTCAAAATGGGTGACCATCGTCCACAACAGCGGGAAGGTTAGAATCGCCGCAAAGATGAATTTCCCTGTCTGATTCTTGATTTCTTTGTCGCGATAGTCAGCCGTTTCTTCTCTCGATTCTTGTTCGTGTAGCGTATAGCCAATTTTCTTCACAGCTTCTTGTAGACCGGTGGAAGTGACTTGACTTGAGTCGTACTCTACGGTGACATTCTCAAGCGCAAAGTTTACGTTGGCGCTTGAAACACCGTCCGTGCGCGACAATTTCTTTTCAATTCGCGTAGCACAGGCGGCACAAGTCATGCCACCTATATCAAACACGACCTTTTCCTTGATCACGTCGTAACCGAGATGCTGAATCTTTTCTTCAAACGCTTGCGGCTGAATTTTTTCAGAATCGTAGCGAACCTTTGCTTTTTCAGTGGCAAAGTTCACTGTTGCTTCATCGACGCCATCGAGTCGTGATAAGCCTTTTTCAATGCGGTTGGCGCACGCAGCACAGGTCATACCCTCTATTGGTATATAAACCTCTTTCTCTGCCATACTTCCGCCTCCTTCTTACTAATTTGTAAATCGTCCGTCCTTATATTGGTAAAGCAGATTGTTCGTAAATCGGTCATTTTTTGCTTCTGTCTGAACAAGCTTTTTAGCGAGCTGAGGCGTCATATTACCGTACCAATCACCACGCGGATAAGCAATCACGGGTACAAGACTTGCCATTACAAAGGATGAAATGAGTCTTTTTCTGATTCATCTATGTTCCTCCTACGGCTGAGGTGTGATGTTGTTACAACCTCAATATACTATACCCCCCTATAGTATTCAAGAGAAATGTTTTATTCCCTAATAATTGTTTACACACTCATTTAGCTTTGGTTGCTTTGTGTTCGGATGGCACTGGCACTCCACTTCATCTTTAAAGGACATCTCTTTCTCGCCTTTAATCCAGCGGCCTTGTTCCATCCTTACCCATAAAACAATCGCGCGGAACACAATATCGATCCCAATCGCAATCCAGACTCCAGCTATACCAAGCTCGAGCGTAATTGCCAACACATAAACAAACACCGTTCGCACAAGCCACATGCCAAAAATTGTTAAATACATTGGGTATTTCGTATTTCGTGCGCCTTGGTAAGCCCCTGTTAAAATAAGCAAAACCGCTAAAAAGGGTTGGAACAGCGCCGATATTTTCAAAGCAATCCCAATCTCGTGGATCACTGCTGCATCTTCACTAAAAAACGAACCAATCCATTCACCAAAGATAAACAGAAATACACCCATCACGGCCATAAAACCAGCAGATACGAACGCAATTAACTTCGCATAGCTTTTCGCTTCGGCATGATTGCCAGAACCGACTTGTTTGCCAACAATAATTGTCGCCGCAGCCGCAAAACCATAGGCAATCATATAAGAAAATGTCTCAATGTTGCCGGCGATTTGATGAGCCGCAAAGGTACTTGTCCCGAGCGCCACAATAAAGCCAAAATAGATAACTTGTCCAACCCGCATCGCCAAGCGCTCAATTGCCGCTGGTGTTCCGAGACCTAGCAACTCTTTCTGACTGCCTTTATCAAGACGCCACCATTCTTTACGAAACGTCATCTCTTTTGTTTTTCGGATGTAGCGAACTAGAAGCAACGTTGCGACGATTCGAGCGATCACGCCAGCAATTGCTGCACCGACGATGCCTAGAGCCGGAATGAACAAAAAGCCAAAAATCAGCACAACATCTAAAACAATGTTAACGAGATTGGCCACAATTACTGCCTTCATCGGTGATTTCGTATCGCCAACACCTCGCAAGACACTACTCATGACAAACATAAAGGCCATTAAGATCGAAGGAACGGCGACAATTCGAAAATACAACGCTCCTAATTCCAATACCTTGCCTTCTACTCCTAATAAGCGTAGCAAAGATTCCGCAAAAAGAAACGTCACGACCCCTGTTAAACTACCGACTATCGCTGCTAGGATAATACCTTGCTGGGCTATTTTCGAGGCGCGTTTTTCATCCTGTTCCCCAATCGCATTGACCATTAATACATTCACGCCAACGCCAATTGCCATAAATAACGCAAAATAGATCGCCAGAATCGCATTCGTCACACCGACAGCTGAGACTTCTTCTAAACCGATTTGTGCGACAAAGAATGTATCTGCAAAGCCCAGCATCGTTTGAAAGAAGTTCTCTACAACCGCAGGAAGCGCAAGAACGAGAATGATTTTGACCTTCGCTCTGAGTGACAATTGCTTCTGGATGGTTTGATCCGAAAGATTAGCCATCTTTATCTCCTCCTGCTCTTCTTGCTTTACACACTATACCCCTGTACCGTATTTTTCAACCAAAAGTTAATGGGACTATATTCGATTAATTCACATCCAGTTTCTACGTTTATAGCTAATAGTCTTCATGATTCTACGGAATTTAGTCCTTTTTTCAAAAAAACTCTATGCATTTTCTTTCAAAAGTTATATCATATGTTATATAACATACGATATATATTAACCGTTACCTGAAAGCGAGGCTGCCATGCCACCTAAAAATAAGTTTTCGAAAGAACAGATTAGTGAAGCTGCTTTTGCTATTGCAGAAAACGAAGGGATCGACCGCATTACTATCCGCAAAGTAGCCGATCGGCTAGGTAGTTCTATCGCTCCGATCTACGTCAACTTCACGGATGTGGAAGCATTAAGGCAAGCCGTTATTGACCAAGTGGTCGCTATTAGTCAGCAACTATTAGCTGAAGAAACGAGCCGGTCCCCATTTGCCAATATTGGGGTTGCAAGTTTGCGCTTTGCAAAGTTGTATCCGGTCCTTTTTAAAGACTTTGTTATGAACCAGAATCACTATTTACAAGATTACGATGAGGGAATGGGCGATCTTTTAATTGAGCAAATGAAAACCGATCCTGAGCTCCACGGTTTTAATGAAGAAGAGCTTAAAGACATCTTATTTAAGATGAGAACCTTCCAAACAGGCTTTTCCATCATGGTCGCAAATGAGTTGTTTCTTGAGGAATTTGATATGAAAAAAATGATTCAACTGATGGACAGCACAGCAGAAGATGTGGTGAACGCTGCTCGACTACGAAAAGAGAGAGGGATTTGATGGGGACAAAACTGACTGACTCTTTTCTTCAGAAGACCGTGCAGCAGATGGCAAATAAGAAAAACAACTTTGGGGCGATATTAAGTGTAGAACAAGGCGATGGGAAGTTAAGTTGGACGGGTGCAGCCGGGAATTTGCAAGCCGATGATCCCTACTTTATTGCCAGCGTCACAAAACTTTATGTAACAACTATTGTTCTACTGTTAAGAGCAGAAGGCAAGCTACAGCTCAAAGATCAAATTCGTTCCTATTTATCTGAGGATCTTATTGCCGGGATTCATATTCTTGATGGCATTGATTATTCGAAAGAATTGACGATTCAACATCTCATTTCCAATACATCAGGCATTCCGGACTATTTTGCCTACAAACAAGTAAGCGGAATCTCGGTCGCTGATCAGCTTTTTAAAGGCGAAGACCAGAGCTGGCCTTTAGAGAAAGTGCTAACGCTAGTGAAAGAGATGAAACCAAAATTCAAACCTGGCCAAAAGGGAAAAGTAAATTATTCGGATACTAACTATCAGCTATTAGGAAGAATTATTGAAAACATAACGGGTATGAGTATTGCCAATGTGTTCAAGCGCTATATCTTTGATGAATTAGGTTTCACAAAGACGTATGTTTATGAAGACGTAAACGATCAGAAGCCTGTCTCGCTGCACTATAAGTCGAGCACGATTCGGCTCCCTCTCTACTTTTCTTCTGTCGGGGCAGAAGGTGGGATTGTCTCAACAGCGCAAGAAACGATGCAGTTTTTACGGGCTTTTGCAAAGGGGCATTTTTTTCCGAAAGAGCAAATAGAGGAATTAAAGCAATGGCAGTTGATCTTTTTTCCAGGCTCTTTTTATTACGGCATTGGCCTAGAGAAGCTCTGGTTACCACGGATATACTCACCGTTTAAACCGATAAACGAAATCATTGGTTTTTGGGGACAAACGGGGGCATTCGCCTTTTATAACACCGAGCGCGATTTGTATTTTTCAGGGACGGTAAACCAGAGCAGCGGGTTTGGCCATAGTGCAGCTGTAAGAGCGATGATTCAAATCATTCGAGCTGCATCTTAACCGAGAGGCGATTAAACCACCTAATTGAATAGGTGGTTTTTCCATTGTCACACCCACATTCGTATTCATTTAAGATAGAATGAATCATGGTAAGAAGAAAGGAAACTATTCTTGCTGATCGCTCTCGTCACCGTTTCCATTTTGTTCACTCTGCCTTCTGCCCATGACATCTTGCACGTAGCCGTAGTAGGTATTGCTTTTCTGCTTCTCTTTTCTTTTTTATCGATCCGCTACAAACAACATGAAGATTTACGCTAGCAATGCGCAAAAAAAACGCCTCATTTCGTTTCTTGTTGGTTTAGGCATCTACACCGTAGACGCATCGAAGACACCCTTATGATTGATTGAAAAGTAAGGCGGTGACGCCAGCGGAAAAAGGGGCGTGGTGAGACTTAGCAGGACGAAGACTGCGAAGGCTCAGCCGCTCCTCCGCGGCAAGCTTCCGCATGAAGTGGAAATCAACCTCTCCACGCTTTGGCTCTTAAAATGGTTCCTTCATGAATAGAAAAAAGGGCTGTCCCATCAGGTCTAAATGTTGACCTAATAGGACAGCCTCTTCAATACTGAACAATATTAATCCGCCTGCATTCCCCCATCAACATTGTAAAGGGAACCTGTAACAAATGAAGAACGATCGGATGCTAGAAACAGGACAATTTCTGCGACTTCCTGAGGGGCACCGAAGCGTCCGAATGGAATGCCTGCTTTTAGCGCTTCGCCTGACTCTTCTGGTTTGCCGGGGCTGAGGTTGTTTTGAATATCAGAAAGCATCTGCGTATCAATAGCGGCCGGAGCAACTGCATTGACGCGGACGCCGTTTTTCGCCGTTTCGAGCGCTGCTGTTTTCGTCATTCCGGCAACCGCATGCTTGGAAGCGATATAGCCAACCATCCCTGCAGAACCGATGTAAGCAGCGTTTGAGGCCGTGTTGATGATACTGCCGTAGCCCTGGTCATTCATTTGCTTGATTACATACTTCAAGCCAAGAAAAACACCGGTTACGTTAATGTTCATAATTTGATTAAACGTTTCTTTCTCGAGTTCGGTAATTTCTTTAAACGGTCCATTAATACCGGCATTGTTAAAAAAGACATCAATCTTGCCGAATTTACTGACCGTCTCATCCACATATCGTTTTACGTCTTCCTCTTCCGTCACGTCTGCTTGGATGATGTGTACACTCTCTTCTCCCCCAGTTAACGCATCTTTCGCCTTTTCTAAAGCGCTCTCATTTACATCGACTAATACAACGGTTGCACCTTCATCAAGAAACAACTGCGCCGTTGCTTGGCCAATTCCACCAGCGCCACCAGTCATTAAAACGACTTTCTCTCTCATTATCATATCCTCCTCTTTTTCTAAATCGTTTCTTATCAATTCTCTACCCTTAGTTTGAATAAATAATCTTTTTTGCGCAGGATTTTTGAATCAATCTGCTTTTTTTCGACAATCCGTAAACAACTTTTTTCAAATTTCTAATTGACAAGGTTCTCATTTGGCACTAAACTGACTGAGAATGATTATCGTTATTATTTTTTACACATACGTACAATACATAAAGGGATAGGGAGATTATAATGAAAAAACTAAATACACGAGCTGGATCGTTAAAATTGGCACTTTTCTCAACAACAATGCTACTCGCACTTGCGGCATGTTCAAGTGATAATGCTGATACGCCTGAGGACAATGGCACAGGAAATACAAGCGAGCCTGATACACAAGAAGAAGAGACAGACTACCCGATCGTGATTGAGCATGCTTTTGGAGAATCCGTAATTGAAGAAAAACCTGAGCGCGTTGCCACTGTTCAATGGGGCAATCAAGATGTAGTGCTTGCGCTTGGCGTTGAGCCGGTTGGATTCTCAGCTGCTAATTTCGGCGTGCAGGATGACAGCGGTTTACTTCCATGGACAGCAGAACAAATTGATGAGCTTGGCATTGAAGATCCGAACATTTATCAAGATACAGACGGTCTTGATTTTGAAGCCATCTCTGACAGTCAACCCGATGTGATCATGGCAGCTTACTCTGGCATTACGCAAGAAGACTATGACTTGTTAAGCCAGATTGCTCCAGTTGTCGCGTATCCAACATCTGCTTGGACAACTACATGGCGTGAACAGATTGAGATGATTTCAACAGGTATGGGGATGACAACGGAAGGCGAGCAGCTCATTGCCGATACAGAAGATGAAGTTGCTGAAAAGCTGAGCGAACACCCTGAAATCGAAGGCAAATCAGTTGTTTGGGTCAACTTCTCGGCTACAGATATGTCCGGGCTACATCTTTACACACCAGTTGATACGCGCGTGAAATTCCTGGTTGATGAGCTAGGAATGGAATACCCGCAATCGGTTATGAATGCGATTGAAGATGATACGGCTTATTCATTAAGCTTAAGTGCGGAGAACGCAGATCTATTAAATGATGCAGATATTATTATTGGCTATGGCGATGATGAACTTTATGAAGCGGTTCAAGCGGATTCTAGACTTGGTCAAATCCCAGCAATTGAACGTGGTTCTGTCTTCTTTATTGGAAACAGCACTCCTCTTGCTGCTTCTGGAACACCAACGTCGCTCTCCATCTCTTATACTATTGACGAGTACCTTGACTTAATTGGAGAAGCAGTCAGCCAGTTAGATGAATAAATTAACAAACAATCAGAAGCGGCTTCGACCGCATACGCCGCAGCGCTTGATGAAAGTCGTTATTACTGCTTTCATCTTGCTCGGCCTATGTATTGCCGCATCGCTTGTTTTAGGTGCGAGGCTCGTCTCTTGGGACGAGCTCGTTACTGGTTTATCGTATCGCGAACTGGATTCGTACGGGGCAAGTGTCGTGCGCGAACGAGTGCCACGAACGATCTTTGGCTTATGCTGCGGGGCTGCACTTGGTATCTCTGGTGCGTTAATGCAGGCAGTTACTCGAAATCCGATCGCGGACCCAAGTATTTTAGGTGTAAATACTGGGGCCGCTTTGTTCGTTGTCGCGGGTATTGCCTTTGTTGACATAAGCTCAGCGTCTCAATACATCTGGTTCGCTTTAGCTGGTGCGATGCTTACAGCGATTTTTGTATACGGAATTGGTTCAATGGGACGGGCAGGCGCAACGCCGCTGAAGCTTGTCTTAGCAGGAACCGCGACAAGCGCCGCTCTTTCATCGCTTATTAGCGCGATCATGATTCCCCGCTCGTACGTGATGGACCAGTTTCGTTTTTGGCAGGTCGGTAGCGTGGGCGCAGCTAATTGGAATGCGATTCAAACGTTTCTCCCTTTTTTAGTCGTTGGAATTATCATCGCGATTATGGTGGCACCATCACTTAATGCCCTCGCACTTGGCGATGATGTGGCGAAAGGACAAGGAGTTCGGACAGGGACCATTCGTATTACGGCGGCATTTGCCGGGGTTATCCTTTGCGGCGTCACAACGGCGCTTGCTGGACCGATTGGCTTTATCGGACTGCTTGCGACGCATGTCATTCGACTGATGCTCGGTCCTGATTTACGCTTAATTATTCCGCTCTCTGCCATTACAGGGGCCGTCATTTTAACCTTATCCGACGTAACTGGCCGGCTTCTTACTAGCCCTGGCGAACTTGAAGCCGGTGTGGTAACCGCCTTTATCGGCGCACCAATCTTAATCTATCTTGCAACACGTATGAAAGTGCGATCCTTATGATGAATTCTACAATTACGCAAATAAAAGCTGGCAGAAACGTTAGGCGGCGAAAATGGCTTGTCGTCAACGTTAGCTTAACGATTTCTGCCCTGTTGTTAAGCTGTGCCATGCTCTTGCTCGGAAATACGATTTATCCTGTTGGCGAAGTCGTCCGCACTCTTATGGGAGAAACGGTTGGCGGGGTCTCCTTCGCGGTCAATACGATTCGTCTGCCGCGGATGGTTGCCGGTCTTTTTGCCGGGATTGCTTTCGGAATCGCCGGAAATACGTTTCAAACGATGCTGCGCAACCCACTTGCGAACCCTGATGTACTAGGGATTACCGCTGGTTCAAGCGTCGCAGCGCTTATTGGTATTCTTGTGTTGCAAACAAGTCAATCGACTGTTTCAATCATGTCGGTTCTCGCTGGCCTCGCCACCTGTGCGCTGATCTATTTGTTTGCAAAAGGCAAGTCGTTTTCCGTCGGTCGCTTGATCTTAGTCGGAATTGGCATTCAAGCGATGCTGACCTCAATGATTTCCTACTTGCTTTTAATTGGAACGCAAGAAGACTTGCCGACGGCTTTACGCTGGATGAGCGGCAGTTTAAACGGAGCGCAACTGGATGCTCTGTTTCCGCTTATTTTAACGGTACTAGTCTGTGCACCAATTGTCATTGTCTTCGGCAGGCACTTAAACTTACTCGAGTTAGGTGAGCAATCCGCGACATCGCTCGGCTTGCAGACTGATAAGGTTCGCTTAGTCCTCATTCTTAGCTCCGTTGCGATGCTCGCGATTGCGACCGCTTCAACTGGGCCGATTGCCTTCGTTGCTTTCTTGTCAGGCCCAATCGCCAAACGCCTCGTAGGTGTTGGCTTCTCCAACGTCATTCCCGCAGGTCTTGTTGGCGCGAACCTCGTGCTTGCCGCTGACCTTGTTGGACAGTTTGCATTTGAAACACGTTTCCCGGTTGGCGTCATTACGGGGATGCTCGGCGCACCATTTTTACTCTACTTATTGATCCGGATGAATCGAAAGGGAAGCTTATGATGAATCAAAACAATCGACTTCATACGAACGAAATAAAAGCAGGTTATGATGACAAAATCATACTCAACGACATTAGCATCGCGATCCCCAATAATAAAATTAACGTCATTATTGGCGCCAATGCCTGCGGAAAATCGACGCTGTTAAAAACAATGGCCCGTTTGATTAAGCCAGAATCGGGTACGATCTCTTTAGACGGAAAAGCGATCAGTAAAATGCCGGCTAAGGAATTTGCCCGGGTGCTGGGTATTCTTCCTCAATCGCCAATCGTCCCTGAAGGCATTTCCGTCACTGACTTAGTGGGACGAGGACGTTTTCCTCATCAGTCCCTGCTCGGCGGCTGGTCTAAAAAAGACTATGAAGCTGTTGCGGAAGCGATGGAAATTATGAACATCACCGAGCTTGCTGATCGCAACATTGACGAGCTTTCCGGCGGACAGCGTCAGCGCGTTTGGATTGCGATGGCTCTGACCCAGCAAACGGATATTTTGTTTCTCGATGAGCCAACGACGTTTCTTGATATTACGTATCAGGTGGAGATTCTTGATTTGCTAACTGATTTAAACCGGAAGCACGGCACGACGATTGTGATGGTCCTCCATGACATTAATCTGTCTGCCCGCTATGCCGATCATCTTTTCGCTTTGCGTGAAGGGAAACTGGTAGCTGAGGGGACTCCTGCCGAAGTCGTTACACCTGAGTTAGTGAAAGACGTGTTTGATCTGGATTGTCTTGTTATTGATGATCCCGTTTCCCACTCGCCCTTGATCATTCCAAAAGGGCGACACTATGTACACACACCAACCATCTAAAGGAGAGATACAACTTATGTTATCTGAAAATCTTGTGTCCGCATTAAACAAGCAAATGAATATCGAATTCCAAGCAGCGCACGACTATATGGCTATGGCGGCGTACTGCCATTCCATCAGCTACAATGGCTTCGCTGAATTCTTTCTTAGCCAAGCAGCCGAAGAACGCGATCACGGCATGAAAGTGTACACGTATCTAAACGACAAAGGTCATCTTGCTGTCTTCTCTGCCCTAAAAGAACCAAAGAGCGAGTACGGTGCCTTGATTGACACGTTTACCGCAGCGCTAGCGCAAGAACGTGCCGTTACAAAGAGCTACTATGAGATTTATGCGATCGCTGAAAAAGAGCGCGAATACCAAACGCTTTCCTTCTTAAACTGGTTCCTTGACGAACAAGTCGAAGAAGAAGCAACGTTTGAGACGCATATCGATTACTTAACCCGCATAAAAGACGACGCCAACGCGTTGTACAACTACGAGCAAACGTTTAGCGCAGAATAAAAAAACAAGTGAGCAGCGAAGAGCTGCTCACTTGTTTTTGGTTATTGAACGAACAAAAATCGGTCTTGCCCATCCCAGATGTGCGCTTCATCAGCAACATAGCCCCGCAACCACAATACCCCGTCTATTTTTCGGACATAAAACCCTTTCGGAAAGGTGTCATCACGCTTAAGCGGCTGGGAGGCAATCGTGATTGATCCAGCAGGTGCTTTGTTTTTCGTTGTTGAAATCATTTCTGGCTGATCGAGGTATAGGAGCCGGAAATGAGGAGCTACTTCAAGCGGGCAAAGTGTAAGCCCGCTTTCTACCGCTTTTTCAAATAATCTCTTAATTGTAGCACCTTCTGGCAAACCAAGATCTTTCACAGCAAGTTCAATCGCCATTAAGCGCTTTTCTGTTCTTGAAACAGTAAAATGCGGGTCAACGAGAAGCTGCTCTGCATATTGATTTAGCGCAATTGAGTGCTGCTTTAATTGGTCGATTAGCTCGTCTTTTTGAAGTCCACCAATTTTTATTAATCTGGTTATATGTTTGTTTGGGAAGAGGTTCATACCATTCTCCTTTTAATAGATGAATGTTTATAGGCAGATAACCCACTTTGGTCCGCTTTTAAAAGCGGACCAAAGTGGGCTTTGTATAGCTTACGTTCATTTAATCTTCTTACTCTAACTTTTTTAGTTCACCTTCACTTTAAACGACTCAAACTCAATTGGCTTCATTAAGTCTCCCTTAAATTCGAGCTCTCTCTCATTCCCATCTTCATCATACTCCACACCACCACCGTCCGTCGGCAAAAGCAGCTGTGGCGTTATCGTCAATTCCGTCACGCTCTCGTCTAGGGGGTCGAATTGCTTTATACTCTTATATTCAATTTGATCGTTCATTAGGTTCCCAGAAACACCGCCAGAAAGTCCATTAATCCGTTTATTGTTCTGATCCACAATAACAAATTCAATAAACCCACCACGACTTAAATCAAAATCAGTTTCTTGATCGATGCCCTTGTACGTTAAGCTAAGGCCTGTCTTGCTAAGCGAGAGCTCCGGCACGTTTACGGTAACACCGTCCACCGTTTGTGAATGATTGACTGCAACTGTTTGAATATCCGTTAATTTTTCAACCGGGGTAGAGAAATACCATGCTTCGCCGTCCTCAGCCTGCAACATGAGGCCAAGTTCAAACGCATCAGGCATTTCGTCTGTGACGTTCATTTCAACAATAGCCGATCGTGTTGTTTCTGAGAGTTCCTCTTCTGAATAACTTCCTGTTGAGGAAGCAGGGGTTTGCCCATCAATTGTGAAGTGCGACATCATGTCAATAGGTTCATAATTAAGCTTTTTCTCGCCTTCAATTAATAAGCTAACAGACAGATTGCTCTGGTCATAAAAAACCTCCTCTAGCGTAACCGAGATGCCATTAATGGTCTGCGTCTCGCCTATTTGCTTCGTCAAGCCGTCCTGATGCGCAACTTGTAAACCCCGCACATCAGAATCTCCAAAGATGGAGCCGATAATTGGAATTTGCGCTAACCCACTGGCAAGTGCTGGCGAATACTGCGCCGTTCCAATTAAAAGTCCAAACGCGGCAGCCACACTTCCTACAACGTAGACCATCTTTCGTCTTCCCTTTTTATTCCCTCGAATTGGCTGAATTCCTTCTGCTTGCGCTCGAGCAATGCCGGCGCGAATAGCTGTACGTACTTCACCTTGTGGCATGTCTTCAGATTGCTTTTTCATTGATCCCATAACCCCTCTCTAATTCAACTCGTAAGCCTTTTTTGGCCCGACGTAGATTTGTCTTCACTGTGCCAATTGGCTTTTCCATCACTGCGGCCATATCGGCAATTGATAAATCATGATAGTAGTAGAGAATGATTGCACTTTGATGAGCTGGACTAAGCCTGAGCAGTGCCTCACTTAAATGAAACGATTGAATGTCCTCCTCTTGTTTCTGATCCAGCTTTAACAACAGCTCTCTTTCTTCATAGGGAATAACCTGATCTCTTTCCTTTAATAACTTGTAGCATTCTCGAATGAGTATTCGAAATAACCATGTCGAAAAATATTCTTTGTTTCGCAGCTGCTTAATCGCGATAAACGCTTTGTACGCCGTTTCCTGAATGACATCAAGCGCATCCTCATTTTTGCCAACGTAGGAAAGAGCCTTGGCGTAGAGCATTTTTTCTTCTTTAAAAAGCAGCTGTTCAAATGACTCAGCATCGCCATTCATCGCTCGTTTCACCATATGTAAATCATGTTTCATTGCGGCATCATTGCCTCCTCTCATACATTAGAGCGAATTGAGGTAGTAAAAAGATTCACTCACGCTTATTTATTTTCAAAAAGAAAGAAGCTTCTCTCTATGTTAAGAAAAGCTTCCACACCCTTACATCAATGTCTCGCGCAAAAATTCTAGTGTTTCATCCCACGACTGTTGCGCGGTTCTCGCATTTGTCTCTTTTGTCCCGCCAAATAACATGGTCATCCCGTAATTATACATGCCGGTCGTCTGCGGCATGTTTGGCAGGTTACTAGGAAACGCTGAGAAATGACCTGCGCCCTCGTGGTAAATAAAGCGGTCGTCTTCTTGTTGCTGCGCTCTTCTTTGTTCCAGTCGATTGGAAAAGAATACGCTTAAATGCGATTGATCGTCCGTTCCAGCAAACACCATGATTGGTGCCTGTATTTGTTCAACTGGAATCGCAAACTGCTTCAGTTTTTCTTCGTCTGCTAGATTCATCTCCATTCCAGCTAAATTGGAGTAAGGTTTCCGGGCAACCATATGATAGAGCATAGAGAAACCATCTTTCGCTCTTTGCTTAATATCATAATAGGGAACGGGTTTATCATTTAACGTCCAGGCGGATTTAGCAACTGGCTGAAAATTAACCATTCCTGAGAATACAACTTCACTTGGGGCAGCCGCAATGACCGACTTTACTTTCGGAAAATGACTCGCATAAAGCAGGGCGAGTTCTGAACCTCTTGAATGGCCGATGATACCCAGTTTGTCCTGCTCGACGTTTGGCATATGGCTAAGATAGGTAAAAGCCCGATCAACATATTCCAGCGGCACCTGTTCGACTCCTTTTGGCAGCCCTTCTTTGCCAAAATACGCGAGAGCCATAACGACGAATCCTTCCGCCGCCAAAGCAGCCGCAGCTGCTTCGTGAACGGCGCCATCTGAACCGCCTACAATTACCACTGCTGGAAAACTGTCACCATAATCGGGATGAAACACCGCTCCGACAAGACCATTTCCCACCTCTTCTTTTACTACATTGTCCGGCTGAATGGTTCGGGAAACGGCTGTACGCCCAACGACTTTATTCTGATAATAGACCTCAATCTCATACGTAATCGGCTCCGGCGTCTGTTTGACAAACATTGCTTCCTTCTTACGGTTCCAACTCATGGAAGAGATGAAACTCATCTCACTAGACTGATCATAGTCTCCCTTAACCGGTTCATCAGCCGTTAGGTCGATTACTCCATCTTTGTCACTGCGAAAAAAAGCACATGACTGAAAGGGTTTATGTAAATCATCCTTCGTTGTAACGACGACTTTAAACTCCTCTAACGGTTTTTCCGTTTGTATCTTTACAGACCACTTCTCCAGAATAGAATCACTCTCTGCCTGTACATGAAAATGGATCGGTTCACCTTTCTGATTCATCGTTGTCATCTCCGCTTCTGTCAAAATATCAATACTAAAGTTTACGGAGTCTTTTTAATAAAGTTTCAAACTTTTCCTGTTCATTTCCAGAATGAAGCATAGATTTGGACGTTTATGAGCGACTAACCCGCTTCACCAAAAAAGCAGAATCCTCAAGCTCTCGAAAACCATTATTCTGATAAAAGCGGTAGGCAGGTACGGTTTTCTCGGTCATTAACGTGGTATGCTTGACGCCTTCTGCCTTTAAGAAGTCGTTTAACAGCTTTAGAAAGGCTTCGCCCGCTCCTTGTTTCTGCTTATGTCTAGCGATGAAAAACTCTTTAATGTAGTATTCCCGTCCTTCCCACCAAGAAAAGACGTAGCCTAACGAGCAGCCGATCAGCTCTTCCTTCTCATCATACAAACCAAGCGTGAGTGAGTTGCTGTTTTCCATTAGTTCTTTCATATAAGCATCAAGCTCGTCGTTTGCCCACCTGTCATTCCAAGGCTCATGGGAGAACACGTCGAGGAATAGCTGCTTCATCTGTGCATACTCGCTATGTTTTAGTGGCTTAATGTTCATTGTTTATCCCTCCAAGTCTAGCTTTCAGTTCCTGAGCTAGTTTCTTCAATCCCCTTGCTAGTTCTTCCCTACTACAGTAGGAATACGAGATACGAATATGCTCGTAATCATTAGGGGCATATAAATAGCCTGGATTTATTAAGATATTTTGCTTAAGTAAAAGCTGAAAAAGTGCTTTGGTCACAATCGGCTGTTTAATCCGAAGCCAAATATAAAAACCGCCCTGAGGAGATTGCCATTCAGCGAAATCTGAGAAATACGTGTTCAAAAGTGCCTCGGTGAAATCGGCTCTCTGCTTCAATTGTTTCTTTAAAGCTGAAACATGTTGCTCGTAGAGCCCGGACCGGAACCATTCAGCTGCAACAAGCTGCGGAATGGCGCTGCTGCCGTAATCGAGCTGCATTTTCAAGTCAGCCAAGTGATCCATAACCGATTCAGGTCCCACCATCCAGCCAATGCGAAGTCCCGGACTGACCGTTTTGGATAAGCTGCCAATGTAAATCACCTGTCCGTTATGGTCCAACGACTTTAACGGTAGCGGCGGTTTCTCAAATGCGAGATCCCGATAAACATCATCTTCTATAATCGGGAGGTTGACCGCAGCACAGGCCTTTATCAGTTCTTGTCGCTCAACTGCTGATAAACTTATTCCTGTTGGATTGTTTAACGTTGGAATAACGTAATAAAACGATTGGTTTGACTTTAATTTCATCTTATCTAGACTCGTTATACTGGTCGACGTGATGGAAGGAATGGAATGAAGATACGAGGGCGAGTTGTGGAACATGTTTAACTGACCGGAATTTAACCCAATTGAAAGCAGCTGCAATGCCTGGATGCCGCCGGAGACAATGACTATTTGTTCAGCATTTGCTTGAATACCGCGGGTTTTCAAATAATCTGTTAACGCGTTTCGTAATTGAATATGCCCTTTTGGCTCTGAATAGCCAAAATCCCGCTCCGTTATCGCTACCTGCCGCATCGTCCCCTGTAATGCTCCAGAGGGAATCAATTCAGGACCTAATTCGCCGGTACCCAGGCGCAGAATATCCGTCCTTTTCTCAAAATCATTAATAAGTTGAATTGTTTGGCTGTTCGCTTGACACAAACTTTGATTGATACGCTCCTTCCAGCGAGGGATCGCACCGTGTATTAGCTCGTGCCAGCCTGGCTGACTAACATAAATACCACTGCCCGCTTTTCCCGTCAATAGCCCGTCCGCTTTCAACTCCTCCAAAGCTTGGATGACCGTACTCCGGTTAACCTGAAGCTGCTCAGCTAACTTGCGCTGTGTCGGCAATTTCATCTCAGCTGGCCAATGCCCATGCTCAATCTGTTTGACCATCCAGTTCATAATTTGCCTGTAAATAGGTATGCCCGTCTTATGCTCTGGCTTCCAAACCATTTCGTCACGCCCCTTATAATTGGTTGGGATATAAATCAACCAATTGGTAGTTTCCTCACTTTACTTCATTTGGTAAGTTGTAAGCAACAACAAGAGGAGTGATGACATGCTTTATCCGTTTTTTCACGGGCTCATTTTATCAGTTGCCCTTATCTTACCGCTTGGCCCACAAAATATGTTCATTTTCAATCAAGGGGCGATGCAGCCGCAATTCCAGCGCGTACTTCCTGTTGTCTTTACCGCAGCTTTGTGCGACACGTTGTTAATCCTGGCATCCGTCTTTGGCGTTTCCGTTCTACTGCTAACACTGCCCCAACTCCAGCTAATGATGTATGTTGTGGGATTCTTGTTCCTCCTTTACATCGGCTGGTCGATCTGGACTACAGATACAGCTCCAGAGGTCCCCCGCAAACCATATTCCATCAAGAAACAGATTCTTTTCGCGATAAGTGTGTCTGTCTTAAATCCCCATGCCATTCTCGATACCGTCGGTGTGATTGGCTCAAACGCCGCTCAATATACCAATTCAGTTGAGCGATTTGCCTTTACCTTCGCTTGTATTCTTGTTTCTTGGATCGCGTTTGTTTTGCTAGCTGTTTTGGGTCGTTTTTTAAAAAGAATTGATCGGAATGGACAGGTTCTTAAGCTAATTAACAAGGGTTCAGCGCTGACCATTTGGATTATTGCTCTACTCATTGGTTCACAGATCATGGCTCTTTTGCACTGAGGAAGTGAAACGAAGATGGTCTTTTGGAACCCAGCCTTCTTCTGCGGTACTGCTCTTTTTCACCCAAAGCCAACCGTTCAGTTCTTTTACCTCAAAAAGCTCATCGCCCAGTTCTATATTTAATTCTTTTGCGCTATACGTTTCCCGAACAATGCCTTCTTCTCCCTCTATAGCTAGGAATTGTTCTGGAACCCAACCTTCCATACGTCCATTAAGCGTGCGGCAATACATCCAATTCTTCCAATTGGCGTTGTCTTCATAACGTTCTCCCACAAAAAGCCGCTCGCCTTTAGTGACTGTTATGGGGTTCGGGTAATTGCTCTTATGAGGTTTGATTACTTGATACATTCGCTTCACTCTCCCTTCGTTAAATAAGCAGAGGCTAGCTCTACCGTTACAAGATCGCTGTCTTCAAGTAATTGCTTGATCGGATAAATATGACTTGCACCGTACAAAACAAACAGCCGCTCTTCTGTCGCCGCAAGCTCCAAAATCGCCTTATAAATCATGACGTTGCGAAAATACCAGTAGTTTGCTAACCACAGCGCTCCGACTGGATTTTCATCATCGCCAATTTGAAGGAGATTTAGATGAAACTGGTGCATCAAATTAAGATGGCTTGGTTCATTTAAATAGCTGACAAATTGACTCATCGTATGTTCGCTAAAATAGTCGTCCGCCTCAGCCACACTGGCTTGCACAGGTTTAATCAAACGTTTAAACAAATCGGGCTCATGCTCTGCTGCGTAGCCAAACGCATCGTGGCTCGACTCTCCATTCCAATCAACGCCCCAAACCGTTTCATGATCCATTTTTTTAGCAAGGCGGTAACCAATCTGTTCTCGTTCATTTTTACTTAATGTGGACTCGCTATGTAAATAGGACTTGTAGGATCGCGTTAAATTGCCTTGCATCGTTTTTGGATATTCTAAGCAGACCTTCGTTGGGGCAAACTGTACAAACTGCTCAACGAGCGCCTCCATCTCCGTCTGCCTCCGCTCTGATAACACGTCCGTAGCAGTCGAGGTGACCACATCCTGGGTATGCTCTTGATCTAGATGATTCATGCCTACTAGTAGAACGACAGGTTTCATGGTATGACCCCCTTTTTTATTGTTTGGAATAGTGAGTTATTTTTAGTTTAGTATATCTTAGATGAGTCACTCCTTCTAGTAGCAACTATTATCTTTTACTTGAAGTAGTTTCACATGATTATATTTGAGAAGTGTGAAACGAATATAGCAGTTATCGGTTGGCAAAACTACCACTCATTGATGAGAATTAAAAGATTGTAGTTACTCATATAAAGAAACAATTTTCAGTTACATAAGGAGAATAAATATAAAATCAGAGCAAGAGACATTCTTTTTAAAAATTAATTATAATACACATTATTTTACGTATTATTATATGCAGAAAAATATAAATTACAGTACACTCATTTTTAAAGCTGAATACACTGAAAGGAGAATGAGATAATGGGAGTTGATTCAATGCAAAAACCCCGATTTAATAAAGATCAAATGGTTTCTTCGACTCAAGCGAGTAAAAGATTTTCTGAGGTAAGAAAAAAAGCGAAAAGCGAACCGATTTTTATACTAGATCATAATGAAGTTGATTCAATTATACTAAGCTATGACGAGTTTGAGCAGATGCACGATGAGCTCATAACATTACGCGAAACCGTTCAAGACTACCAAACGGCTGAACGACTTAGAGAAGCTGAAGCAAACAACGATCAATCAATATCTCTTATAGAGGGATTAAGCGAAGAACGGTACAATCGTATTCAAAACATGAACAGAAAAACCGTGCTTGACGAGGATCTCTTTGAATGAGCAAAAGGTTCAATGTTGTATTCTTGAACGATAAAGCCGAGAAAGAGTTTAATAAGTTCGATGGTTTTGTTGCTAGCTTATTAGACAAAGCCATTATTCACCTTGAGGAAAGAGCCGATGAAATAGGTAAAGAATTAACAGGCAATCTCAGAGGATGTAAAGAAATTAAACTTAAACAAGCGGGAGTTAGGATGATTTATCGACTACCTAAAGGCTATGAATATCTAGGAGAAGGAATTAAGTTAGAAATCGTTGATGTGCAAATTATTGCTACAGGTAAATGAGCAAGCAACACCGTTTTTAATACAGCTGAATCAAGATTAAGAGATCGCTCATAGCTCATGCCACAACACGCCTCTTATCCAATTTCAAAACAAAAATCCCCTTTTTCCAAAGGGGATTAGTCGTTCTTCTTATTTAAAATAAAGCGTGCGACTAGGCGGTTAATCCCGGCAATCGCAAGAGTTGTAACGACAGAAGCAATAATTCTCCGAACGAGCATGGTCATCTCTCCTATCTCTAAACGATAACTCTATCATTCCCGTAATAGATAACGATAAACATCATACGAGTGGGAAATCATAACCTGCATAGCCTCTCGCTTTCTTAAATCCTAGTTTTTCCGCCACGGCAATGGAAGCTTGATTGGAGTCCATACAATCCCAGTACGGCGAAGCCCCCTTCTTTATACACGCGACCACAAACGCTTGGGCGCAGGCTTCCGCCAGTCGTTTCCCCCGATGTACCTTAATTGTTTCAAGATCAATCGCGTGCACGCCATCGTAAACGAATCCTGAAAAACAGACGCTTACCACTTCATTATGATAGAGAACGCCATAACCGACACCGTTCTCGAAAAAAGCTTCAGGTAAAGCCCAACATTCAGCAATCTTACCTCGAAGGAATTTGTTATTACTCTCATAGAGTGATCGATCAATCTTTACAAGCTGATAACCTTCTTCTAGCAGAATCTCTTCTTTACTAGAAGGTGCTTCATCAAGGAGGTATACCCATTGCTGCCAGCTTCCTAGCTTGCGATGGGCAAAACAGCTCTTTGAATACCGTGTTCCAGCTTTCGTTTATTGCGATCGCCTCAAACCAGGTTAGCTCGGCTTTCTATGCTTCAGGTTTAATAAGGGTATCAATAAAGTGGTTTAATCCATTCGTAAAATCTTCGTTCGCAGCATCTCCGATGAAGAGGAAGCCGTCATTGTTACCGAGCGAAATCATCGCAGTTCGTGGCGTTTCTGCACATTCCACAAACACACGTCCCGGATTTATTCCACCAATAACCGCCTTCGCCTCAATTGATTCCCACTCTTCCAGCAAGTTTAGGCATAAATGAAAGGCATTTGGCTTTAGTTCAACGATCATCCTTCTGCCTCCATAATCAAAACAGCAATCGCTTCACACTTCGCAATCGCCCAGTTGTAATGATCGACCGTATTTGCGGCGAAATACGTGTAAAGATTGCTCGTCTTTGTCCATTTGTAGTACTTTTTGGTCATGAGCTCTTCGTCGCTATGTAGTTCAATCAAGTTCATCACTCGATGATGGCTTAGAGTCAGCTTTTTTAAGGCTTGGTTAAGCGTAGTATCTTGATACGTTTTTTGAATCTGCTCATTTAATGGCTTAAGTTCCCGCCACTTATAACCGGGTGCGGGCATTGCCGGCACATCTCCAGCCATTCCTTCTCGGTACCAGCGCTCCAGCATCGCCTGCCATTCGTAAAGATGGATGATGACATCGCGGAAATTCTTGTCTCGTTCTTCCGTCATAACCGTTTGCGTTCTTTTTCAGGCTGGGATTGCCTCCATTACGCTTAATAGCTGCTCAAACTGGCTATTACTCACCTTTACTAGCTTGTCTTTCTCAGTTGCTTGACTCATAACAATCCCCCTCTACCGTTAACTTTAGCATAAAAGTAAAATATTGTTTGTATTATTCAAAAAATAACAGTATCATTTATAGAAAAGACGAACCTATCAAGAATGGAGATTCCTTTACATGTCAGAACTGTTTACAACAAATTTCGAAAAATACAACGATACGACACTTTACGATCAATTAAACGAGCCCCATAAACCAGAGTTACCACTCCTGCTTGCCCATATAAAAAAAGCCGATTCGATTTTAGAGCTTGCGTGCGGTACAGGTAGACTTACGATCCCGCTTGCACAGGAAGGCTATAGGATTACCGGGGTTGACCTGCACGAAGGCATGTTACAGAAGGCGCAAGAGAAAGCGACACAAGCGTCTGTAGAAATCCCGTTCCACCAACAAGACTGTACGAAGCTCGCTCTCGACCAAACATATGATGTTCTCTTTATGGTCGGAAATTCGTTTCAGCATTTTTTAACAAACGAGTCGCAGGACCAGCTGTTTGCCGCGGTTTCCGCTCACTTAAAACCAGGTGGCCTGTTTGTGTTCGACACGCGCAATCCAATCATAGCCGAATTTAAAACGACGGATGAGTATCAATCAACGTTTCAAGATTACCGTGGCTATGACGTATTGGAGCAGCACAAAGAAACGTACGAGCCCAAGACGCAAGTACTCCATTGTTATACAAGCAGAGAATTGCATAAAGATGGTCAATTTGTGCGTGATGAACGTGATAAGATCTCACTGCGCTACACCTTTCCCCTTGAAATGAAACGTCTGTTTACTTCGCATGGATTTTCAATTAAGGAAAGCTATGGCAAGTGGAGCGGGGAAGCGATTTCCGACGATACGCCGCAGATGATTTATGTGTGTGAAAAGAAGAAGCACTAGTAACAATCAAGAGAGGAGCGTTCTTAACAGGTATGGCAATTGTTCGTGTTCAACATATTGATGCATTTAGCAAGGTTCCAGGTAAAGGCAATCCTGCTGCCGTTGTTCTTTCAGGTGAGCAATGGCTGCAGTCCATGCGCTCATTCAAGCAGGAATGCTGAAGAAAACCGCATTCTTCGTTGAAACCAACGTCGGCGTTCTCCCTCTTTCTACTGCAGGGGGACGGGTTCGTTTGAATCAAGCACCTCCCGCATTCAAGCCTTTTCATGGCTCAAAAACGGCTCTTGCTCAATCGATTGGCTTATCCATAGCAGATTTAGACCCGCTCTATCCGATTGTCTATGGTTATACAGGCGTCTGGACACTACTTATTCCTATTAAAATGCTTACGAGCTTTTCTCAGATGAAGCCTTATACTAAAGATTTTCCAGACATTTTACATGAACGGCCGAACGCGTCCCTTCATCCGTTTTGTTTCGAAACGAGAGACGCAGACGCCCTCATGCACGCTCGTCACTTTTCCTCTCCTGGATCTGGTATTGTTGAAGATCCAGTAACAGGCACAGCATCTGGCGTCATGGGGGCTTATTATAAGCAGTTTATTAATCGAGACTTGGCACTACCAGCGACCTTACTAATTGAACAAGGTCATGAACTGGATAAAGATGGGCGAATCTATGTCTATCTTGAACAAATAGACGCAGAGCTTTCCGTTTCAATATCCGGCGAAGCCGTCCATGTTGGAGAAATTCTCATCGACTTATAACGAGACTTCAGATGTTAACTCCTCGATCTCAAAAAGGTTGATTGACGAATAAACGCAGAAAAATCATGCTCCGGGAATTGTTCCTCAACCAGCTGAAACACTTCATCCATAAGTGATTCCAATTCTTTCAATCCTTGCACAGGATGCTTCAGAAAAACCGCACGCATTCGTTCTTCCACATTAATCGGAACTACCGTCATTGAGCGGAGCGAGTGCGCCTGCCATTTAAACGCGGGATGATGGACATAGTGCTTGTTTAAGCCAAACAAGATGGCCATTAGATTTTCTTGCGCTGCAACCATCACTTTGTAGAGCATGAGCCAATCTTCTCGCTGAAGTAAAGCCTCCCGGTTGTTCCACCGGTTTCCGAAATCTAGATAACCCTTGACCATTGCCTCTCTTAATTCAACTGGATAAGGGCTTATTTTTTGCTTTTAAAGCAGTCATACTTTCTTCGCCAGTAAGGACAACACCCTCAGATATGGTTGCCACGATACACTGTTTGTTTAAATCTGTGTCATATTCAGAAACGACATCATGGATTAGTTGCTTAACGGTAGCCGTGAGGAAGTTGCTTATCTCTAGTTTGATACCCTCGGTTATATAGCTTTCTGACCATTCCTCTTCTTCAAATGGGTGAAAATCAATCACCTCGCCATTGACAGTCTCAATCGAACCCATTCGATCGACATCAGTTGGGGGCTGCTTCCAGAAAATAAACAGTTCAATATCTGAAAAATCATCATGCCACGTTCTCGAAACGGATCCACCAAGCAAAACCGCCTCAACCTTTTTATTGGCTTCGTATACCTGCGCTATCTTTGCCGCTATAGTCGTTAAATCCATAAGCTCACATCCTTTTTTCAAAATTGTTTTCGTTTCCCCCTAGCTTTTTCAAGATAAACCACCGCCCTCTCTTGAACCTCCTCCAGAGAAACCTGCACAAGTCCTGCTGGTATATTAAACGGCGTGGGTAAACCTGGCATCCACTTATTTAATTTGAAAATGCGTCTTTTTAAAAAAGGCTGCTTGCGAATGAACTCATCAACATCATAGAGCACGATTCCTAAGTACGACTGCTCCCCATATGTGTAGATCGGCAAATCCTTTATCTCTTCCCAACGAACAAGTCCAGCTCCGACGGCCGAGGCATTATCGTAAATTCCTTCGTCATCAATGCGGAGTGACGGACGCTCAAAAATAAGGCGTGTCAGCGCGTAAAGCAGACAAAATCCAAAAAAGATCAAACTCGTATAACCAATACTATTCATAGCCGTTCCATACATAGTGGAGCCTGTTGTCACAAACCCTATACCGATGACAACGAATATACTTGCACCAAGAGCAAGAAAACCGAATGATTTTTTTGAAGGATGAACGATAAGTGGTTCGGCTTGTGATGAAGTTTGTTGATTCAATTTGTTATCCTCCTCTCTTTTATTCATTTTCTAAATTGTATCGAAGATAAGAGTTGAGAACAACTCCATTACATGTTTGACAATATCAGAAAATGGCTATAGTATAAAAACTGATTGATCGATCAAAATAAAAAACGGTCATTCAAATCATTCTGAGGTGAACGACTGATGGACAACAAACAGTATTTAATTGCAGATGCAAGAAAAGAACAGATCATCACGGCAGCAATCGCCGTCTTAAACGAGATTGGCTACATTAATACCAGCCTTTCTAAGATAGCAAAGCAAGCCAATATAAGTACTGGACTCATTTCCTATCATTTCTCAGGAAAAGAAGATCTCATGCGTAATACGTTAATGTATCTTGTTTTAAAAGAACGTGCCTTTATAAAAGAAAAAGTGGAGTCAAAACAAACATATCAGGAAAAGTTGCTTACTTTTATTGAAGCTGGCATTGCTTATCAAGGTACAAACGGCACAAATACGAACGCCCTGCTTGAAATTGTGTTTAATGGCCGAACACCCGATAACGTCCCTTATTATTTGGCGGAAATTGATGAGCGGGAAGAGCTTCAAGCCCTGCTGATTGAGATTCTTTCAAAAGGGACAGAATCGAAAGAATTTGCTGACGTGGATCCTTATGTCACGGCACTTATGATTCGAAGCTCAATCTCGTCAGTGGTGTCTTTGCCTAGGCATGAGCAAAATTTAAGCCTTGAAGAGTACAGCGAAAAGTTAATTAATAACGTCTTAAAGATAATTAAATAAGGTCGAAACGAGTAGTATCAACGGATTTTGTGGTTTACAACACCAGACTAAACGTAAAAAAAGAAAGGAAGGTACAGCCTTATGTTTCGTTTTTTTCGCCAACAGAAACGTCGCAGGGCCATCAAGAAAGTGAAAGAGGGAGATGGACATACGCTTAAACCGTATCGCCTCTGGCATATCTTCACTCATTCCTTGTTTCACATTACCATCACGAAAGAAAACAATGAGCAAGTTAACTACGCCTTGAAGTCACGCTATTTCGCGGATGATTCAAGCGTTGATTTATACCGCGGCACGACTCATATTGCCTACTCGACTCTACCTGCCACGATCCCGCTTGAGAACGGCATACTCGAGGTAAAAAGCGGGGGAAGCGGCATTAATAAAATTCGCTACTTAACAGATGAAGCGGAAGCGTTCTCCATCTATCCAGACAAACGCTCGGTCAGAGGCTGGCGCCTTGGTTTGCATCGACGCGCCCCCTTCGTCAGCACCTGTCTCGGGCTGCTTGCCGCGGCCGTATTATTAACATCACTCGCGCTTGGGTTGCCGCAAATCGTAGAGCAACTTACAGAAATCCCTTGGGTTGCTGAACATATAGGAACTTTTCAGTCTCCAATTAATCTCTCAATCTGGCTAAATGTAGTTATCGGTGTCGCCACTGGTTTTGCGGCAACTGAACGTGCCCTTATGTTGCAAAGTCACTGGTTAATTGATATGGAAACAGGCGGAGGATCATTTGAAGAGTAAATTAAAATGCGAAAGGATGATAGCCTGATGTTTAATCCACGATTACTTTTTAGTTCAATCGCTCTAACGGCTCTCTTAATAGGTTGTTCCAATACCGAACAAGAACCAATAGATGAAGGAAACGACAATAACGGTAACGACGAAACCGAAAACGCTGATGAAGCAGCAAGAGATTATGATGGCGATGGCGGTTATCTTTGGAAAGTGACAAACGAAGAAACGACCTTCTTCATCTTAGGAAGCATTCATTTAGGTCATGAGGATTATTATCCTCTCGCTGCGGAAATTGAAGAAGCCTACCAATCTGCCGACGTTATTCTCCCGGAAGTTAATATGTTAGAAGCAGAAATTGATGAAGAAGAATTAACAGAAATGGCTCTACTTGACGACGGTTCGACGCTTGATCAACTACTATCGGAGGAAACCTATACTGACCTAGCAGCAATCTTCGAAGAAAATGGCATGGCGATTGAAGACTTCAATGAGTATAAACCTTGGTTTGTCGAGAGCCTTCTCTCTGAGATTATTAACGAAGAAAGCAATCAAAGCGCTATTTACGGTGTAGACCTTCATTTCCTTCAGCGCGCGGTTGAGGACAATAAAGAGATTATTGAATTAGAATCAATCGAAGCTCAGTATGAGATGTTAACAGGGTTTAGCCTCGATCTGCAAATCGACAATCTCGAGCAGTACGTTGAGGAGTTTGATGAGCAACCTGAATGGTTGGATGAGTTAAGCTATCACTGGATTCACGGCAACCAAGACAGTAGCGAAGAACAATTAGTAACGATGCTTTCAGAAGGCCTCAATGCCGCCGACGACGAGTATTCTGACGCCATTAATGATGAACGTAATATTGAGATGGCTAATTCTATTGATGAGCTCCTGCAACAGAACAGTGGTCAAACGTATATGGTTATTGTTGGCACCGCTCATCTTGTTGTTGAACCGGCAATTCCAAGTGAGCTGGAGAAGAAAGGCTATGAAGTTGAGAAAGTTTATTAGTGAGCTGAAAATAAGAAAAGGGTTTGTGCAAATCGCACAAGCCCTTTTTAGCCTTTTTTAGTTCCTATCGAAATCCGTCTTTTACTTTTTTCAAGAAAGCGATGTTTTGCTTGCTCATTGGTTCAAATTGACAAACATCTTGGTGCAAATAGACCGTGTGCCATAACTCATTTTTCATAGCTTCATCGAACTGGCTCTCCCCTTCTAACTTTAACACACGTTCAACAATCTCACGGTACGACAGGAACGGTTTCTCCTCAATTAATACAATTAAACTTGCGCGAATCTCCTCGAGTAGACGATACGCTTTTTCATTGTTTGTCATCTTTACAACCCCTATACGTTTTAGTTGGCGTGAGTATTGTCCTCACAACCTCTTTTTAGTATAGAAATTGGGTCGGACTAAACTTGTCCGTGATCGATCTCTTTTTCAGTTTGATAGATTTTTTTCATCTCATCAATTCGTGCTATCATTTTATCTCTTAATTCGGGTGGTTTTATCACTTCTACTGAACCGCCCTGCGAGAGTAGCCACATCTCTACGCCCCTTCCAAACACTTCAGCCGTAACTTTTAAAGAATCTCCATTTACTACAATACGTGCATTCGGGAGCCTATCCTGCACCACTTCTCGCAAGAAAGGTTGGCATCTAAGTTCAATTTTCATTAGATCACCTGTCTGCATGAAGGAAATCTTTTCGCGATATAGACCTTCTTGAAAACGCTCTGCATCCTTTTTTTTCTTATACTTTTCTAACGGTTTATTCATAAACTGAAGGTCACTAATGCGGTCAATTCGAAAAATTGTTGGATGATCATAATCCCTGTCTTCTAAATCAGCCGCGAGATAAAAATAAAATTCAGAAAATAAAATACCTACTGGCTGCACAGCTTTCTTGCTTTGTTTTCCATCTGCTCGCGTATATGTGAAGCGGACTTCTCCGACCTTCTTAGCGGCCTGATTTAACTGCCAAAGCTTCTCAAGCACGTGGCTTCCATGAGATACAGGGCGATAATGTTCTTTCTCATTTGCAATCATTTTCTTTAACTGATATTCATCCGCTTTGTATCCGAAATGAAACAACCGATCGATTAGTTGACTTAGCTCGTCCTTATTAAAGGCTCTACTCTCAAGTAAAACCTTTGTTATGGCCAGCACTTCTTCTTTTCTTAGTTTTTCAATTCCTAGTAATCGGTACTGATTACTTGCACGTTCATAAACAATTGCTTTTTCATCTGGTTCTGTTTCGTATAGGAACCCTCTCAACTCTTTCATGTAACGTTCAAAAGTCTTATCCGTCAGCTGATAGCTTTCTTTACAATCCGATTTGCTTACAACGCCATCTTTTAATAAGTCATGATAGATGCGCAAAATCTTCTCTACTTTACTTGCCATTAGAACCACCCCTCCCTCCTTAACATTTAAATGGAAAAAAAGGGTTTACGCAATTGTCAATTAAGACGAAAGAGTAAGTAGGAGGAAGTTACAATGAATAACAAGTATTGCCCAGAATGTGGCGCCATTTTAGTTGAGGACTATGACGATATTATTATCGAAGATGAGCACGGTGGATACACCATCCATGATTTTGAAGTATGGAAGTGTAGGAAACAATGCGGTTTTAAAGTAAAAAAACAATGAGGTGAACCATGAATACCATTTTAAGTGAAAAACGAATTGTTGATTTAATGGAATCAGCGTACAGCTTTTTTATTCCTTCATACCAGCGTGGATATCGCTGGACAAAAGTTCAAGTAACCGAATTACTTGATGACTTATGGGAATTTCATCAACTTAATCCGAAAAAAGACGATGCCTATTGGCTCCAACCTATCATTGTAAAGCAGCGCCAAGAACATTGGGAGGTAATTGATGGACAGCAGCGACTAACAACGATTGCCATTCTCTTACAAACGATTAAAAAAGCACTTCCATTCTTTGTTCCAAACATGTACAGCATGATTTATGAAACAAGAGAAAAGAGCGCTGACTTTCTCGCACAAGTCTCTAAAGGAGACTCTTTAAAAGATACTAACATTGATTTTTATCATATGCACCAAGCATACAAAACAATTACCGCTTGGTTTATGAACAAACCTCCAGAAGCGATCATGCACATTGCACAGAGACTAAGAGAACAAGTAAAAGTACTTTGGTATGAAGTCGAGCCAACAGATGATGCAATTGACTTATTTGCGCGCATCAATATTGGTAAAATTCCCCTTACAAATGCAGAGCTAATCAAAGCACTATTTCTAAGCCGCAATCATCTTAGTACGGCCGAGAATGACCAAGAATGGATTCGCTTAAAGCAACTTGAAATAGCTGGCGAGTGGGATCGGATTGAATACCGTCTGCAAGATGATTCCTTTTGGTATTTTCTCCATAACGACACAGAAGCGGATTATCAGAATCGCATTGAATGGCTATTTGAATTAGTTACAAATCAATATGAGCATAACGTCGAAGATGACGTGCCTTATTATACGTTTCATGTTTTTAGCGAGTATCTAGAAAATGAATCCCGTTTAGGAAAAAATCGAGGTCAGCTATTGACTTCCGCTTGGCAAGATATTCAGCAACTGTTTATGAAAATGACCGAATGGTACGAAAATCGTGAACTCTATCACTATATCGGTTATCTCCGGGCTACAAAAACAAGCATACATTCTCTGCTAAAGCTTTCTCTAAATAAGAAGAAAGATGCCTTTGTTCAAAGTTTAAAACAGAGAATTGCCAAATCGTATGATGAATTCGACATTTCCGCGCTGACTTATAGCGATAAACAGAGTGTGCGTCGTACATTGTTGTTGTTTAATATCTTAACGTTGCAAAATGACGCTTATTCAAACACACGCTTTGATTTTGAACGATTCAAGAATGAAAAATGGGACATCGAGCATATTCATTCTGTAAACGCTAAATTGCCAACAGACAGGAGTCATCAGATCGCTCTTTTGAATGACGCCATTCCCTATTTATCAAATCAAGGGGACCTCATTAAACGAATTGATGATTTTAATCAACAAGTAGAAACCGAACAAGACTTTGAAGTTCTTTATAGTGAAATAACGCGGTATTTTGGGGACAATCAAACCAACTCGATTGGCAATCTAACATTACTCGATTCCAGTACAAACCGATCCTATCAGAACGCACTTTTTCCAATCAAACGCCAGACATTGATAAACCGGGATCGAACGGGTACATACATCCCAATCGGAACTCGTAACGTTTTTCTAAAGTATTACAGCAGAGACGTTAACCAAATGAATCATTGGGGGCCTGAAGATCAGACGCAGTATATTGATGCGCTATTAGACGAATTAAGTACAGTCATTCCAAATGTAAAAGAAGGTGTACTCACATGAATAGAGCAACAACCTACTCCTTTCTTGGATTGCTTACAAGTGAAGAGGTTTCCCGAATTGAAATTCCTATCATTCAGCGTGATTATGCTCAAGGGAGAACGGAGAAAAAAGGCAAAAGAACGATTCAAACGATCCGAACGGCATTCGTGCAGCGCTTGTTTGCCGCCCTTACAGATAATATAGAGCTGGAGCTCGATTTCATTTATGGAACAATTAGCAACCAAGGTGTTTTCGTCCCACTAGACGGACAACAACGGTTAACAACGCTGTTCTTACTTCACTGGTATAGCTCAACCCGCGAAGGAAAACATGCGGAAGCAAGCGTGTTTTTAAAGCGATTTAGCTACGAAACACGGATGAGCAGTAAGTTGTTTTGCCATATGCTTGTTCAATTAAATAAACTAGATTTTAATCAAGCGTCCATTAGCGAAGTCATTCAAAATGAACCAACGTTTTTCTTAGCGTGGAAGCAAGACCCTACCGTTCAATCAATGCTCGTCATGCTTGACGCCATTCATGATACATACACAGTACCGATTTATGAACGTTTAAGCAGCGATTGCCCAATTCGATTTAAATTCATTAACTTAGATCATTTTCACTTAGAGGATACCTTATATATCAAGATGAACGCTCGCGGAAAACCGCTAACTCCATTTGAGAACGTCAAAGCAAAGCTCCAAACCTACATGGAGCGTTGTGTGAAAACTGAATCTCTTACAGCCGAATTTGTCGCTCGATTTCTGATGAAGATGGATAATGAGTGGACCGATTTTGTTTGGAGCTTAAGTCGTAACCACTATCATGATAGCTATTTACAGTTGTTGCTCGCTATGTTTGTTAATCACGTTGCTCAACATCCTTTACACGCATCTGAACTTGCTTCACTCATCAACGATGAAGAGACACCAACGCTTGATGAACTGATAGCTTTAAGTCGACAAGATCCTACCTGGTTGCACTATGTTGAAACAACATTTGATGCATTCTCACTTGGAAAGCACAAACAATTACCAGAGACCGTTCTCGACATTGAAAAAGTTCTATTGAAGATCGCAGCAAAAGAAGTGACGTATACAGAGCGGTTACAATTACTTGCATTCTCCCTTTATAGCCATCAGCCTAGCCTTTCTAATGACTCACTGACACAGTGGATGCGCTTAAGCCGCAATTTAACGGAGAATACGTTGTACAATACGATGACAGACTTCTCGAATTCAGCCAAAACAATTGCACAACTTTCTCATTCAATTGATCACATTAAACAATACCTTAGCAAAGAGACACTATCTGGTTTCTACGGACCACAGTTCATCCAAGAACAGCGAAAAGTTACGCTCCAGCTTCAACACTCGGGCTGGTCAGAACGGATTGAAAAAGCTGAGGATTATCCCTATTTTCTTGGCGAGATCGGTTTTCTATTAAAGTTCTCAAATGCGATTGAACTAAACGAGCGCAGTACATTAGAAGAACACGCTCATGCCCAAGAACGATTTGATTTCTATTATGAACGAGCGATTCTTATCTTCGGCCCTGCTACATTACGTGTGCCGCGCAATCTCTTTACACGGGCCTTACTAACCATTGGAGATTACACACTACGCCAAGGACGAAATCGCAGCTTCTTAACAGAAGGGTTTGATCGCGATATTAGTTTTAAACGGCTTTTGCGGGAAGAGAATAATCAGTTCGTGAAAACCTTAATCGAACAAATCAACCAACAAGCGGTTGAAGCAAGTCTCCATACCATCATTCATCAAGGAAACGTAACCGATTGGCGCCGTTATTTTATTCATTACCCGAGGATACTAGAAGAAACGTGTGGGAGAAAACGATTCATTCGGTTTGCGGACGAAAACAACATTCTTCTCTTACGTCACACGGCCACCTCAGGAACGTGCCAAGAGTATTATAGCTTTGCCCTTTATGCGGCATTAAAAGAAAAAGACATAGACTGTTCGTATATCGGTTCTGCCGGACGTAGTGGGTATAAATATGTGTACTTTCCTAAGTCAGAGTGGCAAATTTACTTTGAAGAGAATGCCTTTAAGTGGTTTCACGATGATTACGGTTATTATGATGAAGAAGGTCTGGCAACACTTGAAGATATGGTTGCCGATGTGCTTGCATATGAAAAATCACTAGCCGCTTCGCTTTAACAAACTATGTTAAAAAGCACGCGCCCCTCTACAGGTCGCGTGCTTCTTTACTTTCTCACTCATAGGGATCTAGCCATTCTCTATATTTGTGGTAAAGGGTTCGAATCTCCTGCTCGTCATGCGCAATGATTTCACAGCCACGATCATCGTACAGATGAAAAATTCGCTTTTTTGTTTCATTAATAAACCACACATCGGGATAGCCGGTTACGTATCCCTCCAACCTTGGCTTCAGCGATGGAAAATCCTCATGACAAATCGCTTGCAGCAACGGCTTCATTCGCAAGTCTCCCCGTTTGCAACGGAGGCTAAATTGCTGCATTTCATAGGACTTCCCATCGTCAATTTCGTAAGGGTATGGCTCCGTCTTAACACGCACATGCTTTAATTCCTGACGATTCTTAACATATGTATGAAAGACTTTTGTTTTCCTCAGACGCTTTTCTTGGTCTTTTGCTTTATATAGATGGGCGACAAGAAACAGGTGATCGCCTTCGTCAACTAGTTCATTAAACAACGTATAGGCTTGTTGACTCACCGTTTTGAAATACGCTGGATCAAGCTCTCCGTTATCTTTAAACTGGTACATGCCTTGACCTAAGCTAAAATGAATCCCTTCATTCCATTGCTCGGTGAGGCTTGATGTTAATTTAACTGTCGGAAAGTGTGTTTCAAGAAATGTTTGGACATTCATTCTGTCTTAGAACCTCACTTCTTTTTTTGTTTTTCATTTTAAAATTCTCGCGTTCCTCTCAATCAGCTCTTCCGCCTTCTCCACATACCAATCAAGCCTACCTCTCGTCCCCTGCGCCAAGCGATCTAACTCTTTTTTTGACGTAATCCCGAGCAGTTTTACCGTTTCCATAAAATAAGGTAATCGTGCTTCATGTAGCTGAGGTGCATCTTTCGCTAAAATAATGTGACAGCGACAGTAGGTTGTTACGATCCAGAAAAACGCTTCCCGCTGGTTGCCCGCATCAATCAATGTCTGGCTTGCGTCAATCGAGATTGGTCGCCCTTCTTGCGTGATATCTGAGGCAAAGAAAATCGGCGTTTGCTGATACTGAGCTGCTAAATCAAACGTACTTTTGAGATTCGTTAAGCTTGTTTGAACATCCCTCTTTTCGAGAGAGTGTACTTGAATTTCTTTTAACAAGTTTTCGTAAACGTAATTCATGCCGTATGAGGCGAGCACCTTTTTCGTTGCTTCAAAGCGCCTGCGCACAGTCGGGTTTTCTAGCGCCGCCGTTAAGAACAGATGGGTCAGCACAGTTGTCGGAAACAGCCAGCTCATCACTTGTTCTTGGAACGGGCGGTCAGCGGGAATGGAAGTAAGTCCGCCGTCAATCTTTTCTCTAATACGAGCACAGCGCTCTCGGACCCATTCCTGCCGAGGGTAGGCTTCTGCCACATCCTGTTGCAGCTGCTCGAGTATCTGGCTTGAATCAAAGAGAAAAGAGGTATGCGCAAAGCTATAGCTAAGATGATAGTCTGCTAGAATCGATTCCTTGCTCGTAAAGGCAGTGTGTGGCAGGTGACTTGCCTCAAGCAATACACCTTTATAGAGGAACTTGCCAATTTTAACCGATGGTACGTTTCTTGAGACGATCATGATATCGACATCAGAATGATTTGACCACGACTCGTCAAGTCGTTTTTGAATAATGGAGCCCGCTAAATACGCACCAATAAACCCCTCTTCTTTCTTGGCGATCGTCTCAATCCAGTCAATTGCAAGCTTGATTGCTTGCTTTACAAGCATAACCCGATCCCTCCTGTCTACTTTAGCAAAATGTCCACAACTTCTCTCTTACATAATGCCACGCTTTCGTTCGCGTTTCCATGTAAAGAACAGCAGAGCAGCACTGATAACTAGTAGGAGAATGTATACGCTAGGTCCGACCCATGTTGGAAATCGAATAGTCAGTACGTATATAAGAAGATACGGAATTGCCATATTCAGAACGAAAACCAGCGGAATATGCACCCCCAAGATTGAAACATAATTTGGCATAAGTGCCGAAGCTGCTTGTGAAAAACAAGTTACGCCAAGACCAATAAGATAAATGCCGAGGACTGTCCAAATAATGTACTGTAGAAAGGTAAGATCATACCATAATAAGCTTGATTCAGAATATTGAAATGAACGCATTGATACAGGGAAATATGCCGACGTCTCGTTCAGAGAATAAATACTGAAATAAACAGCGAGCAGAAGAGTCGTGACGATGCCCGACGCAATAAATCCCGCAAGCAGTTTCTTGTTAAATAACGGTCTCCCCATTTTCGTTGTGTACAAGTTCGGCAGCGTTCGTGCCGCTTTTTCCCTGATAAAAATGGGCGACTGAACGATTAACAAACTCAAGAAAACGGTCATAGCAACGGATTTAATAAATGTGTTGTAGTTATTTATGACAACTGCAGGATAATACGGAACTTGTTCTTCAACGATTAGGCCCTCTATCAGCTGTTTCTGCTCCGACGTCCCTTCTGCTAATTCCAGTTTTAAATAGTCAATCCAGTGACTGCCGTTATCAAGTAACGCGCTTCTCGCTTGGATTTCCCAGAATACGTCTACTCCTTGCTCAAAATATATTTCATTATTAATCTCTGCATATTTCTCGTTTTCCGCCAGCTCATATCCTGGATTTCTAAATGTTTCATATGTCGTTATACCGAGCTCTTGTAATTCATCAATTCCTTGTATATAAACATCCGCCTCTTCCTTTTGCTGCTCGTACCTTAATTGAAAGTCATCAAAATCAGTAGCTTCCATATTCGGTCCGTATGCCTCAATCATCTCAATGCCAATCCGGTATTCATCTAATTCAGGTCTGCCATTAGGGAAGTGGGTAATATCAAACTCAATCAAGAAATAAAATAAAATACCATTTACACCTAAGAGTACGAGCATCATTTTCCAGTGAAGGAGCTTTTTTAACTCATTCCATACAATTCTCATTCATAATCCCCTTTTCTTACACAATATCTGCTTTTTTGAAGCGGTTATAAAGCAAAATGCTGACTAATAGAAGCATAACTGTCCAAGTGCTAAGCGTTACTAATTCATAATATTTGAATAAAATCATTCCGCCGTTGCCGCTGAACATCACTTGAGGGTGTATCAGTAGGGTTGGCAATGTGTAATGAGCAACAAACAGCAAATCTGTTGACGTTGGCAGAAATGCTGGAAGTAAGAGCAAGAGAACAAAACAGCAGCTAAAGAGAATAAAGGAATAATATGTATGTTTAATGACCAACGTTAAGAGCCATACAGCAGCTGAAACGAGTGTAAAGCCGATCATTAGCACAACGATAACCCCAATTAAATAGTCACGAAACGTCATTTCCCACCAATCAATGAACGGTTGATTAATAAGCCAGTTAAACCCACTGCTAATCGAAACTTCCCACAGTCCGGAATAATTGAATACGAGGAAATAACCAATTAAAGTTGGTAGGAACAGACTGCTTGCCCAAATGAAAGATGATAGAATGGACGCCGTCAGCTTATCGCGCATTAGGCTACGCCCGCGCTTGGTTGAGAAGCTTAACAGCTGCGTGCGCTGCTCATATTCATAGCTCGTAATTAAGGCTGTCGAGAGAACGATTAAGATTAGTGCTTCAACAACGAGCATTCGAAAGAGGTCTTGAAACAAAAAGATATGCATCCCGTAAAATTCATTTGCGTGGAACCATTGCGTATGCTCACCGTTATGTATGACTGTTTGAAAACGATCTTCTAATAAAGCATATTCATTTCTCAGTGTTGTTGCGGCCTGTCCCGTTAATCCGTATGTCTCAATGGTGTATTCTCCTGCTTCTACCCAGCTCCACTCTGCAAATTTCTCATCGAGCGAATGAGCTTGCTGTAAATAAGTTTCCTTTACTTCCAGTTCCATCAATAACTCGAGATCTGCTTGGTCAAGCTCCAGTTGGTAGAAAGTAGATTGTCCCACTCGCTCGATATATTCTTCCATTGTCGTAAATGCTTGAACACCGTACGTCGTTAATCGGTCGTTTACCCGTAAAAGAAGTTGATCAACTTCTTGCTCAAGACCACCCAAATCCTCTTTCGTGAATTCTGGCCCGTACGTTGCGATGAGTTCATTCGGAATCGAAAGCTCTCCTTTGAAATGATCATTTGATAGAATGAAGAAAAGATTAAATCCGATAAACAAGAGAGCAAGTGCAAGCAGAATTGGCGAACGCACTGATTTGAGACATTCATAGAATAGAATTCTCATTCGCTAGACTCCAGTCTCTTCATCTTTGTATTCATTAAGAAACACATCATCTAAGTTAGGAGTAACGCTATTCCAACCTTCCTCTACCTCACCTTTATGAATAAAACGAACGTTCATTTGTCCTTGCTCTTGCTTCTCAGCTAGGATAAAATGACGCGCTTGAAACGCTGCTAATTCTTCATACGGAATCGTCGTCTCATATACAAGACCGTCTAATGTTTTACACACTTGTTCAATCGAGCCTTGATACGAAATTTGTTTATGTTTGATCATGATAATTTCGTTTGCGATTGCTTCAATATCGGAAACAATATGAGTTGAAACAATGACGATCCGGTCTCGAGCGAGGTCGGTTAACAGCTTGCGAAACCGTGCCCTTTCTTTGGGGTCAAGTCCGGCAGTCGGCTCATCTAAGATAACAACTTTGGGATCATTCAACAGCGCTTGGGCAATCCCAACGCGCTGAATCATGCCTCCGCTAAATTTACGCAGCTTCTTCTTTTTCACTTCTGCTAAGCCTACTTTGTCTAGTAAAGAGTGGCTCAGCGTAATCGCTTCCTTGCGCGGCAGCCCTTTTAACGCTGCCAAATACAATAAATACTCAAGCGCTGAATAATGCTTATAGTAGCCAAACTGCTGCGGCAAATAACCGAGGAGATCACGATAGGCTTCATTCATATCAAGAATGTTTTGCCCATCATAAAGAATGTCTCCTTTCGATGGTTGAATCAGTGTTGTCAGCATTTTTATCAGCGTCGTCTTGCCCGCGCCATTCGGTGCTAGCAACGCATACAAACCATTTGAGAATTCGAGCGTAATGTTTTCCAATGCCGTAAATGTCTGATACTGCTTGCTCACTTCTTTTACAATAAGCATTTAATAGACCCCTTCTTTCTGTTGAAAATGCAGCAATCGTTTCACGTAATAGCAGTAAATGACGAACATGACCAGAAACACTGTCATGTGAACAACGAGCGGCAGCTGTGTAAGAACATACAAGTACACGTCCTGAAAAAATAAACCAAAGCTAACGTTGCCAATAACCCAAACACCAACTACGACAAGAACATACGTAAGTGTCCGACGTTTAAATAGTGCAAACAAAAACAAAGCAGAAAACAAGAACAAACTCGTAATCGACAGGATAACAGCACGGGAAAAACTAATGTGGCTTGTCTGAGTAAGCACGACGCCAATAAAACATGTGTTTAAGACAATGGCAACTGCGCTGAAAAAAAACATCCGATAACCAATTAGCTGATAGACATTGTACTTACATACCATCTCGACGTCATACGTTTCATTGCTTTTACGAATCGCATAATGAAACATCGAGATTGAAAGAAAAAAGATTGGTGACAGCAAAAAGACATAGGCATAAAACGCTTGCTCAGTCTCAGACCGATCAAACCCACTAAGTAGTATCGTAAAGAAGGCCGTAAAAGCGAACGTTAAGAGTAGAATAGCGCTCTCCATCCAGCTCGTTAAAAGATACTTAAAACCTAAATGCCTGTACATTTCTTTTATAGCAGTCAGGAAAGACGTATTCTTTATTAAGCCCTGACTTACGATCCGATTAATCTCATCCTTTTTTTGTTCGTTTTCTGGATAAGGAATCATCTAATCCCTCCATTCTTTCCGAATTCGTTTAATGCCGCTGTAGTAGCGAGTTTTAATTGTTGATTCAGCGTCACCTACACTCGCAGCGATCTCTTGGAAGGTGTATTCACCAAACAGCTTCATCCGAATAACATACTGCACCGCAGGGTCTAAGCGGTTAACTAAGCGATTGACCTGCTCATAATCTTCTTTTCGCTCAAGCACCACTTCTACACTCATCTGATCTGGCCAAGTCTCATCAATTGGCTCCATTCGGTTTGTTGTTTGGTAATATTTCGAGCGATAATAATCAACGAGTCGATTGGAAGCAATCCGGTAAAGCCATGTACGAAAATGCGCTTTCTTCTTGTCATAGTTCTTAATCGACCGGAGCATGGAAATAAAGATTTCCTGCGTCACATCGAGGGCCAGCTCCCGGTCAAGCGTCTGCTTATAAATAAAGGCGAACACCTCATCGTAATAGTGGGACACGAGGGCATTTGCAGCTTCATCACTCCCGCTCTTCTGTATTTTTTTAATCCACCGTTGTTCCATTCCAGCCATTCACCACTCTTTTCCTAGCCCTGCTTATATATTCGAAAGTGAAAGCTTAATAGTTTGTGTATTTCTGCATCTTTTTAAATTTAAATTTAAAAGAACTCCAAAGCGATTGCTCCTCTGGAGTTCATCTCAAACTTAATACAAACAACGCCACAAATAAAAGACGGCATACGCTTCGTACCCTTTCCACGGACGCGCTAGCATCCTGAGCGTTTGCTTATTCGGCTTCCCGTCATAGCCACCGACTAATTTAACCGCGTTCTGAAAACCAACGTCGTCAATCGGAAAGGCTTCTTTATAGCGTAAACAGCGCATTAGCACATAGTTAGCCGTCCACGGACCAATTCCGCGAACCTTTGTTAGAGTCTGCTCCGCTTCTGCCATTGTCTCAACCGCCATTAGTTGCTGCTTCGTCAACTGTTCGCTTGCTAATAGCTGAGCAATTCCGATGATGTACTCTGCTTTTTTCGTCGTCATTTTCAAGTTTGCTAGATCGCGAACGTCGAGGGTTGAGACGGACTGAGCGGTTGGAAACTGCCAATAAGCAGTTCCCCCTACTTCAATTTTTTCACCAAACGTTTCGACAAATCGTCGCTTTAAGGTATAGGCGAACGTCAAGTTGATCTGTTGACCAAGCACGCCCCAGACAAGTGCCTCAAATAAGTTAGAGATGCCCATAATTCGTAATCCATAAAAGCGAGCGACTGGATCGCGTAAAAGCGGATCTGCTTCGGCGAGCTGATAGAACGGCTCAATTTCAGAGAATAAATCAAACCACTCCGCAACGTACGCAAACACATCGTCACATTCAGCCTTAGTTATCAGCCTGTCTTCTTGCATGAATTGAATGATAAGATCTTGATCATTCATTGAAGTTATTCGAATGATCACCCACCTTCCATCCGCATAAACTGCTCGCTCCACCGAATTCTCCCTAATCGTATACATGCATTCGTTATCGGAACGGTTTAAATAATCAAGGTTAGCAGAAAAGCGAAAGCTCGCTGGACAGTTGATGATGAGCTCTCTTTCTTGCTCGTCATAGATGTACGGTTTTTTCACGCCGCGTCCTCCTTTATTTGTTATCTTGCGCTTATAGCTAATAGACTGGCATTTACAGCATTGTTCTTATATCATAAGCCTATCCGCGAGGAGGGACAATCATGATTGAGACACCCATTCCCCAAGAATACTGGCTTGCGATACAGGCGAACAACGCTGCTTATGACGGTCAATTTTATTATGGCGTGACTACTACGAAGATTGTTTGTCGCCCTTCTTGTCGCTCACGCGTTCCTAAACGGGAGAACATTGCCATTTATAGGCAGCTTGAGACGGCTGTGCATGAGGGCTTTCGGCCATGCAAGCGCTGCAAGCCAAATGACTTAAAAACACCAGATGACGCTTGGATCGAAGCCATTTCCAGCTATATCAAAAACCATATAGATGAAAAATTAACGCTTGAACACCTAGGCCAATTGTTTAACGGTAGCCCCTATCATCTGCAGCGGATTTTCAAAAAAGGGGTGGGCATCAGCCCGCAAATCTATATTCGCAAGCTTAGAATGGAAAGAGCCAAAGCCTTGCTGCTGCAAACCGACCATTCGATTGCTTTAATCGGAAGAGAAGTTGGCATTCCGAATCAGCCGTACTTTACGACACTTTTTCAAAAAGAAACGGGACAATCACCTACAGCTTTCAGAAAGAAAGGAACGAGATGATGAACAGACGCTACAAACACAGTATTGACTCACCAGTGAGATTGCTTACGCTCACAAGCGATGGGACAAGCATTACCGGCTTATGGAACAGCGGGCAGAAATACGATGAGACCCCCTTTCTTGTGGACGCCGAACTCAATGAGCAGCTGCCCCTTTTTCAAGAAGCAACGGCTTGGCTGAAAAGCTATTTTAACGGGGAGAACCCTGAGCGGCATTTTGCGGTAAAACCTGAAGGCAGTGACTTCCGCAAAAAGGTGTGGGCGCATTTACTTTCCATTCCCCACGGAGAAACAACGACGTATGGCGCTATTGCTAAGCAGTTGAATACGGAGAATGGCAAGCCGATGTCTGCTCAGGCTGTAGGTGGAGCCGTTGGTCATAATCCAATATCGATCATTATTCCATGCCACCGCGTTGTTGGTGCGAGTGGTAGCTTAACCGGCTATGCAGGTGGAATTGAGGTAAAGAAGCAACTGCTTCAGCTGGAGAACGTCAATATGGTAACGTTTTTTGAGCCAAAGAGCTAAACTTAAGGGAATTTTTAGTTTATTATTTTTTCCAAGTATTGTATACTTATACCACTTTAGCAAAGAAAGGAGTGAGGTCGATGTATACCGTTTCCAATACGGATCTGGTTTCCAGCCTCTCTCGTGCAGGGAATTACATTGTATGGAAGGTTGGATTACTGATGAACTAAAATTTGATCAGTAATAGGCGCATCCCTGACCACGATCGTATGGATAGTACAAATACGAGGGGATGAAGAAGAAAAATGATGAAATTAAGTAATATGGAAAAATGGATGGACACGGTTGATTCAAACTGGAAAAGTCCGGCTGTCGAAGACATCGCAGCTCTTTGGGGCTATGATCAAGATTCGGTGTATTTTTTACGTGCAAGCGCGAACTTTATTGCCACATTTTTGCGAAAAAAAAAGAGGTATTACTTACGCTTTAATGATGCAAGTGAACGGTCTTTGTCGATGGTTGAAGCAGAGCTTAAGTTGATTCAGGCACCTGCTTTGTCACAGCTACCCATTGCCCAGCCTATCCCATCAAACAATGGAAAACTCATCGAGAACATTACGAATGATTTGGGAACGTTTTACGCAGTTGTATTTGAAGCCGCGACCGGGAAGCACAAGGAAGTAGATGCGCTAACCAAAGAGGAAATCCTACTTTGGGGAGCAGCGCTAGGGTCGCTTCACGCCCAACTGAAGCAGTTGCCGCACTCTTTTTACCATGGCCGCCCAAGTTGGAATGATCAGCTTAACCTTGTCGAAGAGTCATTGCCAAACAACGAAACCCACATTCGCCGTGAACTAACGCATGTACGTCACTGGGGAGAGCAATTAGAGGTTTCTCAGGAGACGTATGGGATGATTCATTATGATTTTGAACTGGATAATGTGCTCTTTCAAAATCAGTCTCTCGGAATGATTGATTTTGATGATGCTTCAGTTAACTGGTATGTCGCAGATCTTGTTTATGCGCTCCGAGATTTAGGGCCTTTTAACGAGCAGCACTCCGTTACAAAAACGTTTATCCGCGGGTATCAAAGCAAGACGTCACTCGATTTAACGCTGTTGAAAGAGGCGCCGATGTTCGAGCGTCTGCATACGCTTTGCTCCTATGCAAAATTGGAGCGTGCTTTAGACGTTGATATCGTGGAAACCAGTCCTGCCTGGCTTGTTCAGCTCCAGCAAAAGTTACTGGCTGTAAAGGAACGCTACAGGCAAGCGATTATTAAAGCTGCTGGGGATCTTCAGCTATAAAAACCAAAAACCCATCCGTTTAATAAACGGACGGGTTTTCTCTAAGCTTGTCTATTCTGGTTTCGTATGATTGCCTCGCTCTTGCTCATCGCGATCACGATTCTCTTTTGTTTTCTCTTGTTTTTCCGTATAGCTCCGCTGCTCGGACTCTTCATTACCTTCTGCTTCAGGGTTGGTGTGATCCCCTCGTTCCTGATCGTCACGATCGCGGTTCTCCATCGTTTCTTCTTGCGCTTCTGTATTGCTACGTTCTTCGCTTATCTTCTTATCTTCTCGCGCTTTGATATAATCGGACCTTTCTCCATGGCGAATTAAATCATAAATCGCCCGGCCATTGGTCGGCTGTCCATCAGGTAAATAGACCGGAATTAAATCAAACAACATAAAGTAAAAGCAATAAAAAATAAATGTGCTCCAGAAGATGTTGTTATCAAGCACGCCGTTTAACACGAGTGAATTAACCGTTACAGCGCTAACTCCCGTAGTTAGGATTGGTGAAAGATAAATAAAGCCATGCCATAAGCGATTACTCGGCTTTAATTCATCATACTCCATCCAGCTGTACATGAAAAAGTAGCGCCGCACTTCAATCGTCGGCAATTTAAACAAAGTCGGTCCACTGCCAATAATTAAATTTTTATTTGTGCCTTGTAAGATTGTTGCGGCTAAGTAATAGCCTGACTCGCGAATCACGGTCGTTAGGGGTAGAATAAACAAAGCGGCCATCAAGAGGCGAAACCAATCGGTTGGACTAAACACATCAAGCTCCTTTCTTTTTTTGTTCTTCTTATCTATTCGTACAATTGGTTACATTCTTTTATATATGACGGATATTCATTATTACAGCTGTGACCACTGTACGCAACTATAGACTTCAACTTTATTGAAATGTAAACACTCTGTTACATTGTGATAAAGAGCTCATTTTATTAACGCTTTGTTTTCCTGTATGATAAAGAGACTTATAGGTCGAAAGGAATGGAACTGCGCATGGCGTCAATAATTAACCACATACAGCTCAGCTACCATACGCTCAGCTCTACCGAAAAACGAATTGCTGATTATGTAACGATGCACACGGAAGAACTTGCCAACATTCATATTCGTGATCTTGCTGAGAAAAGCAATACCTCAATCGCAACCATTACCCGCTTTTGCAAAAAGCTCGGCGTTAAAAGCTTTGTTGATTTTAAAATTCTCTTACGCGATGAGCTCGTTAAAAATGATGCAAGCGATCATTTAATTGCTGAGATGGCGCATATGTACAAAGTCATTATTAACGGCAGCAATTCTCTTCTATCCGAGGCTCAAATCCATCAAGCCTGTGCACTTATTGAAAACGCCGAACGCATTGAAATTTATGGGATCGGCAGTTCTGCCCTTTCCGGTCAGGAACTGAAATTCCGCCTAATGCGCATGGGATTCCGTGTTGATGCCCATGCCGATTCACATACGATGTTAATGAATGCGTCTTTGCTTGGACCTGCTGACTTAGTCATTGCTATTTCCAATTCTGGTCATACGCAGGACATTATTGATGCTGCTGCGCTTGCAAAGGAAAACAAAGCGAAAATCATGCTGTTGACGAATCATGAATCGACGCCGCTTAGTAAGCTAGCTGACTTCTTATTGCTTAGCTACAGCCCAAAGCCGTTTTATAGTAAAGGTTTCTTAAATGCCCAATTATCGATTTTGCATATTCTCGATTTAATTAGCATGGTTCTGCTGAAAAAGAAAGAGCGAGAAGCCAGCCGTATTAAAACGCTTGATGCACTGAATCAATTAAAAAAATGAGGTCCATCTTAGAAAACAACCGACCCTCCGTAGAGTGTCGGCTGTTTCTTTAACGTAGTTGATCCACGAAGCTTTTTGTAATCTGCTGGGGACGCGTAATTGCTCCACCAACAACAACGCTGAATGCTCCAGCAGCGAGTGCGCCTTTTGCAAGCGCCGGTGTATCCATCTTTCCTTCTGCGATAACTGGTTTTTCTACGGCGGCAACCATTTCCTTTAATATGGAAAAATCGTTAGCTGCGGTAACTGCGCCTGTTGTATAGTCCGTGTAGCCGACAAGTGTTGTTGAAATACAGTCAAAACCGAGCACTTCTGCCTCTATCGCTTCCTCAACAGTAGAGACATCAGCCATTAGCGCTACATTCGGATACGTCGCTCTTATCGTGCGAACGAGCTCCGAAAGCGTCACTCCGTCCGGTCGCGCTTGCTTCGTTGCATCCATCGCAATCATGTCCGTTTTCACTTCCATTAACTCGTCAATTTCTTTCATTGTTGCCGTAATATACACCTTACTGTCAGGATAATCTCTTTTTACAATGCCGATCACAGGCAAATCCACGTTTGCTTTAATTTCTTGGATGTCTTGTTTGGAGTTTGCGCGGATTCCTGCAGCACCGCCTACCTTAGCTGCCACAGCCATTCGTCCCATAATATAAGAGGAATGAAGCGGTTCTGTTTCAAGCGCCTGGCAGGAAACAACGAGCTTTCCTTTTAATTTCAATAAGATGTTATGCATTTCATTTACTCTCCCATCAATTCATCAACTTCGTTTCGAATCACCGTTACTTCTGGCCCGTAAATAACCTGCACGCCGTTCCCATTTACGATAATTCCTTTTGCACCTGTTGCTTTTAATTTGTCTTTATCCACTTCGTCGCCGTTATACACACTCACGCGCAGGCGAGTCGCACAAGCATCAACGTCTTTAATATTAGTCTTTGCACCAAGTCCAGCGATGATTGCCTCCGCTCGCTCTGTCCCTTTAACGGTCACGTTAACCATTTCTTCGTCTTCACGTCCAGGTGTTTTAAAATTGAATTTCGTAATTAAAAAGCGGAAAACAAAGTAGTACAAGCAGAACCAAACAGCTCCAATAATCGGCACAATCATCCAGTTTGTTTTGTCATTGCCTTGCAGTACCCCAAATAGAATAAAATCAATAAACCCACCAGAAAACGTCTGTCCGATTGTGACTGAGAACATATGAGCTAACATAAAAGCTAAACCATCAAATACGGCATGAACCACATAGAGTAATGGCGCAATAAACAAGAATGAAAACTCTAATGGTTCCGTAATACCCGTTAAGAATGAGGTGAGTCCAGCCGAGAGCATCAATCCGCCGACTATTTTTTTGTTCTTTGGTTTAGCCGTATGATAAATCGCAAGCGCGGCACCGAGTAGACCGAACATCATTGTAATAAAGCGACCTGACATAAAGCGAGAGGTTCCTTCAAAGAACGTTTCTACTGTCGGATCAGCAAGCTGGGCGAAGAAAATACGCTGCGTTCCCTCAATTAAACTACCATCAACAACGAGCGACCCTCCGAGGCTAGTCGTCCAAAACGGAATATAGAAAATATGATGAAGGCCAAACGGTCCAAGTAATCGTAAAATCGTTCCGTAAATAAACGTACCAATATAGCCAGTTGCCTCAACGAGCCCACCTAAAGAGAAGATACCTGATTGAATAAAGGGCCACACATAAAAGAGCACAACCCCTAAAAGCATCGCTCCAAACGAACTGATGATTGGAATAAAGCGCGATCCGCCAAAGAATCCTAGAAAACGCGGTAGTTCAATTTTGTAATAGCGTGCATGCAGGATATAAACCAAAATACCAACAAGGACACCGCCAAATACACCTGTCTCCAGCGTTTGAATGCCGACACTCATGCCTTGTCCGGCATCTGATAGATTGTCCTCTGCCAACCTGCCTGTGATAACAAGCATCGCATTTATCGTTGCATTCATAACGAAGAAAGCAACCATTGCCGCTAGACCGACCGTTCCTTTGTCTGCTCTAGCTAGACCAACTGCTAGACCGACCGCAAATAAGAGCGGCAGATTAGCAAACACGATGTTACCAGCTGAACTCATTACGGTAAAGATCGCTTGCAAAAAGGCTTGATCTAGAAAAGGATACGCAATAATCGTATTTGGATTGCTTAAAGCGCCACCAATCCCTAACAACAACCCCGCAGCCGGTAAAACCGCAATTGGCAGCATAAATGATTTACCGAACCGCTGTGCCTGTTCAAAGAAAACGTTTTTCATAATATCCCCCTATAAGAAAACTGTTTTCATGATTATAACGAAACCGTTTTCCATTTTCAATAGGTGATTGATTTCCAAATCCATGAAAAAACGCCTTTCCTTTTGGAAAGACGTTGCGTTTCTATAAGCCTAACAGCGCTTTCCCTGCAAAAAACACAATCGGCACGAGCATAGCTGGAAGCAGGTTCATCGTTTTAAATTTTTTCAAGCCAAGAATACTCAGACCTGTACTTAAAATCAAAACCCCACCGATAATAGAGATTTCTGTCAAGATATCTGCCGTAATTGCCACTGCCGCAAAAGAAGCAAACAGGTAAATACTGCCCTGCCACACCAACAGAATAACGGCGGAAAAGGCGATGCTCAAGCCAAAGGTAGAAGCGAGCACGATGGAAGTGACTCCATCCAATATCGCATTCGAAAATAAGTAGGTATAGTTTTGATTTAGAGCAGCTTCAATTGGACCAACAATGGATAGCGTTCCAACACAGAACAATAAGATTGCTGTCGTTAAGCCTTCATTCGTATTCCCTTTTAAAACGAAGGACAACAGCTTATTAAATCGGTCTTCAAACCGCGTCCACTCACCTAGTAATCCACCAATTGCTAAGCTGACAATAAACAGGACCGGGTAATTGCTAGCAGGAAGATGCGTCGCAATCGCGCCAACACCTAAACCAACAACGGCTAATCCCATTGCCTGCATCAGAATTTCGTGATGCGCTTCTTTTAAGCCCCGTTTAAAAAAATGCCCAACTAAACTCCCAATAAGAATCGTTCCTACATTTACAAGTGTTCCAATCACAACGTCCCGTCCTTTTGTAATTCATATAACATAAGCATATCATTTGTAGAATTATCTGTGTTTGCAAATTAATGTCTGGGGAACAGAATAATGAATCAGTTAGTCTGTAAAGGAGGATTTTTATGGATGTTCTAACTCTCTTTATTATTCTAGCGGTCGGTGGTCCGTTAATTGGTCTCGGTTACGCCACGTACAAACACAAGAAATAAACAGGAAAAAAAGCACATACACTTGTATGTGCTTTTTTGATCACCTAGCCTAATGAGTCTCAGACAAATAAGTGAGAAAATAACCTCTCTTATTGTTTGATATGTAGGATGGAGAAGGTCTCCATCCTGTATAACTCATTGGTTTGGCATCTTTGTTTCTTCCAGAATCGTTTCAAGATGGCTGATTTGATCGTCAAGCATCTTGGTAAAACGAGATTCTTTCTCGGTTACCTTTTCCTTTAAATGTAAAAGAAATTGTAATTCCCGTCGAAACAATTCGCGCTCTAGGTGATCTATCAAGGATATCCCCTCACTTATTTCGTAATAAGATACCTAGATTTATTGAGTACCCTGCCCGTATTAATTGGAAACTTGTTTTCAACGTTTATTTAATTTATTTCAATTTAGAAGGGTCACTCCCACCACATGCTTAAGAAAAACAATGACCAGGCCATCCCGCTAAGAGTAGTGAATACGACCACCACTACAAGTGTACCCCAAAGGCTGTCACGCACTTCGTCTCGCGCTTTAAGCAGAATAAGCCAGATAAAAGTACGCAAATAGAGAAACGCGCTCATGATTGTTAACGCTAATAAGAGCCAGATTGAGGGGATCGCCGGAATGAGCTGAGTGACTTGCATTGAAATCCATGGTCCTGTTAACGCTACTAACGTCGCGAGAATAATGAGCGTACTCAGCATGGTTATTTTTTGAGTCACTCGACAGCCTCCTCTCAACAACCAAACCCTCCTTACATTTTAGCATTTATCAGGACCTTACACAAAAAAAAGACTGCATCACGCAGTCGCTCTTCCTAATTCTGAAAATGAATTGCCTGCTCTTGAGAGACAGGGTACTGAATCAGTTCCTCACCGGTTAAATCTTCTTCCAACAGCTTCACTGCGCTAATTTGGTTATTCGCATAGGGGTGATAATAATAGATGAGTGAGTTCGCGCACATCGCCGCACTATAGAGGGTATACGACGGGCTTCCCTCTTCTATATCGGCACCTCGTGCGACAGTGCAGTAATCAAGCACCTTCATTGTGTTCTGTAGTCCGTCAAGCTCCGTCACCGCTTCATCTATATGATTCCGAAGAAAGGCTGCCCGAACAAATCGTGACGGGGATGAATAATCTCCTGGTATGCCGAAATTACCGCTAATCATTTCAGGTGACCGAACCAAGTGGTAATTACCCCAGACCACATCCTCTTCCGATTGGATTGTTGTTAATGACGTATATTGATTTAAATTAATCAAGTGCCAGCGAAAGTCTGGGCTGTTAGAAAAAGCTCCAACAGGGTTGTTAAACACCCTCAAACCATCCTTCGTATTTTCAATCACAATCGTCTTGCCTGCACGGTCGCTAAAAATCCAGTGGATCGGTGGCGGTCCTTCCGTCAATTCCAAATCCACAGCCAACAGATTAAGATTGCCTAAATCCTGCACGAGCTCATCCGTTGTTCTGTAATGAGTTAGGGCAAATAGCAGATAATGAATAGCAGCAAGATTTAATTGATTACGCCTTTTTTGCGTTGGAAACTCAGCAAACCCCTCTAAATAATGGATCACACCCATTAAGCCATGCTCATTCATTCCGTCAAACAAACCAAAAATGCCTTCTGTCTCGATGCCCATACCTACAGCACCATACCTGCCCGTTATATAGCGATTCTCTTGAGCATTTACCCATCGATACTTGCTAGGGATCACGTAGACGGAGTAATCACTCGGCAAATCATAAAAATCAAAATTTCGTGCTAAGAAATGCTCGCCTTCCTTTGTATTGACTGTAATTGAGGTACACATCTTATTCGCCACCTTTCTATACATTGTAACGATACAGTATATGGTGCTCATAGTAAGGTATACCTTTGAGACTTTCTTTTACAACTTCGCTCACTCTTTAGCTGGCTCACTGCTCTCTCTTTCTTCATTCTTATGTTTTGAATCATCAAACTGGAGAAGATTCAGTAAGTTCACTTCCGAATGCAGGTGATGTATATGCTCTAATACATTAAGGCTACCGGTGGAAATGAGTTGTTGATAGAGGTTGATTTTCTCTTCTAGTTCTTTTAGTTTCACGACATAGGCGAGTTCGTTCTCACGGCATCTCTGTACAAACGCTTCGCTTTCTTCATTCGGATCATGTATTAACGCATCAACTGCTGCTAAGATGTGCTCAGGCATCCCCCATGAAGCCAGTTCACCTCGAGAAAAGTGACCAATTCGAAACGAATCCATGAGCAGAGCGACAATTTTCTGCTCGGTATCCTCTAGCTGATGCATCACTTGCAGCAAATATAAAATATAGGGACAGCCCTTTAAATCCGTTTGACCTTGATGAGCAATATTGGCAATGAGAAGCGCTCTTTCCATTAAATTCGAAACCATGTGATTCATCATATGATCCTCCCTTTTCCTACCTCTATATTTATGTCATTACCACTTCTATATCGGTACTTTCTTTAAGCTCTTCCAGATTTGGATGTGAGTTAACAAGGTGCGCTCTGTTTGTAAAGGGAGAAAACAGAGAAAAGGCAACCAGCGCTTCATGCTGGTTGCCTTTCAACAGGTCCGCTTGTCATCTACGAAGCTGTTCCTTTATCATTTATTTTTAGACTGCCATAGTCCGCCTGAACCCGTTGTAAAACCACCTGCTTGATAGAAATTTGTTTTGTTTTCTTCATACGATACCGTCACAATTTCCAAACCAACCCGCTCTGCTTCCGTCAATAATGTCCTTACCACCATCACGCCGATCCCCTTTTTCTGGAATTGCGGATGGACAATAATATCTTCCATGTACCCGTGCTCTAAGCCCATCCCACAAATATAGCCAAAGGCAATAAGCTGGTCGCTTTCATTCCTCACACCTGCCCAGAAGTTGCAACGCTCGAATAAGGCTGGATAATCCTGATCACGCCTGCCCCAGCCAACTTGTTCTCTTAAATTAGGAACCTCGTGATTTGCTAATGAAAGATTTATAATTGGCGTATAGTTCATTGGTTAGTCAGTCCTTTCTTTTTCTTTGGTCGATCACCTTTATTTACCTTTCACATAAAACGATGCCACAAATAAAACAACACTCTGCATGCTAAGGTAGATTGGAATTAATCTTTCGCTAATGCTCGCTTGATAGTTATTTGAGTCAAATCCAGAAGAATCCTCAATCGTGATAGTTAACGGAAAATTTGTTGCGATACTAAGCAAGAAAAAACAAAGCAGGGCCGTGCATAATGACACAAATCCGGCAAGCAACAGGGCTGATTTCATGGGTGGGCCTCCATTTATTAAGATGTACGCTACTTACTCAAATACGATAAAGATTTATTAATAACATACCTCTTCTCTAAAGGATTCTTTCTCACCTCAACGAATAAGCTAGTAATCAATGCATCATCTATCTTACGCCCCATATCCAAATCCGTTTCACGAGTGCTTTACCAAAGGAGTGAGCCTGATGAAACTGGCGCCAATTAGCAGTAGCTTTCTTGTCACTGTGATCTTATTTAATTTATTGCCCTCGCCTGTTCCCTTTGCCCGTGAAACATTCGGATCAAATTAGCCAGTTGGCTATCTCTTTATCTATTTCGTAGGATTTCTTTATTATCTAGTAATCCTGGGATTAGGCCAACTATACATAAAGTTCATGAGGCCGATCCGAAGCGAGAAATAAGCGTTGATTCTGTTTTTCTTTTCGCATAAACTCAAATTGACAGCTCTACCTTAGAAGGGCTACGATGCTTATAGATACATATTCACCTTAGTGAAAGCGGTTTAGGAAAAGAGGATTACAATGGCGAGCCATCATAAGATCGAACACTATGTTCATTCACAGAAAAATCAGCAAGAGCTCTACAAACGCACGCTAATCATCGTCAGCCTCTCGCAAGTATTTGGTGGGGCTGGACTGGCTGCGGGAATTACGGTCGGTGCCCTGCTCGCTCAAGAGATGCTTGGCTCAAACGCCTATGCTGGACTCCCGGCCGCTTTGTTTACCCTTGGCTCTGCTGCTTCAGCCTTTCTAGTCGGGCGCTTGTCACAGCGGTATGGACGCAGAATCGGCTTGTTTTCAGGCTTTTTTACCGGGGGCATTGGCGCCTTTGGCGTCGTCTTCGCTGCTGTGTTCGACAATCTCTTTCTTTTATTTGCGGCTTTGTTTGTCTACGGCGCGGGGACCGCGACGAACTTACAGGCTCGCTATGCCGGAACGGATTTAGCCTCGGATAAGCAGCGGGCAACAGCCGTGAGCTTGGCGATGGTCTCGACGACGTTTGGAGCCGTTGCAGGTCCGAACCTCGTTGATGTGATGGGGCAGTTTGCGCTCTCAATCGGTGTTCCTGCGCTTGCTGGACCGTTTTTACTGGCGGGAACGGCGTTTTTATCGGCGGGTTTGGTGCTGTTTTTAGCGCTTCGTCCTGATCCATTTTTAGTGGCAAAAGCGATTGCGCATCATCAACAGCAAACAAGACAAACGCCACCCAACTCTAATGCGACAACAGGCTTACCAAAGGGCGTTCTCGTTGGCGCGCTCATCATGGTTCTGACGCAGCTCGTGATGGTCGCGGTGATGACGATGACACCCATTCATATGGCTCATCACGGTCACTCGCTCCAAGCAATAGGCCTTGTCATCGGCGTTCATGTTGGCGCCATGTACCTGCCTTCTTTATTTACAGGTATGTTGGTCGATCGTTACGGCCGAGTACCAATGGCTGTAGGCGCCGGAATTACATTGCTTCTTGCCGGACTAATCGGGGCAATTGGCTCAGGCGAAAGCATGCCGCTCTTGCTCATTGCCCTCGCTCTGCTCGGTCTCGGTTGGAATCTAGGCTTAATTAGCGGAACAACACTGCTTGTTGATCATACAGATGCGTCCAATCGCGCAAAAATGCAAGGAGCGGTTGACGTATACATTGCCCTTGCCGGTGCTTCCGGCGGGGCGATGTCCGGGATGATTGTCGCTGGTACAAGCTACACAGCGCTGTCGCTACTTGGCGGGTTCGTCTCACTCTTAGTCCTGCCGCTTTTATACTGGTACCGCAAACCATCAGCTCGTTCATCCTGAAAGGAAAGATGCCCCATGTTCCCAATGATAATCCAAGCGCCAATGGCTGGCGGCGCGACAACACCAGAGCTCGTTCACGCTGTTTCAACAGCTGGAGGACTTGGGTTTCTCGCTGCCGGCTACTTGTCTAGCGCGCAGCTAGAAGAACAGATTTCAAAAACGAAAGCCCTTGGAACGAACTCATTTGGCGTCAATCTATTTGTCCCAAATGAACAATCCAAGCTTGATGAAGAAGTAAAAACGTATGAACGGACCATGCAGGAGCTCGCCGAACAGCTCGGGACAGAAGCCGGAATCCCTAGATACTCCGACGATGAGTGGGACGAGAAAATTCGCTTCTTGCTCACGCTCGACATTGCGTACGTCTCCTTTACGTTCGGCTGTCCTTCAAAGGAAACAATTGAGCTCTTTCAACAAAAGCAGACAAAGACAATTGTAACGGTGACAACGCTTGTCGAAGCGCAATTTGCGATTAAACAAGGTGCAGATGGTCTCTGCGTCCAGGGACTTGAGGCTGGCGGACATCGTGGTTCGTTTGAAGCAAACCAGGCACGCGCAACGCAAAAGCCGCTGCGTGAACTATTGAGTGAGATTCGCGAAGTGAGCGAGCTTCCACTCATTGCCTCAGGCGGTATTATGGACGGACGTGAGATAAAGGAACTCATCGCACTCGGAGCAGCAGCTGTTCAGCTCGGCACCGCCTTTCTTTGTTGCCCTGAAAGTGGCGCGTCTCCACTACATAAGGAATCTCTCCAGAACGGCTCGTTCACTGAAACAGCGCTAACTCATGCCTACACCGGTCGTCCCGCACGAGGGCTGGCTAACTCATTCATGCAGGAGCACGAAGATGCACCACCGGCATATCCCGAGCTCCATTACTTAACTCAGCCGATTCGAAAAAAAGCCGTTCAGGACAGAGATACGCATGTCGCGGCGATGTGGGCAGGCGTCAATTTTTCCCACGTGCGCGTGATGTCAGCCGGTGATTTGGTGAAGCTACTTTATCAAGAAGCACAGGAGTAGAAAGGGAGGAAAGGGTATGACAGAGGATTGCTTTATTTGTCAGGTACATGCCAATCACGTCCGGGACAGCACAACGATACTAGCTTGGGATGTACAGATAATTGAGCAAGCAGCTGAACCAAGCAATTCTTTTGAAGAAGAGGTGAACAGTCATTGTTAAACGATCAAGTACGACAGTGGACTGCCTCCAAAGTCGGTGCATTAACAGAAATTAATCTGCTTGATGAACAAGGCTGTACTTCTCAAGTGCAGAAAATCAGTACAGCTTCAGGCTGCTACATTTTAAAAAGCGCGACGAAGGAAAAATACCGCGCCTGGCTCAAAACGGAGGCGGAGGTACTGGAGCGATTAGCCAATCACTCGATTCCGGTGCCCCGTTATTTCGGCTTTTATGAAGACGAGGATGCCAGTTACCTGTTGATGTCGTTTGAAGAAGGGATGACCTTGACGAGCGCCTTAAAGCAGGCAGCTTCGGATGGAGAAAAACAAGACTTGATGCGCAGTTTTGGGCAGCTCTTGCATGATCTTCATACGCTGCCCGCGCCTGCACCAACACGGGACTGGCTCACGCAGCAGCTGGAGCTGTCCGCTTATTATTTGCAACAAGGCGAAGCGGATGGGAACGCGCAGCTACTGGAAAAGCTGAATAACCACAAACCTTCACAAATCGATCAGACTTGGATACATGGCGATTGCACACCGGATAACGTTCTCGTCCAAGCCGGAAAAGTCACTCTCTTTATTGACGTTGCAGCAATGACGGTCGGCGATCCGCGCCACGACGTTGCTCTCGCCCTCCGTCGTTGCTTCCAAAACGACGTACTTAAAACAGCATTTTATCAAGGTTACGGCAGGCAGACCATTACGGATGATGAGTTTCGTTACTTTCATGACGGGCTGTATGAGTTTTTTTAATCAAGCGTTTCTTCTGTCCGATGGAGGGTATGGACTACCATAGGTTTCTAAAAAAGGAGGAAAAGCATGAATGCAAAAGACGTCATCTTAACGCAGTTAGGCGCCGTTCATGACCAGAGCGGTTGGTTCGTTTCGCTCAAAGCCGCATTAAGCGATATTAGCGAAGAAGAGGCTACACGGCAGACTAAAGACGATTCGAATTCGATTGAAGGTATTGTGCATCACTTGATCTATTACAATGAGCGCTACCTCCATCGCGTAACAGGGGTTAGCAATAAGGACTACAACATCGATTCAATTGCTGAGACGTTCGCTAACCTTGAAAATCGATCTTGGTCAGAGGCCGTCCAAAAGCTTGATCAGCTAATGAACAAATGGAAGCAGATTGTTGCTGAGTTCGATTCAGACACATTTGAGAAGTACGTACCTGACCTTACACATCTCACGATTCATAACGCCTATCACATTGGTCAAATGGTTGAAATTCGGAAGCAACAAGGGTCTTGGGATGCTCGCTTTGGTATTCGTTAAGCAGGTATGAACCAATGCCTTGCTTGCTGCCGCGGTAGTTGGATGCTAAGCATTCTCGTTCGTCTTGTTCTTGAAGGAAATTATTCAATTTTAGACGACTAGCCTTCTTTAGTCGGCTCGACAGTAGGCACTTTTGTGGTTAGGGCATTCTTGTTGCCAATCATTAATCGACAGCTAGCAAAAAAAATTATTTTCCTCTGAAAGAAAGAGGTTTAACAAAAGCGGCATGCAGGTATAATATGACTAACCCTATCCCCTTTAAGACCTTTGTGAATGTACCTACCCCCAATAGGTACATTTTTTTCGTTTTAAAAACGGTTGTATCAAAAAAAGCAACCACACTGGTTGCTTTTTTACCTAGACTTACGAAAATCATCATCCAAAGCCATCTTTAAGCTTGAATATACTTTGGCATGCACCTTGATACCAAGTGATACCATCGTTTGCGCTACCTCAGGACGGACGCCACTTAAGGCCACTTCAATTCCAATTAGGCGCAAGCTGTCCATTACGCTCAACAACTGCCCCGCTACCATTGTATCAATGACGCTAACCCCGGATACGTCAAGAATTAATCGATTTAAACCTAGTGCCGACCCTTTTTCAAGTGCATTTGACGACAAAAATTGCGCTCGATTGGTATCAATCTCACCAATTAACGGAATCAGACCCGTCGTTTCAGTCAACTGAACAACGGGAACAGTTAACTCGTCTATTGCGTATTTGGCTGCCTCGATGCTCCGGTGAAAATCTTTCATGTAGCTTTTTCCAATGACGTCCACAGCGTGATCCATCGCTTCATGAAACCTTGTTAGAATATCAAAGAACGAATCGAGCGATAATTCTTGGCTATCCGCTTCAGACCTTATGATTTTTCCTATCGTGTGGCGGTAGTATGAGATTTCTTCAAGTGCGACGTTTAGCGGCAGCTGAAGTTCGACGAGCTGACCAGCAACATTCATCCCCCACTGCTCAACAGCTATTTTCGTTTCCTCTATACTGTCCGTCATCGTTTCTGCATAAAGTTCAATTAACTTTACGCGCCAAGATTCGAGTTTGACCAGCTGTGTACTATCGCTAATTGATTCATGTTGAGGCGGCATTTTTGCCAATTGATCTTTCTTACTTAGTATTTCTTCACGGATTGGTTGAAGAATATGCATGTCATTAGTCATTTGGTTCTCCTTTTATGTGCAATTCATAAATGGTTATAATTTATGTATGTATGAATAGTATCTTCTCAAATACCCGATTTCATTAATCATTAAACCAGTAATTTAACATAAAAAAGTTTATTCCAACAAGCTCTTTTCAAGCTGTTGGAATAAACGGTTTTATTAGTGGTTGAGGCGGCGCAATCTAAATCTGTGAACAAGCGATAATCCGAAAGCACCCGCAGCTAATGTCAAGCCACCTGCTGCATAAAGCAAGTTATTGCTGGCTGTGTCAGGAAGCTCGCCACCGCTACCGCCGTCAATTACTTCTGCGTTGTCTTTCACTTCATCTGGAACGACGATTGGATCGACATTATTAAAATTCATAATCGTCTGTTCCATTGAGATATCCATTTCGACGCTTTCTTCCCCATCGTCTATCATCATCGTCATATGCATTGACATCGCTGTCATGTAGTGAGTATCTTGTGAGATTGTCATATCGTAGTCAAGGTTGCTGATTTCAAACCCTTCCAGCATCGCTTCGCCTTCCATCTCTTCGCCCATCATCTCACCAAGCATATCGTTAATTATTTCATTAAGTTCTTCTCCATCACCCTCATACGTGAGGATATAAGCATCGCCTTCTTCACTGACGCTCATGTGCTCACCAAGCATCTCTGCTTGTTCCTGAGTTGCAGTAGCCTGAAGCAAGCTCATCATTTCTTCACTGCTTAGCTCTTCAAACAAGTACCACTCACCATCAGGTCCTTGCTCATACATGCCCTCTTCCGTCCAGTAAAGCGTTGTTTCCACATCACCGTCCGGCGTGCTCATCATCGTCACTTGATGCATTGCAAATGGGTTAAGCGTTACGTCTTCTTTTGTATCAATTGAGATTGTCACAGATTCTCCCGACATCGGATCAGGCATCGTCATTTCCATCATTGTTTCACTTGAATAACTATCTAATCCAAGCATCGCTTCATTCGATTTCTGAATAATATCGGCAGCGCTTTCATCATTAGCGAGCGCGTTCCCCGTTAGCGATAAGACAAAGAAACCAGCAACTGTTGCAGACGTCCATTTTTTCATATGTACAACTCCTAAAGGTATGTTTTTTAGGATAAACAGAATTTGTCTCCGCTGCACTCACTTGTTGTAAAAAACTGTTAACCTTACTTTACAGATACCCGTCATATGAGTTGTAAAACATGATTATGCAAACTTTTTTAGATTTTGAGAGAATTAGTTCATTAGTCCTCTGTTAAAGAAAGAGCGAAAGTCACACGAATTCTGCCGATAACCTCATTCTCATTAAGAGATGAAGGCCAGTACGTATCAACGATATATATCCGCTCATCGGATGTCGGAGCCCCGACGCCGAATTCATTGACCACAAATTGATTGCCTCCAATGTCGTGGTATTGAGTTGAACTAGATCCGTCATTTACAATCATCGCGTGAATGGGTTCCTGCTCGAGCAAATCAATCTCCTCATCATTCACTTGAATCGTTACAACAGACTCACTTGATGCCGAGCCTGCAGTAAGCCCTTCAGCCTCTTCCTGTGCATTGATTGCATCAGGTTCGCTTTGATCACAGTCATTCCAGCACATCATATGAGCGTTCGTACTCACTTCTTCTTCATCTACATAGACACTTATTGAAGGAATTTCATCTAAACGATCTGCATCATTATCATCGCTTGAACAAGCAGCCAACACGAATATGAACATACCTATTATGAGATACCCTTTTTTAATCATCTTCACGAGCCTCCTTGACAAGAATTTTTCTAACAAAAAAATAGATCATTTCCTTCCTATACTAGAAAAAGAAATAAGTCACCGTAAAATAAGTAATAATACCAAGACAGAAAGAAACCAGCGCAACATTTGCTTTTCTACTCATACGCTTACCTCCGCTATTTTTTTATTATTGGAACCATCGTACATTTAATCAAACAATAAAAACGCCTGCACAGCAATTGGTCCAAGCATTTTATTAAACATAAATTGAATTTATAAGTTAACCACGTTGTCAAACGAAATTTGATCTCCATTAATCAACACGTCAATGATGTCATGCTTCGAGTCTAATGTTACTTTCCAGACATGCTCCACAGAGTCACTGCTTTCATTCAGATAACTGGTAAACAATCGATATCGTTCGTGGCTCCTCCACAATCATCATCAGCTTGTCGTTTGAATCACTGACTTCTTGTACGTGGTCAGATAAGAGATCGAGCTTACTAGCACTTAGCTGAGAAGAGCTGGTACAGGCCGATAAGAATAAAACCATAAATAGACTAATTACATACACACGTTTTTTCAAACTTTCACCCTTTTCACTTGCAATAGTTGAAGTTAGATATGGTAGTTACTTGAACTTGAAGAATTAGGTTTCATTTTTATATAGAAAGAGGCTGAAGCTGTGTGTTTTCTAGTAGTATTCGAGTTTTCGCCCCACTCATACGTTGCATCATCATGCTATTAACCTTCTAATAAAAGCAGTTCAATAGTCGTATTCCCTCACACTAAATTTATAAACAATTTAAATTTATAAGTTTATTTATACACTTTTTCTAGAACAATCTTGTTAAAAACGCTAGACACCTGACTAGCGCTTCTGTGTCAAAATTGACTCTAAATAATTTCGAATCAATTCCTTACTCTTCTCCCGGTTTATCTTAGCTGGCTCTAAATAAAGATTCAGCGCCATGCCGTTCATTAAGGCATAGAGCTTTTCTTGTTCCAGCTCCACATCAATTTCTTTTAGCACTCCCTCATTTTGCAGGAAAACGATGACATCCTTAATTGCCGTCTGCAAACCAACAAGATCAGGATTTAAATTTTTTTCTGTTTTGGCAAGCGTCACAAACGCAAACCAGACCTCCATTTCTAGTAAAGTTTGTTCATTCGTTGGGATGAACTCCAACAAATATTCGTTCATTTGCTCAACGGGTTCAAGCTTTTTTTCTTTCAACCGTTTGATCCGTTCAATTAGTTGTTCTTTAACAAGCTCAATCGCAAATTGAAGTAGACTTTCTTGATTTGAAAAATAATGTCTGAGCGCACCTTGCGACAACCCTGCTTCTTTGGCAATTGTTCTTGAAGTGGCATGCCGAAGGCCCTGCTCACTAATGACTTTCCACGTAACTGCGGCGATATGCTTTCTTCGCTCTTCGTGATCTACAATTTTTGGCATAGGTTTAGTATAGCAGTTTCTTTATTTAACTCAAGTGAAAGAAATCAATTGCAAGTTTTACTCAGCTATGATAGCTTTTATTTAACTCAGTTGAAAGAAAAAGAGGTGCACAGATATGAATGACTTGCTTATCCAATATCAATGGGAGATCTTCATCGGTTTAGAAGTACTTGGCTTCGCCGCCCTGATATTGTTTGGGTTAACCCGCTATAAGTTTCAAAAACAAGGGCTGTCGAAACTGTTTATTCTGCTCTTCATAGGCTTCACTGCGATTGAAGCACTGCTTGCCTGGTATATTTTTTCGTTAACAGGAGAAATCGGGACATTCCAAATCATCGTCAGTATCTTCGTGCTCTACGCGATTACGTTTGGTTATCAGGATTTTAAAAAGCTGGATCGCTGGATGAGAAAGAAGATCGATGTGGACGGCTTGTTAACGGAGCAGGACTACGAGGAGATGAGGAAACAAAAGGACCCGCGCTATCAATCAGCCCGCTATTTGAAAACGTGGCTCGCGCATTTAGCCGTATTTTTGCTAGCGCAAACGCTGTTTTTTGGACTAAGCGGGTTAAACTTCGAGCAGTCGCTTGCCTATTTAACCGATCTTAGCTGGTTTGACAGCGACACGTATGAACCTACACCATACGCAAATGAAATCCTCCACGGCATCGCGATGGTCTGGGGCATCGTATTTGTGATTGATTCGATTGTTTCGGCGACGTATATTTTTCAGCGGAAAGATAAGCCACAGGCAGACTAATTCCGATGATACACTGGAAGAAAAAGGAAAAAGGAGCGTCATCATGATGCGCTTTGCGATAAAATCAGTTGGTATAATCGTCGCCCTGTTCCTGCTTTTAATGAACTACGCTGCTTTCTCAATCTGGTCGTTTTCAAACGAAAATCAACTGGTCAAAACCGATGCGGCAGTCGTTCTTGGGGCTGCAATTTGGGATGGTACTCCCTCCCCTGTCTTCGCGGAACGGATTAACCATGCGATTTGGCTCTATCAACATGACTACGTCAACTTTCTCATTTTTACCGGTGGAAAAGGGGACGGTGAGCAGTACAGTGAAGCTGAGGTGGCACGGCAGTATGCGATCGAGCAAGGGATTGAATCAGAAGCTATTTTAACTGAGGAAGTGTCTACCATTACTGAAGAAAATCTGGAGCAAGCGCTGCTCGTATCAGCACAAGAACCAATCGAATCCTACGCAATTGTCAGCGATCCCCTTCATATGAAGCGAGCGATGATGATGGCAGATGATTTGGGAATGGAGGCTCACTCTTCCCCAACACAAACATCAGCCTATACGTCATGGAGTAGCCAAGCGCCATTCCTCGCGCGCGAAACGCTTTTCTACGTTGGGTATATGCTGGTTAAGCCGTTTCGGTAAGTAAAAAGGAGCACGATTATTGAACAAGAGGCCGACGAGGCTTCCTTATTTGCTTTACTGCAAACGGAAGGAAATGAATGGAACGATTATTTAACAAAGGATGCGCCGAGAATACAGGGACTCACTGAAGCACTTCATAACCTATGTCGCTTATGACGGAAACAAGCTATATGGCTTCTCGCGGTCGATCCTAGACGGTGCGTTTCATGTGCATGTTTGTGATTTGCTTGTTCACAAAAATGAACGAGGAAAAGGACTGGAAAAACGATTACCCTATCATACTGTGCTTGTTATGTCAGATGTTGATGACTACTACCAAAAGGTCGGCTATGAAAAATCGGTTTGGTTTTTGAAGTAAAGCTCTCATTCTTTATTGAGCTGATTTGGCTGAATTCCCACTTTACCAAAAGCTGCATTTTTTTAACAATTAAGGATGCGAAAAAATTTTTTAATTAATCCCACGTCAATCACTCTTTAAATAGGAAGCCCGTATAGTATACGGGAGGTGATAATACGTGGACTGTTGCAACTCAAATAATGAATGTTCTTGCAAAAATTCTGTACAAAAGTTCACTAAACCGAACCGCGTACAAGGCAGCACTACTGGTCCAACCGGTCCCGCTGGTCCGACAGGTCCCACCGGGCCATCAAATGGGAACACCGGCATCAACTTAACTGCCTATGGTTCCTTATTCGGAGTAAATGCTGATATTCTTAACACTCCAGGCACCCTATCATTTGAAGGGGCTACACCTGCCATAGGCATAACACCCAATTTGCCAAGTGAACTAGTCGTCGCACTTTCCGGTCTCTATCAGATCACAGCTACTTACCAAACCTCTCCAGGTACAGCTTCTGCTTTGGTTCAAGTCAATGGAGTAAGCATTGAAAACTCACTCACAAGTACGAGCTTCGGCAGTAGTGCGAGCACCACAATTCAGCTGCCGCTTAACGCTGGTGATCGTGTATCCTTATTTGCCCAAACTTTTGATCCAGGTTTTGGCGGTATCTTCGGACCAAGAAATTTAACGATTGCTCGCTTAGGTTCATAATCCTTTTTGAAAAACTCGCCTCGGCGAGTTTTTCATTTGTCTTATGGAATAAGATGCCTGATCGTCATCCTTCATTTGTCTGTTAAGTTGTATTTATCGAATAATTCGATTATCATTCATATTACTAGTGGTTCAACAGTTAATCTAACGCGATTTCTTCAATCTCCACAATCCGAATCTCACGGTTGTCTTCATAGCGGAATTGGATGCGGTAATTGCTGTTTCTCCCCTCTAATTCTAAATAGTTTTTCGATCCTTGATAGTCATTCGAGTGCAGCAATTCTTGAACTTCTGCTAGCATTTCAGTTGATGCCTCACTGTTTACATTCTCAAAGTTTGATTCCACAAGCATATCGTTTAGCCAATCAATCGTTGTCACCGTTCGGTCTTTCTCGATTGTGTACAACGTTGTGATGGTAAGAGTTAGCGCAAAGATTAAATAAAATGCTATCGTCTTTCTTTTTTCTGAACTCACTCTCATTCAGCTCCTTTCTTAAAGGTAAGCTACCCTGAGCAATCAGAATACAAACAAATGAAAAAGGAGCAATCGCCATGAAGCAAGGACTAATCCACCATATTGAGCTCTATGTATCGAATCTAGAAAAATCAAGTCAATTCTGGGGCTGGCTGCTCGAAGAACTTGGCTACAGTTCCTTTCAAGAATGGGACAAGGGATGCAGCTGGAAGCTCGGAGATAGCTACCTTGTCTTTGTGCAAACAGAGGAAAAATACCTCGACATCCCGTACCACCGCAAACGTGTCGGACTGAATCATCTCGCATTCCACGCATCCTCGCGGGAGCACGTCGATGCCCTCACGGAAGAGCTGAAAAGCAGGAATGTGAATGTTCTTTATCAAAAAACACATCCCTTCGCTGGTGGCCCGAGTCATTACGCCGTTTACTTTGAAGATCCGGACCGCATGAAGGTCGAGCTGGTGGCGGGGAGTGAATGATTTGCCGTTTTAAACTTAAACCGAGTAAATGCCTAGTAAACCATTTGCTTTATAAATTGCTTTATAAATTGAAAACCCATTCCTTCACCTCGAAGGAATGGGTTACGGTTACTATCTAGCTGCTTTCATCACAGGAACCCAAATCTCATTCGTGGTTTCCGTCACGTTCGTTGTAAATTCTGGCGCATCAGCAAGCTCATAACCGGAAGTAGGAAACCACTCTGAATAAATGCGTTCCCACGTCGTTAAGAGAGCCTCTGGCAGCTCACCCGTAGCGGTAAAAACAGCCCACGTATTTGCAGGAATCACATGTTCGTCAAATCCTGGTGGGCATGGTTTTGTTGATTCGACTGCGATGTAATAATCGACTTCACCGCTCTTTTTCGCTGTCGCTACATGAACAATTTGCTGAAAAGACGCTTCACGATCTGGCACCATACTCGCCTCAATCTCTTCAAGTGAATCCCACAGCTGCGGGTTAAAACCATTTTTATCAACGAGTACGTTTTCTTTCTTGCCAATAATCCTGAATGCCTCTTTCTCCACAAACCGATAGTTCATTTCAACATCTCCTTTTATCGATAGTTGGAAAGTCATTCGTGGATACGCTTTTAACGGTACATTTAAACCCTTAACCTTCTTTGGTAAAATTCCGTGGAGCGCTTGGAACGCTCGGGCAAATGCATCTGGTGAGTGGTAGCCGTATTTAATGGCAACATCAATGACGCGCATTTCCCGTTCTTTCAGATCAAAAGCGGCAAGCGTTAACCTCCTTCTTCGCACATACTCAGACAAAGGAATCCCGGCAATAAACGAAAACATTCGCTTGAAATGGTGCTCGGAAAAACAGGCGACCTTAGCGACTTCACTATAGTCAATCTCTTGGTCTAAATTGGCTTCAATGTATGCGATTGCCTCGTTTAAGGAATCAAGCGAATCCATCAACTAACCTCCCTTCTTTTGTAGACTATCAATATAAAGGCGACCAAACCCGATTTTCTATGTTCTTTTGTGTGGGTTCATCAATCAGAACCCGTTGACATCTAATGACCAACGGCATAAACTATAGGCATATAGTCAATACTGAAAAAACCTATACTGTAGTGGTTGCCTCCACTGCAGCATAGGTGAAAACAGATGAGTCAACTCAAAGGTTGGCGCATTGTTTTAAGCTCTACAAATAGCCCTTATTTGAGTATCGAGCTCGAGGGCTATTTGTCGTTTCTGAGAAGCAAAATCAACGTAATCAGTCCAATAATGAACATACCTGTACTAAAGCCTACAGTGATTACTAACGACATTGCTTCATAGATTGACAAGGCAAACACCCCCTCCCATACCGGAGTGTCGCCACCTTCGAGCTGTCTGTTTATACTTACAAAGAGTATAGCATACCCATTTCCCTAACAATTGCTAGCTTTTTTTCTGAAGATCGCTGCTTCCACTTCAACAACCTCTTCCCTTTCACTCAATTACTTCTCAATATCCGATAGATACTTACATTCTTACTTTATGATAAGCCCCGTTGATTCGCTTGAAAATGATGAGTACAGTAATTTCGTCTTTGCTATAACATTAATTAGATCAAAAAACGCCCTAAGCCTCTTATTGTTTTAGCTGAAACACCTAAAATTATCCGCTGTTCACTTATATTTGTTAAGAGTCACTTTACAGGGCAATATCTATACTTTTTTGCTACAAAATGCTTCAATTGAATTAAAAGACTATAGATCGAAGAAAGGGAGTGGCTTATATGGTAACGATCCAAAAATGGGGCAATAGTTTAGCCGTTCGCATCCCCAGTGACCTTGCTAAACATTACGGATTAACACTTGGTTCACAAGTTGAGCTTGAGGGAACAAACGGAGGTATTTTTGTTCGACCTGTTGTAAACAAACCAACGCTTGATGGGTTACTCGCACAAATTAAAGAAAAAACAAACCCTCACTTAGAGTGTAGTTGGGAAAGAGCTAAAGGAAGAGAGTTTATTTAAGTCTATATGCACCGAGTTTAATCTTGCTTCCTGCATTACCACACACTGGTATTAAGCTCTGAAATTTTCACCCCAACAGTGCCTTGACATCATATATACGTTTTTATCATAAATCAGAACAACCAAACGTCGTTGTTCTTTTTTGTTGTGCTTGAGTCCGTTGCCGACAAAAGAAAAAAAAGATCGATATCGCTTTAAGCGATCGACCCTTTTTAGAATAATAACTTGTAATTTAACCTCTCCCTTTACACCGAACCATAATCATCAGCACGGTAATCGCAGTAAATGCGATTAATGCGAGAAACGGAATCGTAACAAAGCCAAACCAGTTGATGTACTGAGCGTTGCACGGCACTCCGTCCGTACAAGGAGAAAGCGGAGCGAAGCCGGGAATCTTTTGCATCATATAGTGATAGGTTGAGACAATCATCCCGGTAATCGACAGCGGAAGCACGTATTTCTTGATCTTGCGCTCTCCACTGTAAGCGGCAATGCCAAGAATTAAGCTGAGCGGATACATTAGAATTCGCTGGTACCAGCAAAACTCACATGGCACAAATCCTTTTATTTCACTGAAATAAAGACTTCCGAGCGTCGCTACTAGAGCGACCACCCAGGCGAGATAGAGGAGGTAATCCTGAATCGCACTTTTCATTACTCTCGCTCCATCTCAATTAAATCAACGATACTATCGTATTCAAATGGGTTTGTGACTTTATAGTTGTTCACCATAATTGTTGGCGTTTGCGTCACTTCGAAACGATTGATTAGCTCCACATCAATTCCGATCTCGCTCTCGTATGCTTGATCTTCAATATCCTCAGATAACGTTTCTAAGTCAATGCTCGAATCAACGGACTCGGCAATTTCTAACAGTTTTTCACGCGTAACCCACTGTTCATCATGCTGCTGCGATTCGGGTTGGTTTCGATAAATTTCTTTATGAAAATCCCAAAATGCTTCGGGCTGACGATCCCAAACTGACTCACTTGCCTGCGCCGCTAAGACCGATTCTCCGCCATGAAATGGTGTGTTGATATGGACAAACTGAACGATACCTGTATCAATGTATTCTTCTTGAAGGCGTGGAAAAACCGTTTCATCCCAAGCTTTGCATGATGGACATTTGTAATCACCGAATTCGATTACTTGAATAGGAGCTGTCTCGTCGCCGAGTACAGGTTGTCCTTCAATCGATGGTGCTACGTCAAATTCCGTGGCAATATCTTCTATTCCATTTGATTGATTCATAAAGACGACGATGAACACTGCTATGATCACAACGCCTACTGTTCCGCCGACTAACACTTTGCTGTTCATTTGCTATCCCTGCTTTCTGCTAAATAAACTAATCTATGATTCCTATCTAGTATACAAGAGTTCAATTCCATTCTGAATGTCGATTGTGTCAATTCTATAAACTAATTGGAGAGAAAAGAGTAATTACTTAAAGAAAATCCCCATCTATAAATCGACTAATAAACAGGAATCCAGTCACTCAACCAAATTTCCCGAGGAAACATAATTGAAATAGAAGGATAGACATCGATTGTGTCGAATCATGTATTTTATAAAGATGGAATTACTTATCTAGAATAAGCGTTAATTTGATAAATGAATTCTTAATATAAAACAATATGCAGTTTAAGTACCTTCAAACCGCCTAAGCTGCAACTTCCATTTATATTCATGTTGCTAATAAGTGAGGTGAAACATGAAAGGAACTAGAAAAAAGGATGGTTCCCTAAACTATTTTCGTTTATTATTTTTATCATCAATTGTCGTTCTCTTAATACGTACTGATGCACTTGAAGAAACAAGTAGCGGTTATTGGGGTATTCCTGAGAATCATATCTCAATCGAAGGCTATGTTGTATCCAAAAGAATGAATGAAATATGGATTGCGGATCAGCAATTGACTATTCTTGAGAGAATAAATGGTTTTTTCACTTCTAATTACGGTAAAAGCACCGTTATTGTTATGAAACATGCCGAAGCGCAACAGAAACATATGCTTAGCCAAGCTAAGATAAATCAAAAAATAGTGGTCTACAGTGAAAACATAAGAGAGTCCAATCCCCCTAGTACGCTGTCTTATTATATCGAGTTAAAATAGCAGGTTGTTTAAAGCAATTTACTCTTTTGAATATATTTCTGTTTCCTAGGGGATTCTCTTCTAAGCCTCAAATTAAAATGAAACGTAAAAAGCGCCCATCTCACAATGGACGCTTTTTCATTTACTTCTTCACTCGCAGCAATCGCAAGCTGTTTAACGTCACGAGCAGCGTTGCTCCCATGTCTGCTAAGATGGCAATCCAGAGCGTGAGCCAGCCTGGAATGACAAGCAGGAGGGCGATTAGCTTTAGTCCGAGCGATAACGTAATGTTTTGCTTGATAATGGTTAATGCTCTTCTGCTAAGCGCAATCGTGTACGGAAGCTTTTCTAAGTCGTCGCCCATGAGTGCGACGTCTGCTGTTTCGAGCGCCGTATCGGTACCGGCTCCTCCCATCGCAATTCCTACGCTTGAGGCGGCGAGTGCTGGCGCATCGTTTACGCCGTCACCGACCATCGCGACGCTGCCGTATTGTTCGCGAAGTGCTTTAACAGCCGAGAGCTTTTCGTCAGGTAGGAGCTCAGCTTTGACGGAACTGACACCGAGGCGCTTGGCAATCGCCGCGGCCGTTTTTGGGTCATCACCCGTGAGCATGACCGATTCTTTAATACCGATTTCGTTAAGTCGTTTTAAAACGGAGCGGCTGTTTTCTCTTGCTTCATCGGCGACACCGATTACAGCCTTTACACCGCGCTCGTTGCCGACAATCATCACCGTATTGCCTTCTGATTGTAGCGTGTTGAGCGTTGTTTTGATCTCATTCGAAAACGTTAGCTGCAAGTCCTCTACAAACAGCTGCTTGTTTCCAATCCAAGTCGTTTCTCCGTTCAGCGTCGCCTTAACGCCCTTCCCGGTAATCGATTGGAAGTCGATTAATTCTTTTTCTTTGTAGTCAACGCCGAGCTTATCCACTTTTCGTACAATCGCACCTGCAAGCGGATGCTGAGAGTAGGCTTCAATCGCTGCCACCGTTGACCAGACATTCTCATCACTGTCGTCACTGACATTGTTAAAATACGTGACGGCCGGATGGCCTTTTGTCAGCGTGCCTGTTTTATCGAAAGCGACCGCTTTAACATGACCGAGCTCTTCTAGATACACGCCACCTTTGATTAAAACACCTTGCTTTGCCGCGTTGCCAATCGCCGTTACGATCGCCACTGGCGTGGAGATGACAAGGGCACATGGACAACCAACCACAAGGACGGCTAAGCCTTGATAAATCCACGCTTCCCAGCTCGCGCCCGCGATAAGCGGTGGCAAAATGGCCACGAACAGCGCGACAACCATAATTGCCGGAGTGTAATACTTAGCAAAACGGTCGATAAAGCTTTGTGATGGCGCCCGCTCTTCCTGCGCTTTCTCGACAAGATGAATAATCTTCGAGAGCGTCGTGTCTTTAACGAGCTTTGTCACTTCCACTTCAAGATAACCTTCCGTATTTAGCGTTCCGGCATAAACCGGATCGCCTGCCTTTTTCTCAACCGGGATCGACTCTCCGGTAATGGCGCTTTGATTAATCGACGAATGGCCTTTTGTGACAACGCCATCCATCGCTAACTTTTCACCCGGTTTAATCTTTAACATGTCGCCAATTAAAATCTCGCTCACGCGCAACGTCAGCTCTTCGCCATTTCGCAGAACAGTCGCTTTTTTCGGCGCAATATTCATTAACGAACGGATGCTACGACGTGCGCGATCCATGGAGAAGCGCTCAAGCTGTTCACTGATCGCAAACAGAATCACAACAAGCGCACCTTCCCCCCACTCACCGATAATCGCTGCCCCAATCACGGCAACGAACATTAACGTCTTCATATCAAAAGTGAGGCGAACTAGGTTCTGCAAGCCAACTTTGAATAAGGAGTAACCTCCAATCACAATTGATGCAAAAAAGGCGCTTACCGTAAATACGTGTTCCTCTCCATTTACGAGCTGACTCGTAAAGCCTAGCCCAATAAATAGTGCGGCCAATAGAACATGCCAGTATTTCATTAAAAACGATTGTGGTTTTGTTTCGGATTCATCAAGCTCTTCGCCTTCTGGGCGAACCCGTAACTGTTCAAACGCGCCCGCTTTTTCAAGCTGTGGGATCGTCGCTGAACCGTACACGGTAATTTTGGAAGCCATGAAATTAACTTCCGCGTCCTTCACACCATCAATGCGCTTGACGTTTTTCTCAAACGTACCGGCACAGCCTGCACATGAAAATCCTTCAACTCGGTAAACATGCTCTTCTTGTCTTTTTTCCATGGTTTACTCCTGTCCGTGAGCCATTGCCATCGTCACTAATGTAATCACATGAGGATCATCTAATGAATAAAAAACGAGTTTCCCTTCTTTTCTGCTTTTAGCAATGCGTAAATTACGTAAGTGCCGAAGATGATGGGAAGCCGTTGCGTTCGACGTTCCAATAATATTTGCTACATCACAGACACATAGTTCGTTTTCCTGTGTTAAAGCAAAAGCAATCTTTAGGCGCGTCTCGTCAGCAAGCGCCTTAAATATATCCGCAGCTTCGATAAACGTCTGCTGCTCAACCACTTTTGAAATGCGGTTTACTTTCTCTTCGTCGTGACAAACGACTTCACATGTATCATTTGTCGTTGCTTCCATCTTTATGTTAGCCATTTTGCTGCCTCCTTCATTCTAACATTCAAACGATCATTTGTTTATTATATTATTCCTCTTTAAAAAATGTGTCAAGACTCTCGGTTTATTTTTAAATAAATGATATTGACAATCATTCTCATCTAACTTATATTTTTTATAGCATGTTACTACATACGCTTTATCAGAGGAGAAGACAACGTGAAAAAAGCATTCATCAATATGACAGCTGCATCCCTTATTCTATTGCTCGGTGCCTGTGGACAAGACGCTACTGGCGATGAGGAAAATGCAGGCACAGAAGAAGATAACACAGGCACGATCACCTATGAGTCTGAGAACGGACCTGTAGAAGTTCCGGCGAACCCAGAGCGTGTTGTTGTTCTCGCTTTTGCTGGAAACGTAATGGCCCTCGATGTCCCTTTAATTGGAGTGGATTCTTGGTCAAAAACAAACCCGCGATTCGCTGAACAATTAGACGGGGTCGAAGAAGTTTCCGACGAAAACCTGGAGAAAATCATTGAGCTTGAGCCAGACTTAATTATTGGCTACTCAACGATTAAAAATGTCGACAAGCTCGAGCAGATTGCTCCAGTTGTGACCTATACATACGATGGTGTTGATTATTTAGAACAGCATATTGAAATCGGCAAGCTGTTAAATAAGGAAGAAGAAGCGACGGCATGGGTTGATGATTTTAAAGCACGTTCGAAAGAAGCCGGTGACGATATTCGCGCCCATATCGGTGAGGACGCAACCGTTTCCGTTATTGAAAACTTCGATAAACAACTTTACGTTTTCGGCGATAACTGGGGCCGAGGAACGGAGATCTTGTACCAAGAAATGAAGCTCGAAATGCCTGAAAAGGTTGAGGAAATGGCGCTTGCTGATGGCTTTTATGCTCTATCAGTGGAAGTGCTTGATGAATACGCAGGCGATTACATGATCGTCAGTAAAACAGAAGAAACAGAGGGCTCGTTCCAAGATACGGAAACATATAAAAACATTGATGCTGTAAAAAATGACCGCGTTTTCCAAGTTGATGCGATGGAGTTCTACTTTAATGATCCACTGACATTAGACTACCAGCTTGAATTTTTTATCGAGCATTTCTTAAACAGTAACTAAATCAGAACTGCATGCAGGAATTCTCTTGAGAGGATTCCTGTTTGCTTGATGAGGGAGATTGGATGGAACGATTAGGAACAAAGCGATTCTCATTTCTAGTAAAACTAATACTAGCACTTCTCATTCTTTGCGCCGCATTTGTTCTCGCCCTGACGTTCGGCGCCGCACAAACAACCGTTCAAGATGTCGGGCAGGCATTGTTTAACACAAGTCGCTCCGATGTTGTCATAATGCTTCGTGAAATTCGTATTCCTCGCGTTGTTGCGGCAATTGTCGTTGGCGCAGCCTTAGCCGTTTCCGGGGCGATCATGCAAGGTCTGACGCGGAATCCGTTGGCAGATCCAGGCTTAATCGGCTTAACCGCCGGAGCAAACGCCGCGCTCGCCTTAACGATTGCCTTGCTGCCTTCGGTCAATTATTTTGGCTTAATGATTAGCTGTTTTATTGGAGCAGCGATTGGTGCTCTGCTTGTTTTTGGAGTTGGGACTTCGCAAAGAGGCGGTTTGTCCTCGTTTCGCATCATCTTGGCGGGGGCGGCGATCTCGCTGTTTCTTCATGCCGTCGCTGAGGGGATTGGCTTGTATTTTAAGATTTCTAAAGACGTATCGATGTGGACCGCAGGCGGGCTAATCGGCACGTCTTGGGGACAGCTACAGCTTGTTATTCCTGTTGTTGTGATTGGACTCATCGCAGCTGTTCTATTTGCGAAACAATTGACCGTGCTTAGCTTAAGTGAAGAGGTTGCCACGGGGCTTGGACAGCGTATTTTCTTAATCAAAGTCGTCTTATTTATTGTGACCGTTATCTTAGCAGGAGCAGCCGTTTCGCTTGCGGGCAATCTCGTCTTTGTTGGCTTAATGATCCCTCACATTGTGCGAATGCTTGTCGGCATGGACTACCGCGCCATTATTCCAATGTCCGCCGTAATTGGCGCACTCTTTCTTGTGCTCGCCGATACAACCGCGCGCACGCTCCATGCGCCGTTTGAAACGCCGATGGCCGCAATTGTTTCCTTAATCGGGCTGCCTTTCTTTTTACTAATCGTCCGAAAAGGAGGCAAAACATTATGATCACAAATGCGTACAAAAAGCGTTATAAATGGATTGTTGTTGGTATCCTAACTGGTCTGCTTGCGACGACTCTGCTTGGAATCAGCATCGGCTATTCCTCTGTCTCCATTGACCGCATCATCCCGACCCTGCTTGGAAACGGCTCTTTTAAAGATGAGTTCGTGCTTTTTTCGATCCGCTTGCCGCGGATGATGATCACGCTGCTTGCTGGAGTCGGACTGGCCTTATCAGGAGCGATTTTACAAGGCGTCACCAAAAACGACTTAGCTGATCCCGGTATTATCGGTATCAATGCTGGTGCCGGGGTAGCGATTACGCTGTTTTACTTATTTTATCCATTAGATACGGGCATCTTTGTTTTCATCCTGCCGCTTGTTGCTTTTTCAGGTGCGATGGTCACCGCTCTGCTTATCTATGCGTTTTCCTATGAACGGAATCGCGGCATTCAGCCTGCTAAACTCATCCTAACTGGGGTCGGGTTTTCAATGGCGCTTTCCGGCTTAATGATTGTCCTTATCTCGTCATCCGACAGTCAAAAAGTTGATTTCATTGCCCGCTGGCTTGCCGGGAATATCTGGGGCTATGATTGGTCGCTGATTCTCTCGATCTTGCCGTGGTTTCTCCTGCTCGTCCCGTTTATTTTGTATAAAAGTCACCAATTGAATGTCTTAGGTTTAAGTGAGGACGTCACGATTGGAATTGGTGTTTCCTTGCAAAAACAACGCACGCTCGTCTTGCTTGCGGCTGTTGCGATCGCTGCCGTCAGCGTTTCCGTGACCGGTGGCGTCGCTTTTGTTGGCTTGATGGCCCCCCATATCGCTCGCTCCCTCGTCGGTCCACGCCATCAGTTTTTCCTGCCTATTACAATGTTGCTGGGCGGATGGCTGTTGCTAACGGCGGACACGATCGGACGCAACGTGCTTGAACCAGATGGCATACCCGCGGGAATTGTTGTTTCGTTAATTGGTGCGCCTTATTTCATTTATCTGCTGATGAGAAAGCCGTGACCACAAAACCCCCATGTCAGCTAAGGCAACATGGGGGTTTTGTGTTATTCAGTTTTGTAGTAAGCGAGTACATCTTGCCAGCTACTTGGCGTTTCTCTCCCCTGCTCAAAGGAAGCGACTTGTGCGAGTTCATCTAATTTGGCTTTTGCAGCTGCCGTAAGGGTTGCATCCATTCCCGCTTCTTGTAGCATGTCGATGGAACCTTGGAGTTCAAATGCTCTTCTTTTTGCATGAACGGCACTGCCAGTGACAAGACGATTTAACGTGTCTTTGAATGAATGGCTGTCCATTGTTTCTTCAAGCGAATCGATCACTTCTGTTGAGACATCAAAGGTTTCGGCAGCTTGAAGCGTTTCCAAGTATAAACCAACAATTCCCTTCATAAACACACTCCGAATTAGCTTTACAGCTGAGGCATCTCCTGCCTTTTCCCCAACACGGGTGATATTCATTTGATAAGGCTTCATTTTCTCAATAAATAAATCTGCGCCCGTTCCACTTGCTGAAATCGGCACTTTATGTTGGTAGACGGGCAAGGGTCCGAGCATAGCTGCATCTACAAATTTTACATGGCGAGCCGTTAAGTTCTTTTCAATTTCCTGCTTTACGCGCGGTGTTGACGCCGAAACATCAATGTAGAGTACCTGTTTATTTTGAAGTTGCGCTTGAATCGATTCACTTACTTCAATCGTTTTACTTGCTGGCACCGCCACAAATAAGACGTCTGGGTTAATCAACACATCGCCTAATTGTCGCTTCAATTCAACTCCAGCCCGCTGTGCCCGCTCCTCTATTTGTTTCCCGGCTTCTGGATGTTCGCGCATCACATCATACGCTTGAATGCTCTCTATTCCTTCCGCTTTTAAACCGCGAGAAAGCTCGTAACTAGCCTCACCAAAGCCAACAAAACTAATCTTCAAACCAATCACCTTCCGTAAAAATCATAATCTTTCCTATTTCTTGCGTTTTATTTATTACCATAAGAAGGGTTAGCTTGAACTAGCTACGAAACTTCCACCGCAGTTGCTACTAATTCTTGTACCCGTTATGGTAATCAATCTCTTGCAAGGTTTCCCCGACATTTTTCAACCGTTTTGAAATCGCCTCTGATTGATCTCTCGGAATCGCACTAATCATATAATCGACTAAAAAAATCGTCGAGACAATTGAGTTATGTGACGCAATACTATTAGCCGGACACGTAACAACAACATCTGCATGAGGAACAACTGGCGAGGAGTAATTATCGGTAATAGCGAGAATACGCACGCCTTTTTTCTTCGCTTGCTCGACGTATTGAATCAATCGTTTCCCGTAACGAGCATAGCTCACTGCAATAAGCAGGTCGCCTTTGGACATCCCAACGACATCATCAATCCAATCGCTCGAATCGGCAATCGTCAGCTTGCTGTTCCCTAGCATCCGATTTAAATTGTGCGTAAGGTACTGAGCAACCGGCAGTCCGCTTCGCACGCTCGTACAAAAAATCCGTTTAGCAGAATAAATCTGCTTGATTGCTCCATCCAAGCTGGTTTCTGAATTCAACTGGATCGCTTTTTGAATCTGCTCCATTTGCAATGCATAATGACGCTGCCAATCTTCACGATAGGGCTGCTGTTTTAAATTCTGCTCAAGCCTCATTTGCGGCGTTGCTTCTTCTTTTAATAGTGTATGAAGGTTTTTTTGAAATTCAGTGTAGCCTGTATAGCCGACGCTGTTCATCAAACGCATCACCGTTGTTGTGCTTGTCCCCACTTCTTTTGCTAGCTGTTCAACCGTCATAAATCCGACATCGTTGTAATGCTGAATAATGTAATCAACCACTAACTTTTGTGATTTCGGTAACGAAGCAACCTCTGCTTTTAATACATCAATTGGATTTTTCATTGCCCTTCAACTCCAAGCTCGTAGACTTTCTTCTCATCGTTATCATAACGAACTTGGGAAAAGCTGTCTAATTCATACGGTGTCTTACGTTAACCATTTTGGACGGATATTGCCTTTCGCGATTTCACTTAACCGGTTTTCTTCATACGTTCGTTTTTCTTCTGCCCGAGTCAGCGTTTCTTCTACTTTTTCTCTTGGTATAACAATAACCCCATCCGCATCACCCATGATGAAATCACCTGGTTGTATGAGACGATTGCCACATTCAATGACGCGATTAATCGTGCCTGGACCTTTTTTCGTCGGTCCTTCTGGAATCGCGCCTTTACTAAACACTGGTAAGGATGCCTGAGACAATGTGTGATAATCACGGATAAGACCGTCGATGATAAACCCATTTAATTCAAGTGCTTCAGCAGCAGCGGCCATTAATTCACCAATGACCGCTTTTGTGCGATAGCCATTGGCAGATACAACAAGCACATGGCCCGGGCTAGAGTGATAGATTGCATGATGCACAGCTAGATTATCGCCTTCGTGGACATCAATCGTAACCGCCGAACCAACAACGACGGAATTAGGGTTACACGGTTTTATCTCTTCATTCATTACAACCGGCTCGTCAATACAGTCGCTTAGGAGCGTTGTGCTGAGTTTCTGCGCCCGGTCAATCCATTCTTTCGGTAGTACTTCTGGTGCGCTCTCTATTTGAATCATGTTACTGAGTCTCCTTTTTTTCATTCTTTTTTTTGAAGTAGGAAAGCAAGTATCCAGCGAAAGCAGCAATAGAGGTCATAAAATAAACCACTTTTGCTATATTCTCATTAAGTCCGCTTACCCAACCGCCTTGCAACGTTACTAAACCAATTAATTGTCCGATTACGAGAACCGTACCGAGTAACGTAAACAAACATACCGCTCCGATAAATACAGTCATTACTATTTTTCTCATATAAACCTCCTAAATAGGTATTGGGATGATTCCCATTCCAATTAACCAGCTGATGATCATAAGCGGAATCGTATAGAACAGCAGGAGTGGAATGTACGTTTTTTCCGCACCGATCTTAGCCATACCCGTTGCTACGTAAATGGGTCCTGACGTTGGCGTACTACCCTCTGTTGCACCGAACATCATAATTGTCACTACTGCTAGCAGTGGATCAACACCGACGGCAGTCAACGCACCAAATGAAGCTAGCCCGATCGTCGCAATCGTTGCACTTGTCGCAAGCGGCGTGGCCACTAAGGTGATGACAATTCCCACAATGGCTACCATCAGACCCTTTGGTACATCAAAGGAAGTCATTAATGCTTGTAGCTGTTCCGTTAAACCGATTTCATTTAACACGGCACTTGTCGCAAATGTAAAAATCAAGACAGGCCCGATGACAAAATAAGAAGGTGCAGTCTTCTCAAAGAAATCAAGCCACTGACTTTTCCCTTTAGGCAGATGATTTCGTCCAACTGCTAACGTAAACAGAATCATAAATACAGGAACCCATACAATAAACGAGATCGAATCCATTGCTTCGGCACCAACTGTTTCAAGTGTTAAAAACCAGTTTGCAAGCGGACCAAAGTTTATGATGAGCGGTATGACAATCCCTAAAAAGATTAAGAGCGACGTCCAACCAGCTTTCATTGATTGGGAGAACGGCTGAATAAGATCCGCATGGACCGGCTGTATCTTGTATTTCTTTGTCATAATAAAGACAACAACAACCCGATGAATGAGCGCATATAAACCGGCTACATACAATGCTAAGAAAAGTTCACTCTGCCCAACCGTTGCGGCAACTGGTGCAAATCCTAACATAATAAACATCGTCGAGTTTGGCGGAATGATGCTTCCAAACCCAGAGTTCCCAGCAACAATTGAAGCAGCATGTTCTTTTCGCCAGCCAGAGCGTTCCATCCACGGAATCGTAATGGAACCAGTTGTAGCGGCAATTCCCGATCCTGACCCTGCTACTAACGCAAATAAACCAGAACCAAATGTGTTCACATATGCTGCGCCCCCAGGCAACCTACCGATTAAGGAATTTAGAATTTGAATAATTCTTCCAATTAAACCGGTGTAATTGATTAATTGTGCCATAAAGATAAACGCTAGAGAGGCAAATACCACCTCATGTGTAAGCCCTCTCATTAAACTCGGAAAAAATAGTTCAAGCGCTCGCTCACCTGAAAACGCCAGCGTTACCAAAAAACCAAGAATCATCGCTTCCCCAATATTTCGTTTCGTAAAAATTGCCCAAAACAAGATAATCGCAATAAATGAGACTAAGGCCCAAACAGCCGTATCCATGTCCATTCCCCCTTTTGTATTATTTAATACATAAATTATAATTTAGTAATATATATTACGTAGAGATTATACTAGCATCTTTCAATCACAATGTAAACGTATTCATTTGAAAAATGTCAAAATAACTCGAAAATCAGGTCATTTAAGCAATGAAAAAGACTTCTTACATGGGGTTTGTACATAAGAATAAGTGGAGTGTAATGATCGGTTCGCTGTCTCAATCAAATCTGCTCGGCAGCTTGATAACTCTCAATAGTTACCATTCATTCCATTTCAAATAAATCCCAAAAACTGTTTAAAAGAGCGTTTTTCTACGATATACTAGTAAGAACCGAGCGGGTCACATTGAACCGCTTATGAAAAGAAGGAGGTGGAAAAAATGAGTGAAAAGAGCCATCGCGCTATTGATAACGAAGCGCTCATGGTTGCGATTAAAGAACTATCTACTGGTGTGAAGAACTTAAATACGAAGGTTGAAACGATGGATGCAAAGATAGACACATTGGATTTGAAGATTAATTCCGTAGAGGATCGATTAACTGCCAAGATCGACGCGATGGATGTAAAAATTGATTCTGTCGAAGAACGATTAAATACAAAAATCGACTCTGTCGAACAAAAATTAAGCGATAAGCTGTACGATTTCGATGAAAAAGTTTCAATTTTAGCAGAAGACCTTATGTTGACAAGGGCCGATATTAAGCGAATGAAACGAGCTAAATAAGTCTACACGTTATCGATTGCAGTTAAGCGATTTCCTTTTACAAAGCGTTAGGCATATTTCTAGGTTAATGGCGACTCTTACCCATTCACATAGTAGATCCATTTCAAAAATAGATCTAGAAAAAGAATACGAACCGTCAAATAACTCATGCCTAGCTGAGAGATGTTCAGTTGGGTTTTCTTCTATAGAAAGAACTTACTGAGACATCCCCTATTATTTCCTTCCTCCGTTAAAGCACAACGAACGAAAATTGAATGCCAAACTTCTCGTATTTCTTCATAACGATAACGATATTCTATTTAAACAAAAGAAAGGAGCACAGCGATGCAAAACGGTTTTTACCTGCTTGTTTCTGTCGTCATTATCCTGCTACTGCTTCTTGCAACTTTTATTCACCCTCGTGTTTATTCCGGTAAGTGTATTGGGGCTTTATGTTGGCGTGCGGGAAATTAGATCCTCTCTAGATAAATAAGAAAAACGAGATGGACTCATCCGATCTCGTTTCCTCATTCATGCTTATCGCCGCTGGAGGCGGATAACCGATTCATTATTTTCATCACGGACCACATAAGCAAGTGTCGATCCATCCTTACTGACAGTAAAGCTGTCAATCCGGTCATCTTCACCAAGGTCTGGCGTATGAGCAACTACAGATGTATCCCCATCCAAATCAAAATGAATGAATTCATCTTCATATGTAAACATCATAACGCTCCCATCTTCTAATGGGTAGGTCGCAATGCCCTCGCCTAACTCAATCGATTCGCCTGTTTCAATCTCATAAGCAAAATGAGTCATGCGACGTTCATCAAGCATGGCGTAAAGAATATAGCGGTCGTCCGTCGTCAAGATAGAGGTTTGTGACTTTTCGTTATTTGAAAAGAACCCTAGGTCAGCTGAATAAATAAATTCTGATGTATCATTTTCGAGATCATAGCGAAAAATTCCTACATCAGCAAGCGTTGCATATAGTTCAGTTCCATCATTCGTAATTGCGCCATGAGGATATAAAGTGAGCTCTTCAAGCTCGACTTCGTTTGCGACTGTTTCCGTCACATCAAGCTCTTTAATTTCGTTCGCATCCATATCCCATATGTACATATGTACAACTTCTTCATCATAATGATTACGAATGTTAATAACGCGACGGGGATCTTCCGTATAGTTAGAGCCCATTGTGACAACGTATTCGTCCCAATCATTACCCATATAAAATTCTGTTCGTTCCCCTGTAGAGGGATTAAGTTCGCCAACCCAATTTCGTTCTTCAACCGGACGATCACGATCCGAATGAGAATAAACAATCATACCACTCTCAGACAGCATCGGCTGTATTGCAGGATCACGCTCTGGAATATCAGCTTCTTTTGTCTCACCATCAACCCAGACTTTTGAACCCTCTATTTGCGTTAGTTCCCCTGGTTGCTCGGCCCAGAGTACAGTCTCGCCGTTGCCACTTATGTAAAAAACCGGATCAGACACGTATCCATCTACAGCAATTTCTGCGTATTCGCTGTATCCATCCTCCTCAACTGGAGTATTGCTCTCTTGGCTCTGCTCACCTTCATTTCCTCCTGTTGCTGTATTCGTCGTGCCGTCTTCCTCTTCCCCACACGCACTTAATACCGCAAGCACGCATAGGCTTGAAACTGTCCAATAGGACCGTCTTTTCTGCATAATCTAGTCTCCCTTAAGCTGTTTTTGTATTTCCAAGCATGTACATTACATTTACGGAAATACGTTTATCCCTTCCCCTCTATAAAATATACAAAACGCATTTTATAAAATAATATGAAAATAGTTTATATTAAAACTCATATTCTTTGACAAAGAGCTACATACTCGTACATAATGTGAAACGGACGGGTTCCCGTAAATAAATAAAGATATTTATAAGGAGTGGAGATTTATGACATGTCAATCATGTGGCGCACAAGTGAAAGAAGACGCTCTTGTCTGCGGACAGTGCGGCTTACAAGTCGCTCAATCAGCATCAACAGAAACGGTATCAAACGTACATATGGAGCAAGCAAGCACAACCGAAACAGTAGCACAGCGTAACGAGACAATTGACAAAGTAACAAACACCTCTAAACATTACCTTAATTATGTATTGCTTCAACTGAAACACCCTACTAAAAACGGTTTATCAACGGACACTTCACAACCCTTATTTGGTTTAATTACCTCTATTTTAACCGCTCTCTTTTTTGGATTATCTCTCTATACATTGCTAGGCGTGGGTGGAAATTCGTTTTTTCAATTAGGCTTCACTGATTTATTCTTTCCAGGATTATTTTATATGGTTATGTTACTGGCTGTAGCAATGGGTGCTCTCTTTTTAGGAGTAAAAATTCAATTAGATGAAAAAGCAACATTGACTCAAGTATTTGCCCGCTTTACCCATATGTTGCCCCTCACGCTCGCCTTATTCGTCCTTGCAACAATCGTAGGTCTAATCGGCCTTGCTACGTTATTTAACTTTCTGACGATGCTTGCATTCCTATCAATCATCTTTTTGACAGGTTACGTTTATTATTCATTTCATGGGAATCAGGTTAAAAAAGAACCATACTTTGGGCTAATAGGCGTATATGCAGTGATTTTAGTCTTTATTGGCCTTAGTTTTGAATGGATTTTGGCGAGTTTAATGAATTCTTTCTTCTTTTAACCTTTAATTGGATAATAAATAGTCCTAATTACTCACAAACGTTTAAAGTTGCATCAGTTTGCGTAAATGCATTGACGTATTGACGTAAAAAAGATAATCTTTCAATGATTGAAATCCTTTTCATTTACGGAAGCCCCGGTAATTCACGGGGTTTTCTTATGAGATTTATGATACATAATTGAGGTGCCATTGATGTTGATCGAGAACATAGAAAATGATGTGTTGCTTGAAGCGTACTATAAGGCGATTGAAAAACAGTTAGATGATGATTTCATTTTGATTTTAAAAAGTGAGCTTATCCGTCGCGGTTTTGATGTAAAAAAAAAGTCTTAATCGGGTAGATGTTTTTGCGAACGGATTACCCTTCCACAATATGTTGGTAGCCAGTAATGACCGCAATGGGAATTGAGACTTTTTTTATCTTTCAAAAAGAGAGGCCTTGCGCTGCATGGCCTTTTTGCTTTGGCTACATTTTGCTTCGTTCATTTCAATTGTCAGATTGCTTGCTAACACAAATTTATTGTCCTTAGGCAAACTTTCTTCTCCTTAAGAAAAACCCTTTGCATCAACTAAAAAGGTTGCTATAGACCCACACGAATGCCGCTTGCTATACTAAGTTCACTGTGATTTTGGGAGTGATTCGGTTGGAAGAAAAATATCAGGATTTACGATATGGAGAACGCGGGGCTTTGCTGAGTCTGGTTACGTACATGATTCTCGCTGCGCTAAAATTGACGATTGGGATTTATGCTGGTTCGATCGCGCTGCGAGCGGACGGCTTTAACAATGTGACCGATATTGTCGTTTCAATTGCCGTGTTAATTGGCTTACGTGTTTCTCAAAAACCACCGGATAAAGATCACCCGTATGGTCACTGGAAGGCGGAGTCAATCGCTGCCCTAATCGCCTCGTTTATTATCATGGTTGTTGGTATTCAAGTATTAATCGATGCAATTAGCTCTTTTTATACTGGAAATTACCATGCCCCCGATCCGATTGCAGCATGGGTTGGCGGATTTGGTTTTGTCGTTATGATGTTTGTTTATTTATACAATCGCAAACTTGCAAAGAAAATTAATAGCCAAGCGATCGATTCCGTTGCTAAAGACAATTTATCTGATGCCTTAGTCAGCCTTGGGGCGACGCTCGGTATTATCGGGGCTCAGTTTGGCATTGCCTGGCTAGACCCAGTGCTTGCAATTATCGTTGGACTGATTATCTGTCACACCGCTTGGGGCATTTTCAGAAACTCCTCTCATTCGCTAACGGACGGCGTTTCCGAATCAGAGCTTGAACAAATCGAAGCAACAACGGAACAAATTGAACAAGTGCTTTCTGTTAAGCGCGTCAAAGCCCGCTATTACGGCAACAATTTGATTGTCGATCTTGTTATCGAACTGGATCAGACCATTTCGTTTACAGAGGCGCATAATATTTCAACCCTCGTTGAAAATCAAGTTAAACAGCAACATCAGGCGCTCGACGTTCATGTCCATGTCGAACCTCAGTCCTAACCCTTTATTGCGAAGATAAAGGGTTTCTTTCTATAATAGGAGGAAACTGTCTTTTTTTAGCGAACTTGAATGAATCAAGATAAAAAGGAGTTCATCATGAAGGAACATGCAAATCGTGGCATTCTTATTGCAATCTTAGTCTGTTTAATTCTTATTATCCTCGGAAGAACAAACGAGCCTTATCATTATCAGGATTTCCCTCAATCAATTGAAACGTACTCAAATTCTGACACGGTCTTCCCCTTTGGTGATAACAAAGTAATTATCTACAATTCCGTTGGTGAAATGACGGTTCTTCAATGGGATGAAGAGACGTCGACATTTGAAAAAATAATCGATTCCTATGATTACTATTGGGATGAATAATCCACAAAACCGCTCTCAGTCTGTCTGATTGAGAGCGGTTTTTGTTAGTGGGCAAATCGTGCAGTATTCTTGTTTTCCTACCAAATAGTTAAAGCAACACGTTCGTCTTTGCTTTAAAGGAGTTCCGTCATGCTCCAACTGTAAAAAAGAGCTAAGTGGATTATCGTTACAATGAAACAGCCGCCCATCAGCCTGCTTCAAGAAGTTAAAATCGGCAATCAGTTGCTTTTCCACTTCTTTGTCAGGATCTGCCTTAAGCATCTTTCTGTAATGGGAATTGATGCGAACTGCAACGTTTTCCCAAAGAATCCTGTGTGATACGGCAGTTGTTTCTTTAATTGCTTTTAGAAATGGCGTAATATGTTGCGCAAATAACTCGGATAGTAGTTGCTCCCTACTTGCTTCGGATGAACAATCCACCCAAAGCGAGTCTAGATCCCTTACATAGAGCGTTTTATAATTTTCGGCTAAGCTAATTTGTGCTGGTGGCAAACGAAATGCCCCGTTTTCCTTTGCTAAATGCGCTAACGTTGGCACGATGGTTACGCGAGCGTAATGCTTTATAAAGAGTGAAGCTGCTATTTTTAAATTTGGCGCTTGAATCTTATTCATATATGCCGTAAAAAAAGCACGACTGTTTTCATTGATAGATAGGTTTTCTACAGTGACAGCTTCTTGACCAGAGGGGCGCGACTGTACATTAAATTGACTTAACTCTTCAAGTCTCCTGTTTTTCATATGCTTCAACACCTTTTTTACCGTTCATTCCGTTAGTATGGCTTGACCTAAAGCGGTTGAACATAGATAAAAGCACAGGTTTTTTAGGAATTTCCGACTTTTACTGGATGAGTTGTGCCATTTTAGTCAGCATCAGATCGTGAGAAAGGGCGTTGTAGCTTGTGTATAAATGTTTTTCTGCAAAAATCGGATACACTCTTTGACGCTGCACAGCTTCGAGCGATTGCCACATTCGATCTTGCTTAAACGTTGCGATTTGCTTCCGAATCGTTTCGGAGTTAGGGATTCGATTGTTTTTTCGATACACCGTTAACAAGATGTAATCAGGCTCATAAGCTGCAATGTCTGCGAGGCTAACTTCTTGATAATGCGCAATCTGTTTAATTCCAGCAGGCGCCTGCAACTGCAAATCTCCGTAAATGACCGTGCCGATATTTCGCGTCCCATACACACATTGATTGTCTTCCCCTACTCCAACCACTAACACCGTCCCGCTGCCAATCCGTTCCTTTATTCTCTGTCTCACGCTCGTTGCTTTTTCCATGTAGCGTTGTAGAAACCGTTCCGATTCTCGCTCACGCCCAATTAATGCTGCAATGCGTTCCAAATGCACACGCCAATTTTCTTCAAAATCAAGCGTGATGGTTGGGGCAATTTGCGCATATAAGTCTTCCTTTCTCGATTTAGGAGCGGTCGTTGACCCACTTCGTAAGATTAACTCCGGTTTTGTAGCTAGAAGCTTTTCTAAATCTGGTCCGTCCTCTCCAAGCGATAGCGTTTGACTCAAACGATTCACTGCGGGGAATGATGAATTCATAATTGCCGCATACGGTTCTAAATTGAGCGCCAATAAATGCCCCGTAACTAAGTGATTGAGCGAAGCAATTTTTGTTGATCGCTTAATGGTGTTCACATACACAGTAGGTGAAAAACCTTCCTGTTGTTTAAATTTACGACTAAAGTAAAACTCATCATTAAAGCCTACCTTTCTCGCAATCATGTTGACGCCTGCCTTCGACTCCAACAAAAGTTTCTTTGCTTGCTTCATCCGAACATTATTGACGTACGCGATCGGACTCATCTTGTACAGCTGTTTGAATTTCCTTGAGTAATAGTCCACATGAAGCCCCGCCCGCTGTGCAAGTACTTCTCGCGTAAGCTCACGTTGGTAATGTGTATCAATATACACCTTGCTGCTTTCAATCACCTCATTCACAGACTGATTCTTCGTTTGATTATCGCAAAGGAGAAGAAGCCATTCCTGAAAGAGCGCATTTGCCTGAAGCAGTCCTTGATAGGAAGAGTCCATCAACCGCCGCTTCATTTCTTTAACTTTCTCAACAGCAAGCCAAGAATCTACATCAACGATTGAAAGGGGAAATGGCGCTGGCTGATAGATACCGCTTTCCTCCTCTTTTAAAACGAGAAATTGCACAAAGTAACCACTTGTGGATCGGGTAAACTCAATCTGATTTGCTTTTTCAAAAAGAGCATCCACTAAAACAATTTGTTTGTTCCCTGTCTGATGATGTGTTGTAGATGTGCTGAGGTCAGCCTGGCTATTTGTGCACAATAGAATTCCATGATGATTTTGTTTTAGTGTGAGCGCCGTTTTATTTTCAAAAGTAGTAATTTCTTTTAAATGATAAAGCCAATCTAGTCTGTCGCAGTTTTCAATTGTCACGGAGAGTGAACCTCCTTCAAAGTAGTAAAAGACGGGAATGTTTCTGTCAAGACGGAAATGTCCATGGACGCTTGAAAGCCTCTTTTATATGATTATAGTTGATTATGATTCTCACTATCAATTGAAAGCAGGGATATAACGTGATGAAAACGCACAAAAAGACCCAGAATTCCTTGAGTCTACTTATCATAGCATTTATTCTCGGAGCTTGTTCGAGTGGCTCAGAGGAGGAACCGCAAGCACCGGATCAAGCATCTGGCGAAACGATCGAGCATTTAAAAGGAGAATATACACGATCCGCTGTACCAGAAAAAGTCGCTGTTCTGGATGTTCAATTCCTCGATCATATGATTGCCCTTGGAGAGCAGCCTGTTGGTACGGTTTATGCGGAAACGGACAATGGTCTACCGGAATACTTAGGAGATGAGCCAGGTGAGGTAAGCTTGCTGGGGACCTATTTGGAACCGAGTTTGGAAGGCATCCTAGCGCTAGAGCCCGATTTGATCATTGCCACAGATACCCACGAAGACATTTATGATCAGCTTGAAACAATTGCACCTACGGTTATGTTTGACCGCATGGAAGATTGGCAATCCGTTCTTTTATCATTTGGACTCATTTTGGATCAGCAGGACGAAGCTGAACAATTAATTACCGCCTATGATGAGAAAGTGAACGAATTAAAAGAAAGCCTAGAGACGAATGTCGGTGACGAAACCGTTGCCCTCATTCGCCCACGCGATGATATGATTCGTTTACATACAACTGCTCATCGCACTGCTCAAATTCTTTATGAGGATCTCGGTTTAACTCCACCAGAAATGGCTGAAGCTTCTGGCGATACAAGCACGATGATTTCGTTAGAGTCAATGCCAGAACTAGGCGCAGACCACCTCTTTATGCTTCAAGATGAAACAAACGAAGCGTTGACAGCATCATTTGAGAACACATCTATCTGGGAAGGATTAAGCGCAGTTCAATCCGATCATATTTACCGTAAAAACACCGGATTGTGGATTGGTTATTACGGACCAATTGCGATTGATTTAGTCATTGATCAGATCGAAGAAGAATTTATCGAAGAGTAGAAGAAAAGGATCATCTCTTGCCGGATGGTCCTTTTCTTTATTAAGGAGCATTTTTGATAGTCTCTTTTTTAAAGTATTTGATTAAAAAAAGGATTCTTACAGCCCAACCGTGAATATACTTTTAAGACAATTGATAGTTTTCGTTTAATGAAATTTTCTTTTTATCTGTTTCCTCTTCATATAGTAGGAATACACTTCTTCCTTAACGAAAAGAGGAGTCAAACGATTTTCATATTTTAGTGGATTGGGAAAAGTCGCATCCCGTCTGAATAACTCCCGTACTTCGTAGATGGATAACTCCATAAGAAATGCAATATCATTTAAATCGAGCAAAGGCTTGCTGAACGACTTGATTACGGATGCTTTTTCTTTAAATATCAATGAGAAAACCTCCTTCATATAATAGCGGTTACAGAAGTTAGATAAAATCAACTATTGTGTTTATTTTTAATAGAGTTAAATTTAATTCCAGAATGAGCTTCCGCTTTTCCATCAATTGTTTGACAAAAGATTGAGTTCCCTGCTTTAACATTCCCATATATATCTTTAGCAAAAATAGTTGCATTGGAGTAGACATTTCCAGAAACTGCACCAGTAATCTTAATCGGAGATCTACTGTAAATTTGTTCTACATGATTGTTTATAGTGACCTGAAACATAGAGTGATTGCTTGTTGTTGCTACTTCCTCACCATCAACCTTAATTTTCCCTTCATTAGATATAGAGATATGGTCTCCTTTGAACTGCTTTCCATTAATTGTAACAGAACAATTCTTCCCATCAATATCCATGATTAACTCCTTTCTTTTCATTTAATTCGTTACTCCAAAAGAATTACTAGAAAGACCTAAACTGGTATATTTTATAGTTTTTACCATATGAGTTAATTAATTAGGTCTAAAGTAGATACTTTTGCACGCTAAACTTTGTTATACTTGCATAAATTCGATTGACGGCCGAATTTAACATCCTTACTGTCGCTTAATTCACAAGTTAGCTAAAATCAACGTACAAGCAACACACGTTAGACGTACAAAAGTATCATATAGCTAACATACCTTCGAATTAAAGCGTAGTCAAGGAAAGATATGGAACTGTGCTGTATTTTTTTTTGGGGGTTTTTAGCGTATGAGAAAAGTTAATACTGTTCGAAGAGACATGCGGGTGCCTGTTGTATTAGATGAGAAAGTTAAACGATATGCCGAGGAGCAAGGCCATGCTACGTGGTCAGCTGCCTATTTTGATTTAGTTAGAAAAGGGTTAGAAATTGTGCAGAAAGAGCAGGGAAATTAACCTGCTCTATTTTTTTAGCAGAATGACCTCGAATCAGTATTTTCACCCATTAAAAAAGAATTATGTATTTACCAATTAATAATGCTCCTTGTAGTACAGAAACTATTTTTTTCTTGATATTTTACGCAAAAGGGTAAGATCATGTATAATCATTTTAGTTCTTTTAATTAATATAATTGTATTTTCATAAATAAACAGGATATGCATAGCTATAGATGTAGCGTATCTTGGAAAAGTTCACTTAAACGAGAGGCGGAATGGTAGTTGGGAAGACAGGATGCACGGCAGCCTAAGAGAAAGCGTAATCGATTCATTCTAAAGGTTCTATTAACGGTCTCTGCTGTAGCTTTAGTCCTTCTTGGTAGTGGCGCTTTCTATATGTATAATCAGCTGAGCGAAACAGCTACAGGCGCCTATCAAGGACTTGATCGTGGGGATAAATCAGAACGGCGTACAGAACCAGTCGATATTGGAAAAGATAATTTCTCGATGCTTTTACTAGGTAGTGATTACCGCGAAGGTGATGGTGGCGAACGAACAGATACGATGATTGTGGCTACTTTTAATAAAGAAGAGGGGTCGATCCTTCTCACGAGCATTCCCCGTGATACGTATACGAAGATCGTCGGCTACCGCGACGGAGAATTTTATGACAAAATTAATCATGCCAATGCTTTTGGTGGTATTGATATGGCCATCGATACGGTTGAGAACCTTCTAGATATTCCAATTGATCACTACGCGTTACTACGGTTCGATGGCTTAGTTGATGTCATTAATGCACTTGATGGCATTACGGTTGATGTGACCTATGAATTTGAATTTAAAGAAAAAAGCCGAAACGTTGATTTCGTATTTACGGAAGGCCCGACACAAATGGATGGGGAGAAAGCTCTTGCGTACGCCAGAGAACGTAAATCTGCCGCAGGTGGCGGGGATAAAGGCAGAGGGATTCGCCAACAACAGGTGATTGAAGCCATCATTGATCGCGTGGCATCTTTTTCAAGTATTACTCGATTTGATGATGTCTTTGACGCAATCGGCAACAACATGCAGCTTGATTTAAGCTTTGCTAATCTCTTATCGCTTCACGGCTATGCTTCTTCTATAAATTCAATCGAATCGCAGCAGCTTCAAACAACGGGCGACCGTCGTCTAGATACGTATGGAAACAGTATTTGGTATGAGGATTATGATGAAGATGGTTTACTTGAAATTCAAACAGCGATTAAAGAGCATTTAGGGCTTACTGTTGAAACTCGGTCGCCAGCTCTACAATACAATTAATCTTAAATAAATAGCTATGATTTAAAAAGTGTGCGAACATAATGAAGAGAAGATCGATCCAACTTTGGAAGATTTTCTTTTCATTTTTAATTTTAAATAGCGTAAAGAGAAAGGAAAACTTTCATTAAATAGGACAAGAGCTTACTTCCAGGAATTCCTCTAACGCAATTGTTCCACAATAAGTAATCACTCGTTAGATAAGAATTATTTAATAGCTTATAATACGGTGTTATATTTCTTAATAATTTGACAATTACTAATAAAGGAGCTTCCTAGTTCCACACAATTGATAACTAACAATAAACCGACACCCCCTACCATAATGGGTCCCGGTGTATTCTTTAGCAAAGCAACGAAATTCAACGGTTCTGCTAAAGACTGCTGCTACATAACAAAATTGTTTCAAAATCTCTCAGAACAGTTGCACTCTTATGCTAACATCTAACTATTTGTCTTTATATATAGATCAGCCATATATTCTAAGTAATCATAAATTCTCTCAGGATCCATGTTAACAAACACATTATTGAAAACCTCAATCTCTTCATCTGATGAATCTATAATCTCTCCGATTATAAAGTCACTGTCTATTACATGTAGTACGTTATTGTTCGTTAATCTGTATTTTTTATAAATCATTGCGTGCTGCAACAAATATTTTCGAACATATGTTCTTATATTGATGGCATTCATTTTTTTCCCTCATTTCTTCTTTAATTGATTCTTAACCAAATTACCTCAAAACGTTTGAACAGATTGATCACAGTCCGGACAAAGTCCCTTCAGTTCAAAACTCAAACTAACAAGTAAATAACCAGTGTCGTTCATAATAGATGTTGATGTTTCTTCCATTATGTTTACTGTCTTAAGATCTCTTAAGCTGCCGCACTGCACACAAACAATATGGGAATGCAACGGTTCACTAGTTAATTCATATCTTGATGGAAATTTTCCGTATGCAATAGTACGAATAAGGTTTATCCTTTCTAGTAACTCTAAATTTGCATATACGTTTGCTAGGCTACTACTGTAGTTCTTGCTAGCAAGGAATTCATAAATATCCTTAGCCGTTGGATGATTTTTATTGTTAAGCATATACGTTACAATCGCTTTTCTCTGAGTAGTGCATCGCACTCCCTCTCTTTCAAGAAAGCGAACACATTTTTCAAAATCCATTTCAACCTACACCGCCATTCAACCATTAACCTAAATGATTAATAAGGAAGAGGTCGTTTCATACGATCTCTACCACACCACTAGCTATTTCTGTGTTCGCTAACAAGTCACTTCTTCAATCGTCCAACCAAAAAGTGAGTAAGTTCGAAAATCACCTATTCATCAACATAAGAAAACGGATGAGCGACAGACAAAGGTTTGTTACGACCAGCAGACTCTAGAAAGGTGTACTCAATGTCCTCCCTACTAGCAAGCCTCTTTACCTATGTAACGTTCACCAAGCTTTTCCTCTATTTTTAAAAATCCTCTGCTTGGTTCCATTAACTCAGCATCAAGATTGACCTCGCTCATGTCGTTTAAAAAGACCGCAACTTTTAAAATTTGTCGATTTCTACTACTATACTTTACTAGCACTTTAACAAGAAGTTAAAATAGAATCATCAACAAATCGTATTAATTACGATTTAATCCCCAAAAAAATTTGACTAACCCTCTTTACCAACTTGATTTCTTAACACCTGGAATCTGTCCTTTGTGAGCTAATTCTCTAAATGCTATTCTTGATAATTCAAAGTCTCTTAATACCCCTTTTGGTCTACCCGTTAATCTACATCTTCTCGTTAATCGTGCTGGAGATGAATCTCTAGGTAATTTTGCAAGAGCAGCATAATCCCCTTTTTTCTTTAATTCCTTTCTTATTTCTGCATACTGTTGAACCAATGCTTTTCGTTTTTCTTCTTTTGCGATTTTTGATTTTTTGCCATGTTCTTCACACCTCTTCTTATTGTATTTTAACCTAACAAATCGTAATGATTACGAATTATATCATGTTCATTTTAAATTAACAACTCTGTTTTTCATACACTCGCGAGTTAAAAGATTTCAAATTATTGTCTTGACAAATTGCCATTATGAATTTAATCTATAAAACGTAATCATTACGATTAACATCATGAAACGGAGAGGGAGTTTATTTTTTGAAAAAATCATTATTCTATTTAAGTGCAATTGCTTTGAGTGTCTCATTAGTAGCTTGTCAAGATGCGGAAGAGGAAACGTCAAATACAAATACGTCAGATCAAACAGCTGCTGACGAAGAAACCACTAATGAAGATGAGGATTCTCCTGAGTCTGCCGACATTACAATTGAGGGATTAGGTGATCACTATCATACTGGTGACACGATTGAGTTGACTGCCAGTTTAAATGAGGACGTTGATTATGACCACTGGCATTGGTACATAAAAGAAAGTGATCAAACTGATTGGGAAGTAGCTTCTGGCCAACAAGGAGATTCTTTCTCAGAGGAAGCAAGTGTTGATGGTCTAGAAGTTAAAGCAACGCTCTACAATGATGACCACGAAGTATTTGCGGAATCGGAACCTGTCGTTATTGTTATTGACGATCACCATGGTCATGACGAAGAAAGTAGACAAATTTATCAAGGTTACTTTGAAGATGAACAAGTACAAGATCGTGAATTAAGTGATTGGGAAGGAGATTGGCAATCAGTCTACCCTTACTTATTGGATGGCAGTTTAGATGAGGTATTTGAACATAAAGCAGAAGAAGGGGACATGACTCCAGAAGAATACAAAGATTATTATGATATTGGCTATGAAACAGATGTCGAACGGATTGTAATTGATAACGGCAACGTAACGTTCCAGCAAGACGGACAAGAATATTCAGGTGACTATGAATATGATGGCTATGAGATTCTGACATATGAAAAAGGGAATCGAGGCGTTCGTTTTATCTATGCATTATCAGAAGAAGCAGAGAACATGCCTCAATATATACAGTTTAGTGACCACATTATAGCCCCAGAAGTATCAAGTCATTTTCATCTTTATTGGGGGGACAATCGTGAAGAATTACTAGAGGAAGTTACGAATTGGCCAACCTATTATCCGTCTAACCTCGACGCAGATGGAATTATCCGCGATCAACTAGCTCATTAAAAATGATTGAGAAGGGCCGATTGTTGCTCTTCTCTCTCATTTTGTTATATGTCTTAATAAAGGAGCACTTCAAATGAAACAAACTACATTTTACCGTCTTTCTATTTATTTTTTTGCAATAGCATGTTTATTTGGATGCCAGTCTCAGAATGAGGGTGAAGACCAAACTCAACCAGAGTTAAATGTTGTTGCTTCCTTCTTACCAATGTACGAATTTACGAAACAGGTCGCTGGAGATAGAGCTGATGTTCAATTGATGGTTTCGCAAGGTCAAGATGCTCATTCGTACGAACCTAGCGCTCAAGATGTAGCTACTGTTAATCAAGCAGATGTATTTGTTTATAGTAGTGAAGAAATGGAATTTTGGGTAAACAGTTTGTTTAACACATTAGAAAACGACAAACTCATCGTTGCACGCGCTGCAGATGGACTTAACAATACAACACAACACGATCGCACAGATGAAGCATCAACTCAGGAAGTCATTTCAATTAGCGGAGTTGCCCACCACTATCATACTGAAGATGAAATTGTGCTCACAGCAGAATTATCTGGCAACACCAATTTTGATCATTGGCATTGGTACCAACGGGACGATGCATCACAAGAATGGCAGGCTGTTTCTGGTCAAAGTACAGAGACTTTTTCAATTACAGCACCTGAAGAAAGTTTTGAAATCCAAGCTGTTCTTTATGATAACGAACATACTATTTACGCTGAATCTGACCCAGTAACCATTACGATTGATAACCACGATGATCATAATCACGAGGAAAAAGATCAGGAACACAGTGAAGATAATCATGATACGAACTCAACTGAAACACAAATTGACATTAAAGGCGTTGCAGATCACTATCATACTGGAGATGTCGTGACGCTAGCTGCGGAATTAAATGAAGAAACTAGCTATGATCATTGGCACTGGTTTATGAAAGAAGAGTCCCATGACGAATGGCAAGCTGTTTCAGATCAAGTTACCAACTATTTTGAATATACCACAACGGGAACGAGTTTCGATGTAAAAGCCGTTCTTTATGATGACAATCACAATGTTTACATCGAATCAGAGCCTGTTTCTGTATTAATTGATGATCACGATGATCAAGATCCACATATTTGGCTTGACCCTGTATTGGCACAAGATCAAGTTGCAGTGATTCGAGATGCACTAATAGAAGCTGATCCCGAAGGCAAAGACATCTATGAAGAAAATGCCAAAACGTTTATAGAAGAATTACAGTCCCTAAATCAAGAGTACGAAACTGCTTTAAAAGACGCTGAGAACCGAGCTTTTGTTGTCCAACACCAAGCATTTGGTTACCTAGCAGATAGATACAACTTAGAACAAATTGCCATTGGAGGGCTATCTACAGAAGTGGAGCCTAGTCCTTCACGAATGGCTGAAATAGGAAATTTAGTTAAAGAAAACAACGTACCCGTTATTTATTATCAGCAAGGTGCTAGCTCTTCAATTGCGCAAACAGTTGCCACCGAAACAGGAACAGATACGGCTGTACTTTACGATTTAGAAGTATTATCTGAGGAATTGCTCGAGAACGAATTAGGTTACTTAGAGGCTATGCGCCACAATCTCGAATCGTTGCTAGTTAGCATTAATTAATAATCGTTCATTTTATATATTTATCATTTAGGAGGGCTAATTAGACAAACTATTAGTTGCTAGTTAGCTTTCTTTTTCGTGTTGTTTTTACTGTATTTAAAGAAAGCTAATGGAAAGAGAGTGATACCATGACTTACATTAAAGTAAACGACCTTTCTTTTCACTACCAAAATGAACTTGTCCTAACCAATATTTCATTTCAGCTAAACCCTGGTGATTTCGTCATGTTAACAGGCGAAAATGGCGCTGCTAAAACTACGTTATTACGTAACATTTTAGGATTATTAAAACCCACTGTAGGGAGTGTCACCCTTGCTAATACAAACCAATCTGGCGATAAGCTTGTCGTTGGATACGTACCACAACAAGTTGCCTCTTTCAATGTCGGCTTTCCTAGCACTGTACTCGAATTAGTACAGTCGGGTCGTTACCAGAGAGGAAGATGGTTAAAACCGTTAAGCAAATCAGATAAAGAGCAAGTAAAACGCTCTTTGGATTCAGTCGGGATGTGGAACATGCGTCATAAACGAATTGGGGAGCTGTCTGGCGGACAAAAACAACGTATTTCCATAGCGCGTGTATTTGCGACGGACCCCGATTTATTTATTCTTGATGAACCCACGACAGGAATGGATGTAAAATCACGAGAAGCATTCTACAAATTACTAAAGCACAACTGTGATGCTCACGGGAAAGGTATTTTAATGGTCTCTCATGATCATGATGAATTGAAAGATTACTGTAACAAGCATATCGAGCTTATAAGAAAGGAGGACTTACCGTGGAGATGTTTCTCTATGGATTCATGCAAAGAGCTTTCCAAGCCTCCATTCTCATCTCAATAATCGCACCACTTCTTGGTTTATTTCTTATTCTACGTAGACAATCATTAATGGCAGATACACTAGCTCACGTTTCATTAGCTGGTGTTGCATTGGGATTATTGGTAAGCATCAACCCGACTTGGTCAAACATTATAATGGTCGTTGCAGTTGCAATTATACTTGAATATGTACGCATGTTGTATCGTTCATACTCGGAGGTTTCAATAGCTATTCTAATGTCTGCCGGCATGGCCTTAGCTCTATTTTTAATGAGTTTAAATCAAGGCGGAACGACGCTAAACATCAATCAATTCTTATTTGGCTCAATTGTAACCATTAGTTTGGACCAAGTTTGGATGCTTTACATCCTTGCTACTATTATTGTGATCCTATTTGTCCTTTTTCGAAAAGCCATGTATGTTTTAATTTTTGATGAAGAAACAGCTTTTACAGCCGGATTGCCAGTAAAGTCGATGTCCATCGTGTTTAACGTCTTAACTGGAGTGACAATAGCGATTATTATGCCCATCGTTGGCTCGTTATTAGTCTCGGCTATTTTAATCTTACCAGCCGCCATATCCATGCGAATGAGTAAAAGTTTTACTAGTACGATCATTATCGGTATACCTGTCGCACTAACCGGTATGTTGAGTGGGTTATTTGCTTCTTATGAGTATGGTACACCACCAGGAGCAACCATTACATTGATCTTAATTCTTATCTTTATTTTAACTATCTTGCTAAAGTATATATTAACTTTAGTTAGTAGAAAAGTTCAGAAATCCAACTAGTGGAGGCAATTGAACCAAACGTAAAAAAGCGGGTAATGGAGTCTTATGACAACCTATCTGGAGAGAATGAAACCTTTACTGAAACGTCATCTAATAACAAATCTATAACAACTGGAAAAAGGCGGATAAGTACTGGTAGTATGAGACGCAACTCTTCCCGTCAATCTCTATCTAGTATTTATTGATGTCACCTTCGTCATTGATAGCGCGGAAGACGAATCGTGCGAAATGAATCAAGCGGAGTTGAACATATTCAGTTCTCCGCAAATTAAACATGATAATAGGTTTAAACACGATTCACACGGGAATAAGTATACGTATACTTATTCCCCCTAAAGCTTACTCTTCCCCCAGAGTAAGCTTTTTCCTATTCATAGGAAAATACCCTTTTCATTAAAAAGAATGACCTACATCTACTGCACTCTAACTTATTTGTAACGTTTTATCTTTACGGATAAGGGTAAAGGAATAGAGAAGTCTTCTACTTTCTTTTTAAGAAGCTTATATTATGAAGAACAACACACTTAATGGAGGTTTGCTCATGGCTTCAAACACTATCCACCCAATGGTTTCTTTTGTGTTAATTGGATCAATCTTCTTTATGCCGATCGTTGCCATCTTAGGTTTTCTCGATATTTTACCCGTACCAACGATCGTTTCTTGGTTTGCCCTTGTTATTTTTGTTGTGAATATCATCGTTTACAACACGGCATTCAAAAAAAAGAGTGCCCCTGAAGAGAAATAAAAATAATTATAGCCGATTTATTCATTCTTTCTAAGCGAGATTAACTTGGAAAAGAGCCTGTCACTTTTATAATTTAATAGCTCCTCCATCATACCTCCAAGAATAAAAGCTTGTTCTATTTTTGGATTTTCAGCCTCGGGGGTTCTATTTCTACCCACTGGAAATGAACAGAGTTATCAGCATGTATGCTGTTGACCTCCCCGTAGAGAAGCGTATAAAAGCAATCAATTAGGCTTTTTTTTGACGAACGAGTCCATTTACTGTAATGATAAGATGTATAGCAAAACGATGAATTACTAACAGTTGCTTTTTATGAATAACAAATTAGGGGCGTGACGAATCATGCAGAAATCATTTGAATTAACGTACGAAGGTCAGCAAATTCTAGTAACGAACTCATGGATGAACGGTGAAAAATTACATATTGACGGAAAATTACAAGATGAGAATTTAGGTCTTTCCTTCAGAGGGACTCTAAATGGGGTCTTACGGAATCACAATAACGAAGTAAAAACAGTAAAAGCTTCGGTCGGTGGATTTTTTACAATCAGTTGTCGCATTTTTGTAGACAATCAGTTGGTTTATCCAATACAGAATTAATTCTAGTATAAATGAGCTACATCGAATGTATTAACAAAAACATCTTCATCTTAAACATTTTAAAAAAAGCAACCAAAATCGGTTGCTTTTTTTAAAAATGTTTACAGCAATCAATATACGCTAGAATACCTTATTGCTCTCCTTCTGCGGGGAGTAACGTTCATGAGGATATCCTTTTTTGATGTTAATAAAAGTTAGGAGCTTACACCATACAGATACAAGCTCCATTACCTACCATTTCGTTTAACCACGCAATTCTTCCAGTTCATCTTTCGTAAACACCCTTGAACGAGTCAAAAACCGTTTTCCTTCAGGTCCTTCAATTGAAAACATCCCGCCTCGCCCCGGAACAACATCGACAATGATTTGCGTGTGCTTCCAGTAATCATATTGAGCGGCGTTCATGTAAAAAGGCGTCTCGGCAATGTCACCTAAGAGAACATCACTGTCACCAATTAAGAATTCGCCTGCCTGGTAGCACATTGGCGAACTACCATCGCAGCAGCCGCCCGACTGATGAAACATCAACGGGCCATGCTTTTCTTTCAAAAAGTCGATGAACGCTCGCGCTTCCTCGGTAGCTTCGACTCGGTTTACTGGACTCATTGTTTAAAACAAGCCCATTTTATCTGTGCCGTAGCTAACTAAGAGGTTTTTCGTCTGCTGGTAATGTTCGAGCATCATCTTATGATTCTCGCGACCAATTCCCGAGTTCTTATAGCCGCCAAACGCCGCGTGCGCTGGATACGCGTGGTAGCAGTTCGTCCAGACGCGTCCAGCCTCAATGCTTCTACCAAAGCGATAGGCTTTATTCATATCCCGCGTCCATACGCCCGCACCAAGTCCATACAATGTATCATTGGCAATCGCTAACGCCTCATCCTCATCTTTAAACGTCGTCACCGACAAGACAGGACCAAAGATTTCTTCTTGGAAAATCCGCATTTTGTTTGTCCCTTTAAACACGGTCGGTTCAACATAATAGCCGTTATCCAAGCCTTCTACTTTATTCGCCGCTCCACCTGTGAGAACTTCAGCGCCTTCCTGCTTGCCAATATCAATGTAGGAAAGAATCTTTTCAAGCTGTTCTGATGAAGCTTGTGCGCCCATCATCGTCTCTGTATCGAGCGGATGACCGATGCGAATTTCTTTCACACGTTTCAACGCTCGCTCCATAAATTCATCATAGATATCCTCATGAACGAGTGCCCGCGATGGACATGTACAGACTTCCCCTTGATTCAGGGCAAACAGAACGAAACCTTCAATTGCTTTATCTAAGAACGAATCCTCATGATCCATAATGTCCTTAAAGAAGATGTTTGGTGATTTTCCACCAAGTTCAAGCGTAACCGGAATAATATTCTGCGACGCATACTGCATAATCAAGCGTCCCGTCGTTGTCTCACCTGTAAACGCGATCTTCGCGATCCGTGAGCTTGTTGCAAGCGGCTTACCTGCCTCAACGCCAAACCCGTTAACCACGTTCACAACCCCGTTTGGCAAAATGCCCTCTATCAGTTCCATAAAGACCATAATCGAGGCAGGCGTCTGCTCAGCCGGCTTTAAAACTACCGTATTCCCAGCGGCAAGCGCTGGCGCGAGCTTCCACGTCGCCATCAGCAGCGGGAAATTCCACGGAATGATCTGCCCAACGACTCCGAGCGGCTCGTGGAAATGATAGGCGACCGTATCTTCGTCAATTTGACTAAGCGAGCCTTCCTGCGCGCGAATAACACCGGCAAAGTAACGGAAATGATCAGCCATTAGTGGAATGTCTGCCGCGAGCGTCTCCCGCACGGATTTCCCGTTATCCCAGGTTTCCGCAACAGCCAGCATCTCCAGATTGTCTTCAATCTTTGCGGCAATTTTATTTAATAGGATTGCCCGCTCGGCCGGTGATGTCTTCCCCCAAGCGACCTTCGCCTCATGGGCTGCATCTAGAGCAAGGTTGATGTCTTCCTCCGTCGAACGAGCCACTTCGCAAAATACCTCTCCTGTAACGGGAGACACATTCTCAAAGTATTGACCTTTAACCGGAGCGACCCATTCCCCATTAATGTAGTTATCGTATTGCGATTTGAACGATACCTTTGATCCTTCTTGATTCGGATTTGCATAAATCATCGTAAAGCCCTCCTTATTTTTTCAATATGTGCTTAAAAAAAGCGGACAGTCTTTGATGTATGTAAGCGTTTACAAATAAGTTTAGCTTAATTGGGGTGAGCAGTCAACTGGGGAGGGTATTGATTCGTGCAGCAAGAGGTTGACAGATCGTCTACCTACATCATTTGATGATGTGATTTCAGCTTTTTAATAGTTGTCGGCGAGTTTCAGTCAGGCAAGCAAAACTGTACTTGAACTTGATTCTTTTTGACAAAGACGCGTGGGTAATTCAACAATTATAGATATACTCAGCTCAAGTGGCTGCCTGAACAATAAAAAGCACATGCATTTAGCATGTGCTCTTATTTTTGATTATTTATTGACGCTGTTTAACTTGCTTCCTGGACTTTTAATTGAATAACTCGCCACAATTTCAATTTTTACGTCGTCCATATAATTCTCGTTCGGTTCCATTACCTCAGTCCAATAGTTTGGATGGCTCCTATAAAATTCTCGTCCAATACCAATTGAATCGGTTTGTAGTTCCGTTAACTTTTTAATTAATTCAGTTAGAACTTTTTTTAGCTCTTGTTCCCCATCTTTCTCTACTTCCCTAAATACACTCTCTTCTTTTAAATCCAGACCTGCACAGTCAACTTCTGAGATCATTGCCTCTATATCAAACTCGTATTTTAAATAAGGAGTGTCATTCTTTACAGAAGAAAAAAGCTTGCGATGAACATCTTGTATCTCTAAAGCCAGTTCACCACCTGTTGGGCATGTAAAGCTTCCTACACTTTGGTAAGACTCCTTTGTAAAATAGTTTAATGACTTGCTTTCTTGTTGATTTAACCAACCAATCAATTTATCCTCTTTAAACAACGCCGTTTTATTACTTATGAGCATTGATTTCGGTTGAATGGTTGTCACATTTTGATCTTCTTCACTTTCGGTTTCATTGTTTTTACCAGCGATACTAATACCCGTTACAGTAGGTTCAATACCAGGACTCGTCAGTTCATAATACAGCACATCAGTTGTTGATATTTTGTTCGCGCCATATACTTTAGAAGCAATCTCTTGCCCCTCGACTATACTTTTCGATGTAATTTCAATTGGTGTTTTCACATTCAATATGTCCGTAGGACTTACATCGCCATGCGAAATTAAAATTTGAAAAGTTGCCCTAGAATTATGATCCCTGTACAGAAGATCTAATATGTTCTTCAATCCTTCTTTTGCAGCATCTTCACTTATAATCAATAAATTCAACTGCGAGATACGCGGGATTCTTGGAGCGGACAACGTTACTCTTCTAATTGCTTCGTGCAACGTTGGAGCTTCTGCTTCATAATTAATGACTTGTGAAAAACCTCTTCCTCTCTCTTCACTCGCTATCTCTGATGGGTTCAAGGCTTGGAATGTCACTTTAAATTGATCCTCAACCCTTTCAATACCTATTGCGTCTATAAAAAACACTTCATTTAATTCTGATCGATCCCAACACCCTGAAAGGAGCAGTAACACTAATCCAATTATAATTAATCTACAGTGTTTAATTTTAACAACTCCTTCAAAAGGCTTTCTACATAATAAAATTTGAAGAAAGTGCAAGAAATATGCACGATGATTTTACTAAAAACAGCGCATACGGCTATTAAGCTCGTACACGCTGTTTATTTGGTTTTTCTCACGCCGCGTAGCGGACAGATTTTCAAAGGGGAGCTGTGCTGTCATGCCTTACGTGAACTATTATAATGCATCCCCGCCATCTTCCCCGAAGGTACTAGCAGGAATGCGAAATGACGTATTGAGCACTTTTCCACACTATTAGCTTAATACGATTTGGCAAGATTTTTGTTCCCTGTTTGTTCCTAGTTAAGATCCCACTCAAGCTCTTCTTTCACATCTGCCCTTCTAGGACTACTCTTCCCAAAACGAGCAGTTAGTACATGATCTCCCTCCATGTGAATATGTAAATGCAAGACGTTAGGAATATCCTCTAATGGATTTTCCAGATCTTCTTGTTGAAGATTAATATAATAATTAACCTCCTCAGCCGATCCCTCATACTTCATTTCCTGACCTGTTACAAAATGCTCATACATTTCTTTAGGGATGAAGCCAAGAAGAAAATCATACGCTTCTTGCGGGGAGATTTCTTCATCTAACTTTCCTAAATAGAATTCAAATCTATGAACAGCTTCATCAGAATTACTTTCCATTGACCAAACCGTTTCACTTTCATACCCGTCAATTTCAGTGACTTTGTCCAAGTTTTTATCCTCTATAAAATCTTTAACATAGTTTTCATCATCATAGATTTTTGGTGCTTCTTCAGAAGTTAGAGCGTTCATTACGTCCGCATTGCTGATTTCCTGAGCTGAGCTGCTACAACCTCCAACTATGCCTAATAATGAGCAGAACACCACAATTTTTAATAACTTCAAAACAACCGCCTCTTTTCAATTAGTCCAAATTATACATGTCCAGATAAAACTACGGCGGAACAACAAGAACGTTTCAGGCCTCTTTTAAATTTCTGTTCATTTTTAAGCTTATTTTTCTGATGTATGGATAGTCTCCACTTAGTCTGACACTTTTTTAAAGATCTATTAACATGTACTCTGATGGTGGTAAATATTCTAATGATCGGTGAATACGAACTCGGTTTGAATTGCATCAGAATAGTATAAGTTAATTATATCACTCTCCACCACCAAAAAACCCGGACGCTCACGCGTCCGGGTTTCCATCAACAAAATCCTTATTCCCCGCGAATTAACTCAAGCTCAACTGGGATGAAGTCTTCGACATCGTCGCCATTTAGTATCGCTGCGGCTGCTTCCATTGCTTCTTCACCGATTAGCGTTGGTTGTTGGGCAATCGTGCCGGCAAGACCGCCGCCTTCAACGGATGCAACTGCATCGTCTGTTGCGTCAAAACCGACGACAACGATGTCATCGCGCCCCGCTGCTGAGACTGCTTCAAGCGCCCCAAGTGCCATTTCATCGTTGTGGGCAAATACGCCGACTATGTCCGGGTTGCTTTGCAAGATGTTTTCCATTACCGTTAGTCCTTCAGAGCGAGAGAAGTTCGCTGTTTGCTTTGCTGTCACGTCTAGGGAATCAGCGGCAATGTTGTTAAATCCTTCGCCACGTTCACGCGCAGCAGAAGATCCTGGAATGCCTTCAAGTTCTGCGACAAGCGCGCCGTCGCCAACAAGCTCAAGTAATAGCTCACCGGCCATCTCGCCACCTGCTACGTTATCAGAAGCGATATGTGTGACCACTTCACCGCTGTCCGCTGCTCGGTCAACTGTGATAACAGGAATATTGGCATCATTAGCAGATTGTACCGCTGCCGCTACGGCAGAGGAATCAGCGGGGTTAATCACGATCAAGTCAACGCCTCGTTGAATCAAATCTTCAATGTCATTGATCTGCTTAGCAGAGTCGTCCTGCGCGTCAACCGTGATCATCTCCAGATCAAGATCATCAGCTTTTTCTTTTGCCCCTTCTTGTAGTGTCACGAAGAAGGGATTGTTCATTGTCGAGACAGATAGGCCAACTGTGAACTCGCCGTCACTTGCGCCACCTTCCGCTCCTCCTTCTGTTTGGGAATCATCGGAACCTGGTGCATCCATTGAACAAGCTGCAAGCATTGCTGAAATCCCAACCATTGCGACTGATAATTTTAATTTTTTCATTTAACTCTCTCCTTTAGGCTGTTTTTCTACGATCAAGTAAGACCGCGAGTAAGATGACGCTTCCTTTTACCACTTGTTGAAAGAATGAGCTTACTCCAAGCAAGTTCAAGCCGTTGTTTAAAACACCTATGATTAAGGCACCGATAAGCGTGCCGACAATCCATCCTCTTCCGCCAGTTAAACTTGTTCCACCAAGCACAACCGCAGCAATCGCATCGAGTTCAAACATCGTCCCTGCCGTTGGCTGGGCTGAGTTTAAGCGTGAGGTTAAAATCACACCTGCGACAGCGGCCAAGAAGCCCGTCAGTGAGTAGACATAGATTTTGATGCGATCGACTTTTATGCCTGATAAAATTGACGCTTCCTCGTTTCCACCGACGGCATAGACACGGCGACCAAACGTCGTTTTCTTTAAGATTAAATACAAGATGACAAAGCTGACGAGCATCGTAATTGCTGGCATCGGAATTCCGAAGAAATAACCGCCGCCGATCATTTGAAACAGCGATGAATCCCCTAAGTTTGAGACTGGTCGTCCATCGGTAAACATTAACGTCGCCCCACGGTAAACCGTCATTGTCGCGAGTGTCGCGATAAATGGTGCAACTTTTCCTTTTGCGATAATGATGCCGTTAATTGCGCCAAGTCCAGCCCCAACGAGCAAACCGATTAGAATGGCTAGAATCGGGTCCATCCCTGAAGCAAGCAGCGTTGCTGTCACGGCACCTGAAAATGCCAGAATTGCTCCTACCGACAAGTCAATTCCACCTGTCAGAATAACAAACGTCATCCCGAAGGCAATTAAAGCATTAATGGAAACTTGGCGAAGTACATTTAGTAAGTTGGATGTAGATAAGAAATCCGGATTCAAAATACTAATAACCGCTATAATTAAAAACAACCCGATGAATGGTCCAAGCGTTGCCGCCATTGCTTTAACTCGTTTATTGTCGAACATGTTTTTCCCCTCCTGTTGCTTCGTGCATAATCGTTTCTTCAGACAACTCAGCCCGATCTAAAATCTTCATTAGTTTCCCCTCAAACATAACGGCAACTCGTGTACTCATCCCGATAATCTCAGGTAGCTCAGATGAGACCATGATGATCGCCACACCTTGCTTCGCCAGTTCATTCATGATCGTATAGATCTCTTTTTTCGCCCCGACATCAACGCCTCGCGTTGGCTCGTCGAGGATCAGGATTTTCGGGTTAATGCCAAGCCATTTGGCGATGACGACTTTCTGCTGGTTTCCTCCACTTAACGATTTTGCCGTTTGATTCGGTCCTGACGTCCGGACACCAAGCTTCTTGACGAGCTCGGCATATAGAGCCTGCTCTTTCTTTGTTTGCATCACACCGCTCGATGAAACCGCCGCTAAATTGGTTAAGCTAATATTGTCACGAACGGAGAAATCAACGATCAGTCCCTTTGTTTTCCGGTCTTCGGAAACAAAGCCGATTCTGTGATTAATGGCGTCAACTGGTGTTTTAAAAGAAACCTTTTTTCCATCTATTTCAATCAATCCCTTGTCGGCCCGCCTGTATCCAAAGATGCTTTCCACAACTTCCGATCGTCCGGCACCCATCAGCCCAGCAATGCCAAAGATTTCACCGGCTCGCACATCAAAGGTAACGCTTTCAAACTCATCCTTACGACTTAACTCTTTTACGGCAAGCTTCACTTCACCAGGAGTCAGGTCATGATCTGGGTATCTTCCGCCAAGTTCCCTGCCAACCATCAGCTTGACAATTTCATCAAAGCTTGTCTCCGCAATGACTTTCGTTGCAACATAATTTCCATCACGTAGGACGGTAATCCGTTGACAGAGCGAGAAGATCTCTTCCATCCGGTGTGAAATGTAAACAAAGGTTACGCCTTTTTCCTGCAGGCCTCGTACTACTTCAAACAAGGTATCAATTTCCCGATCCGTCAGCGCGGCGGTTGGCTCGTCCATGATGATAATGTCGGCATTCGTCTTAAGCGCCTTAGCAATTTCAATCAGCTGCTGCTTTCCAACGGATAGACGTCCCGCTCGTTCGGTTGCTTTTACGTTCAGCCCGAGCTCGGCCAGCGCTTGCTCGGCCTGTCGGTTCATTTCCTTTGTCTTCAGCCAGCCGGTTTTTCCGATCGTCTGTTCATTGCCTAAAAACAAATTTTCTGCGACTGACAGCTCTGGTAAGATGTTTAATTCCTGATGGATGACGGCAATCCCGTCTTCTTCGGCATCTTTTGGATGAGTGTAGGAGACTTCCTGCCCTTTTACACGAATCACGCCTTCATCTCTTGGATAAATGCCCGTTAAAATTTTCATCAGCGTCGATTTGCCTGCGCCATTTTCACCCATTAAAGCATGAATCTCGCCTTTTTCCAGTGAAAACTCAACCTGCTTTAAAACTTGGTTGCCGCTAAACGACTTGCTTATCTGGCTCATTTCCACAATCATCGTGAATCCCTCCTCTTAAAAGATCACGCCGGCGCGTAGAATCACATTGGCATACGGGGTACATTCTCCGGTACGAATGACTACCTTCGCTTTATGTGTTTCCGCTTTCAAATCTTCATGTGACAAGTAATAGGTCGGTATTTGTTTATTTTGTACAGCATGGTGAATGAATGGATTCTTCTCTTTTACTTCTTCAGCCACGATCATTGCTTCAACTTCCATGTCATCCAGTACTTCTCCAAGTACCTCAACAAATGTTGGAAGCCCTCGTTTAATGGAAAGATCAATGCATTCAACGCCTTGAGGAATGGGTAATCCACAATCAGCGATGACGATATGATCGGTATGCCCGAGTGATGCAAGTACCCGGGCGATGTCGCGATTTAACATTCCTGTTTTTTTCATTGGAGTTCCTCCTATTTACTAGCTGTTCGCTAGAAATGCCTCTATGTCTTCCGCTGTCGGCATGCCGCCTTGAGCACCAAATGACTGCACCGATAGTGCTGCCGCAGCGTTGGCGAACGTAACCGCTTCACGTAAAGACTGCTTCTTCCCAAGTGCTACCGCAAGTGCTCCATTAAAGGTGTCGCCCGCTCCAGTCGTATCAACAGGAACAAGCGTATGACCCGCAACCTGCTCGATCTTTCCATTCTCGAACCAACGCACTCCGTTTTTTCCTTGCGTAACGATCAGCTTTTCGGTTAACGCTTCATCTTTAGATGAAAACAGCTGCTCGTGTTCCGATTCATTTGGCGTGATGAACGTGCTCTTCTCATATGCTTCTTGTGATAGTTCTTGCGCTGGTGCAGGATTTAAGATCACTGGAACCTGATGCTTGGCACATAAATCAATCGTGTATTCAACTGTCGCAAGTGGAACCTCTAACTGGACTAGCACAATGTCACTTGCTGCGATTTCAGCCTCATAGTTTGAAACATACGCTTCAGTAACATGATGATTAGCCCCAGGCGTAACAATAATCCGATTGTCTTGTTCCGATAAAAGAATCGTCGCTACTCCTGAACTAGAGTGTGTAACGGGTTCCACACTATCGACAGAAATGCCTTCTGCCCGCAGACCGTCTTTCAGTAATGTACCAAATGCATCATCGCCAACACGCCCGATCATCGTTACGTCTGCCCCGAGCCTTGCACTTGCGACCGCTTGGTTCGCCCCTTTACCACCAAAGGCGGTCTGGAAACCCGTTCCCATCACGGTTTCCCCTTGCTCTGGTACAGTATCAGTCTGTGTCACCATATCCATATTGATACTTCCAATTACGGTTACTTTAGGTTTTGTCATCTATGCCGCTTCCTTTCGTCGTCCCTCGAAGCTTCATTGTTGTCGGAAGCTCGTGCCTATAGGACAACAATGGTTTTTTCTCAATTAATTGAACAAGTAACTCAACGGAACGTTCGCCCATCTCAACAATCGGCTGCTGCACGGTTGTTAACGACGGGACAAGCATGTCCCCGAATAAAATGCCATCGAAGCCTACAATTTGGATTCGTGAAGGAATATCCAGCTTTAACGTATGAGCCGCTTTCATTGCTCCTGCCGCGGTCACATCGCTTCCGGCAAAAATTCCATCAACACTCGGATGCTGCTTCAGTAAACGCTGAACCTCGTCTTCCGCTTTTTCAATGTGGAATCCTGTCTCAACAATAATATGGGCAATTCCACTTTCTTCAACCACTTCTTTAAATCCTTCATAGCGATCATCCGCCGGGGCAAGTCCCTTAGGTCCACGTAAATGAGCAATAAAGCGACATCCTTGTTCAATCAGATGCATCGTTGCCGTTCTCGCCCCGTTTTTGTTGTCCGATACGACCGTTGGAATATCCTTACTAATAAAGCGATCGAGCGCTACTACCGGTAGATCAAGCGAATGATAATGCTCATACGAACCGCTCCCCGTTGCTAAGATTAGCCCATCAACGTATTTTTGTTGCAAAGCTCGTACGTATTGTTGCTCTTTGCCTAACTCACTGTCCGTGTTGCAAAGAACAACGGTGTAACCCTTCTTTAAAGCGACATCCTCAATCGAGCGCGCCAGCTCTGGAAAGAAGGGGTTGGCAATGTCTGGTATCAATAAGCCAATCATTCCTGATGTTTTATGATAAAGCGTTCGTGCAATTGCATTTGGTTTATAATTTAATGCGTCAATTGCGGCAGTAACGTTCTTTTCTGCCTCTTTACTAACGTAGCCCTTTTGGTTTAACACCCGTGAGACTGTTGCCACAGAGACATTCGCGTATTTTGCTACATCTTTAATCGTTGTCATATGCTTCTTCCCCTCACGATGTGTAACCGGTTACAGAGAGTATACTGCGATCGTAAAGGGTTGTCAATTACTAATTGTATCCATGTGTTTAGAGCCCCTAATTGCTGCATCTTTTGGACCTTGTTTCCTAAGCGACGACGCGGTTTAGACAAGAGCAAAATCCCCAACTCTTCGTTAGAGAAAGGGGGCAATCCAAAAAGAAAAAGCAACAAGAAATCCTTGTCACTTATTGATAAGGACAGATTTAGCAACGATCTTACACGGATAGCGGCTTTTATCTGGAAGCTATAACTTAAATCAATTCAAAAAATAGTTAATTTAGATAAAGTCTACTTGCTCAACTTACAAATTAAGCAATTCACCCACATCCGCAGTATAGCTCGGGACACGAACGGATGTAATCGTTCCTGCTTTAAAAGAATGTCCTTTAGCTGGATATTTGTTTTCGGCATTGAGAATGTATTGTGTGATCACCCGTTCCTCAGGATCAACAATCCAATATTCTGGAATACCTGCTTGCTCGTATTTAACAAATTTAGTGACTTCATCATCCACTCGATTGTTACTCAATATTTCAATTACAAGTAACGGTGTTTTAGTCACTCTTTTCGTTTCTTCTTCATCCAAATTGCAAACGACAAACACGTCGGGAATAACAACATTTTGCGTATCCTCTATTGTTAAAACTAAATCAGTCGGCGCATCAAACACTTCACAGTCTGTGTTCTTTAATGACAAATGAATACCTGTTAATAATTCCCTTGAAATACGCTGATGTTTGATCGTTGGTGAAGGTGCCATATAAACAAAGTTGTCGATAAACTCTACTTGCTTTTCACGATTTCCTTCTTGTTCGCGGAATCGTTCAAATTCAGAAAAAGTCATGCGCTTATATAAATTGGTCGATGGACCGTTACTCGTAATCGCGCTGTACCTTACCTTGTTGAGAATTCTTGCTTTACGAATTTGCAGGCTTTTCAACTGCGACTTTTCCGGACGATTTGGTTGTGAATGAGCTGACATTGTCTATGACCTCCTTTGTTTATTATAGGATTGAACTGTTCTTCAGGAAGAAGATTGTAAGTCGATGACTTTTTCAACATTGGTTTCATAGCGAAGAGATATCTTAGAGTTATGCATAGACTCAGATGGATTGTTAAAATCAAGTAAGCACCCTTCGATGTCTTTCTGGTTGATTGAGATCTATAGTACGATTGGTTCCACCTGTGTCAGCCCCGCATGAGCCAGTACATAACCATTCATCACCATAATAAGGCTTGTCTAATAGTCGCCTATAGTCTGTTTGTTTAAGAGTACCTTCAATGCAATTACGCCATGATTGAATAATTATGACTTCTTCACCATCTTCATTTAAAGCGGTTCCAATTTCCGCTCTTCACACCTACTTTTAACCTTATCGCTCTAAGGCCAGTCACAATTAGCACCTTCCTAATTATCTTGGGACAGAGATAATAATAATAATAATAGGATTTTTTACGTAAATCCAAAAAGAATACCTGTGGCTACAGATAAGCCACCTAAAAATAAGAAAACTCCTTTGAATTTTTTTATCTTCTCGATTAATGGTAAATTAGCGTTTGTTATGTAAATCTCATTAAATTCAAACGTATTGAATTTAGGGTTTGCAACATAGCATATAGAACATGTGCCTATAATAAACACAAATAATGAAATGTAGTCAAACTGCCCTCCACCTATCGCCAGTGATAAACTATACGTAATTAAAAACAATCCGACCATGTATAGCGGTAGTAACCCATATGCAATGATCTTATTTTCCTTTGTAAGCTTTCCATTTATTAATGTTTGTTTTTGTTCTGTCATTATACCCCTCCTTTATTCACCAGAAAACCTATCCAGAATCCAACCAAAGAATCCACCTGGCTTTCGATCTTCATAATCTGTCATTGTCGCTTTACCGTTTTGATCAACTTCGACATAAACCTTTGTATCCCATGTCTCCCCTTCATCGACACTCAACCATAAAATTCTTTCTTCTGTACCAACATCTGGCACAGGAGTTGTTACTATCGGGACACCGCTAGACAGACCAGAAGTGCCTAAAGCTGCTTTTTTAGCTGTTCCGCCTACTGTTGGTGGAGCAACTTCCTTCATAAGCACCGTACCTTGTGGCACATTTCTTGTCAAATAAGTATGGCCTAAACTCATACCTAATAATAGACCGCCAAATTGAGCTAAGCGAGCAGCAGTTTTATTTGAGAAAGTTTGTACTGACCCATTTGTATAATAATGAATATCTGAGTCATCCATAAAGATAACCAATTCCCCATCAATATCAGTATGATGTATAACCATTCCTGAATTTGTTACAAATCGTTGAGTAATTATGCCTTCTTCTTCTAGGGCATCATAATCAACAGGAGCTCCTCGAATTTCTACGTGCCCGTTCCCCCAATCGTTAATAATTTCTGCTTCTTCTTGGTTAACAATAGATTCAACTACATTCCCATCGGCATCAACAGACATTCCTTTAACCTGCTGATCTGGACTATAGTGGTTTACAACATCTATATTCCCGCTGGCAAGAAACATTCTTTGTGCAAGCCCATAGGCATACGGATTGAACCACTGTACAGCCCCTATTGGATTCATAGCCATAGACAGAGCTATTTGTGGTGCTTGCGCTTTCAATTCGCTATACATTGTTAATACAGTACGCATTTGATCGGGATTGTGGTGCATCTCCATAATCTCGTCAGGCATTTCTGTATTTAACGTAATTGCTGTTAAATCAGTAGCAGAATTGATATTGGTAGAATTAATTGCCCCTTCCAAACTACTGACATAAGTCTTAATGGGGTTCATTAGCTCTGCATATTGAGTAACAGTCGATGTTGCTTGATGATCAAAAGCATGTAGCTTTTCAACAGTCCTTTGTGCATGTTGTCTTGCATCGTGGAGTTTTTCTTGGATTTGCGAATCGTCAAATGCAGGTAAGCTGATTATATCAGATATACTATCCGCAATAGCATTAATTCTATCAGCACTATCAGCAGTCCTTTGTTTGGCTTTATCAATTGATGGAATAATTTCATTTTCAATGAAAGCTTCGTTAACATAAGCATCGGGGTGCGAGTCAAAGTTTGACGCAGTGTTTTTTAAAGATGAGATTAAGTTCGTTCTTTTCTCATTTACCATTTGCCAATAGCGTAATAGGGGCAAGTGGCTGTTTTGATAAAAGCTTTTTAGTGCTTCAGGCCCATTTCCAGTAAAAGAGTCTAATGAAACAATTTTTTGTACGGCTTGTTCCAAGTTTAATAGTGGATCTCCTATTTCTGTTGTACGCTTAGTCATGCTGTCTAACAAAGTTTGAAATTCTTTTGCATCATAAATCTTCATTAGTCCGACGCCTCCAAAAATGACTATAATACCCAGTATAATTAAGGTGAGATGAAATGTAAAAAGAAGACCTCATGAGGTCTTCTTTTTACATTAGGTTGTTTTGAGGAATAAAAGAAATTATTCTCATCCGTAGTCTGTCTTAGCTAAATCACGCTGAAAACGATCATTGCTATATTCGAAAGGAGCAGGACCAACGTATGCGACATTTTTCGTTACTTTTAATTCAGCCATTCTGCATTCCTCCTATCAATGTTAATCAAGTATAAATAGAGAGAGAGCTTGATTGTCTGATTGATTCGCTCTCTACCGATACCAACCCTTCTCCTGAATCAGCGAAATCGCTTCAATCCGGTTATTCACTTCAAGCTTCTCATAAATAACTGAAACATAGTTGCGCACTGTACCTGTTTTAATCTTTAAGTGATCAGCTACTTCTTGCGTGCTTTTCCCTTCCGCAATCAGTTGAATGACTTGTCCTTCTCGATCCGTCAGCGGGTTGTCGTTTCCTTGCATCATATCCATCAGTTCTGGCGCATACACTTTGCGCCCACTTAGTATTGTGCGAATCGCTCGGGCAAGTTCATCGCTTGGACTATCTTTTAATAAGTAACCACTGACTCCTGCCTTGCGGGCATAGTTAAAATAACCGGTTCGGGCAAAGGTCGTGAGGATGATAATCTTACACGCTTCTGCTTTTAGCGATTGTGCCGCTTCAATCCCGGTCATCAGCGGCATTTCAATATCCATAATACAAATATCGGGCTGTAGCTGCTTCACAAGCTCGACTGCTTCTACACCTGTTTTCGCCTTGCCGACGACGGTCATATCTTCTTCTAGTTCGAGTAGCGACGCAAGTGCGCCTAACAACATGCCTTGATCTTCGGCAATCACAATGCGAATCATAGTGCTCCCCCTTCTGTTTGATGAATAATTCGCGGGATTCGGATAATCAATTGGGTTCCCTCTTTTGAGCGCACATCCAATTCACCATTTACAAACTCTAGCCGCTCTTTCATTCCAATCATGCCGCTCTTCTGCTCTGTTTGCGTAGCAGTACGTAAGCCGACCCCATCATCCTGCACGAGCAAGCGCCATTCATTTGGCCGGCTCTCGAATGAAATCGTACAAGATGAGGCTTGACTATGTTTGACGACGTTTGTGACCGATTCTTTTAAACACATACAAAATACATCTTCAATTAATAAAGGGAGATGCTTAAACGCTTCTTCTCCTGAGATGCCACAAGCGATACTGCTCGACTGCAACAGCTCCTGTACCCGAACAAGCTCTTCCTCTAGCCGCGCTGTTCGCATATTGGAGACAATTTCCCGCACCTCACGCAATGCCGTTCTGGACGTTTGATTGATGTCTTCCAGCTCTTGCTGGGCAACCTCGGGCTTGACATTCACTAATTTGCGCGCTAAATCGCTTTTAATTCCAATCAACGAGAGCTTCTGCCCCAGCGTATCGTGCAGGTCGCGGGCTATTCGCTGCCGCTCCTCCACGACCATCAGTTGCGAAATCCGTTCATTGGCATCGCTCAATTTACTTTCTAACTCTTCTCTACGAATACGTTGGTAGATCGTAAAAGGTAACAAAATCACACCAAGAAGACTTAATGCATTAAACGGCAATTGCGCCATAAATTCTTCGTATTCCGTCATAAAACCGATAATTACAGCAATTGTGGTCGTTGACAAATGCACCACGTATAGGCTGATAAACCCCGCCTTGCTTTTAACACTGCCGATATAAAAAGCAATAAACAAAGCAAAATACACATAGCCAAAATAAATCGTCATTCCGATGCTGATTAACATCTCGATACTTAGCGCCACGTAGACGGTCCAGCCCTTTTTAATAAAAGATAGTCGGTACGTTGTAAAGAAGAGGATGATCATCGCTCCACCAAGAATGATCTCATAGAGCGTAGCCGAACGAATGATAAAGTAGAAAGGCAAGATACAAAAAGCAATCCAGGCAAATAGACTTAAACCAGTATTCTTTGGAATGATGTGAAACCAATGATACAACAAAATTCCTCCTTTACAAGTAGCGTTTATTCCCCACAAAAAAAGCGCAGTAGCCAGTCGCTTCGACGGGAAGCGCAACAGCTGAAGATCCTGAGAGATTCTCTCGAAGCTGAAGCGTTGCCCGTGGAAAACGTCCGTCCATAGCGCTTGTTTTCGTTATTCATTTCAACCCGTTTTCGTCTGTTGTGACACGCGAGAAACAGCTTGCATCCGCTCTGCCACTTTCATCTCTTTAAAGCTAATAAACGTCTGTTTATTCTCATCATATAGGCGAAAGCGAATCGATTCAAGACTCTTTTTCAACGTAATCGTCGTCGCCGTTTGCAGCGGAGGCGTATTGTCATGCGTTTTCTCTAGATGATAGTTTGGCACTTTCGGGCTAAGATGATGCACATGATGATAGCCAATATTACCGGTCAACCATTGAATCACTTTTGGTAACTTATAATAGGAACTGCCATCAACTGCCGCTTTCACAAAGTCCCACTCGTCATCATTTTCAAAGTAAGAGTCTTCGAACTGATGCTGTACATAAAATAACCAGATTCCAGCTGCTCCCGATAGGTACATAATTGGAAGCTGCACAAGCAAGAACGCTTGCCAACCAACAAGCCAGATCATACCTCCATAAAGCAGGACAATACAGGCATTGGTTAAATGGGTATTGATTTTCTCTTTCCGCTTTGCCCCTTTTTTGTTGATCCGGTTCTCAATCAAAAATAGATAAAGAGGTCCTAAGCCAAACAAGATAAAGGGATTGCGGTAAAGACGGTATTGAAGTCGTTGCATTTTTGATGCTTCTTTATACTCTTCCACCGTCATCACCCAAATGTCACCGACACCTCGTTTATCAAGGTTTCCGCTCGTGGCATGGTGGATCGAATGACTATGCTTCCACTTTTCAAACGGAAAATGCGTCAGCACACCGCTCACATTTCCAACAACCCGATTCCACTTTGGATTACGGAAAAAACTCCCGTGGGTACAGTCATGAAAAATAATAAACGTCCGGACAACGAATCCAGCAGCGATTAATGAAAAAAGCAGGCTTAAGAAAATCGAAACATGTAAACTTTGATAAGCTAAAAACCATGCTCCCAAAAACGGAAGCAATGTATTCAGAATTTGAATGACGCCAATCTTTGTATTGGATGTCGCGTAAGGTGCAACACTTTGTTTTAATGCACGTTGTTTTTCTTTACTCATCTCACTTCACCCCAGACTCACTAAGTAAACTTAGTATAATGAAGGGGGAAAGCAAGCGTAAGACACAACTGTCATCATGACACTATGACACTTGTCATGGTGTGGTGGAGAAACCTTGATGTAGCTTTGTTTTTAGGTATCAATACTTCCAATAATTTAATTCTCCAAATCACTCAGGCTAAATGTAAACACAGCGTCATTAATTAAGCCCGTTCCCGCTGTCCCGGGCTTCACGCGAATGTATTGCTCATCGTCATTATAACTTGTGTAAACAGCAGTCCCCGTTACTTCTTCACCTGGTGCCAATTCACCTTCAATCGCATCAGCTTGATAGTCCTCATAATACTCGGCTTGGTCGCCAAATCCAGAGCCTTCTAGGTTAGCTGTATATTCAAATAAACCCGCATTTTCTTTCGCATCAATGGCTTCATCGCCAATATTCTTAATTGTAATCGAGGCTACGACATAAGCATCCAAATCCGATAATTCCCCATCGACTTCCTCAACCATATCTACACTGTTTAAGGTAAATTCAAACGAAGAGATGTTGCTATGCATGACAGCTGTATCTCCTAGACCAAGATCCATCTGGTCCTCTCCTTCTGAGCTTCCGTCATTTGTCTCACTCTCATCTTCACCCACGTCTTGATCCATCGATTCCTCTTCTGGTACTGGATCGGTTTGATTCTCCTCAGCACTATCAGAATCACTGCATGCCGCTAACATCACAGATAAACCCATCATCGTTGCCATAAGCGTTATTGATTTTTTCATATGTATCTCCATCCTCTCTGTAAAGTAGTACCTTATTGAAATAGCCTAATTCGATTTTTTTAAACACTTTGCTAATTTATTTTTATAAAATTAATTATTTTTTAAACGCAAGGCTTGAAGCGGAGATCGGAGAGTTCAACCTACTTGTTCAAGCAAAAAGCCCCCTATCAGTTTAGATAGAGAGCTCTAACCAACTATTTATAAAGATGAAACTCGCTTAGCTCATGTAAGCCTATCAACATTTAGCATCAGCGCTCTTCAACTCGCTCCAACTCATCCACTTCTCCACTCGCCGGGTAGGAATCATTGATTCCCGTAAACGTCACCCGAACCCTCTCATACAAATCAAGGTCCTCTTCAAAGCCGAAATAAATCGCATCATCTGCTTTCTCAAGCAACTCTTGCTCGGATAGCCCTTCAATATCCTCGCGATCAACACCGGATACAACCAAATATGGGCTCGTTTGCGCGATAATTCCTTCAATGTCCCAGTCGGTTTCTTCTGCTAGAGGAGAACAAGCTGATAGTAAGAGCAGGGTTGCTAGTATCGACAAAACAGAGAATCGTTTCGCTTGCATCGTTATCACCACCTGAGAAAGAGGATTATTCCTCCACTACCCGCCTCAAATTAGGACAAAACATACGGTCACACAAAAAAAACAAGAACCCTAAACAAGAGTCCTCGCTCCTTCTACATTGTCTTCCTTACCCTTCCGCCAGCTTTCGAAGCAGCTCGGTATTCTGCTCAGCCGTCCCCCGGTAATTCTCTATCCCTTGCGCCCGCGCTAGCTTTGCTCGGTTTGTATAACTCTCGTCCAGCCCTGCTCGCTTCATCCAGTCAACGATTCCTTCACCTGAGCGGACAGTAGGGAGAGAGCTGGATTTTTGTTGTGTTTCTTCTATTAAAGTCGAGAGCAGTCTCCGATTCTGCGCGGCTGTCCCCGTATACCCGGTAATCCCACGCATTTGAGCTAAATTGGCTCGATTGGCGTAGCTCGCATCCATTCCCGCTTGCTTCATCCAGTCGACAATGCTGACAGGCTGAGCTGTTTCCTTCGGCTGTGGCGCAGGTTTTTGGCTCATAATCAAGTTCTGGAACGAAGCAAACCCACCTCTCTCGTTAAGCAGCCGCTGGGGGCAGCGCTTGCCGCTCCAGTGCTGATGGGGGACAACTCGGTCTAGCGGGATGGAGAATTGCTGCATCAGCTGGCGAATGAGCTGGACGGCTTGCGCTTTTGTCTTAGTAAAGTCGCTTCCCTCATTGACACAGAGTTCAATTCCGATCGATTCGCGATTGCCCCGACCATGGCGACCATCGCCTGCGTGCCAGCCGTTTTCCGTTGTTGGTAAGTGCTGATAGATTGTACCTTGATCGTCAACTGTATAATGCCAGCTAACCGCTGTGTCTCTCCTCTTGACGTATCTAGCGTGCATTAACGCCGTTGCGTCTTTGCGCCGGTTTCCCGTTTCATGAATCGTTAGGTAGCGAGGCGTAAGCGGGAAACCCGGTCGATTTTGATTTGTCAGTGGAATATAGTCTTTTACAATCTTCACGTCGTTCACATCTCCTTCTTTACTAGAGATTAAACAAGCCGTCCCTCCCCTAGCTTGTTCCTGACAGCCGCCCACAGCTTCAGTCATTTGCGCTCATGTCGTTTTTGTTCCTTGCTAATAACCGTTGCGAGGCCAGCAATTGACTGCTGTAGCTCTTTAATAATTGGCTCTAACCGCACGAGCAAATACGATGCGACGGCGATTGGAAAGCCCACATTTGAAATGAGCGTGACCCAGTCCTGCATGTTGCCACATCCTTTCTTTTATTAGTAGCGGACGCTGGTTAAGCCAGCGCCCGCCTCGGTGTGAAGTTATACGGCAATCGTATCAACCGCACGAGTGACAACACGGGCATCAAGCTTCGTCGCAATCAGCGCAGCTTGGCCAAAGAAGACGTTGTTCGCGATCAAGATGTCCATCGCCTCACTGATTTGCGCTTGAGTTAAATCACTCTTCGGTTGCGGAACGCGGAAGGTGATTAATTGACCTTCTGCGGTGCGGAAGCGCAGTTCAAGCGTTGTTTCGTTCATAAGAATTCCTCCTTTCTAAAGAATGCCTGACAGCCTTACATTAGCTCTGAGGACTCGGACGTAAATAGCTGTTCTCAATCAATGTCGCTTCCGACAAATCAAGTTCACATAAGTCAGCAAACGTGTTTGCCACAAGGTAAAGCTGCTCAATATCTGCTTCCGGCTGAACCGCAAAACCAAAGCGGCGAACAATCAAGTTGCCGGTATCAGTAAAGCCGTTTTCCATCGCAAGCATTAAGCGCTGCGCGTACGGTTGTTTTCGGGCCATCGCTTTTTCCTCCCTTCCCTAATCTTCTGGTTAATCAAGGTGGCGGACAAGCGGTCACGGCCGGTGACGAGGCTTGTCCTGCCTATAAAATTGAAAAAAGCCCGTGGGTTCCCCACCGGCTAGCTTCAGCATAGCACCGGCGGAGAGAAGAAACAACTTATTTTTCTGATTAGAACTAATGTTTTGAAATTAGAACTCTTAGCTCGTTTAAAATGTAAAAGACTGCTTCACTACTTCCCCCGCATTCACCGGTTCCCCGCAGATTAACTCATCGCCTTCCTCATCTTGATCATGCGTTGGAAACAGGGAAAGCTGCGCTGCCATTAGCGTCACCTCGACCAGGTCGTCAGGTCGGAAGCGGTGCACCACATCAAGGTCGGCTCGGGCAATTGAGATATCGGACAACACGAGATGAATTTCCTTATGCCAGCGATCTCGCCCTGTTCGGTCAACAATATTCATTTTCTTAACAATGCCGCGCAAAAAAGACTCATCCATGTTCAATCTGCTCCAATCGTATGTTTTTGGCTTCTCCAACATGCTCGTTTATAATAGTCATTAGTTTTGTCTTATTTTTATAGGAGCCTACACTGACACCATTCACTTGAACAAGGTAGGTAGGCTTGTTTCCTTTTATCCGCAAGAGGTCCAGCGTCTCTAAAATACCGGTGCCATGACCAATGGCGAGGGCTTCAATTACCCGTCGGTCTTTTAAGCGTTTCGCATCTTTGGCAGATTGAAGCGAGTAACTTGATGTGAGGATGGCGGGCATCAACGCCCCATCTAAGCAGAGAGCTGATCGCTGCTTTCGCCCCCCATCGTTCAAATGTGCACGCTTTACAATTTCTCGCTGAAAGGCTAACTGCAAGTACGTCGTATCACGCTGATTTTTCTCACTAACGTACGAAACAAACCCCTTCTCGCTCTCACTGCCTATATGAATGGAGACGAATAGATCAGCGCCCCATTCATTCGCTAGGCTCACGCGCTCTTCCTCCGTTAATTCGATGTCTTTGTTTCGCGTCAGCAACACGCCTACCGGAAATCCAACAAGCGCTTGGCGCATTCCTTTTGCCACTCGTAATGTCAAATCTTTCTCAACTAACCCATACCCTGCTTCGCCACTATCATTCCCACCATGAGCAGGATCAAGCACCACTCGTTTTTTCGCCATCTGAATCCCTCCTTTTACGAGTTTCGATAATCGACTCCCTTTACTTTAATTAGCTTCGTTTGATAGAGCAAGCGTGAAAAAATCCGGCCGCCGTACTCATTGCGGAGCTGAAGAAGATCAAGATTCGTCGTATAAATCGTCGGACGACCTAGTCGTGCATCAATCACCTCAAACACCTTGGCGACCGCCCAACCGCTTACGTCTTCCTTTCTGTACTCCGAACCAAGATCGTCGAGCACAAGAATTGGAGCCTCCTTTAACCGATTGATTAAGTCGTACTCGCTTACCTTCCCTTCAGGCTTGTACGTGCTTTTTAGCGCCGTAAGAAAGTGGGGGGCTGAGATAAATAAGCCGTTCATCCCTCGACTCATCAGTGCTTTAACCACACCATAGGCTAGATGGCTTTTCCCAACGCCCGTATTTCCACTTAAGAGCAAATTGCCAGGCAACTTGTCCTCAAATTGGCGCACATAACCGCAGCAAGACTCCAGTGCCTCGCGCTGACTCGTCGTTTTTGGCTCATAGGACTGCAGCGTCGCATGCTCTAAATCATCGTTTAGCAAGCTGAACGTGAAGAAACGTTCTTCTTGTTCCAGCCGAATCAATTCATTCTTGCGAGCAACAACCGCTCTGCCAAGGGCAATGTCCTCGCATTTGCAGCCGACTGCCTGCGTCAGCTCTGTTCCTTTTCGCGGACCAATTAGCATCATAATCCGGTAGACAGAGATATGCTGATGGCAGCTCTTGCAGGTGTAGGAGTCCACTTTATTCGCGTCAGAATACTGCATTTGGATATTCTCGAGCAAATGCGCATTGATCGAGTTGATCATTTGGTTTACGCTCCTTTTTCAGTTTTTTTGTTCGTTTCTTGCGCCAGCCGTTCTGTTCTTCCGCCACGTCAGCAATCGTCTGCAGCCCCTTTTCTTCCCATGATCGGAGTACGGCGATGACGTAATTCATGCTTGGTCTAGGGGCACTGCCTGCCCGGTTAATCGCTTGCTCAATCAATGCCTCGGTCTCTTGAAATGGACGCCGACTAAACCAGTCACTGAGCCGCGTAGATGCAAGCTCACTGATGTTCTCAAAGCCAGCAACGTTCAGCCATTTTCTCAGGAGCGCAGCTGTTGTTGTTGTTTGTTTATCTTTTTGATTACTAAGACCTAAAGATTCTTTTGCGTACGTAGCGCGCGCGGAGGTAGCATTTGACTCAGCTGATGAGACGGTCATTGATCCATCCACTTCTCTTACTGTCGCAACGGTTTCGCCTTCTGGTTGAGCCGTCAATGCACCTGTCATTGAGACGGCTACTGCATCACTTGGGCAGTCATAATGAAAAGTGCCAATGACCTTTAATGTGTAGCGCACCAGCGTCGTCGAAGTGGAGACAATTGCCTCGATTAGCCCTTTGTTTACCAGTTCACGCCGTGCCCGAAAGAAGCTAGCTCGCGACAAGCCCATCTGCTGCTGCACGGCTTCGTTTTGCCACATAAATGAGTGTTCATCTCGAACGCATCTTTGGTAAAAAAGCACTTCGTATAGCTTGAGTGCTGATGGAGAAAACACCTCTTCTTCCTGCATCTGCTTAAACTGGATATACAATTCTCTAATCATGCAAAAGCCTCCTTAATTTCGAAACATTCAGTTATCTACTCATATGCAGCTGTGGAAATAGTGTCTCCGAGGGTACTTTATACAGCTGCGTTAACTTCTGTTCAACCTCAAGACTAGGTAAATCAATGTTTAATTCAATTCGACTTAACTTGCTTTGACTGATGGATAGCCTACTCGCCACTTCGGTTTGTGTCCAATTCTGTTCTTTCCGCAACGCAATTAATAAGCGATTTTCCCCGTATGAACGCCGTCGCCCCTTTCCTCGCTTTCTTGATTGCTCCATCTAATCTACCTCCCCTCTCTTTTATTACTAAGACTATAGCGCTAAGCGATCTGCTAAATCCAGCTTTATTTTTTACATAAAATGGTGCTCGACAGTTCTAATATCATAGGTAGGTCTTTTGAACCCGTTGCTATGACTATTTTCAAGCACGTTTCTCTCACAAGAAAAAAAGCGATCCTGTTCATGTTGGGAAATGCCGGAACCAACAAAAAAACGCTTATCTCTACTAGATAAGCGCCTAATCGTTTAAGACGTCCACTGCATTCCTCCGGTAATTGTATAAAGAACACGGCTACTCCCCTGGGCTGTTTGTGCTTCAATAAACCCACACTCAATTAAACGTGGGCGGTAGCGAAACAACTGTGAGCGCGTTAAGCCCGATAGCTTGATTAACTCTGAGTTACATAATTCAAAATGTCTCCGTTCACGTAAACGAGACTCCATGAATAGGTTCATATAGATACGCAACGCCTCTAATGGTAGTTTCCCCTGCTCATAGTAGTTTTTTACTTGCTTATACATATTCATATGCATTACAAACACCTCATCTTCATGTAAAAGTAGATGTGGCACAAAGCGGTGAATCAAGGGCCTTACCTCTGCATCCATCACTTGTACCCAAACAATGCGATAAGAGACCCAACATGACATTAGTACAAACAACCTCTGAGAAGAAATAACGAACACCAACCAATTCAACGTTATGAACATGTAATCAAGCCATTTAACGCCCCCTTGCTTACCCATAATGTTTCTTCTTTTTGACGTTTATTCCTATATTCCTGCATAATTTGCAAATATTTTGAACGATCGTAGTTTTTATTATAGGGGCTAAAAGATATACAAAAAAAAGAGAAGCAGGATCGCTCCCGCTTCTCTTGCTTTAAATCCGACGTCGACCCGAAACCAATTGGAAGATCAGCACAACTAATGCAACAACAAGCAAGATGTGCACAAGGTTGCCACCGACTTCCCCAATAAAACCAAGGAGCCAGAGAACCAACACAACGACTAAAACCGTCCAGAGCATAACGTAACCTCCTATATGAGTGATCATGCTAGTCTGAGAAACGTAAGTACACTTACCGTGAAGCCTTGTACAGTATATCGCCATGGAGTTGGAAATAGACCTGTTTCTAGAATTAATGGTTCAAATGGCTTATACCTCGTTTATTGTTATTATGATCGATAATGGAGCTATTTATCGTAGTTTTGGCCGAATCAGTGCACTTGTGCTAGGAGGTATATTAATGGATATCGCTAAAGTAGCGCCGCATTCTGTGAAGCGAGATCCCTTTATTAAAGATAAACATTTTACGTTTGATATGAGTCGCTTGGCATAGTTATTAGAAAACACGCGTACAAAAAGATAGTCTTAACCCTATAATAATAGACTGGTCTTACTTTAGAAATGAGTGAGAGACCATCCAAAAAGAAAAGCAACCGCGAACAGCTACTCTTCTCAACTATTAATTATTCAAACGGACGATTTATTTCTCCAGTTGGTTCGTAAATACGAAAGTTTCCTTTGTTTACACCCTCACTTAAATAAATATGGAGTTTCCCATTATCAATATATGCATTTTCTTGTGGGTGTTGTGTCATGGCCCGTTCAAATCTTCCAATCTCTGTCCTTAATACAATTTCTCCACTTTCTTCTTCTATAACAACTAGATGAGAAAGTTCACCGTATTCCCCATCCGGTTTTACAATAACATACAAAAAACCATTGTCATAAAGCAATTGTTGCTTTATATATCCTTCACTCCCGATACGCCAGCGTTCTCGATCTAAACTTTTTTCTAACGCGACAATGTCCCCATTCGTATAATCAGTATTGCTGCTGTAGAAAATGGTTTCTTCTGCCACAACCGGTTCTTCTCGCGCAAAGAACCGTCCATCCAACTCAACTGAATCTACCTTATTTTGAGTAGTCAGATCATAGAGCTCTAGCTTAAATGTATCTGCAAAATTATCACTAAAGATGTAAAGCGTATCGTCCACTACAAAAGGTTGTTCCCCGCCCCCTGAAGAGTAAGAATCTGGCTCATTAATTCGCCATTCTTCTTCGCCAGTGTCTTTATTTAGCGCAACAACATCTGAATCAAACGTCTCAAACATCAACAAGTGATCAACTTCGATGAGATTTGAATGGGTACGAAATTCAATCTCCCATAACTGTTCGGTCGTCTCAAGATCATACCCCATCAACATCTCATTAAAGTTAATCGCTAATAAGGAGTCAAAGATAAATATGTCACTAGGAATTGCTGCTCCATCTTCTTCTGTTCGGTATTCATATGTACGTTGTGTATCTCCAGTCCATATATCTACTGCTGCAATTTGCCCTTGCATATTGTTAGTATAAAGCAATTCATTACGATAGTTGAGGTAGCCTTCGGTGTGGAAATATGTATCCTGCCAAACTGTATCGCCTTCATTAATGTCATAAAGATAGGCTCCTTTACCGAACTCACTTGTTAGCAGTTGATTATCGCCATAATAAACGACATTATCAATGCCTCCTTCTTGAGAAATAGTCTTTGCATAACCATCATCAATATCGTCAAAATCAGTAAGTTCAACATCATCAAAATGCATAAGAACATCTGAGGATGTAGATTGATCTAAAGACTCATCTTCATCTTCATCATCTTCTTCAATACGGTTTATTGATTCCTCTTCATTATACTCATCTTCTAACACATCCTCTTCAATAGCGGCAGCTGAATCCTCTATTGGGTTGTCTTCTTCTGAACCACAAGCTGTAAAGATGACTAGCATCATACTAACCGCTGTCCATGCACACATTTTTTTCATTTAAAATCCTCCATTCATTACTATTCAAAACTTAAAGCCATTAATAAAAGATCATACAGTACCATAAATCACAGATTCAATTTAAAAAGAGCAGTTGTAGCAAAATGAAGAATCAAGAACAGCATAATTAGTTTGCATCGTCCATAGTAAACGTCCAAATAGCTTGGTTTTTAACACCATTAGCGGATAATAAGCCTTCTGTCACGCGGATATGGTATTCTTCAGACTCATTTTCTTCAAAGAGTAATTGACCATCTATCTCTTCACCACTCTCTAAGTCACCCTGCATTTGCTCAATAGCGTCATAGTAGTGTGAGTACTCACCACCACCGCTACCTTCTAAGAATCCAGTAAGTTCAAATTTATCAAGTGCATCTTCAATATCAATTGTCTCATCCTCAAGATTCTTTAATGTAATATCCGCCACAATAAAATAATCTCTTTCAGGAGTTTCGTCTCCAATACTCTCTTCAAAATTAATAGGAGCCGTTTTGCCTGAAGATGCGCAATTCGAAAGAGAAGAGATTAACGAAGCGAAAGGCTTATACATGTTGCATTATACAAGTGATCAGCTTGCAGCTGTCTTTAATGCAGCAGATGGGTATACAAACGATAATCTTGATTACCGGGAAGTTCGTGCCGATTTAGTCCCATCTGAAGACAATGAAAATGCCTATGTGGGAATTGTTTTCTCTTCTCATTAACGATGCGTTGGTCGGAAAACCCAACTCCCTATTACGCTTAATGAAACTAGAACCGCATAAGCAGACTAAAGCATAGAATTGGTACTATAAACCATTTAATTAGACAAAGTACAGTTATAACGGCGTTTAAACATAAGCATATCGGTGAATTATCGTTGCTTTTGTCTTTTCTGCTCATTTTTCCTAGCCAAGAGCGGAAAGACAAAAGCAAATAGCACTGCTGGGCCTACCCCATATAGTACGTGTTTTAACCAGTTATCGGCGAGACTGTAGTTACCTCCTTCAATCGCATAAATTGCTATGAAGCTTGTGACAGACACAAAAGTGAACGCTATTATCGCATCGAGTAAACGACTATTAGTCATAGTTGAACCTCCAAAATTTGGTTTGATTAACAAATACCCTTGGAGTTTGAGTTAAAACATAAAAAAGAGCCATACTGGCTCAAGTTACCTTCTTTCGAAAAACTAGTTGACGTGAAGCGCCCCCAATAAAAGAATCGATTGCTGTTGCATAAACCAGAGAAACACGTTCAGCAATATCTCCCTTTATCAAAAGAAATGCAGTGACAATAGATGTGGCTAAAGCGCATACATAAAATCATATTAGTTATAAATTCTTTCTTATCATGTCGTACACCTCGTTATTTTCTTTGTCTCTGCTTTATATTAGCACCTATTGAATTACATTCCCCTTTTTTATAACAATTGTACTATCCGTAATAGTGTAGTTCCGTCTGCCGCTATACAATTGCTTACTCTCTTACTGGCAGTATCCTCATTTTATGATACCCTTGTGCATGAGGTGTTTAAAAAGTGCATCAAATTGCTAAATCCGTTCTACTAATCGTTGTTGGAACATTGATTGGTTTAACAATCGATTACCTACTAAAGAACGGGGCTGGGACATGACTAAAAGTACTAATTGAAATAACGACTCATCTAAAATATGCTCATAGCACCGCTACAGGAGAATTCTTCGCTTTCCGGGGCACGGCCTCAGCCTCCTTCGTGAAAAACCGCCACTTCAGAGTCTTCAGACACGTGCTGGTCCCTCAGGAGCATTCGGAAATTTGTAGGGGGCATCCATTCCTACCTTAAGCTTGATCTACCCCTTTATTGAGACTTTTTTTCTTCCTTATCACTGATTTCTAATGAAATGAAACCCCCTCTAATAAACTGCGTATAAATGAGTGAGGTGATTAAAAATGAGAACCAACTTATACTATCTGGCAGGTACATTATTTTTGTTACTCGGAGGAATAATGTTTTTATCCAGCTCCAGTTCATTTCTTCAATTCATCTATCTTATTGCTGGCATTTGCTTTATGAGCACAGCAATGATTCAACAGAAGAAGAGTAAAGAAACAAGAAGACGATAAATGTCCTTTAAAAGCACTTAACCCTCAAAAGGTTTTTTTGTTTAACCCTGCAGTGGAATCTCACCAGTAAAATTGAACCTTTTTAAAAAACGAGTATTTAAACTTTTTTGCTGTAGCATGTTCTAGCCAAGCGACTCGAAATTCGGCTATGGTTGTTCGAATTGATATATAATGGTTCAAAAACAATTTTGTGGTAGCTCTGATGTCTAATCACTTACAATGTGAAAAAGCGCAAATATGTGTGTCTTTCATAAGAAAAACAATATATAGATTAAGCCCTCTTATTCACTTCAATCGTAATAAACTCCGGCAAGTAGTTTGGCGTACATCCTTTTGAAACGTGGTCGCCTTTATAAAGCCCTGTCTTCTCACCAATTTCGATACAGCGTGCACGATTCTCTTCATCATAAACGCCAATCCAGCCTGCAGTGAAATTCATTGCCCATTGAACTTCCGGTTCTTCTTGCGAGATGTTCGTTTCTATTGCAGCTACCAAGTCTGCGGTATTATCAGGTGGAGTTTGTCCAGTCCATCTCAATCTCGCTTGGTAATACCAGAAAGCTCGCCTTTGCAGAGGAGAAGAACTGTCTTCCCATGATTCCATCAATGCGATTTTTTTCTTGTCTTTCGTGAGCTGATTCGCCATAAACCAATCCATTAAGTAGTTTCGCTCATCGTAAGGGTGCATCTGCATATCTTGAACAAGCTTGTCTATTACATCTTCTGAAAGCAGTTTTTTATCCATAATTAAGATTGCCAATAGCCTTGGCATATAGTTCTCCGTTGACCATAGTTCCATAGCTAGTTCTTGATCCCTTTTAATTTCCTTGGCGATTTTCCGTAGATCGCCTAGCTTCGTTTTCTTATTGATTTGCGGGAGAATGTTTTCTGCCGTTAAAGATGGTTTGGTTTCTGACTCTTTTTTTTTTACCATTCTATACAACCCCTTTATAACAGTGCTTAAGATGTGTATCGCGCGTTTTTGTTTCTACTATTGTAGCATAGTGTTTTCTTAGGTATACGTAAAAATAAGCAATTAAAGAATTGTAATCGATCACATAAGAGTTTTGGCGAGTAGAAGAGTCTATTTAAGCATACTCCTCATTCAATTTTACTTCATAAAACCGCATCGCTCTCAGCTTTCCACGATATGAAAAAATCCCTTTTTTAATTAGAGCGCGAATCCGATACTCGATCCATTGATCGCCAGTGTACTGCTGCATATGACCAAGCACTTCTCCAATTAAACGTACTACTAACATATAGTCGCTCTTTCCCATTTCTTGATGTAATCGCTTTGCACAAAGAATGATAAACGCATCGTCTCTATCCTCAGCTGAATGGGAGAGCCCCTTATGGTTCCATGTTCTCAACGTACTTTCACTTGAGAGTAACTCACGCGCTTCTCCAACAAGCGCCTGACATTTTGAATGATTTATTGCTTTGAATTTAAATTGCTTATAGAGTTGAAGAAGATTTTCTGGTTCGATTTCTACTGTTGAAGGCGAAAACTCACCGTATTCTAGTTCGGGAGATGAATAAAGGTTATGAAAGGATTGGTATGTATTTAGTTCGGACACTTCTATCCCTTTATTCTGTAATAAATAGAGAACTATACGAAGACCTGTTTGTTCAGCAGCATTTTCGCTCGTCCAAATGATGACTTGTTGATGAGGTTCTATGTTTTTTACTTTCTCCAATGCCATCAACGTGCGTTCTCTATCTTCATCAATTTCACTGAAATAATCGCGGAAATTATCCTTAAGCCACTGATAACGATGATCTATTCCTTCTTTTGTATGTAACGATTTCACTGGACCAACTGCTAGATTCTCAGGCAAGACAATGATGCCGTCTGTATTTAAGTAAGGTGTCTTTCGCACGGCAAACTCTAAGCTTCCTCCAACAGCATCGCCAAATAGAATATGGACCGTTTCAACCTGCTGTTGGTTTTCTTCGGTTTGTCCAGTTTCCACTAATGATTGCTTGATTGATTGCACTGTTTTTAGTGTTTGCTCGTCTTCCGATTGATCAGCGCTAATCATAATTAATTGAAGAAGAGACTTCGCTTCACTTTCATCCATTTTTGCAATGGCTTCTTTTATTTGGTTTATCTCGTCCACCTTATCTTCATCCCTTTACTGTTTTTACTAATAGGTTATTTAAAAACTGCTTAATGGTAAGAGTTCAACTGTATATAATGAGAGCATAATAGATCTAGTGTAAAAGTAGCGCAGAATTTCGCTTGTCTCAAGCCCCGGCCTCCTCCAAAAAATCATTATTGGTTTGATTTAAGTATCGCTATCTATTTAAAATCAGAAACCATTACGCTAGTAAAGTTTCGACATAAAAAACGATATTCCTACTGTGGGGCGTTCGCATCAGCTTTCTAAAAAAAAGAAGTAAACGAATTCGTCTACTCCTTAATACTGATTCTATGAATTTAATACACATGTCACTCTCTTTTTCCTTCTATTCGCCAACGTAATACTAAAGATGAGACACCGAATATCACAAAAGCTAATACTGAAGCAACCGTACCTAGCTTCAACATATACTCGATTGGAGGACTAAACAACTGTACGACGAACGTCATTAAAACGGCAGCACTTACCCCGTTCCTAAAATCGATATCGCCAAAAGCTTGTGCATCGAATCATCTCCTCAATTTCAAATGATCAAAACGTTTTAACGCATTACAACTTCCATTCTCATGCGAGGATTATTTGTATATCGGATTTGAATGGAGCTCTCAATTTAACCTTTAAGTTCACTACAAGAGATCTACGTACAGTTCAAGATATCCTTATGCAAGTAGTGCCCCGTTAGTTGAATAGCTCACTTAATAGAAATGGGGTCACTCTAAATTCTTATCCAAATATGTCTTCCATATTAATTTCAAACCCTTCAAAGTATTGAACAGCGAGCACATCATTTTTTGCATAGGTTCCTTCTTTTTGATAAACACCATCTTTTAAAATGAACACATCAATCGATTCGTATACGGGGTCTACAATCCAATATTCTTTTATTCCAGCTTCTTGGTATTTATTGAACTTTATCATTTTATCAAGTTTCATAGTCGATTGTGAAAGGATTTCAATTGCTGTGTCGGGAGAGCCAACTATTTTATTAGCCTTCCTTTTGTCAGGGTCACAAACAATGATCATATCAGGATTTACCCATTCCGTTATCTTATCTTCATCTTCTTCATCTGTTAAACAAACATCTAATTCATAATAGGCTCTGCAAGTCTTTCCTCGTAAAAACGAACCAAACTCAACAGATAATTGCATGGGAATCTCCTGGTGCTTAACATTAGGAGATGGTGACACATTATAAATCATGCCATCTATCACTTCAAACTGAATATCTTCGCTTAAGTTTGATATTGCTTGTAAGTGTACGTGTTTTTCTTATGAGGTAAGCTCATGATACACCTTCCATGACTTTTCTCTATTATACCTCATTTCCAATTAAGCAAAACTCGTCAGTAACGCAGAGTCCTTCACTTACATATTAGATTGAATCGTTAACTGCATGATCAATTGTTCTCCAATTTTTCCGATTTTTCTCCTACCAGTATCCATAAACCCTACATTCTTGTATAAGTTTTGCGCGGGGATATTTTTATGATTCACCGCTAAAATAATCTCGTTACATTCTTTAAACTGTTTAGATACAAATGCGCCTAATTCAAGCATTGCTTTTTTCGCGTAACCCCGCCCTTGATAATTATGGTTTATTGATAAAGCTGTCAGCAGCATCGCATGTGGGTTAGTTGTATATTCACTTACCCGAGCCGTATTATGTAATAAAAAGAAGCCTACTGGATTATCTCCCGACAGAATAACAATCCTAAACTGACCATCAGAAATAGTTAATAGGTTTTCTGGAAGAGCTGTAAATTGCGCTTGCGTTTCTGGTAGTTCGAACTCACTAAGTATTTTAAGGTATTTTTCTTCATAAAAAGATAAATGAATTTCTTTAGTTGTATTCAATTGTCATCCCTCCGATTATTACCTATATCTTACCATAACGAGATCGTATGTTCCTATTAATTTGAATAATTTTATTGATTTTTTTAGCAGCTATAGAAAAGTTATGATTGGCATGGCTAAACCAATGAAGAAGACAACTAGGGTTAGCCAAAATAAATCGGTTATTTGACTGAACAAAAGTAAAACAGCCGCCGCTCCAAGTAATCCGTAAATCGAGGTCTTCCTTCTATTTTTCATGTTTACAATGCCGACAATCGTTGAACCAATGACCATCCCAATACCTACACTAACTTCTAGATAACTGAGGTTGATCGGTGTCTCTCCGTATAGTTCAAATGATTTTTTTAGCTTTCTTTTAGTCGGTTTGGTCATACTGTTTAGTAATCTCTTATTCCCAAGTGAGTTAATATACCTGATATTAATTTGCTACTGAAGGTTTTATTGTTATTGATATTGTTGTAGAATGGCAGTCGCACAACTTTCATTGTTGTAAATATTAAAATAGGTGTGGTTAGTATGAAAGACTTCGATTACTACTATGAAATGTCGGCTAATGTTAATTCGAAAACTGAGCAAATCGTTTTTAATGAAAGCCATGAAAAAATCTATACCCTTAAGCGTTTTAATAAAAATCTTATTGACAAGATCCTAACTTACAGAGAACCAAAATCTTGTGTAAATGTATTACTGGGAGATGATTTAGATAATCCCCTTGTGACAGTTATTGAATCTTGGAGTCTTAAACGGAAATTCATTATTAAACATCATGATAATGCTGAGCCAATCTCTGCACGAGCTAACCCTCAAAAGTTTGAAACTAGTTTAAATGATGAAATATACAGTTTCGTTAAAAATGATGACAGCAACCTAATAGTGTATAAAAACAATCAAAAGGTGCTCAAATCAACTACTAAAAGAGTAGGACTAACATTAAATAACTACATTAAAATTTATAATGAAGAAGTTGACTTAAAGCTAGCTATTGCTTGTTTACATACTTTTAATCTTGCTTATTAGCAAATGCCAAACGCATTTATCTTTAATCGATTGAGCGGTTTAGTGTGATTAACTTTACCGCTCAGTTTATAGATACTCCGAAATTGTCCTCTTCTTTTTTAGGAAAGCGGCTTTTTTATTTTTCTAACCATATCACTTGACGATTTAGCATATTCTAACGGGATCTACTGAATTTTGTTATTCTGCTTAATTCCCAACAACCATGGTTTCGTAAAATATTGATTATTTTTTTCTAATTAATAGTAATTTCACGATTGTTCCGAAAGTTCAAACTATATAATAGTGCAAAAAACCCTCAGCAATGGTTTATGCAATGTACTAGTAATGAGACAACGAGTCATTATTTATAGTTCCATTGGAAAGCCCCCCTAAATTCTCATATTAAGTTCAATTAAACTGATTTCATTTTGATACCTTAAAATGAAGGTGACAAAAAGCAAGACCATTGAACCTGCAGCAAGAAGGGAGAATTTAGCATGCCTTTGTCCTGCACGTTTCAGATAAAAGAAAGCAGCTAGATTTAGAATAAAGGCTGTTAGTGCCAATGAGATTCCGAACAATAGAAGGTCTATTCGAGAGAGAATGTCCATAATCATAGTCGTTCTTAACTCAAAACTTGCTCGATTTAACCCACTTTCAGCAAGATTGAGCGTCATTTCATTACCTAGAATAGCTGTTTCTAACCTAAGTTGTTGATCCGTTGCTTCAACGACCTGGTATTTATACGGAAAGAAGTCCAATGTGACAAATAAGAAAGAAAATCCAGCAAACAACAGTAAGGCACTTAATAGGGTTAAAGCAATCATCTTACCCTTCTTCAAATAAATCCCACCTTTTGATCGTATTTACATAAAGATACCTTATTTTGTCTATAAATTCGAATAATTTAACAGAGACTAGTCTTGTTAAAAATAAAGTAAGACTAGTCAAAAAGACATCCTATTTAAGTTAAAGTCCGTTACTATAACTAGAGCGTCTCCACCAGTTTCTGAATCTTTGAGTGGGAAATTAAGTAAACATCACCAAATACGTCGATTTTGTCTCCTTTTACACGAACAGCGCAATCTTTATTTGATGCATAAATATCGATCTCTTCCGATAAGAGCGATAACTCACTTCGAACAAGTGCCATGTTATTTTCAAGATCAAAGTGAGACAGGACAGAAAAATGGTCAAGACCGATTCCGTCGTATACAGAGCTCGTTTCAACGTTATAGCCTAAGTTTTTTGAGCATAACCATTTGGCAGACATGTTAATTGCACCAGCACTTGCTCCAATGACGATGGCCTTGCTTTTTTTTATTGAATCCGTTAATTCATATTCCGTCAAAAAACCATTTTGTTTAACCGTATCTCCACCTAATACAAAAATGACTGAAGCCTGTTGAATGAACAGCTGCGCATCTTGCTTCCGTACTCGATAATTGATTAAATGAGATTCATCAAATACAATACCAGCCTGATCAAGCCAGGAGCGTTCGGTTGCACCATCATCTTCATCGTTACATGGATTCGAACTAATAATCACAAGTGATCTTCTATCAGTAATTTCTTCTTGTAACACTCTGCCCAGATAATCTGGAAAAGAGTTGTTAAACCAGCCTAAATAGTAATGAGTTTTCATATACCGCTCCTATCATAAGTAACATTGCAATTCTATTGTTTCATTTCATTGTATACCTTCAGATTTAATTAATCGTATTCTACCCGTTTCACAAGTCTTGGTTTACTGATTCAAAGATGTATAGTCTACATCTATATCCATAAAAATGATTCATCTCGTTTTTGTAGATTGAGTAATTTGTTTACTTTGCTAATCAAGATTGCTAGTAAACCAATAACGATTCCAAAGAGTGGTATGAACACAAATTCTGCCAGAAATCCACTTGCGTCAACAATTAAAGATAGGATGTATGCACCTACTAATCCGACTAATGAAACTCCCATAATGACAACAAATTGTTTCATTTCTGTACTTCCCCCTCTTTCTAATGATTTAATTTTATTAATGTTTTGTTCTAAATATTTATTCTACAATATTTTACAGAGGAAAACATTAAGGTTAACTCCTTCATAACCTACTTTTTTAATAGTGTAGGTAGGCTTGGTTCTAAAATAACGTGAAAAGAACCAACAAAAACAAAGTATGTTTGATCTAAATTTGATTGAAGCGCTTGAACAAGTTTTTCGACATTATGAGATTGCGCTGATCATTTATTTGCTCAAACTATTTTTTGTTAATCCCAGCACCTTCAAATCTTATTCTCGTTTTTTAAATACCTCACTATCTCTATTTAACCAATCCTCAGCACTTTGTTCTGATTCTTTCGGTAGGTTTTCAAACTGTTGAACGGTTCTCTGTAAACTAAAAATTTCACTCTGCACCTTCTGACTTTTAAATGGAATAATCTGTTTCCCATCTCTTCTGCTTTCTCCCCAAAAAAGCTCAACACTTTTTGGGAAGTCAACATTCCTCTCCGAATGTGTAAAGTCAAATTACATTAAATCTAATATCTACGGTTCGAACCCTTCAAAATTATTAATGTCCAGGTCATAAGACTTCAATATCACTGTTAAGCCACTATATAAATCATCAGACAGTATTTGATCAATTGAGGAGTCATTCGTGTTGATCTCTAACATATCCACACAGATTGATCAAAGAATTTTTCTACAATTGAAAAAGCAAGTTATAGGGATTAAGAATGAATGAAATTAAACCAAAAATAGAAATTAGAAAGATATCTATTTACATTGCATCTTTTAGGTTGTATAGTTGATTACACAACTAAACAAATGTTCAACACTATAGAAAGGAAGGAGTATTAGTGAAGCCTGTTCTAGATGAATCAAAACCCATTTTCCAGCAGATCTTCGATATGATTGCGGATGATATCGTTGATGGTGAATTGCTAGAAGGAGAACAAATCCCATCAACAACAGAAATCTCCAAGTTCTATCATGTGAATCGAGCAACGGTACAAAAAGGGTTAACAATGCTTGTTGAGGCCGGTTTTGCCTACAAACAACGAGGTGTCGGGATGTTCGTAACAACAGGAGCTAAGACTCAGCTACTAACTAAGCGCAAAGAAGAATTTTACATTCACTATGTAAAGCCAACACTGAACGAAGCGAAACGACTTCAGATAACAAAAGAAGAATGTATTCAATTCATTGAGGAGGATTATGATGATTAAAATCGATAATTTATCGTTTTCATATGGAAAGGCAATGGCTTTGCGACATGTTTCATTTCACGAGAACGAGCCAATGATTATCGGCTTATGGGGGCGTAGTGGCTCCGGAAAAACAACACTGATGAAGTTGCTTTCCGGTATGGAACAACCAAATCAAGGAACAGTCTACGTAAACGGGGTCAGCCCATACAACAACCCTGAAGCCATGCATCATGTAACGTTTATGCAAGAAAATCATCCATTTTCAGATTTATGGGATGTTGAAGATGCACTTCGTTTCGGTTCTTATTTCAACAGAAATTGGGATCAGCCGTTCGCTAATCATTTAGTGAATGTGTTTGAGCTCCCTCGGAATAAGAAAATCAGAAATTTTTCCAAAGGCATGAAAAGTATGATTAAAATTACGTTAGGGCTCGCGAGTAAAGCACCCGTAACCATCATGGATGAACCAGCAAACGGTCTGGATGCAAGCATGCGCAAAACCTTTTACGATGCGTTGTTGGATACGTATGAAGACACTCCACGTTTAATCATGTTGTCCACTCACCACATTGATGAAGTTGAGCCACTATGTGAAAAAATCGCCGTGATTAATCAGCATACTATCACTCGATATGAAGAAACAGAAAAGCTAAAGCGCCAAGGTGTGCTTTTAACAGGACCTGAGGATGCTGTAAGAGCGGAGATAGGTACGCACACTATTCTTGAGGAGCGAAAGCTTGGAAAGCAACTTCATGTCATGGTTGACGATGATTATGACAACGGCTTCGCAACGCGAACGAAAGCTGATATTACCATTGAAAAAGCACCGCTACAAGATTACCTCGTTAACCTAACAAGAAAGGGGCCGACAAAAGCATGAATACACTTAAAGGACCTTTCCAGCTCATAAGTAAAGAAATGAACCAGACATTTCTTATAAACGCTGGTATCACCATTGCTCTGATGGGATTGTTTATTTTTCTGAGTTTCTATGCCGATGGAAATGAAAGTCTAGGGGTCATTTTCGGTCCGTTTTATGTCATTTTTCTCGTATATCCTTTCTTTCTGATTAAAGGATACAAATGTATACTCTCATTAGGAGGTACGAGAAAGCAATATATGATCGCAACGTATCTTTCTGTGGCAATCTATATTGTACTGAGCGTACTCATTTTAAATGGGTTTTACTTTTTAAGTCCATACTTGCTAAATCAAGGATATATCTTCCACATAGCAGACCTTGTAAATGGTTCAAATCCCTTCTTATATCTATGGGTTGATGCCTTATGGCTGTTTATTCTCTTCGGTATTGGGGCAATCGCACAATCGATTTATTTCAACCTTGGTGCAGTACGCTCGCTAAGTGTAGGTGCTATTTTTCTGCTTGTTTCACTGGCAACGGTCTTTTTTGCTGACCTGAGCCCGATCATCGAGTTCTTCATTACGGAACATCTCTTATTTGTGCATACTCTGACAGGCATATCTGGGCTGTTTGTATTGCTTTCTTATATGTTCATGAAAAACGGACCGCTAGAGACGGGCGATCGTTCATTTGTCAGCAGAGGCTGGAACAAAGTTAAAACAGAATAACACGATGGATGAAAGGCTACTTTAGGTCATGATTAGACTGAAGTAGCCTTTACTTATTTCGATTTGAATAAAACCAGTTACAAAAACTAAAAGTACTGCAAATGCACATACGCGCATGCGATATATAAACAAAGATCTTAAAAAACCCTTTGGAGTCATCTGATCCAAAGGGTTAATCGTCATCATTCGTTGTTATTCACCTTCAAGTGTACCAACAATCGGTAAGTCTTCCAATACAGCTGTGCCATGTGGAGAAGCTTCTATTTCTTCTGAACGATCACCACCAGCCTCTAATCCACCAGCGGGCGCGTGTTCTCCGCCTGCCCACGCGCCAACATCCGTAACGTCGTAAACGATTCCATCAACCGCTACATACGCATCGTTTCCATCTTGACCATCGTATTCGCTAAGTTCTTCCAATGTAAATACTTGATCTTGTTCAGTTGTAGCCCCATCATTCGTTGCGCCTTCATCGTTTGTGTCGTCTCCGCCACAAGCAGTAAGTAGCAAGACTGAGCTACCAAGAACCATGACTAATTTTTTCACAGTGAACTCACTCCTTTTATCGAATTGATACTCATTGTTGTTCCATACATCAACTGTAACATGTGTATTTGCTCCTAAAAAGGTGTGTCACTGAATTGTCAGTTTCCAACTCATTTTTGGAATAAATCTTTCTAAGCCTCGAATTAAGTTTATTCAATTCATATGATATGTATAAATTCCCATTATTGTTTTTTAATCAGTTATCGAGTCATTCAGTAATGGCAATACATCACAGAAGACGGTTGTGAAGCGGTTTATGTAAATCAAAGTGGGTTACTTTTTAACTTCTGTATTCTTATTATTCTTAACATATCTACCTTGTTTACCGTATAATTTGTTCTACGCTTCGTTCATCGCCTCGTTTTTCATTAGTCAATCCATACTCATTTTTACTCATCTTATGGACGGTTTTCTCTTGCCGTTTTGTCCTAAAGCATAAGCTTAATTTTATTATTGTTTTTGTAACTTTTGACAACTCATCGTGATTCCTTACTTATTTACCCTGGTATGAGATTAAAAACCTCACTATTCTTTTTTTAACAGTGAGGTTCTCCATAAAAATTCATTATTCAGGCTTTACGCCGGCCAGTAACGAGCTGGATAACGAGGACAACTAAAGCAACGATTAATAATAAATGAATGAGGCCACCACCAACTCTGCCTATTAGACCGAGTAACCAAAGAACTAAAATAACAATAAAGACCGTCCAAAGCATCACATACCCTCCTTTTTACAAATTATTTTTACCACAAATCTATTTATGAATACGTGACACGCTTTGCCTTCATCTGCTCAAGTAAATAACGGTGAAAAAAGATTTCTGCCACCATGATGATGAGTGCCGCTAGAAACGCCGGCAACCACGGCACGGTTGTAACAGGGTACACAAACCAACTCAACAGCGCTAGTCCAAAAAACGCTAATATAAAATCTGTTCCTATCGCTAGAAAATGACTAATTCGCGGCATGATGAACACATCACCGATAAACGCAATGACGGTAAAAAGCAAACTAAGCAGAAGTGTAGAAGAAAGGGCATAGTGAAAGAACAAGTGATACACAACCGTAAGAATGATCGTCGATGTCACAAATTTTAAGAAGAATCCTTTTAACATACATCCACCTCCTTCTGCACAATTCATTACGTATAAGATGCCTAATTTAGAAGGACTTTATTCATTTTTGGAACCAGAACCTCATTATAAGTAAGCATGTTTAAAGACATGTCCGAACGGCTACTAAGACATATAAGATGTGGAGGGCTTGCGTAACAAGGACCGAGGACGTGGTCATACGTGCGACTTATTCAAGCTAATGGCATCAAAAGTAAATGCCGGTCAAGTTAGGACGATGCCATGCCGCGTGTGTTCTTGCTGCTAACCCATTTTAACGAAAGGTGCCCCACTGGGCTCCTTTTCTGCTTTCACACCAGAGATAGGATTTTGAAGGAGAGTACACGCTATGAAAACAAGTAAGCTTCACATCGCAATCGTCTTTATTCTGTTTGCACTTGCAGGTTCCGCCGCCACAGGAATTGTCGGACCAGCCCTTCTTTATGTGTCACGCATGGTATTTAGTCAGGAGTTGCTTGAATCCATTTCGTATGTAGCTGCATTTTTCATTGCTGCCGTGCCAGGGTTTATTGGATCGTTTTACTGGTCCTATTTCTTTATTAAGAAGGAAAGACGAGAAACGAAGCATTTGCATGAGAAGGATAAATAATTTAACGGGAAGAGTGCAATATAATTGCATTCTTTTTTGTACGAAATTTTTCGTTTTAGTTACTTTTTCTGCGGGTAAAGTAAGCATATAAATCAATTTTTGGGGTGTGAGTATGTCGGTAGAAACGGTCCAAGCAATCATCTTGTCCATTGTTGTTGCTCTATCACTTTTTTTCATAACAAGCGTCAATATGGCCGGGGCTATTGGTATTCTTGTTTTGTCAGCAAGCACGTTCTTTATTTGGCAAACATTACATAGTGACCATGTTCAAGAGAAATAACGCAAAAATTCCCTATTATACAGGGAATTTTTCATGCCTAAAAGGACATTTCCCTTCAATTGGTTCTACATCATCACCGATAAAAAATTGCTTCCATTCGTTATGAGTAGGATCGCCAAAGTGACTAATATCAGGGTGAGTCGGTAGCTGATCCCATACTTCTACTCGTTCTCTTACTTTTTCTCGCGACATGATTCCTCCTTTTTCCGTTCCTTCTAAACCTTTAAAGATTCGTCTGGGCTGAAAACCAATAATTAAACTATTCCCTAAATGCCTCGTTTTTCTTTGTTTATAAGCTGGAGCGTTTCCAAAAGCAAAGATTGGTTCACCACCAAAATGGAAGTCCCACAAAAAATGGTCTGAATCCTTAGGTGCTCCATCTGGCCAGTTAACGCTATCTTGCTCGTGTGCGTACTGAAGCAGTTTCCAAAAGTATTCACGATAGTACGCTAAGCTTTTCTCATTATCTTCAGGCTCCACAAATAAAAATAGGCCATGTCGAACAAATGGAGGCTGCTGAAACAACGTTAACAATTGATTAAGTGCGATTGGGAGGTTAGACCAATCTTCACGCGAAACATAAGCATAACGAAGTTCCCCTTTATTTTCTGCCTTCATACCAAAAAACAAGGAAACGTTTTTTCGGTAACCACTTGGTGAAATGCTTGGTATTCCTTCACCAACCATTCTGGAACATTCTTAGATTCGAGCATATCTTGTTTCGTTAACAAGCTCTTTAATGTCATTGTTTAAGCTCCGCCTCTCACAAATTTTAGGGTCTGTTGTGAATACCCTTTACCTTAAACGAATGAACTTAAGTATCTTTATAACTCCTTTAATTTATTACAATCCTTCTAAAAAAACTGGATCAATTCAGCAATTGATCCAGCCCTTTATATAAACTAGCTTATGAACTGATATAATCTCCACCATTTATATGAATGGCCTGTCCAGTCATGTAGGATGAATCTTGAGATGCCAGCAAGACATAGGCACCAACCAGTTCGCTCGGCTGTCCAGGTCTTCCCATTAGGTTATCTTGTCCGAAGTTTGCTACTTTTTCTTCATCAAAAGATGCGGGAATTAACGGTGTCCAGATTGGACCTGGTGCAACTGAATTAACCCGAATCTTTTTGTCTGCAAGAGCTTGAGCCATTGAGCGTGTAAAGGCTGTAATGGCACCCTTCGTGCTCGTATAATCAATTAACGAGACGTTTCCACGATAAGCATTAATTGAAGATGTATTAATGATTGAGCTGCCTTCTTTCAAATAATCCAAAGCAGCTTTTGTGTAATATACATAGGAAAAGAAGTTTGTTTCAAACGTTCGTTTTAATTGCTTGTCTGTCAGTTCACGCAGATCGTCAACCGGGTGTTGTTCTGCCGCATTGTTAACAAGGATATCCAACCCTCCTAATTCTGAGACACATCGTTCCACACTTGAAATACAGAACGACTCTTCCGCAATATCTCCTGAAATCGTGATGCAGTTGACTCCATGCTTTTCGACCATTGTTTTCGTATCTTCCGCATCCTCATGCTCGTCTAAGTACACAATCGCGATATGAGCTCCTTCTTTTGCATATCCTATGGCGACTGCACGACCAATACCAGAATCGCCTCCAGTAATAAGCGCGACTTTTCCTGCTAATTTATTCGTTCCTTTATAGTTCTCGTCTTCATAGACAGGAACAGGATTCATCTCTTTTTCCAAGCCAGGTTGTTTTTCCTGCTTTTGTTTTGGGATACCATTAGTAAGCATATGATCTAAGTTCATTGAAGTAACCTCCTCGTCTATCTACTCTTCTGCATTCCCTAACAGGACAACCAGTTAAACCTATCACAAGAAAGCAGGCTAATCAGGTAAATTTTTGTAAACTAAAACGAATTTAAGCGGATTCTTCAGCCCAAGCTTACTACTTCAACATGCGTCACGTTATCCGAGCGAATGAGAACCTCATTCTCTCCGATCACTCCAAAAGACACCACCTTATTATCAGTAAGAGCGCTATCAATTGCTTTCGTTACTTTATTTAAATCTTCACCCGTGCGCTCGGCCTCAAATACCGGCTGTTCTTTTCCAATCACATATACTTTCATTACATATGCCATACGATCTCTCCTCCTAAAAATGATGTTCTTCTTGACCTGTTCCCGGCAGTACAGAAATTAAAACGGATAATGAATCATTCATAAGTATTACATACCGCCACAATAAGGGAATTTTTCTCAGTTTCATTTATTTCTAACCGGGAATAGTATAAAAATCCTTATAAAAGGGAGGAAAAAGACGATGCTTTGGACAGTTTTAGCAGTTATTCTTGTTTTATGGTTATTAGGATTTATTGGAGAAGTCGGTGGCAACCTTGTACATATTTTACTAGTAGTTGCCCTTGTTGTACTTATTTTTCAACTTGTTACAGGTCGACGTAAAGCGTAGATATAAAGAGAGCCGGGGGAACAACCCGGCTCTCTTCGCGTCTTAAATTTGCTATAATGGTTTGTTGACTCTGAGAATATTGTTTTTTATTAAATTGATACTTTAAACCAATTACCCGATGCTTCTTTATTACGTTTGATACTTTTAGCATACATAACAATGGCTATACATAAGACAACGAACCAAACGCTAACACAAATCATAGCTAGTATTGGTAAGGGACTCAACTCAAAAATAGTCCTTCCCAGCCCCGTTTGAATAGCTACTGTCATAATTGCCGATGTCCAAGCAATACAACCAGTCTTCAACAGTTTTTCGATAAAATTCCTTTCGCCTGTTGATCTTTCCAGTAACCAAGCAATGATTAGTAAAGATTGCAACGCATGAAATCCAGCACCATGAAGAACAATGAAGTTGCCTGAATCTCCTAAATACCGTCCTTGTAATGCCACCATTGCCAGACCCGCACTATTTGCTAACAAGATTGAAAATAACGCGTACCGGATGCTAAGCTTCAACAATGAATCGTTTGTTTTTTGTCTCATTTTCCAGAAATGAATGCTTATGATCATTAGCAGCACAATTAGGAGGAGAGAGGTCATTCCAAAAATCCCCCCCAAAACCATGTCGAGAATACTTCCTTCACTCGTAAATCTTGGATTGATTCCTCTATAATGTTGAACAAATTCGATCGCATAGAAATATAGGATTATTCCAATAATTGAGAAACGTATTCTCTGTTTTGATTTCGTATTAAATTCGGTCTGCGTATAGACAACTGCTAATGATAACAGAAAGATGCCAACTGCTGCTGAAAACGAAAACACATCTGCCATATTTCCTTCTGGTGCGACCTGAGCACCTCGGACGTAAATAACGGCTAAAGCCATAATGGCAAGACCAATACCTACGCCACCTAACCATACGAACCATTTCTCCTTTCGATAAACCTGACTCATAGAGAGTACAATGTCTTTTCTTATACGATTGCCCATTATAAACCCACCTTTTTATAATTTATTTATCAATCAATAAACAATAAAAAAAAAAAGGAACGTCTCGCGATTGGTTACAGTCCCTTTTCTTACTATTTACTTGGTTGCCTCAGTTGAGGTAAGCCTAATACTTCCGAAACGGTAATTAAAAGGCCCGTTCCAATAAAATTTGAAGCGATTTGTTCTGGGAATTGAATCCCTTTTTTTCGCAGTTTAGCTGAAATATCATCAAACATCCGCGTGTACAATAGGGCAGAATGTTCACGTATAACGGTTTCCGCAATTGTATATGCCTGCATAACCATTAAGACTTCCTTCCGATGGGTCTCAAGCATCTTTACAAAACTCTGTCCCATCGTCTCAATCAACTTATCAGCTGGCGCATCTACTTCCATAAATGTTTGATGTATTCGATTATACGAATAATCAATGACATGGATAAATAAATCCTCTTTGTTTCTGAAAAAGTGAAAAATATAGGGCTGAGTTACACCTGCAGCGAGCGCAATTTTTTTTGTTGTCGCTTTATGATAGCCATCATCAGCAAAAACAGAAACAGCACTTTCAATAATCTTATCTTTCTTATCTATTTTCAACGTCATTTTATCACCTTATTTATTAATCAATAAATAAATGATAAACAATGATATTTTATTTGTCAAGCCAACCTTCTTTATAAGTTGTAGCTTACTCATCATTTAAATATCCAAATTAAGAAAATCAGTCGCTCGTTCTGTATATCACTTAACCCTGAACTAAGTTCATTCGGAAGTCCGATAATATTGGCACAGGAAGACCAGCTGAAGATAGAGTAACCTGAAGGTCGCCACCGTTTCTGCTCGGGCTTGCAATTGATGCTACCAGGATATAAGAATAATCCTCTCCCTCATTCATGTCTTGCTTCATTGGATAGCCTCCTTTGTTCTCCTCGCTATTATCTGGCACAAAGAAGCAGATCATACAGCTTACAAAAAAAGCCCCCAACTAACTGGAGACTTTTTCCGCAACAACTTAAACCTTCGCCACTTCTTCCGCATGAACATCAATTGACTCAGGGTATTTAATCCCCATACCGGTATTCAAGCAGACGACGGTCTCATCTGGTTGAATCCAACTTTGTCGAGCAAGCTCTTTTGCTGCCGCAAATGTTGCCGCGCCTTCTGGACAAAGAAACGTTCCTTCAAGCTGCGCCACTCGCTTCTGTTCTTCTAAAAGCGTTTCATCCGAGATCGCAATGGCGCATCCCTTGCTTTGATAGAGCGCATTTAGAACGAGAAAATCGCCAATTGCTTTAGGAACATTTATTCCAAAAGCCGCCGTTTCAGATCCCTCATGAAAGACCGATTCACTTGCCCCAGCATGAAAGGCATCAACAATCGGCGCACAGCCTTCTGCCTGTACCGCCACAAGCCGCGGCATCTCTCCTTTTACCCAACCAATTTGAAACAATTCTTGAATCGCCTTGTAGATTCCAATTAAACCAACCCCACCTCCAGTCGGATAGAGAATCACATCGGGCAACTCCCAATTAAGCTGCTCGCACAACTCTAGCCCCATCGTTTTCTTTCCTTCAATTCGGTAAGGCTCTTTTAACGTTGAAACATCATAGAAGCCTTCTTGCTTCACCTTTTGAGCGACAACTTTACCCGCATCACTTATTACGCCATCAATGAGAGAAAGATTTCCTCCAGCTGCCACTACTTCTTTGCGCGTAATTTCAGGAGCATCCAGTGGCATGATAATATGGGTCTTGATTCCAGCGCGTGCGCTGTACTGCGCCCAAGCCGCGCCCGCGTTGCCATTTGTCGGCATGGCTAATTCCGTTATGTTGAGCGCTTTTGCCATTGAAACGCCTACTGCCGCACCTCTTGCTTTAAACGAACCAGTTGGAAGGAGCCCGTCGTCCTTCATTAATAAACGAGACAGTCCGATCTCCGCACCGTACTGCTCCATCGGTAACAGCGGCGTCATGCCTTCTCCCATCGTCACCACTTGACTTGGATGCTCGACTGGCAGAAGTGGATGATAGCGCCAGAGTGACAAGGGCTCTTGCAGAAGCTGCTCCTTACTCCACTCTGTCTTTACACGGTCTAAATCATACTGGACCAGCAGCGGCGACCCACATACACACAAATGCTGTTCACGCTGTTTTTCATAGGTCTTGTTACATTTCGGACATTGCAAATTAATCACATAGCTATACACGGAATTACCCCCATTCTTCATTAGTTTAATTCAATAAATGTAATAGTCAAGAAATTTCAACCATCGTAGAATAACAAAAAGCCAGCAAATGGGTGAAACCCACCGCTGACTTACGGTTTCGATTTAATTACTAGAACACTAAAGCTTGTAAACATATCGAACCCCAGTGATTTATGTATTCAACTCATTTGAGGAGAAGAATTCATTCGTTATTCCCCTTCAATCGTCACTCTTATGTTATCACTATCTGGACTATCTATTGTAAATCCAGCAAACGATTCGTCCACTCGCGTTAGTAAGCTCACATGATCGCCGCTTCTTAATCCTGAATAAGTAGTATTAAAGATCGTTTGTAAAATCATTTCTCCATTGATAGATAGGATATTACTTGGCTCATCCTCTATTGTAGTAAATATGATATCTTCATTATTAATCTCAAACTGTCTACCTTCTTCTTCTACGGATGCTATGTACTCTTCTTCACTCGAGAGACCACTCTCCCAGTACAAAGATTCTAAATCATAAGTCGATATATTTGTATACTTACCTATTAGGACATTCATTTCTGAGGTGTTCTGGCCAAACTGATCTAACAGAATATCTAGAGTATATTCTCCTTTGCTTATTGCATCAGCATTTCCTTTTGCATGTTCAATAATTTCTTCATCCGTTAAATCATTTACTTCCTCAAGCGTTAATTTATCTGAGATATTGAAATAGCTTGATGCTTGACCATCATCAAACACATAGATGCCGCGAACTTGACTATCCCGATTAGGAGTGTCACTTGTTTCAATCCAAACAGAAAAGTTTTCAAAGCCTTCACTTATTTCCATGAAATCTTCTGGTGAACCGTCTTGTGGGCCATCTGATGCGAGGACTTCATCTGCGTCCTCTTGATCACCGCAACCTCCTAGTAGCAATACCGCAGTAATTGCTATTAACATTGTTGCTTTCTTTAAAACCATTAATAAAATCCCCCATTTTCTTTAAAATCTATCCAAGCAATCTTCACATTAGATAGTTATCTTCATTTTAAATAAAATGGATATTTTTTTCAAATAAATAGGTAATTACGAATGATCTCTACGTCTTAAAACAAAAAGCCAGCGGTTAGGCTTCTCCACCCACCGCTGACTCTTTCATTTACCCTTTCACCGCCCCAATTGCCACACTTCCCATTATCCTTCTTGAAAAGATGGAGAACACAATAATAATCGGTAGGACAGACATGGCAACACCTAGATACATTAACCCATAATCCGTATCGTAGTACCCTTGGATCATCGCAACCATCACAGGCAGAGGATACTTTTCTTCAGAAAAAAGTAAGACAAGAGGGCTGATGAAGTTGTTCCAAGCGCCGATAAATGTAAAGATACCGATTGCTGCTAAGGCAGGCACAATCATTGGCAAGATAATGCGGTGGAAGATTTTTAATTCGCCCGCCCCATCAATTCGAGCCGATTCAAGAACATCATCAGGTATACTGCCATCGAGAAATTGTTTAATAAAGAAAACAGCGAATGTGTTAGCGGCCGCGGGAAGAATAATCGCCGCATGTGAATCAAGCAAGCCAATCATGCCAAGCCAGCGGTAGCTTCCGATTAACGCTAACTGTGCCGGAATCATCATTGTCGCTAACATGAACAAAAACAGGACGGTATTGTACTTAAATTTAAACTTTGAAAACCCGTAAGCGGTCATCCCACCGAAGTAGAGCGTTAACAACGTTGATCCACCCGCAATGATAAAGCTATTTAAGAACCCTCTAAATATGTCAACATTCTCGACCATCCGCGTCAAATTCTCCATTAAATGAGTTCCAGGAAGATACAAGAACGTTGAGGTAATGTCCGCATTCGCGTGCGTTGAATACATAATCATTAAGTAAAACGGAAATAAACAGACTAATGCAAGCAGACCTAAGACAAGGTAAAGCGCTGCTTGTGAACGTTTTCTTGTTCTCTTTTCAAATGAAACGTTTTGTTTTTGAATAGGTTCAATTTGCTTATTCACCTCATCGCCTCCTTATGAAATCTTGCTTCGGTTTCGAGTAACTACATAGGACACAATTGATAATGTCACAATGACAAGAAACAAGCAAAATGCAATAGTCGCCCCGTAACCAAATCGCCCTTGCTCAAATGCTGTACGGTACAAATACATGACGCTCGTTAGCGTCGCGTGATCCGGCGAACCTGAACCAGCCGTTAACATATATGGTTGGTCAAAGATTTGAACTCCACCTATTAACGATGTAATTATTTGAAAAAGAATAATTGGCTTCAGCAATGGAACCGTTATTTTAAAGAAAATCTGAACCTTGCTTGCCCCATCTACACGAGCTGCTTCTGCATACTCTGGAGAAATGCCCTGTAATCCGGCTATATAAATTAACATCGAGTAACCGAAATATTGAAAAAAGAGAATCGCCGATACAAGCATTTGCATAAAGAGGGCATTGTTGTTCCAGTCGTATGGAGAATCAAAAATGCCAATCGCCATCAGTAATTGGTTGACGCTTCCTGTTTGCCAGTCAAACATTAAGCTAACAAGTAATCCAAGCGATGCCGCTGTAACAATATTCGGAAAGAAATAAACCGCTCGGAAGAAATCTTTACCTTTTAAAAACTTATTTGTTAAAATAACCGCAAGAATGAGACTAATCGTCAACTGAGGAATAACTGAAACGGTCCAAATAAAGAATGTATTGAATAACGATTGTAAAAACAATGGGTCTATAACAGCCCGTGCATAGTTAGCCAAACCAATAAACTCAGGATCATTTAACCCATCCCAATTTGTTAAGCTCAAATAAAAGGAATAGAGAATCGGATAAAGCCCAAACAGTAAGAAAATGATAAAGAATGGTGCGATAAAGAAATAGCCACTGTTACCCTTATTAATTCGTTTCGCGAACAAGTAGATCCCCCCTTTAATCGACTGTTAATTCAGGAAAATAGATTCGGACATCACGTTTAAATCTTTCCCAAAAAGCTTCTTTTGAACTGAAGTTTCCTCGTGCATACGAGCCGAGTAAGTCATTAAAAATACTGTTTATGTCACCATCAAACGAAGTGCGAACAACCGCATTGACTTGCTCAGATTCCTCATTAAAAAATTCAAAGAAGTTTTGACCAGCGAGAAAATCACTCGTTATTTCTTCGGCAACACCTTCATTAGCCACGAGATTACTTGTATAATACTGTTGCTCAACAGCTAACCCTTGCAGAAATTCAACATCGAACCCATAGAATTTCACGAATTCCCAAGCTAGCTCTTTGTTTTCACTACCCGAATACATCGAATAAAACGTACCGCCTCCACTAAACGCATCCGGACCACTTGCAAGTCCCCACTGTCCTGCTGTGTCTGGAGCATTTGACTGTAGTACATGTTTCAAATACCAAGAAGGCCCTGGGTAGAATAAAATATTGCCTTGTTGCATCGAAGCCGACCAGCCCGGTGACCAATCAGATAACATCGCAAGTGAGTTGGTTTCAATTGCCTGATCAACTAAGTCGAGGGCATCATGTTTAGCCTGATCGATTACTAGCTCATTCTCAACAACCCATGGCTGCTCAACAATCGCGTCTTGCACTTGGCCAATTGAATTCTGATTAGGTAACGCTCTTACCTCTCCACCGCTCTCCTCATACACACGCTCACCTATTTCAAAAACATCGTCCCAAGTCTCGATCATTGCACTTACTTCTTTAGGGTCATCCGTCCCTAAATATTCCTCTGCCAGATCTCTCCGGTAATAAAATCCGCCAGTTGTCCCTTGATAAGCGATTGTCCGTACATCCCCTTCAGAATCTTTCTCAATTCCTTGGATATATTCATAGTGATCTTCCACTAACTGATCTCCATAGTAGGGCGCACCACTTAACGATTCCAATGATGGATGGTCTATGAACTTTCGAACATATTCTGCTTCCAAAGCAAATACATCCGGCGCTCGAATTCCGGTCGATAGAGCGGATCTTAACTTTGTTTCATATTGACTAGATGGAATATACTGAAAATTTACTTTAACTCCAGGGTTCTGCTCCAAAAATTTCTCAACTGCATATTCACCCTCATCCGTAAAGCTCCAAATGGTTATCTCTTCCTGAGTCTCAGTGTTGCTACAACCGGCCTGCACCAATAAACTAAACGCTCCAAGTAAACACCCCATTAGAATCTTCTTCATACGAACCTCCAATCAACACTTTAGTTTGTTCATTCAATAAACTAAGTAAATAAAAAAATATCTTCATGGATTATCTCGCAATAGAAAGCGCTTTCAATATAAATTATCTTACACGTTTTTTATATTTGTCAAGAAGTTTTTTTGCGAACTCCCAATTATATACAGAGTCTTTCTCAAGAACATTAAAACGATTCTTATTTCTCATCACCATAGTTTAATCATTGTCGAGCAAGCAACTAATCTTAACCTTCACAACTCTATCTCCAATCTGGTTGAAGCTTTGCTGCGATACTAGACCACGCCAACTTAAGCCCTTCTTGTTAAGGGCGATTAGATTGTGGACTAGATAATTCTGACGCGTATTACCAATACAAATACCCTTTACCGCTGATAAAGCTACACACACTTTAGTTACTAAAACAGCAACAATCAATTGTTAAATTTAATACCCCGATCGGACAGATCTAGCAATTTCATGCTGGAATGAAACATTACATAACTTATTAATGTGAAAGAATAAATTAAAAACATCACAAACTTGCAGAAAAGTGCACTCGACCTTGCAAGAGACTTATAGAATAATTTGGATGATGGAGCGATGCTTGAAAACCACTAAGAAACACCAATAGATTTTCCACCAAAAAAACTAGCGACTACTACTGTAATCGCTAGCTTTTTTTATCTTGCTTCTGAAGCTATGAAAAAAGTTGGTGTCAGAATCAAGAAAGTCTTAATTAGCTAAAGTAAAAAAGACGGAGCCGCTCATGTAAATAAATTGTTGAAGTGCTTGAGTAGAAGTTCCTAAATTAGCCCAACCACCAACTATTGTCATATTTGTTCCAGCTGGAATTAAGACGTTAACAAGATTGTTTACTCCGCTTAGTATTGTTGAAGTTGGATTTGAAATACCTGGGACAAATCCTGTAGTTGAATACGTTATCGAGAGAGGCTCAATGCTAAAATTAAATGTACCTGCTGCCGATGTAGCAACTGCTACATAAGGTCTAAAATCTGTACCGACAGATGGTGTGAAAGCAGCAAAATTATTAAACAAAGTAGATAAGCCTACTAATCTCACTGCCTGTGGAAAGCTAAAGAAAAACTGATAATTATCTGAAGCGAAAGGTACAGTAAATCCACTACCACCTGTTAATGTCAAATCATTACTCGTTCTACCAAAAGAAAGCAAATTTATATTTATTGAATCGCCCGCTACATTTGTACTCGGATTAGCCGTTCCCCTTCCTGCTCCTCCCGCAGACGCAAAGATAACCGGAAAAGCCGCTTGGGCTAAAGGACCCGTTACTCCAGTTGCCCCGGTCGGTCCTTGTACTCCTGTACTTCCTGTTCCCCCAGTTGCTCCGGTGATTCCTATACCTTGTACTCCTGTCGCTCCAGTTACTCCCGTCGGTCCTTGTACTCCTGTACTTCCTGTTCCCCCAGTTGCTCCCGTGATCCCTATACTTCCTGTATTTCCTGTCGCTCCGGTTACTCCCGTCGGTCCTTGCACTCCTGTACTTCCTGTTCCCCCAGTTGCTCCGGTGATTCCTATACCTTGTACTCCTGTCGCTCCAGTTACTCCCGCCGGTCCTTGTATTCCTGTACTTCCTGTTCCCCCAGTTGCTCCCGTGATCCCTATACTTCCTGTATTTCCTGTCGCTCCAGTTACTCCGGTTGATCCTTGTACTCCTGTCGCTCCAGTTACTCCGGTTGATCCTTGTACTCCTGTCGCTCCAGTTACTCCCGTCGGTCCTTGCACTCCTGTACTTCCTGTTCCCCCAGTTGCTCCGGTGATTCCTATACTTCCTGTATTTCCTGTCGCTCCAGTTACTCCGGTCGGTCCTTGTACTCCTGTACTTCCTGTTCCCCCAGTTGCTCCGGTCGGTCCTTGTACTCCTGTACTTCCTGTTGCTCCGGTTACTCCGGTTGATCCTTGTACTCCTGTATTTCCTGTCGCTCCGGTTACTCCCGTCGGTCCTTGCACTCCTGTACTTCCTGTTCCCCCAGTTGCTCCGGTGATTCCTATACCTTGTACTCCTGTCGCTCCAGTTACTCCCGTCGGTCCTTGTACTCCTGTACTTCCTGTTGCTCCGGTTACTCCGGTTGATCCTTGTACTCCTGTATTTCCTGTCGCTCCGGTTACTCCCGTCGGTCCTTGCACTCCTGTACTTCCTGTTCCCCCAGTTGCTCCGGTGATTCCTATACCTTGTACTCCTGTCGCTCCAGTTACTCCCGTCGATCCTTGTACTCCTGTACTTCCTGTTCCCCCAGTTGCTCCAGTCGGTCCTTGTACTCCTGTACTTCCTGTCGCTCCAGTTACTCCGGTTGATCCTTGTACTCCTGTCGCTCCAGTTACTCCGGTTGATCCTTGTACTCCTGTCGCTCCAGTTACTCCCGTCGGTCCTTGCACTCCTGTACTTCCTGTTCCCCCAGTTGCTCCGGTGATTCCTATACTTCCTGTATTTCCTGTCGCTCCAGTTACTCCGGTTGATCCTTGTACTCCTGTATTTCCTGTTCCCCCAGTTGCTCCGGTGATTCCTATACTTCCTGTAATTCCTGTCGCTCCAGTTACTCCGGTTGATCCTTGTACTCCTGTACTTCCTGTTCCCCCAGTAGCCCCCGTGCTTCCTGTATTACCTGTCGCGCCGGTTACTCCAGGAGCACCTACTAAACCAAGATACGTAAAGTCTGGAGAATTGTTTGGAAAACCGGTTGGTCTATCTGTATTTACTAAATAGAGTCCACCCTCAAACGTAACTATTTGACCCACTACATAATTATTAGAATTCGTTGGATCAAATGGGACGATTACATTATATGGTAAATCTATAGAACCGGTTGGTCCGGTTGGTCCAGTCGGTCCTGTTAATCCATATAATGAAGGATTGATAAACGAGTTAGTTAATCCACCATTTGTAGTTGACCTTTTGAAAAATTGAATTCCATTAGAACATTGAAAATGACTCCACACAAGTGATCCCCTCTTTTTTATATTCAAATAAATAAACCTACCCACACTAAGAAGATAGAACCTTATTGTATTCATCCTATGACGTAATTGAGTAAACGAAACAGTCCCTTACTAAAACTGTGTAGTCACATTACGAATCAAACCTTTTTTATTATAGATCTGTATTTTTGTTACGAAAAATCCTCTAAAAAAGAATTATGAAACGAAAAAAACTTCAATCAGGTCTCCGCCAACTAGGCTTTTCCTGCTTGAAGCTTCATTTGATATTGTCGAATCGGTTTCTCTAAACCGATTTTTTCGATTTGCTTGCATTCCATTGAAGAACCGACGAGGTTGTAGATCCAGACCTCTTCTATTTGATAATCGCATTTAAATTGCTGCAAAATGGGGGACACTAAATCAGCACGTTGCTTATTAAACAATTCTACTTGCAACAACAGTATTCTCGTTGAATCTCGCGTAAACGAGAGATAGCCGATCTGTTTGTCTTCTTCCCATATTGATAGTACCGTTGCTAGCTTATCCAAACGAGTTCTCCACGGAACATCAACTGGTTCATTAACATCTTGTTCAGCAGCCACGCTTGCTTTAAATCTTACTAACGTCTTATAATCAATTGAATTGTACATCAATTTCCCTACTACTAATTCATTTAACTGTTCAAATCCAAACTCTGTGTAAACCCGGTAAGCTTTCGCATTCTCCGTAATCACTTCAAGCAATATTTCTGAACAATTTTTTACCCTGGCTTCCGCTTCAACTTGCTGAAGCATTTTCTTGGCAACTCCCTTTTTTCGATATGCCGGGACGACTGCCATTCCACCAATCCACATCTGCTTTACACCATGGAATTCAGCCATTCCTGTCAAAATCACTCCTGCAATTTTTTCATCAACAAGATAGGCGAAGGATGCATTCACATCAAGATTCTCTCGCTCCATTTTCTTTATCAGTTTTTCTACCGTCGTTTGCACTGGCACTAAGTAATCGGAAAATCCCTCGTTCCATGCGTCAAGGACATCAGCCATATGAAGTTCTGCTATTGTTTTAAACACCGTTATCCTCCTTCTTATCCCGCGTCTGCTTATACGCCATATGATCAAGTCCCCACTGGTGCATGGCGTTCAAGATTGGCTCTAGTGACTGCCCATAGGTGCTAATGTCATACTCAACTTTCGGTGGATTTTCTGGATACACGTTGCGGTTAATAATGTCTTCCTCTTCTAGCTCGCGTAATTGTTGGGTCAGCACTTTCGGCGTAACGGCTGGAACCGCACGCTGTAACGCGCCAAACCGCGTCGGTCCATGAGCAAGTAGGTGCAGCAAAATCGCCAGCTTCCACTTGCCAATAATCACATCCATCGCCTGACTGACTTGGCATTGATCGGGTACAATTTTCATTTGTTTCCCTCCTAGTAGTTTCCTTGAGGATACCTGCTTTCATGAAAGTACGTACTATTAAATGCGTTTATCATAAGGCAAAATAGAGGAAGATACAACTAACGTGATTGCGAACTAAGGGAGGATCCATAATGAATCGAATTAATAAAGAGAATGGCTTAGAATTTGGCATCTATACACTCGGCGATCACTTGCCGAATCCCCATACAGGCAAACGAATCTCCGCGCAGCAGCGCATTAAGGAGATCATTGAATTTGCAAAGCTAGCAGAGGAAGCAGGCATTGATTTCTTCAGCGTCGGTGAAAGCCATCAGGCGTTTTTTGCGACTCAGGCTCATTCCGTTGTTTTAGCAGCAATCGCCCAGGCAACAAAGAAAATCAAGATCGGGAGCTCCTCCACGATTATTAGCACATCCGATCCGGTACGAGTGTACGAGGACTTCGCAACAATCGATTTAATTTCAGACGGACGAGCGGAAATTATCGCCGGCCGCGCATCTCGCGTTGGCTTATACGATCTACTTGGCTATGATTTACGCGATTATGAAGGGCTGTTTGAAGAGAAGTTTGATTTGCTTCGTCAGATCAATGAAGAAAAAATCGTCAACTGGAGTGGCGAATTTCGCGCATCTTTACGCGACGCTGAAGTGCTACCACGCCCACTGGAAGGCAAAATGCCTATCTGGCGCGCTGTTGGTGGTACACCAGCAAGCGCCATTAAAGCCGGACTTGCCGGCGTACCAATGTTCCTCGCCCATTTAGCAGGACCAACAGCGGCGTTTAAACGTTCAATTGATGCGTACCGTGGAGCGTTGACGGAAAGCGGCTACGATCCAGCCGACTTCCCCATTGCTACAGCCGGTTTATTCTATGCGGCAGAAACAACGCAAGAAGCACAGCGTGCCTATTACCCAGCCGTTAACGAAGGCATTACATTAACAAACGGACAAGGTTTCTCCAAGCGTGCGTTTGCCCAAGGTGAGGATGTCCGCGACGTACTTAACGTCGGTAGCCCGCAGCAAATCATTGAAAAAATTCTTTACCAGCATGAACTGTTTGGACACCAACGCTATATCGCACAGATGGATTTCGGCGGTGTCCCGTTTGATGAACTAAAGAAAAACATTGAGCTCATCGCAACCGAGATTCTCCCAGCCATACGTAAGTATACAAAGGGGGAATCGGAATGAAAATCGTCGCCCTCTCCGGCTCCGTTGTCGGTTCCAAAACAAGAACGATGATCGACGAAGTTGTTAAACAGCTGCATGACTACGATGCAGACACGGAAGTCACCCTACTCGACCTCGCTGAATACGACATTACGTTCAGCGACGGCCGTCAGTTTATTGAATACAGCGGCGACACCGGTTACGTCGCCCAGACGCTAATGGCTGCTGACGCAATTGTGATCGGCACCCCTGTATTCCAAGCTTCTATTCCTGGCACGCTCAAAAACATCTTTGACCTGCTTCCGGTGCAGGCTTTTGAAAACAAAGTTGTCTCGATCGTTGTCACAGCCGGTAGTCCGAAACACTACCTTGTCGCCGAGCAGCAGCTGAAGCCCATTCTTAGCTACATGAAGGCGCAGCTCGTGCAGACATACGTTTTCGCAGAAGAGAAAGATTTTCACCAGAAGCAGATTGCCAACGATGATCTCATCTTCCGCGTCCAGCGCCTCGTTGAAGATACACATCTGTTAACCCGCACGGTGCAGGCGATGCGGCAAGAAGCTGATGATGCGTATGGTTTTTGAGCAGGATAATAACTATAAACAGACTCAACTAAAAAAATCCGTCAACTGACGGATTTTTTCTTCTTCCTATTGAAGAGCCGGTAAAACAAATTCTGCTTTTTCACTTCTAAAGCTAACCGTCTTGTCCCATGTTACTTCAATGTCTTCACCAGTTTTAGCATCAAGGACAACATATAGCTTGATTTGTCTCCCTGCATCCAATGCGCCCATTGTATTAATTGTATCAAGACCTGCATTGTTGTTTGAACTTACTAAGATTCGCTCTAGCTGATAGCCCTCTTCGTCGTACGCTTTTAAATCACTATTTGAGAACGGGATCGAATCGTCACTTTGATTGTTCACGTTAAACTCGATCAAATACATATAATCATTTTCACGCTCAGAATGCATGTTAATCTCCCCATCATAGACAGCAAGATTCTCTAAACGCATTTCAATATCGTCAACAACAAACACATCACCAACACTCGCATAACTTTCCTCTACTTCATCAGGCGTTTTTCATCCTCTGCTTCAGCAGAAGCCGTATCATCAGAATTCATTGCCTGTTGTGGAGTTGGTTCAGATGAAGAGCCTGATACCATCAAGATAACGCCAACCACAAAAGTCACGATCCCCAAACCAAATCGTTTGAAATTCATCCGATTCTTTCCGAACAAACCTTTCAATATAATGAATATTCCGTAAAAAAAAGCTTCCAACCATTAGTAACACACCAATTGCTTGCATATGTCATTCCCCCTGTTTATTTTTAATGGATAGATTGATTGCCTTGAATGTTCCTTACACACGAAACCCAGATGTATGATTTGAAACGCTATCATTCCGAGAAACAGCATACCACTCAATGAGTGCAAGTTGTCCTAAAATGTTTACCAATTCATTTCAAACTCCATTTATAGCGGTGGTTACCGCATTTTGAGTTAAACATTAAAACTATTCCTACATTTTAACCTCTCCAATACATTCTATTATTTCTAATTAGACATATAAAAAAAGCCGTGGCCCGAGCCTACAGCTTCAAAGAAATTTTATTGGGTTAACGTTCCGACTCGATCTAATAATCCATTCAACCAGGCTTCATCCGTTATGGTTTCTACGTAAGACCAGAAGCGTGCACGTAAGTCATATGACTTTAATTGATCCACATAGACTTTTCCAGTTGTTTTTAGCCCTTCGGGTAACTCGTATGCATAAGTCCAGTTCGATGGACTACTTGTTATTCCAGCAATAAGAACAAAGTTCGAACGCTTATTGTACCAATGAGGAGAAATAACAACTGCGGGGTGCCTTCCCTTTAATTCAAATCCGGCCTGCGGCGTAAAGTTTAACCAGATCAAGTCGCCTCGCTCTAAGTCTTTATGTGATTCTTTACCCATTAGATCATTTCGTCTCCCTCGGGACCGTCTTCAGGAAAAATCTCTGATGGCGGGACCTTACCTTCCATGTCCTGTATCGCGAACTCAGCTGTGAATTTTTTTTGAACAGGTTGAAGAATGATTTGATTCCCTTCTACTTTCATCACTAATTCACTTCCTTTTTCAAGATTAAATGACTTAGTAATACTTTGAGGGATACGAATGGCCAGACTGTTTCCCCATTGATTAACAGCGATGGTCATATAATTCCCCCCTAGTGCATGTTGTATATCCATTGTATCACATCCTTTTAAAACAGTATATACACTGGATATACTTTTGATACTAGATAGTTCCTTTGCCTAAAGTATCTTTCAAAAATTCCCCCCCAAACCCAATTGAGAATTGTTATCACTTGATGTATACTTAATAATAATGAAGCAACTCATTCTAAAGGAGATGATTCGATGCAAATTTACTGGACGAAAATCAATCAGATTATTGACGAGACCCCTGAGGTTAAAACATACATGCTCGACTGCCCAGAAGGATTTACATGGGAAGAAGGTTCTCATACGCACTTTGCACTGAAGGGGTTTAATGCCGAAGAGAAACCAAACCGCAGCTTAATCCGTCATATGTCAATCTCAACTTTGCCAAATGAGAAGTCGATTGGGATTACAACGCGTATCAAAGAAGAATGCTCAGAGTTTAAAATGATCCTTAGAAATCTTGAAGTCGGGCATGAGGTGGCGATTTTCAAGACCCATTCAAACGTTCCGCTCAAACGCGAAGATAAGAACGTTTACTTACTTTCGGCAGGTGTTGGTCTCGCCACATTCCGTCCGCTTGTGCTTGATTACCTTGAACGCAATGACAACGTTAATCAGATTCACTCGTTAAACGTTGATTCATCCAGAGCCTATTTGTTCACGAACCTTTTTGAATCAGCACCGGATAAAAAGTTTACGACGCAGTTCGTTGATAACCGGAAAACATATTACGATGAAGTGAAAAAGCTCGCTTCAGATGAAAACGGCCTTTTCTATGTTGTCGGTAGTGACGAGTTTCTTGTTGAAAATATTGCCCTCTTACGTGCTGAAGGCGTTAAGCCAGAACAAATCATGCTTGATAAGCACGCACAGCAACTTCCCAACTTTTTAACATCAGAAGTCACCATTTAAAACAATCACCCTCCAGCTGGAGGGTGATTGTCAGATTGTCGAGAAAGCCTTGGTTCTGTGAACCCAGGCTTTCTCTTATGGTCTTTTGATTGGTCCCAATGACGAAATTTGATGGTGAAAAGGAT
>NZ_JAFBCV010000011.1 GCF_016907895.1 Shouchella xiaoxiensis
GACTTTCATTGACGAGATACCTTGTATCTCTTTATTACGCTTGGCTTTTGTTCAGTTTTCAAAGAACTCGTTTGCGCCGTTCTCTCTTGGCGACTTCAATATAATAACAAGAATCAACAACAATCGTCAATAGGTTTTATAAACTTTTTTAAAAAAGATTTAAAAGCTTTAAAAATAGAACTAGAAAAATCACTTAAAACCTTACTAAAATAACTGTTAGCCAAGTTTTCTATTAAATTTATTTAGTAGACGTAAATAGGCCCCTGATGTTTTTAACATCAGGGGCCTGGCCTATGCTTCTACTTTTAATGATGTAAAAAGCCTAAATAAATAATGAATACAACGAACAATAGGTACATTAAAGGATGTAACTCTTTCGCTCGTCCTTTTACTACCATTGTCAAAGGATAAAGTACAAATCCTAGCGCAATCCCTGTTGCAATGCTATACGTAAGTGGCATTGTCACAACTGTAAAAAACACAGGAATAGCAATCTCCATCTTTGTCCAGTCAATATGGCGAAGTGCTGTTGCCATCATAACCCCGACAATAATAAGAGCAGGAGCAGTTACTTCATTCGTAATCACATCTAATAAAGGAGAAAAGAATAGAGCTAAAGCAAAAAACAAACCGGTAAAAACAGCCGTTAGTCCCGTACGACCACCTACAGCAACTCCCGAAGATGATTCAACATAAGCCGTCGTTGTTGAAGTTCCGAAGATGGAACCAATGGTTGATGCACTTGCATCAGCAAACAATGCCCGACCAACACGTGGTAAACGATTATTCTTCACAAAGCCTGCTTGAGTTGCTACTGCAAATAACGTTCCTGCTGTGTCGAAAAATACGATAAAAAGAAATGTTAAGATGACAATAAGCATTTGCAAAGTAAAGATCTCTTCTGTCCAGTTCACATCAAATGCCGCACCAAAAGTAGGAGCTAAGCTTGGTGGCATTGATAACACACCATTGGATAGCTGGTTAATTCCCGTTACAATTCCCAAAATAGCCGTCAATGCAAGGCCGTAAAAAACCGCACCTTTTACTCCACGAACAACAAGAATAATTGTGACAACAACACCAAAAATGGCTAGTAGCGTTGGCGGAGTCGTTAAATCTCCTAAAGAGACGAGAGTTGCGGGGTCTCCCACAACAATTCCGGCATTTTTTAAGCCAATAAATGCTATAAATAGCCCAATCCCTGCACCCGTTGCATACTTCAACTCTTCTGGTATTGCATTTATAATCATTTCACGTAGTTTAAAAATCGTTATAACAACGAAAATAACACCTGATGCAAATACTGCAAAAAGCGCTGCTTGCCACGACATCCCGTAACCAATGACAACCGTGTAAGCAAAGAAAGCATTTAATCCCATCCCTGGAGCAAGCGCAATCGGATAATTCGCAATTACTCCCATCATAATGGAACCAACTAGTGCAGCAAGTGCTGTTGCCACAAATACAGCTCCTTGATCCATTCCAGCTGCCCCAAGTATTTGCGGATTTACAAACAAGATATAAGCCATCGCTAGGAAGGTTGTTAGCCCAGCTACTCCCTCTTGTTTGATTGATGTTTGGTTCTCACCTAATTTAAAGAAACGATTCATCCTTTTCCCCCCATAATTAAATAACCCTAGGTGGTTTCTACCTAGAGCTGACATGAAGAGGTTGTTCTATGCAAAAGAACCCTTCACATCGTAGTCAAGCCATTTACGGTAGCCCGGTAGAAACGTGCAGACCTTATTTCTGCGTTTATACGATAGTATTAATGAAAATTTGTACTAGATCAGTTTAGCAACACAGTGAAATAAAGTCAATAAAAATACGAACAATACAATCGTTTTTAATTTAATCATTCGCTTTTATCCATTTTCTTGCTTTCCATTTTTAAGTATAATAGGATGGAAGGACTAGATGGAGGCATTACAATGTATGCATGTAAAGTAACGTGTCGCACTACTCTTTACCATGATGTTGGTGAGAATGAGATTGATTTATCTTCAACAAAAGCGTTTTTTGAAAAGCATTTTTTTAAAACGATTACACCTATATTGCGTGTGACCCAGCTCTCAGACTATAAGTATTGGAAAAATAAGTTTAACGAAATAGCCGGAACTGCAGTTGTTGAAGTACTCGTGCCCTATGACCAGCGCCTTCAATATATGGCTGATTATGAATCAATCGCTTGTCGAACTGTCCGCAGACTCTTACCTACGCAAGGTGCCGCTATTCAGGTTACATCAAGTGAATGGTTAACGCCACCACGAAAGAAAGGTTTTTCCTAAATCAACCTATAATGAAGAAAGACGACAATACAGATTAAAGGAGAGAACAACATGATTCATAAAATTACAATTGAACTCGCTATAAAGAACCTTGAGGATCGTGGTGTAACAATAGAAGACATCATGGATCTCGTCTACGATTTGCAAACTCCTTATGTGCCGCACTTAACAAAAGAAATGTGTCGCAATCACGTTATGAAAGTACTCGCAAAACGAGAAGTTCAAAATGCGCTCTTAACTGGAATTGAACTGGACCGACTTGCAGAACAAAAAAAGCTCTCTTCGCCACTCCAAGAGATTATTGAGTCCGACGAAGGTCTTTTTGGGATTGATGAAATTATTGCGCTCTCTATTGTAAATGTGTATGGCTCAATCGGTCTTACAAACTTCGGTTATGTGGACAAGGTTAAACCAGGAATTCTAGGGAAGCTTAACGAACATCAGGAGAATACATGTCATACGTTCCTAGATGACATCGTTGGGGCGATCGCTGCCGCTGCATCAAGCCGTCTTGCACACTCCCAAGAGGGTGCGGGTGTAAGAGATTAAAGGTTTAGTAGTAAACAAAGAAAAACCGCTTCCCTTAAGTGGTTTTTCTTTGTTTATGACGTTTTTTCCATTTCGTTGATTTACACATTATCTATCCCCCAACTTTTAAAACGCCAAGCGGACCAGTACTAAACTTACTTTCACAGTTCATCATAAAACAACCCATTTCGCTGAATTTAGGTTATTAGACTAGTTCGTCACACCCCTCATCTCCATACAATACGATAAATGGTTTTAAAGGAGGGGAAACTCAATGGGATTTAGTCGAAAATGTACTTGCGGAAAATACAATGGCGACGTTCACTTTCATGAGAGTGAACCCGTTGTTCATCCAACCAAACATCGGGTAGTTGATGAAACAGAAATCGTGATTATTCCAGAAATTCATCCAACTCACACCACTGTAAGAAAAAAACGAGTCTATCGTCATGTGCATAGTTATCCAGAGTCCATCTCAATCGAAGAAAGTTCAGATGTTGAAAACGTTGTTGATCGTCGTCCTAGACGAGATAACGGGGAACGACGCGGTAGAGGTTGGAGCTGGATTTAAAAAGATCCTGTCCATTCGGACAGGATCTTTTTTAATAAACTTTATCACCATTAAAAATAGAATTTTTTACAATCACATAGTCTACATTGCGAATGGACTCTAGCTTCGTTCCACCTGCGTATGATATTGATGATTGTAAGTCTTGCTCCATTTCCTGAAGCGTATCTGCTAAAGAACCTTTATGCTCTACAAACATCTTTTTTCCTTCAACATTCTTTTTCTCACCCTTTTGGAATTCCGATGCCGAGCCAAAATATTCTTTTACTTGTTTTCCATCAATAACAGATGTTTCACCAGGAGACTCTTCGTGCCCAGCGAACAATGAACCAATCATAACCATAGTTGCTCCAAATCGAACGGACTTGGCAATATCTCCGTGAGTTCGAATGCCTCCGTCTGCAATGATCGGCTTACTTGCTGCTTTGGCGCACCAACGTAAAGCTGCTAATTGCCAACCACCTGTGCCAAAACCTGTCTTAATTTTTGTAATACATACTTTCCCTGGTCCAATACCCACTTTTGTCGCATCAGCGCCTGCATTCTCTAGTTCACGAACGGCTTCAGGTGTCCCAACATTACCAGCAATAACAAAGCTAGCAGGTATGTGCTTTTTAATATGTTCGATCATATCAATCACTGCATTTGAATGGCCATGAGCAATGTCTATTGTGATGTACTCAGGTACAGTATTTTCCGCTGCAAGTTGTTCAATAAACGCGTACTCTTCACGCTTTACACCAACGCTAATAGAAGCATACAACCCTCGACCTTGCATGTCTTTAATAAAGGCTAGACGAGTTTGTGGTTCAAAACGGTGCATTACATAAAAATAATTGTTTTCTGCTAAATAAAGTGCAATCTTTTCATCTATAATTGTTTGCATATTCGCCGGAACTACTGGAAGTTTAAAAGAGCGTCCCCCAAGCTCAACACTTGTATCACATTCAGATCTACTATTTACAACACATTTTGCAGGAATTAGCTGAATATCTTCATAATCAAATACATTTTCCATTTGATACACCCCTAAAAACGAATAATAAATTCATTAGGCGATTAAATTGTTCGCCCATTTGGTAATATACAGGATTAAACAAAAGATGTCAAAGCTTTCATACCAATTTATTTAAAGCGCTTTCTTTGTTATAATTATAAATTCAGTCTCGAGACAAGCAAAATTGTTATGAATAAGCGCAATTTCTTCCCTTTTATTTCGTCTATCAAGCGATAAGATTGGTTTAGGAGAGTGATACTAACGTGGAAAAACAAATCATTCAGACAATAACAAATCAGTTTCAAGCTACTCATACTAAACAACCAGACTCGATATACTTTGCCCCGGGGCGTGTAAATTTAATTGGTGAACACACCGATTACAATGGAGGTTACGTATTTCCAGCTGCACTAACGATTGGAACATACTTAGCAGTAGGAAAACGAACTGATCAGATTATCCGTCTACAGTCAGCTAATTTTGAACAAATAATTGAGTGTTCCGTTGATGACCTCTCATATCAACAGTCACATCAGTGGGGCAATTACCCAAAAGGTGTGCTCAACGAATTTCAGAAATTAGGCTATGACCTTCCAGGGCTTGAGCTTTATTTTTATGGAAATCTCCCAAACGGAGCTGGTCTCTCGTCTTCTGCATCGATTGAGATGGTTACTGCTTATTTTCTTGCTACGTTGCTAAATGCACCTTTAAGTCGAACGGACTTAGCTACATTATGTCAGCGGGTTGAGAATGGGTATATTGGTGTCAACAGTGGAATTATGGATCAATTCGCAGTTGGTTTGGGTAAAGAACACCATGCATTGTTTTTAAATACGCACACCCTTGAACATGACCTCATTCCTCTTGATCTGGCAAACTACAAAATTGTCATTACGAATTCAAATAAACAACGCGGCCTGTCCGATTCAAAATACAACGAACGTCGTTCAGAGTGCGAGCAAGGATTATCTGACATCCAAGCCGCGGGCTATGCCATTGAGACCTTAAGCGATTTATCTGTTCATCAAATTCAAGAGGTGGCGTCCGTTGTTCGTTCAGCTGAAATTGCCCAAAGAGTTGCTCATGTTGTTAGTGAAAATGATCGTGTTACTCGAGCAGTTCAGTTACTTAAAGAAGGAGATCTGGAGGGATTCGGAAAACTCATGGGCGATTCTCATCAATCCCTTTCAATTGACTATGAAGTAACTGGCCCTGAACTTGACTTACTGTTTTCACTTCAAGCAGACGCTCCAGGATGTATTGGAACCCGCATGACCGGCGCTGGATTTGGTGGATGTACAGTTAGTTTAGTCGATCATCAATCGATTGATAGTTTTACTGAGCACGTTAAGCGACACTATACAGAGAAGACTGGCCTGACACCAGAATTTTACATTAGTGAGGCAGGCGAAGGCGTTTATCAATTATAAGAAGGGGGGATCTCATGACTCATTCCATCCATCACCAAGTTGAAGCTCTACTCGCCTATGGGCAAAACAAGCAGCTTTTCGCCAAAGAAGATACAGAATACGTGCGTAACCGTGTTCTTGACATGCTTGGTCTACAAGCACCTTCTTTTGAACAAGTGCCACCTGACGACATGAACGCTTTACCTGATATACTTGGTCCCATTCTTTCTTGGGCTGTTGACCATTCACTAATTAAATCGGACACCGTTACGTATCGTGATTTGTTTGACACAAAACTCATGGATTTACTGTTACCTCGGCCAAGTTCTGTAATCAACACATTTTACACAAACCTTTCTAAATATGGAGCAGAACAAGCAACTGCTCTTTTTTACGCGTTTAATCAAGATTCCAATTACATTCGAACCAATCGGATTAAGTTGAACCAAAGTTGGTCAGTCCAGACTACTTACGGAGACTTGGAAATCACAATAAATTTGTCTAAACCTGAAAAAGACCCTGTTGCCATCGCCGCTGCAAAAAACGATAGTCAATCTATCACCTATCCGGGTGGACCGTTAGTGAAAGAAAATGTTGGCTTTGCTGGTAGTGTACAGCATCCTGCACGACAGAACTTGCGTATCATCCCCATTAGGTTAGCTGATGAGCAGTGGTATCTTCAGTTTTCACCCTATGTTTACTACAATCAACATGCTATAGCATTTTCCGGCATTCAAAAACCTATGGCAATTACCGAGAAAACATTTCAACGACTTGCTGATTTTGTTGATCAGTTTCCTCATTACTTTATTGGCTCAAATTCAGACCTACCAATTGTTGGCGGTTCTATTCTAAATCATGACCACTATCAAGGTGGGGACCATTCATTTCCAATGGCTAGGGCTCCGCTTAAAGTCGAGTTCCCCATTCCAGATGCTGATCTTAAAATAGGTATTGTAAAATGGCCAATGAGCGTCATACGATTAACAAGTACCAATCGCGAGCGCATCATCTCATTTGCCACGACTGTACTAACAACATGGCGGGGCTACAGTGATGCACATTCCGATGTATTTTCGCATACGGAAGGCGAACCACATAATACGATTACACCGGTTCTGCGAAAAAGTGGTGTCCATTACGAGATGGATTTGGTTTTACGTAATAATCGTAGAACAGAAGAACATCCATTAGGTTTATTCCATCCCCATAAAGAAGTACATCCGATTAAGAAAGAAAATATTGGGCTAATTGAAGTGATGGGCTTAGCGATCTTGCCTGGAAGATTAAAAGAGGAACTTCAAGAGCTTGCAAGCATTTTACCTTCTACTAATGCGGAAGAAGAATTAACGAATTCAACTCTGGTCGCAAAGCATAAAGAATGGGCACTTAATTTCAAACAGCGTTTAGGAAAAGAGCTACTTACAGCAACAATCGAGCAGCAATTACAGCTAGAAGTAGGCAGGTTATTTGAAAAAGTGTTAGATCATGCTGGGGTCTTTAAAGATTCTGAAACAGGAACAGCACGATTTACCAAATTCATCTCGGAGTGTATTAATTCTTATAACAATTCTCGATAAAGAGCGCAAAAATGCGCTCTTTTTTTGATTAACTTTCCTAGTTGAGGGTATGCGATAACTGAGGAGGTCAACAATGGAACATTCTGTTCGAAAGAGCTTCGGGCTAACAATAAGTGCCCTTGGCTTGATCCAATTTATCTTGTTTCTCTACTTATTTTTAACTCAGTTTTCATCAGAATTTATGCGCTCAAATTGGATTTCAGACTGGCGCACTACTGCGTTTATTTTGCCCCTTTTCTTTTTTTCAAACGGACTCTTTATTGCCTTCCAAAAGAAACCTTTATCAACGCAGCGTTTACTCTTTGTCCTAATTTTTTCGCTTGTACTGCTCGTTTCCTTACCTCTACTTTGGTTAACAGCTATCGTGATCACATTCCCTCTTGACCCAACATTACGTTCTTAAATTACGAAAAGAACCTCTGCTGGAAGCAGAGGTTCTCGTGTCTTAATACAATTAACGCGACTTGCTCCGGAGCATCGACAATTCCATCACTCAGCTTTCCCTTGCATTTTCAAATCTTCACTCGTTCGAACACGTTCATTGCCCATGAAAAAAGTAGCCAGAAGAGCTAGCGCAATGGGGATAATGGCTAAACTAAAAACAAACGTAATTGAATCAGACATCGCTTCAGTAATTGTCGCCAGCGCCTCAGGTGGTATTTGCGCTCTCCCTTCTGGTGTAAACAACTCTTGTGGGTCCATTCCGCTTGTGGGAAGAGCGGAATCGACAAACGCTTCCTGAACTCGATTTGAGAATGAAATGGTTTGAACCGTTCCGAAAATAGCAATTCCGACTGTCATTCCAAAGGATCGTAGAAATGAATTAGTCGAATTGGCTGATCCTCTAAAACGCTTTGGCAAATCATTAATAGAAGCTGCCGGTAACAATGAAAAGGAAAACCCAACACCAACACCAGCTAAAAACATATAAAGGGCTAATGCGAACCGGGAAATATCTGGACCCATTGTTGATAGCAAGCTCATACCTGTTAAAAAACAAATTGCAGAAAAAATCATCATCGTTCGGAAGCGAATTTTTGTTTGCAGCACCCCACCAGTCATACTTCCCACTACCGAACCAATCATCATTGGCATCAGCGTTGTTCCTGCACTTGATGCGGTTCCACCAAAAACGGCTTGAACAAAGATCGGAATAAAGATAGCTAAGATGACAAACGTTCCTCCGTAAATAAAGGCAATAATTTGTGATGTCGCAAAAAGCTTCTTTTTAAACATCCAAAAAGAAATAATTGGCTCTGATGCTTTTCTCTCGGCAAAAACGAAGATATTGAATGCTACAAGCGATACAGCAAATAAACTGAGTAATTGAGGAGATGACCATGCATATGCCCCTCCGCCTAATTCAAGTGCAAACATTAAGCAGACAACAGCAAGGACAAGCGTTCCCGCACCAAGCCAGTCAATTTTTTGCTTTCTTGTTTCCAGCGTTTCTTTGTAATAACGAGCAATTAAAAAGATCGCCACTGCACCTATTGGAACATTTATATAAAAAATCCAGTTCCAGTTGAATGTTTCCGTAATAAAGGCTCCCATTAATGGACCAAACACACTTGATACACCAAAAACAGCGCCTACCAACCCCGTCATCTTTCCACGTTTTTCAGGTGGAAAAATATCAAAAATAATCGTGAATGCAATTGGCATCAACGCGCCTCCACCAATACCTTGAATCACTCTAAAAGCAATGAGTTGATTCATTGTTTGTGCGAGTCCACATAGGATTGACCCAATTAGAAAAACGATTAACCCAAATAAAAAAAAGCGCTTCCTTCCGTACATGTCAGATAACTTCCCATAGATTGGCATACCGGCCATCATGGCAACCATATAGGCAGCAGTCACCCATACAAACTTATCGTAATTTCCTAAATCACCAACAATTGTTCCCATTGCGGTAGCAACAATCGTATTGTCGATAGCCGCCATAAAAATACCAAGTAACAACCCACCGGTTACGAGAAAACTTGTACTGAACTTATTCATATGTATACTCCTTAAAACGATAACTGAGGCAAAAAAGTAAGATTTGCTTATCTCAGTGTACGACATCTTTCATTCAATTTCCTAGCTCTATTTCTAACTCTTAATCCCTATTATTGTTGTAAAGCCTTCTAAAAAGTAAAAACCGCTTATGAAAATGCTAAACGGTTTTCACTTCTGCCAAGCGTTCAATCGCATGCCGTAATAAGGCAGGTGCCACTTCTGTTGAATACCTTATATGAAGGCGCTCTGTTCTTTTATGCGCATCTTTACCAAATGGGCCAAGGTTAATTGTCGGTATATCCAAATTACGAATAGCTTCTAATGGAATGTGGTAACTTTTTTTATAAAGTGGCATGTATCGTTCAAGAGCCTCAACCGCCATATCCTCTTCGCTTGTTCGACAATAGCTCACATCTGATAATCCAGGAAAGAATGTTTTATTTACTAACGTCTCACCATATTGATTCATTGCAATCTCTTGTAGTTCTTGCGTTAATGCAATCAATTCGCCATCATTTGCTGGGTTAAGTTGAACATGAGGATAGTAAGGTGGCTGTAGTAACATTAAATAAAACGGCGCTTGATCAAGAAAGTATGCTGAAATGCCTCTTGCTAAAGCAAGTGTTTGATTTGTAAAGTCATTCTCTTTTATACTCGCTTCCACGACTTCATCATAAGACTGTTTGAAGGAATCCCCGAACTTCTTTAATCCTCGCTGGTATAACTCAGGAAGTGTATAGACCTTTGGAGCTGACACAGCTTCTGCCATCGCTTCATTTCCGAATACGGAACGATGTTTGACAAGACGTTCATGAATAAGTTCACTCGCTCTCAAACAACTTTTCTTTACGTTACTCATGACTTCCTCTGGTCCGGAGTGAAGCGTTAATACATTGTAGTATAAATAAGATTCATTCGGCGTCTGAACATCATACGTTTCTTTTAAATCCCGTATCCGCAAGCAAGTTGGCGAAGGTGATGCCTCCACCCCTACTTTATCGGAAAAAGAATCAGACCACTCCATTTCTACAGCAAGTTGAGCTGCCATGACCGAAGCATTAATACCTTCCAGCGGTTGACCCACATGTGTCTCTCTTCCCACACAGTAAATAAAAGGTAACAATTTTCCCGTTGAGCCTGTGTAGATATATTTATTAAAATCATTTGGATAAGCAGAAAAATTCGGTTCAGAACAAATACAAGCTTGGAAGTTCCAACCCTCTCTTTCTTGCAGACTCTCAAGCTCTTCCACTGCCGCAAACATACCTGCTGACAACTTCTCTTCATCTGGTACAGCAACTAAACAAACGTTAGCAGTAGAATTTGCATCTTGTGCTATATCCTCCATTACTGAGAGCTGCATGGCAAGCCCTGCTTTCATATCCATTGACCCACGACCAAATAAATAGGATCCTGATGCAAGGTCTTTGCGAGCATCGTGATCAAGATACCCTTCCTGTTCACTTTTTAACTTTTCTTTCAATTCATCCGGTAAAAAAGCAGCATCTTTGTACATTCCAAAGTCATCGACTCCGACTACATCATAATGACTTAGTAACACGGTTACGTTTTTATTAGCGGGGTCTTTTATTTGCATCGCAACAACCGCATGACGTTTCTGCTGATCGTCTTTAAGGGGGACTTGCTTGATGTGACTTAGATTGTTTTTAAAGTATAGGTTGCGTTGAAGAATCGTACAGATAAGCTCCATCATCTTATTTTCTTGATCAGTTCCCGATATACTTGGTTGATGGACTAACTCCTTTGTTAAAGCGAGCACCCGATCTCCATGAGGATATTTGTTCCTTAATGTCATTCTGTTCCCCTCCAAACACGGTTTTGTTGAGGTACTACATTTTACCTGGATTAAAAAGGTGATTACTAATTGTTAACTTTAGCGTAAACAGAGAATCTAACGGACCGACTCTCTGTTTACTACTTTATTTTTCTAGACTATGTCTGAACCGCTTGTTTTGCCAGAAGAATCGCACCCTCAATTCCTGCGTTGTCTCCTAGTCCTGGAGCAACTATGTACTCATTAGGATTACCGATATCGACGTAATTGTTTAACTGCTTAACAAGTGATGCTCGAATTAATGGGTATAGTTGTTCTTGCTTCATAACTCCCCCGCCAATTACAATACGTTTTGGCGATAGGACAAAAGTATAGGCCGCAATGGCTTGAGCTAAATAATAAGCTTCTAGTTCCCAAACGTTCTGATCAGCAGCTAATTCTATCCCCGCTTTGCCCCAACGATCTTGAATAGCCGGTCCTGCCGCCATACCTTCGACACACCCGCCGTGGTAAGGGCACTTCCCCTCATATATATCCTCAGGATGACGTTGCACCGGTATATGCCCCATTTCTGGGTGGGTCAGCCCGTCTAGCACAGTCCCATTAACAACAGCGCCTGCCCCTATACCCGTCCCAACTGTGATATACATGCAGCTGTCTAACCCTTTAGCTGCCCCTTTTGTTGCTTCCGCTAGTGCCGCACCGTTCACATCGGTTGTGATTTTTATCGGTACATGTAATTCTGCAAATGCTTGAAGAAGAGGATAACCTTCCCACCCTTCTTTTGGTGTACTTGCCAATGATCCATATGTAGGTGACCCTTCCTTTAAATCAAGCGGTCCAAAACTTCCTATGCCTAAACTTGTAATATCGTTTCGCTTAAAGAATTCCACTATTTGCGACATGGTTTCAGTTGGGCGCTTAGTTGGTATCGTTAATCGGTCAATCCACTGACCTTTATCATCAACAACCGCACACACCATTTTTGTTCCTCCTGCTTCAAGTCCCCCGTAACGTTGTTCCATTGTCTCTCCTCCTAAACAGTGTCTCTCCTATAATTATAGCATTTCACTAAAAGGTTGGTCAGTCATTCTCATGAAATTCATAGAGAATTCTGCTTTACGTTTAAACAATTTATTTGAGACAATAAGGAGAAAAGGAGGCCGCTGATGACGTATAAACGAGCAAGGCAATATGGATTTACATTCGGCTCCATCCCCACGGGAAAACAAAACAGCATCACGGATGTAAAAGGGGTGAAAGTTGGACATCAAACCATCATAAAAGGGTCAGCTATTCGAACGGGCGTGACAGCCATCCTGCCCCATGGAGGAAACCTTTTTCAGAAGAAAGTAATCGGGGGCTCCTTTGTTCTAAATGGGTTTGGTAAAACTACTGGTCTTGTACAACTCGAGGAGTTAGGAACAATTGAAAGCCCCATTTTACTTACAAATACGTTTTCAGTTCCTGCTGTAACAGAAGGTGGCCTTGCTCACTTATTTGCCAAAAACCCTGAGATTGGTGTAGCCACGGGAACTGCCAATGTCATCGTCGCAGAATGTAATGACGGATATTTAAATGATATTAAAGGATTTCATGTTCGTCCTAATGATGCGGAACAAGCGATTAACCATGCATCTCGTAAGTCCGTTGATGAAGGATCAGTTGGTGCTGGCACCGGTATGTCATGTCTTGGCTATAAAGGTGGAGTAGGAACAAGTTCAAGATCAATTGGCTCTTATACAGTTGGCTGTCTTGTCTTAACGAACTATGGAAAAAAGGAAGATTGGCAATACAGTAGGCACGGCAATCGACTACAATCACAACCGTCCTCACAATCCCAAGCTTTGCCCGATGGATCGATTATTATTGTATTAGCTACTGACGCTCCACTTGACGCCAGGCAATTAAAACGGCTTTCAAAGAGAGGAGCGCTTGGACTTGGGCGAACAGGTTCTTATGCCGCAAATGGCAGCGGCGACATCGTTCTTTCATTTTCTACCGCTTTTAAAGTTCCCCATATTTTCCCAAGGCATTTAATGACTTATCACTTTTTGCATGATAGTGACCCCCAGTTGAATCAATTGTTCGCTGCAAGTGCAGATGCTGTAGAAGAAGCCATCCTAAATGCACTATGTGCAGCAGGACCAATGACTGGTTTTAACGGGCACCAACGCACATCATTTACAGATGCCTTGCGCAAGTAACTGGCACACACGCCCAGTTGTTGCATACCCTATAGCAACAATGGGAGGGGTTCGCATGAATAAAGATTATGAAAATAAAGCTACATCGTATTATCAAGGCATTAATCAACAGCTGTTTCATTTAATTGAACCATCTGTGAAAAACGTGCTGGATATTGGCTGTGGAGAAGGCGCACTAGGTGAAGCAATTAAACATACGTACAAAGCAGGAGTACACGGCTTCGAGCAATTTCCTAACGCCGCTGAGAGAGCACAAGAAAAGCTCGATAGTATAACGATTGGAAACATTGAAGAAGACTTATTACCTTATAAAGAAGCTTCATTTGATGCCATTATCTTTGCAGATGTTCTTGAACATATGATCGATCCTTGGGCCGTCCTTGAAAAAGTAAAACCTTATTTAAGCGAAACAGGTTGTGTGTATGCAAGCATTCCAAACGTCGGCCATATTTCCATCATTGAAGAGTTACTTAAAGGAACGTGGGGCTATGTTGATGCCGGTCTACTGGATAAAACACATCTACGTTTTTTCACAAAACATGAGATTCAACAGCTCTTCAACACAAGTGGCTATGCTGTCGAGATGATTGTTAATAATCAGAGCGCGCTTCCCCATCAACAGGAGCTTGTCGCAAAATTAAAAGATGCTGGCTTAGCAATTGGCTTGCCCATCCATGATTTTGAACAACGCGCCTTTGCTTATCAGTATATGCTCAAAGCCAAACCGATTTAATGAGAGATGCAACCAATGCGACTCTGCAGAGGTTGCATTTGCGTTGGACAAACTCAATTCTTGGTTTATGTTTCCCCCTATTCGGTTATAGAGGAATATTGGCATGAGGGAGAGGGGTGAATCGCATTGAGCTTAACAAAAGAACAAGAGAGCCGAAAACTACCGTCAAAACACCGTGGTGATGAAAAACGCGCCGAAGAAAATGAACGATTTGAGCAATTATTGGATAAACTAGAAGACATGACGACAAAAGGTCGTTTGAAAGATATGGCTTTTCATTTCACAGATACAAAACAAGTGATAAAATCAAATCTAATAGCGGGAATCGCGCGAGGCGTTGGTCTGACGATCGGAGTAGGAATATTTGTTGCTTTACTCGCGTGGCTCATAAGTTTATTTGAACCACTTCCGTATATTGGTGAGTTGCTTGCTAGACTCTCCAACATTATTGAAGCAAACCGCTAACAACAAAGGAGGATAACTTAATGGACTGGATAGGAATTGGTGTATTTGTATTAGCAATTGGCTTTTTAGTTGCTGTAATCTTTTTAATTCCGGCATTAAATAATTTAGCCAAAACGCTCGATAAAACCGCAAGTACTGTCGCGCAAGTGGAAAAAAGCCTTGACGAAATAACTGGAGAGGTTAAAGTAACGCTCTACAACGCTAATGAGACTTTAATGGACGTAAATGGAAAAGTGGCAAAGCTTGATCCATTATTTGATATCATCCATGATTCTGGCGAAGCTGCACATCGTGCTTCTTCTGCACTCTCTACATATACATCCACGCGCGTAAACGCAGCAAAGCAAGAAGCAATGACAGCTGAACCAAATCAGATACATGGCATTATTAAGAGCCTTGCTTTCTTGTATTACTTCCGCAAAGCGAAAAAGAAGCAGAATCAACCGCCAACTTTATAACAAAAAAGGAGCTGTCTTAAACGCCTGAGAAAGGTCGTTTAACGACTAAGCTCCTTTTTTATGGTTGGTCTTTCGTACCAAACCGATCAGTCTATGTCAGCAGACTTGATTTTCATTAAAAGGGATTAATGATAGACGTTTAGTAGCTCATCAATCGATTGAGCGAGCTGTTCTTTGCTAACATTGTACTTTCCGCCAAGCACAATTCGATCAAACTTGTCATTGTTTCGAAGTAACTCTAAATCATAAAAATCTTTTTCCGAATGATGAACACTTACAACAACTCGCTGCTCATTCCCTGCTGCTACATATAAGAGAACTCCACTATCCATCGGGATATACCCCTGTAGATTCCATTTAGAAAACCAGTCATGACCGTTCTCTTGAAGCGTTGCTAAAATACGTTCTGCCATATCCTCCACCGCCTGTTTCCCTCCTTTAAGTCGTCATAAGTTTATCACGACTTGGACTTTGCAAAAAAGGAGGAAAGGAACTTTTTCTCGGCACGAAGTGGTTCTTCTATTTGAATGGCTCTTCCTTCTAATAAGTTAGTTAAATTGGTTAGAATATAATCTCCGTACTTAGGACTGTGTTTACGAACAAATTCGTTAACTGTTGCACGATCATGTTCCTCTTCTAAAAGGATCTTTGTGTAATTTCCGACCATATGAACGAGCTGGCTATTTAATAAGGCTCGAATAAACTTCTTCTGTTGCTTGCTGCTTTTAATCATACTACTTGCGTCTATCAATGTGTAAGCTCCGCTTTTTACAAGTTTATACAAGAGGTCTGGATTCTCCTGAAACCGCTCGTCTTTTTCTGGGTAAAGAATAATCGGATAATAACCAGCAACTGCTAGGTTATAAAAGTCAGTTGTCGCGACTTGAAGAGACGTATTGCTCAAATCAATTAATACAAATTCCGTTTCGTTCAGCGGCAATGCTCGTCCTGTCATTAAATCATTTAATAGTTCAGGACTGAGCGTAAGTGTGTGACCTGCTGACAAGTTAAGGCCTGCAGGAAAAGATTCATCTTCACTATATTTTTCAACCGTTTTTTGTACAGCTTCTCCCCAAGTATTGTTATTGTCCATCTGAAAAGGAGGAATATAGCAGATTGAATCCATACCACTTTGCTGTAACACTCTGAACTGTTCAATTGTCTTAGATTTTGACCGCGAAACACCACTTAATTCCGGTAAAACATGACTTATTGTATCAAACATCGAGCACTCCTCCTTTTTTCTAAACCATCTCTATTTATTACACGTTTTGAATGAAAAATCCTTCTTCATGAACGCTAAAGACTTTTATCCATTAAAGTAAAAGAGCTGAAACAATTACAAATACAATCAACAAACCAACATGCACCCATTTGTACATTTCAATTAAAGCTAAAAATTCTCTCGTATAGGCATTCGGCAAGTAATACCATGTAGTGGGAGATCCTATTCCATCTCCTTCTATACCTGATTGTCTTGCGTAAAGGCTCGCTCGGAAAAGATGATAGTGATTTGTTACAAAAACAGACGGTGCAGCTGGATCCTGAAACAACGACTTGGAGTATTGAAAGTTTTCCATTGTATTAGTCGCTTTATCTTCAAGTATAATTTGCTGGGCTGGAATGTGTTGATCAAGCAAGTACCCCCTCATTGCTTCAGCCTCTGAGATGAGCTCATCTTCACCTCTTCCCCCTGTGACTATTATCTTCGGGGGAGGAGCTACTTTTTTCTGCATCTCATAGAAATGGCAAGCTCGATCTAAACGACTAGCAAGCAATGGCGAAATTTCTTTACCCTTTAATAATCCGGCGCCCAGAACAATAATGTACGACTTGTTTTGAGATGGGCGATTAAATCGATATAAGAAAGAAGATACGAGGTAACTGACAAATAAGAAACCATAAAAACCAGCATATAGCGTCATGCTGACCCAAAGAGGATCAACTGTATAGATCGTCAAGGCAACCAGGATTAAAAAAAGAAAAACCGCTATACTTAAACATAGCGACAGCAAATTAGACATTCGTTTTCCTTCTTTTCTTACTAAATCTCTCGCATTCTTAATTAAATAGACAGCTATCGTAATTAATACAAGTGGCGTTACCGCTGCTAAAATTAACAATGAAAAGAGAATTAATTGATCCAATTGATGAAGAGGACCGGATAAAATTATTCCTGTAAAACCAAGCAATACAAACAATCCGCTCGCTGTCAATAAAATCCCATTCCACAAACGACGCTTATCCGTTAACACGCTGATGAGAAATGCTAATAAACATATAATCCCATAAAAAAGAAAATCATCCACATGCTTGTTCCTCTTTTCTTTATTTGCTTATCTATTCCTTGTTAGAGATCCCATTAAACGTAGACTTATATTTTTAGAGAGTATTTGATATTCTAACAAGGTACTTGTTATTCCTGCTTAGATATAGAAGAACGATCCTTAACGCTTGTAAAGAAAGGAAGATTAGTATGAGATACATCGATAATCTATATGGTATTCCAATTCGTTACACTGATCAGATAACAGATCGCGTCCAGCTACTAACAAGTAGTCAAGGTCTATACATATTAAAAAAACATCCTAATTCATTAAAAGCAAAACAAGAGGCCGAGCTGTTACACTTCCTTCACACTAGAGGCCTTTCCGTACCACTTCCACTAGAAACCAGGCATCGTTCTTACGTTTTCACGCAAGAAAATAGCTACTATACACTTAAATCTTACCTGCCAGGTTCACCCCTACCAATGACCGATTTACTCTCAAAACCAGATTTGATGTCGATTGTTGGCTCAGAGTTAGCCACTTTACACGATCACTTCTTAGATAAAGAAGCGAACCTTTTTCGAAAGCGACATCTCATTCAATCATTGTTCTCGAATGTCATTCCTTTTTTGGAAGCTCATGAGATAGCACTTGATGTCGTTTCTGTTCTAAGACACCATGAAATGGAGATAAAAGAAACGTTCTCCTCTCTTCCTGTCCAACTTATCCATCGAGATCTCCATTTTAATCATTTTCTTTTTCATCATAACCAGTTTTCTGGAATGATTGATTTTGAACATGTGGAAGAGAATATTCGGCTCTTTGACCCTTGTTACTTTGCGACCAGTTTTCTAAACGAGATATACGCCGACCCGAACTTACGAAGCGACTGGATACCAGCCATACAAACAATGTTTCTTTCGTACCATCGAAAAAATCCCCTCACACATGCTGAGCGTAAATCCATTGGTTTTACGATGCTGGGAATTGAAGCCATCTTTATCGCCTTTTTTAGCCATGACCTTGACCTTGTTGAGAAAAACCGTTCGATGTTTTTCTGGATTTATAACAATAAACAGGAGATTGATCGTTTGCTTCATCTGCGGTAAGAACAAAAGAGCGTTGATACCCGGCAAAAATCCGTCAGAATAACATCTGACGGATTTTTATTTTTTCTAATGACCCTTACGATGTGCGGTCTCCTTCCAAAAGAGCACTTAACTGTTTTAATGCTTCTTCTTCATCATCACCTGTAGCTGTTAAGGTGACTTCATCACCAGCATGGAGTACAATGCTCATTAACCCTAAAATACTCTTAGCGTTAATAACTGAGAATCCTTTTTTTAAATGCACATCCGATTTAAACTGACTTGCTTCATGAACAAATGCACCTGCTGTTTTGGCGTGCAAGCCCTCTGTTAATCCAATCTGAATGATTTTTTCCATATTGAACCCTCCTTTGTTTGCCTTTCATATATATGCAGGAAATCAGAAGACATGAAACTTCTTTAAAAAAGTCATTTCAATCACATACGCTACATACAATTAAATGAATGGACAAGGAGGGTGGAAATTTTGACTGAGAATCATTTACTTGCTCATATTCAGGCAGTTAAACCGCTCGTCGCGACGTTAAACCGGACTGATACTGAATGTAATCAATTAGAGAATAAAATGAAAGGACTAGAACATGGACGCTTACGAAGTCTGTATCATTACAACTATTTAAATAGCCTCTTTGCACTCGTAATCGTTGTTTATTTTTTTGTTTTTCATCTTATCTTCGGCGACATGCTTGTTTCAACGTATCATACCTTACTCTTTTTCGATTCATTTGTACTTACGTTCTTTTTAGTGTTTTGCTTATTTCTTGCTGTTCCGTTAAGTCTTTACTTCCTTCTCATCTACGGGATTAATACTCTTATTAAAAAGACGAGCACTCATCAGAGTAAGTTGCAGCATGTTCGCTCGGCGTTAGCTGAAGCAACTTCTTATAGAAAAGCAACAAAACAAGAATTGCATGAGCTCACGGATATTCCAGCCTACTATTTAAAGCCTTATTCCATTGAAAAATTTGAGACCTACTTTAAACACCAACGAGCAGATTCCCTAAAAGAAGCGATTAACTTATTTGAAACAGAGAAAAGTTTTTTACTTCATCAATATACATTGTTTCGCTTTCACGGTGAAAAGAGACTTTATCAATCCTATGAACAAGCTGTACGATTTGAGAAGCAGACGCTTTAAGCCTGCTTCTTTTTTTGGTTTCTTTGCATTCTGGTCTCGGCGGTTTGAGCTTCAACTCGCTTCACTTGTATAAATCTTCTGTGTAAAATCCAGAAAGCTATAAGAACGATTCCTGTCAGCCCGCCTAGACTATCTAACACGATATCTTCCACTAATGGTGTTCGTCCCGGAGTCAAAGATTGGCGGTATTCATCCACTACGGCGTAGATGAAAACGAAACCTGCCGCGACAATCATCGCCATCCTAAGCTTGATTTTGTAAGCAATTAAGCGGCAAACAAGCGCTCCAATTAGCAGGAAAGCAAAGAAATGAGCTGCTTTTCTTAAAAAAAACTCAAGAAAGGATTCAACACTCATATAGGCTAGTCCAATTTGTTGATTTCCATAGAAAAAAGAGTAGTTTGCTAAACGAGTCTGTTCCAACCACGATAATGGCAAATGACTTAAATAACTGCGTATGTCTTGGTTTGCGTAAGGCGTTGAACTTGAGAATGCAATAAACCCAACAACACAAACAAGTATGCTAAACAATAGACCTATTTTTATTGTACGTGTCACGGCTCCACCTACACCTTTCGTAATTACAGCCTATTATAACTGAAACAATGTGGAAATAGTGCGTATGTCTAACAGACAAAAGCCCCCTTACTGTTCTTGAGCAAGGGGTTACTTTTGTCTTTTTTCTACTTTTAAATAAGTAAGAAGGGCATCACGCCAATGACGCATCTCTTTAAATCCATTTAGTTTTAAACTTTGATGAGCAAAAGCAGAATAGGCGGGACGAGGTGCTAAGCTAGGAAATTCTTCCGTTGTACACGGAATAACAGAGATTGGCTGTTTCGTATAGGAAAAAATAGCTTCTGCAAATTCATGCCAGCTGCAAGCTCCACTGTTCGAAATATGATACACACCAAAACAGTTTGACTTTATTAAGCTAAGAATAGCTTCAGCTAAATCCTCTGCATAGGTTGGTGAGCCTATTTGATCAGCAACAACTTTCAATTGCTCCTTCTCGTCTCCAAGTCGCATCATTGTTTTTACAAAGTTTTTTCCTTGATGACCAAACACCCAAGACGTTCTAACAATAAAAAACCGGGAGTGCAGGTCTCTCACATACGTTTCTCCAGCTAATTTTGATCGCCCGTAGACGCCAATAGGGGCTGTCATCGTCCACTCATCTATCGGCGCTTTGGCCTGACCATCAAAAACATAGTCTGTACTGATATACACGAATTTCGCCTGAATTGCTTCTGCAGCAAAAACTAGATTACGCGTCCCTACCGCATTTACTTGGTATGTTGTGTCCACTTCAACTTCAGCTTGATCGACGTGCGTGTATGCAGCGCAGTGAATGACAACATCAGGTTGCTCTCGAAATAGCATAGACTCTACTAGAGCACTATTCGTTATATCGAGCTCGTCTCTACTGTAAGCTAAGACTTCCATCCCAGCGCTAGAAGCACATCTTACAACAGCAGACCCTAACTGTCCCTTAGCTCCAGTTACGAGTATTCTCATTCCGCTCTCCGCCTGTACTCACCAGAAAGAACTCGCTGCCACCATTCTTTTTCTTGAATGTACCAATCAATGACTTCGACAATCCCTTCTTCAAAAGCATAATCCGCTTTCCAGCCTAATTCTGATTCGATTTTGCTCGCGTCAATTGCATAGCGCCGGTCGTGACCTAATCGATCACCTACAAATTGAATAAGAGATTTGGACACACCAAGAGTCTGTACAATTCGTTCGACAATTTCTATATTCGTGCGCTCATTTTGACCACCTATATTATAAACCTCTCCTGGCTTGCCTTTCCGCAAGACTAGGTTAATTGCTTTACAATGATCATCCACATGGAGCCAATCACGAACATGCAAACCATCTCCATAAACAGGTAGCGTCTTATTTTGCAGCGCATTCGTAATCATGAGTGGTATTAGTTTTTCTGGAAAGTGATACGGTCCATAGTTGTTCGAACATCTTGTAATGTTGACATCAAGTCCATATGTTTCATGGTAAGCACGAGCAAGTAAATCAGCCCCTGCTTTGCTGGCGGAATAAGGGCTATTCGGAGCGAGTGGCGAGAGTTCCGTGAAGTACCCACTTGTACCAAGGGAGCCATAAACTTCGTCGGTTGATACTTGAATAAATTTATGAATTCCGTGTTCCTTTGCTGCATTTAATAAGGTTTGAGTGCCAACAACATTTGTTTTAACAAACACATCAGCACCATTAATGCTGCGATCAACGTGAGATTCAGCAGCGAAGTGAATAATTGCTTCTATTTTATAGTCCGCTAATGTAGATTTGACTAAAGATTCATCACAAATATCGCCGTGAATAAACGTATACGCAGGAACTGAATTTAAGTTCTCTAAATTTCCTGCGTATGTTAATTTATCAAGTACATAAAGGTCATCTTCAGAGTGACGTTTTGCCAGAAAGCGCACAAAAGCACTTCCAATAAAACCCGCTCCACCTGTTATTAAAAGTTTCATTGCTTTCCTCCAATTAAAAATTCATTTCCGCTTGATGAAATAAAGGATGTACCCGGTCCTTCTTCGATAAAGTCGGCGCATAAGCGGGCCAGTCTATCGCAAGCTCAGGGTCGTTCCAGCGAATACCGCGATCATTTTTTGGTGAGTAAGCGTTATCTACTTTATACGCTACGATTGTATCTGGAACAAGTGTACAGAAACCGTGGGCAAATCCTTTGGGAACGACGAGTTGCGTTTGGTTTTCCGCACTTAGAATAACACCTACCCACTCTTTGTACGTCGGCGAATCTTTTCGGATATCCACTGCTACATCATAGATCGCCCCAGCAGCACAGCGCACGATTTTCGTCTGCGCATCTGGAGCCAATTGGTAATGAAGCCCTCGAATCGTTCCAGCTTGCTTGGATAGCGATTGATTATCTTGAATAAATTTTGAATCAACTCCAACTCGCTCGAATTGTTCTTGATTAAACGTTTCAACAAAATAACCACGATCATCACCGTATATTCTTGGTTGAAGTATGACAACTCCTGCTAATTTCGTTTTTTTGATCTCCAATGACGTTAACTCCTTTGCTCGGCAATTCGTATTAAATATGCACCATACTCATTCTTTTTCAGTGGTTGGGCAAGTTCTTGGAGCTTCTCAGCAGAGATATATCCCATCCGATAAGCAATTTCTTCAATACAGGCGATTTTTAAGCTTTGTCTTTTTTCAACCGTCTGGATGAACTGCGATGCTTCAAGAAGTGATTCATGCGTTCCTGTGTCTAACCAAGCAATTCCTCTTCCAAGTTTCTTTACATGAAGTTTACCTTGTTCTAAGTAAACACGGTTAATGTCCGTTATCTCTAATTCGCCCCGAGGAGAAGGCTTTAGCCCTTTAGCAATTTCCACCACTTGATTGTCATAGAAGTAAAGTCCCGTTACTGCATAATTTGATTTTGGTTTCGCAGGTTTTTCTTCAATAGAATTAACTCTCCCCTGTTCATTAAAATCAACAACACCAAAGCGCTCCGGGTCTTTCACATAATACCCAAACACGGTTGCTCCATCGTTCGATTGAATGGACTCTTTTAATAGTTCAGGAAGCCCGTGACCATAAAATAAATTATCGCCAAGAATTAATGCCACGTCTGATGTGCCAATAAAGTTCTCCCCAATTAGAAAAGCTTGAGCAAGTCCGCCAGGTTCTGGTTGGACTGCATACTCCAATTGAATGCCAAGTTCTTTTCCATTTCCTAACACTTGCTCATAACGTTCTGTATCCTCCGGAGTCGAGATAATCAGAAATTCTTTGATTCCCGTTAACATCAGCAAAGACAACGTATAATAAATCATTGGTTTGTCATAAATAGGGAGCAATTGCTTCGATATTGCTCTTGTAATTGGATATAACCTCGTTCCACTTCCTCCTGCAAGAATGATACCCTTCAAGTGAAACACCACCTCCCATTGAAAAGTACATATACATGTAATCTATGCGCCAAAATAAAAAACCTGCATCTTTTATGCAGATTCTTTCGTTAATGTCTTCTAGCAGATCTCTCACTATATCAAGCAAAAGAAAATACCGTTCGCATGCGAACGGTATTTTTTCACCCTTTTACTGAACCAGCGAGAAGACCACGAACAAAATATTTTCCTAAAAAAATATAAACAAGTAAAGTTGGTAAAGCAGCAAGGAGCGCACCTGCCATTTGTACATTCCACTGAACAATCTGACTACCAGACAAGTTCTGTAACGCCACCATAATTGGTTGATTTCCAGAATTCGTGATCGTTACAGCAAAGAGAAATTCATTCCATATGTTTGTAAACTGCCATATTGCAACGACCACAAAGCCCGTAATGGAGAGCGGTAGAATAATTCTGCGAAAGATCCCTAAAAAACTCGCTCCGTCTACCTTGGCTGCCTCAATCATTGTATCTGGAATGTTCGCATAAAAATTACGAAACATTAATGTGGTAATCGGTAGCCCATAGACAACATGAGCAAGAATTAAGCCCGGAATCGTATTGTATAAATCGATCGTTCTTAAAAATTGAATAAGCGGAATTAGAATGCTTTGGTATGGGATAAACATCCCAAAAAGCATACAGGTAAAAATAATTTCCGACCCTTTAAATCGCCATTTTGATAACACATATCCATTCATCGCACCGAGAAGTGCGGACAGAATGGTGGCTGGAATAACGAGGTACAGCGTGTTCACAAAATTAGGAGCTAGCGCATTAAATGCCTGCACATAACTTGAAAAATCAAGCGCTGATGGCAGCGTCCACATTGCGCTTAACGATACTTCATCCAGTGGCTTAACACTCGTTATTAAAATAACGTAAACCGGCGAGAGAAAGAAGATCGCTAGTGCAAATAAAACGATATATTTTGATACTTGGCTTAACTGACGCATTATCCTTCCCTCCTTTTATTATTCCATAAGTAAGGGACGATAAATAAAGCGACAAATACGAGCATAATCATAGCAATTGCCGCACCTTGACCATAATAATTTCCTCTAAACGTTGTCTCGAACATATACAACCCTGGAACATCTGTAACAAAATTTGCTCCTGGTCCGGTCATTGCATAAACGAGGTCAAATATTTTCAGCGAAATATGAGCCATAATAATGATGACGCTTAATGTTATCGGCCGAAGCATTGGAATGACGATCTTTCTGTAAATTTGACTTTCCGTTGCTCCGTCTACTCTAGCCGCTTCCCTTAGTTCATCGGGAATACCCCTTAATCCAGCCAAGTACATCGCAAGTGAAAACCCGGTCATCTGCCAGATCGCTGCAAGCACCACAGCTAAAATAGCAACAGGAACACCAAATTCTATTTCTCCCCACTGAAAACCTCCCAGAATGGTTGTATCGGTGTACCATAGTGGCTGTATATTAAAAAACGCCAAAAAATCATTGAATCCAGTTGAAGGATTTAACAACCACTGCCAAATAACACCTGTTACAACAAAAGAAAGCGCCATCGGAAAAAGAAAGATGTTCCTAAAGAAACCTTCTCCCAAAAGCTTCTTATCGAGCATTATGGCAATTCCTAAGCCTAAAATAATAACACCTGCGATAAAGAATAGAGTAAAAAACAGCGTGTTGCGTAAACCAGATTGAAACCGAAAATCTTCAAATAATCTCGTATAGTTTGATAAGCCGGCAAACGAAAAATCCGGAGCTAATGTGTTCCAGTTACTAAGCGATACGTATCCGGTCCAGCTAATGAAGCCATATACAAAGATTCCAATTAAGATAAGCGATGGCAACAGGAAAGCAATAGCTGTCCACTGATCTGTTGATCGTCGCTTTTTCTTTTTAGGTTTAAAGACAACCTCTTGCTCTGCAAGTGACGATTCATTGGCTTTCACTTGAGACTCCTCCTTTAGAAAAAACGGCCTGGCACTTACACCAGACCGTCTCTTGTTTATTCACTTCTTGCATTTTCAAGTGAGCTCAAGAATCGGTCTACGTCTCTTTGTGTAACAAAGATATTAACTGCTTGATTCGCCTGAGTTAGATATCCTTCTGACATGGCCGAACCATGAGCCAAGCTTGGCGTAAGCGCGCCATTTCGGAAGTCTTCAATAGCTGATTGACCATAAACATCGTAGTTGCTTTCATCTGCGTCAACTCTAGCAGGAATGCCGCCCTTAAGCGGATTGAATATATCCTGTGCTTCTGGTGTAGCTAACACACCTAAAAACTCTTTTACTTCATCTGGATTTGACACTCCACTAGGTAAACCAAATGTGTCACTTACCACATTAAACGATCCTTCTGTCCCCGGGAATGGGAAATAGCCATAGTCTTCGTTTACTGCAAGGTTAAGGTCATTAAGAAAGTACCCATGAGCCCAGTCACCCATATTAATCATCGCAGCTTCACCTTCGCCAACGAGCTGAGCTGAATCCTGCCAGTTTCTTGATGCATGATCTGTATTTACATAATCGAGTAGCTCACCAAATACTTCTGCTGCATGAACAACACTTGGATCTTCAAACGAAAGCTCCCCTTGCCACAGGCTGTTGTAAGCATCTGGTCCGAGCTCAGCAAGCAGGATATTTTCAAATAAATGAGTAGCTGTCCAAGGCTCCTGATCGCCTAGTGCGATAGGAGTAACTCCCGCAGCGTCTAGCACCTCTGCAACTTCTAACAGCTCCTCTAGAGACGTTGGCGGTTCAAGGCCATTCTCTTCAAACACGCTGAGATTATAGAAAACGACATTACTCCTGTGAATGTTCATTGGGACTGAATAAATCGTGCCTTCTGAACTAACCATTTCAATTAGTTCTTCTGGGAATTTATCCATTAGCTCATTTTCTTCATAAAAGTCATTTAATGGTTCCATCATATCAGCTGCAACCCATGTCTGAATTAATTCCTCTCCAGCATGAACTTGAAAAGTTGATGGCGGATCATTACCTTGCATTCTTGTAGCGAGAACCGCTTTAGCATTTGTTCCAGCACCACCTGCAACTGCAGCATTGTTAACGGTTAACTCAGGGTACTCCTCTTCAAAATAGTCAATTAGCGCAAGTAGCCCATCTTCTTCACCTGCACCTGTCCACCAGCTAAAAATTTCAATTTCTCCTTGCTCATCGCCACTACCGCTACCCTCTCCACCTACTCCTTCATCACTATTACAACCACTTAAAAAAACAGCTACTGATAAAGCTGAAATGAAAAACCAGCCCTTTCTCTGCATGTGTACACCTCCACTGTTATGATAACGCTTTCATAACTCAAGTATACGTTTCCTTTCTTTCAGGATAAACAGCCTGCATCCGCACTTTCTTTAGAAATGAAGTATTTTTTTTAGAATTGAAATTGACTTGGAGCGACTTGATAGTGTTTTTTAAACACCCTGCTAAAATAGTTCGGGTCATTGTATCCAACCATATAACTGATTTCTTTTAAACTATAGCGCTTTTGGATAAGGAGACTCATCGCTTTCTCCATACGTAGTCTTGTTACATAGTCAACGAAACTAAATCCAGTTGTTATTTTGAAAAGATTGGAGAAGTAAGCAGGACTGAGATGAACGTGTTCTGCTACTTCTTGTAAGGTAAATTGCTCATCATAATGATCTTTAAGCCATTGCTTAGCTCGCTCGATCTGGTTCATAGAATGATTATATACTTTGAATTGATCACAGCAATCCTCAATGTAGTGATACCAATCTCTTTCTGTTTGAAGCTGATGTAGTGTACGCCCTTGGCCATTTATGTTTCGTATTGTTAACAAGTGCTCAACCTGATAATAAAGCTGTTCTTTTTTAAAGGTGTCATTCCGTATTAAAACCATGAATTCTTCTAATGTCTTTGTTTTATCACCAGTTACAATCATCGTTAAAAAGTTGTTAAGGCGATTGGCTCTCCCCTCTTGGTCACTGCTTTTTTGCAGCATAGCCATTGCTTCAAAATAACTCTCTTGCAGGTTTTCATCGACTTGCTTTGGCTTACCAATACCAATCTCAACTTGTTTTCCATATTCATGCAAAATTCTTTTTCTCAATACATCCATATCTAAATGTAATTGGTTATTTTTGCTCAACGCAAGCACAATCCACCTGCAATCATATTCCTGTTTGTATACAATCAGATACCCATTTGACCAACTCTTTAAATTCTCCGTGACCTTTTCCATTACATAGCCTTCAGCTGGCTTGATTATCATTATAATTCCTGAAGAAGCATCTACTTGCATATGTTTATGGAGATTTAAAACAGCACCTTGTTTGTACAATAAGTTAATCATTAATAACTCTTCCCGTTGCGTTTTTTCTTGCTGCTTCAATCGCATTTTCTGCCAAACGGCTTCCTGGGCAGATTTTATGGCTTTGATCGTCTCTTCTTTTCTACTTGGTTTCAAGATGTAATCTCGGACCCCAGCAGAAAGAGCTTGTTTTGCATAAGCGAACGAATCATGAGCAGTTATCATAATAAACTGAGCGTCCGGTAAATAGGCTTTTATTTCTTCAATCGCTTCAAGACCATTAATTCCTGGCATATTAATATCCATTAAAAGCAAATCTGGTTTCGTTATTTTTGCAAGTTCAATTGCTTTACGGCCATTCTCTGCTTCCGCTACAATCTTTAAATCTGGAAATTGAATTTGTAAAAACTTAATCATCGCCTTACGTTCCAAAAGTTCATCCTCTGCAATAAGAACATTCATAGTATTCACCCTTTCCTACCTCTTATTGGTCAGAGGCAATCTCACACGGACCAATGTTCCCTCCCCCTCATCTGAATGAATTGATAGTAAATGATCTTCTTGGAAAAACAAGCTCAACCTTTTGCGGACATTAGCGATACCGATCTGAGTTGAATGACCATCTGCTACCTTATCCGTTACAAGTTGATCCATAACTTGTCTAATTTTCTCTTTTGTCATTCCAACTCCGTTATCTAGAACATCACAGATGATCTGATCCTGTTCACGGTAAATGCGTAATTCAATCTCCCCTCCCTCTTCAAGAAACTCAACGCCGTGAATACAGGCATTCTCAACTAATGGCTGCAAAATCAACCGGGGAACTAACACATCCAGCTGCTGTTCATCCTGTACAAGGCGAAAAGAAATTCGATCTTGAAAACGCGTCTGCTGAATATGAAAATAACTTTCAACAACTGCAACTTCCTCACTTAAGGCCACGGCCCGATCTGTTTTAGAATGGCTTAAATTATATCGAAGTAGAGCTGAAACAGAATCAATTAATCCTGAAGTTGTGTCTGCATTTTCAAGATATGCCATCTTTGAAACCGTATTAAGTGTGTTAAACAAAAAATGAGGATTCATCTGATTTTGTAAATGGCGAAATTCCAATTCAGATAGCAATCTTTCCATTTCCGCTTTCTCTTTTAGTTCTTCAATGTAAATAGTCAGGTCGTTTCTCATTAAATTGAATGAATCTCCCAGTAATTTAAGTTCATCATTGGTTTTTATATCAACTGGTGGACCAGAAAAATTCCCCTTAGAAACCTCTTTTGCAACTATAGAAAGCCGTTTTAAGGGTTTATTAATTCCTTCAGCAACCCATAAGGCAATTAAAGCTCCTAAAGAAACAGTTGTTGCAATGAGTGAGACAGTAAAATTGACATAGGTTTTATTCCGATCTTCCATCTCTTGGTACAGCGTTTGATAATCCGTTAATCTGATATCTATTAGATTTAATGTATCCGCTTGAATAAAGTTTGCTGTATTTTGAAGGTTTTGAAGAAACGAAGTATAACCTTCTACGTTATCTCGCAGGACAAATCCCACTGCAATTTCACTGTTCTGAATATGGGTATTAATAAGCTGTATATACGAATCGAGCTGAAATGCTTCTCCACCTTGTTCTGCCTTTAATTGATTTAGCATGGTTATCATATCCATACGATTATTAAAATAAGCTTGCAGCTGTTCGTCACTACGTTCGTTTAGATACGCTCTTGTATGTTCATATAAATCGCTGGCACTTTGTGATAGTTGATTATACAGTAAGAAGCGCTCAAACGACTCGTGGTATTCCGTCGATAATTTATTAGAACTTGCATACACAACAATAACAATGCCATTAAATAAGAGAATAAAAATGAAAAAACTTAATAGCAACTTCGTACGAATGGAGGAAAGTCGGTTCATTTCAGTCCAACTCCCTTTTCTCCTTCTAATATAAGTAACAGCTCTTCCATCGCTGCTTTTCCTAACTGTTCAGGTACCTCACCCTTGATTGTGAATTCTTCTCGCTCTAGATAATCAAATACATACATTGCTGGTTGACTTGCATTCATACTCTCTTGAACTCCTTGAATCATTCCGTTTCCATTTAATTCACTTAAACTTATTAAGGTTGTTAGCTGGGGGTTATCGCGCATTAAAGAATAAGTAGCTTGTGTAGCTGCAAACTCTGTGTGGGTTGCCTCAATTATGTCAACAACATGCATCCGCTCATTGTCAGCAAAAACCTGTTGTAAACCAGCCAATCTTTCCTGTTGATCTACAAGTTCCATTGATCCAGTTATAATACCAATAAACGCTTCTCCTTGTGATTGCTCTTCTATTTTATAGCCAAGCTCTTCACCTTCTGTAAAATGATTTGCACCTATGAATGCATGTCGCTGACTAAGAGGCATATCACTATGCACAGTTACAACCGGAATGCCCATTTCTTTTGCTTTAAAAACAAGTTGATTCGCTTCCTCACCAGCTATACCTTGCATAATGATGCCGTCCACATCTGTGGCAATCATACGATCTAAAGCTAATAGTGCTTCATCAATGTCCACATTCATTGATCCAACACTTTCTAAATAAATGCCGTTCATCACAGCTTCCGACCTTACACTCCGCTCAATTAATTGCCAGTAATGGCTTCCTCTATCAGTTGAAACAAATGCAACATGCTTCGTATATTGATTTTCCAAAGAAAGAGGCTCTGTTGAACGAAATGTCTCGTAGCCAAAAGAAATCGTTAGTAGTAAAAAAATTAAAAATAATGCACCGACTAAAAAAAATGCTCGAGGTTTTTGTTTATCTATTTTCATTAATCATCCACTCTCTTATATAACGTTGTTTAAAGACTGATAATGAAATTCAGTAATGGACTTTTACGGAAGCGCTTGCTTTTTTATGTTTTAAAAGACTTATCCACACTTGGCTCTATCTCTCCATACAATAGCACATCAATTTGATGCTATGGAAGCTGTCAATCAATAAAACCGTAGCGAGTGGGATTAAGCCCACTCGCTACGGTTTTATTCTAAATAACTTAAATCCACGAGTCCTTCAATATCCGTTGATGTCATTTGATCCGCTTCATGACTAATCTCTGCCATTTCTTGTAACACTTGTTCATTCACATCTGTGGTTGGGAACAATCGTTGCATGGACTGCTTAATTTCATCAATATCAAGCGTACTGCTCGTTTCTGCTTCAATATGCTGCACAAATAATTCAGCTGCTTCATCAGGATTCTCACTTACAAAATCAACCGCTCGTTGATGGGCGCGCAAATATGACCTTGTTAGTTCGTCATTTACTTCCATGAAATCATGAGTTGCTACAACTACTGTATTCGTCGATTCCTCACCCCATGCGAACTCATCCGCATCAAGCAAGAAGCTCGCATTTAGGTTATCCGCTAAATAGCTGCCCCAAGGCTCTTGAGTTGCCGCTGCTGCTACATCTTCTTGGCTAAACAAAGTAGATGTATCTGCAGGGGCTTGAGGGACAAGATTTACATCATCTGCATCAATTCCCGCGTCCGCTAACGCTTTTCGCAACATCAAGTCCTGAGTAGAGCCGTATGTTGGGATTGCTACACTTTCACCTACCAAATCAGCAACTGATTCAATCCCAGCACCTTCCCGTGCCATTAATACAGCTCCACCATTTACTGCACCTGCCACAATTGAGTGGGCTGGATTACGCGTATACGTATTCATCGCGGGCCCTGGACCCACTGTACCGATATCTACCTCGTTTGCCGTCATCGCTTCCATAAAGGCGCCACCGTCAGGGACTGTACGTGTTGTTATTGACACATCGTCTCCAAGCTCCTCCGCAAAATAATCGTTTTCTAACGCAACGATTGTTGCAATATGCGTTAAGTTTGGAAAGTACGCTATCCTCACTTCTCCTTCTGTTGCCCCGCTACCGCATGCACCAAGAATAGCCGCCGTACCTACAGCACCAATAGAGCTTTTTATCCATGTTTTCATCTTATTATCTCCTTATCTTCAGCTTTAATTTAAACTGGGCTTGAGACCCCATTTTTTCTGGACAGACCGTTCCATCCTTAAAAAGACCAGATTGTCTACAAGAGTTCCTACAATCCCAATGATAATCATAATAGATAAAACGAGATCCATATTTTGCAAGGATCGTCCTAAATTGAGTAAATAACCTAAACCACCAGCACCACCAAGCATTTCACCAGCCATAATGGCGCGCCATGCAAACGCCCATGCCATTCTTAATCCTGAGATTAAATGCGGAACCGACGCAGGTAAGATAACCGTTCTTGCTAAGTGACTTCCACTTGATCCTAATGTTTTTGCTACATTCATATATAAATTCGGTACGTTCTTAAAACCCGTACTTGCACTTACGGTCATTGTCCATGTAGCGCCAATTGTCACAATGAATAAAATCGATGCATTGCCCATACCAAACCAAATAATTGCCAGAGGAAACCAGACAATACTGGGAATTGATTGAAGTGCAGTTACCAAAAAACCTAATGTGTCATCAACAAGTTTGTAGCGAGCAATTAAGTAACCTAGGAATAAACCAAGACTAATGGCAATTAAAAAACCAATAAGCAAACGCCCAAGCGTAAGCCCCGTTGCCTCTAAAATTTGACCACTAAGAATCCCATTAATTAAGGTTCCCATGACCGTTACTCCACCTGGATCATTTGGTATTAGAAGAGGGGGAAACGATATGGTCGGAAATACACCTGATTTAGATATGATCTCCCATATGGCCACGATCATCGCGATGAACACGATTCGTCTTATAGCTGTAACCATCTCCAAACTCCTCCTTTAACACTTTTTCCATTTCCTCTTCCAGTTCTCCGAGGATACGCCGTTCTAAATCAACAACGTTGCTATCTGAAGGGTCTCGTGGCAACGCTGCCTGAACCGAGAATTCTCGCTTAATGTTTCCTGGCCTTGTACCCATTAATACAATTCGATTAGAGAGCATAACAGCTTCTCGAATATTGTGGGTAATAAATAAGATGGTTTTCCCTGTCTGCGCCCATATCTCTAACAATTCTTTATGGAGAACCATTCTTGTCTGTTCATCTAGTGCCGCAAAAGGCTCATCCATTAAAAGAATATCTGGGTCCATCACAAGCGCACGAGCAATCGCCACCCGTTGCTTCATTCCCCCAGAAAGCTCATGAGGATAAGCTTTTGTAAACTGTCCAAGGTGAACCATTCGGAGTCCTTCCTCGGCTTTTTTGTTTATTTCACTTGTGGATAAACCTTTTAATTTCAAACCGTATGTCACGTTTTCAAACACGGTCATCCACGGGAATAATCCTGCTTCTTGAAAAACAACAACTCGATCATTCCCGGGCTTTTTTACGACTTGTTCGTTTGCTATTACTTCTCCACTAGTCGGTTTTTCAAGCCCCGCAATTAAATTTAATATTGTTGATTTTCCACAGCCCGATGGTCCGAGCAATGATAGAAAATCACCTTGATTAATCGTTAAATTAATATCACTCAATACATGAAGTGATTCTTTTTTATTTTTCTGAAATGATTTTTCAACATGTTTTAATTGAACCTGCACGTTTATTCCCCCCCTTAAACCTACAAAACCTAGTTATATGATATGTTTAATAGTTTTTTAAGTTTAAGCCATGTATACAGGACCGTCAAGAATTTTGTGTAAATTACTTTCCTTCACAGTTTTTATTGATCTTTATGCTTAAATTCCTAGCGTATTTTTATCCATTCTAGATGTTAACAATCGATTTTTTGCCATTTATCCTTTTCGCTTATATGTAAGCGCCCTCTTTCATGATCGGATAAATACTTCCATTTTACACAACATAATAAAGATTAAACGTCAGCTTGTCATGACGAAATTTGTATGGTATGATTCGAAACTTATGACTGAAACTCAGGAGGAACACTTGAAAAACTTAAAACTTGACTGGCCAGTACTTGCACTATCTGGTGGTTTTTTGCTCTTATTTATTATTGCTTCTATTGTAAATGCAGGTTTTGTCGGCAACCTTGTTAACACGGGTTTTGCCTGGTCATCACTTAATTTTGGAGCTTTCTGGCAAGTTCTGATGATCGTAACCTTTATCATTGCGGTCTTTATGAGCCTCACAGAACTTGGGACGGTTCGATTAGGCGATTCACTTAAACCTAAATTCTCATACTTTAAGTGGTTTTCTATGATTATGATTACCCTACTCGCAGGTGGTGGCGTATTTTGGGCTGCTGCTGAACCCATGTACCATTATTTAGATACTCCTCCGATGTTTACTGAGATGGGTGCTGAAGCGACAGATGTACAGGCGGGTCTATCAGCAGGGTTCTTGCATTGGGGCTTTCTCGCGTGGAGTATTTTAGGAACTCTTGGCGTTGTCGTCCTCATGTATGCACGAAAAAAAGGGCAGCCCCTTAAACCACGAACTCTTCTCTACCCAATATTTGGTGAAAAAATCATGAAAAAGAGCGTGCTTGGTACGTCCATTGATGTTTTTTCAATCCTTGCTGCTTGCGCTGGCACAATTGGACCAATTGGGTTTTTAGGGTTACAAGCAGGCTACGGGTTAAATATGCTGTTTGGTTTACCAGATACATTTGCCATTCAGTTTGCGATGATTTTCTTTTTAGTTGGAATTGCTGCTGTCTCAGCAGCTACAGGAATCAATAAAGGAATTCAGTGGTTAAGTAGCTTTAACGTTATTGTTACAGTTATACTTGCAGCCTCGATCCTAATTCTTGGACCTGCACGCTTTATTATTGATTCATTCGTCAGTAGTTATGGTTCTTACTTACAAAACTTCCTTCCGATGAGTTTGTATCGGGGTGATGAAGGATGGCTATCTGGCTGGACCATCTTCTTCTGGGGTTGGTTTATTGGCTATGGACCAATCATGGCTATATTCATTTCTAGAATATCCGACGGAAGAACGATCCGTGAATTGTTTTTAACCGTTGCATTTCTAGCACCAGTCGTAACAAATTTCTGGTTCACTGTTGTTGGAGGAACTGGGATCTTCTTTGAAATGAATGACCCAGGATCAGTTAGTAACATGCTCAATGAAGGTGGATTACCCGCTTCCATTTTTGCGATTGTCAATCAGCTCCCTCTCGGTGCTATCTTTGCCTTCTTATTTATTTTTGTTACTTGTGTATTTGTAGCAACAACTGCCGATTCCATCTCCTATTCGATCTCAATGATTATTACAGGTTTGGAGACGCCACATAAAAGCATCCGTATTTTTTGGGCACTTGCATTTGGCGCAGTAGCAGCCGTTCTTCTTTACATTGGTGAAGGTAGTATTGATTCATTGCAATCATTTATTGTCATCACCGCTGTACCAGTGTCACTTGTTATGTTACCAACACTGTGGCTAGCTCCTCTTACAGCAAAGAAATTATTAAAAGAGCAGAAGCGCTCTCAGGAAAAACTGTAAACACCGCATAAAAGCCATAAGCTGAACCAAATGAAACTGGTCCAGCTTATGGCTTTTTATTGATTTTATTCTTTTTTAGTAATTGGTCTAATTGCATTGTAATTTGCATTAAAATCCCAGCTATAAGTCCAAGCATCACACCTAGTTGACCAGCTGTTACAAATCCAATCAGTACACCTGCTAGTAAGTACAGTATCAGAGAATTCATTAAACACCTCCTAAACATGATTGTTGACCTTTTATTTAACTACAACATTTCCTTGCTACATATCATGCCAGCTTTTGATTTCACTCAAAAGTTTACCTACAACTACTTCCCAGAAAGCTGGTTCAGACAAATTGATTTGAAAATGGTTTAGAATAAGGTCTTTTATCGGCATTTTCCCTGTTTCACTTAAGAGTAGGCCAAATTTATTAACAAAAGCAGCATCTTTGCTTGCTAACTCCACTAAACCTTGGCTTATTAAAAAACCAAAAGTATAAGAATAATTATAAAAAGGGAATTCCGCCATAAAGAAATGACTCTGCTTGATCCATTTATAACGCTCATATCCAGTAAAGACAGCACCAAAAGCTTCTTGCTGACTAGAAAGAGAGAGCTGTTCTAACTCTTCAGTGATTAGTGGACCATCTTTCCGTTTTTGACAAACAGCCTCTTCAAACAGAAAGGCAGAACGAATGGACATCAGGTAATGAACCATCTGCTCGATTTTCCAGCTAAGCATTTGCTTTCTCAAAGCTTTATTCCGTTCATCTGCAACCAATGAATCGATTACTATCGTTTCAAAAAAGATTGATGCCGTTTCTGCTGAAGTCATCTCAAACCTTTCGTCCGAGAAGTAAAGATTGTTTGCACATTCCATTTGCTTGAAATGCCACGCATGTCCAATTTCATGAGCAAGTCTGCGCACACTATCAATTGATTCATCGTACGCAAGGGATATTCTTGATTCTCCTTTCGTCAAGAATGGCGCGCAAAAACCACCTTGTTTACGCTCATGGAGCGTCGCATCAACCCAGCCCTGTTCAAGCGCCTTATGTACAAAACTACCCAATCGTTGATCAATAGCTGATAATGAATCACCAATTCTTTCAACCGCTTCATGAAAACGAATGTTCACTTGAACTTTTTTTGAACGAGTCATGTAGTCGTACCAGGATACCCGCTTCCCGTCTTCACGCTTTACAATGTACGATGTCAACGCAGGGATTAACTGATCGACTGTTTTCCACATAAGTTTGAGAGTATCATTCGTTATTCCATTACTCTTCAATGACTCGGCAAGCGGATTGGTTTTATCATATTGAGACTCTGTTATCCTCGTCTGAATTAATTGATTATACATTATCGCAAAAAAAGGAGCCTGCTTTTCAAGCGCTTGGTTCAAATCCGCTACTATAGTTTCATCGCTTTTTTCATTTGAATTATGAAGAGCAATCTTATTTGCTTCTGCAATCGAAAGTTTGCCTCCTGTTAAACGATTCGTTACAACTAATTGCTTTTTCATCTCATTTATCGCTAATTCTACTGATTTCTTTGTTTCTCCTGCCATTGAAAATAAAGCAGTCTCCGCCTCTGATGGAGTCGTGCTTGTTACACGACTTACATCAAATTGACCTTCCAGTCCTTCGTTAAATAGCGCTTGTTCATCAAGACTTAGTTTGGCATACAACTGACTCTGTCTGTTAAGAACGCGTTTCATTTTCATTTTTAAGCTTCGCTCATGCTCACGAACAATCGTTAAAACGGATTGCGCTGCACCTTCCATTAGAAGAATATAATAAAGCGAATCAAACGCTTCAATCTCGCTAATGGTTGTGGCAACGTCTTTCCATTCCTTAAGAGAAAGCAGCGATTCTCTGTTCTCCAATTGTCCTAACATTTCACTAAGACGTTTACTTTCTCTGTTTACCTCTTCTTCACCATTGTAAATGCGAGTCAAATCCCATTTTTGTAGATTCATTTCCACTCATTCCATTCGCTTATTATGTATGGCTTATAATAGCTTCTATATTCCCTCTTAGTTTAAAAGTAGAAACAATCTCCTTAGGAATCACTAGGTGGTCACCTTTTTTAAGTTCGAATGTTTTCTCATCAGCTTCCAAAACTCCATCACCTGTTAGAACACTGACGAGTAAATAAGGAGCATCAATTTGATTTTCCCACAATCCCGCTACCGTTACCTTGAATACTGAAAAAAACGGGGTAGTGACAAGTTTCAATAGTTGATTTCCTTCTTCAGCTAGGATTACCTCAGGCTTTACTGAATAAGGTTCATGGGGAACCATCGTTACTTGCTTCGCTTTATCAAGATGGAGTTCCCTTTTCTTCCCTTCGTCATCGGTTCGATCAAAGTCATACACACGGTAGGTCGTATCTGAACTTTGTTGTGTTTCTAAAATGACACTGCCAGCACCGATCGCATGAATTGTTCCACTTGGCACATGAAAAAAATCACCGGTCTTGATTGGAACACGCTTTAATAATTGACTCCACTCTTCGGTTGTAATACGTTCTTCAAACTCTTCAGATGTTGCTGCGGTATGGCCAAGTATTAGCTCTGAATCTGCTTCAGCACTTACAACATACCAGCATTCAGTTTTTCCATACGCTTCTCCATCTTCAAGTAATGAGGCTTGATCATCATTCGGGTGAACTTGCACAGATAAGTCCTCTTTTGCATCTAACAGCTTAACGAGCAACGGAAACTCTGTCGTCGTCTCTCCCCCAAACAATTCAGGTTCGGCCCGCCACAACTCTTCTAATGATTTGCCTTTAAACTGGCCAGACCGCACAATGCTCATCCCGTTTTGATGGGCTGAGATCCCCCAGCATTCTCCTGTCTTCTCATAAGGCAAATCATAGCCAAACGCACTTAATTTTTGCCCGCCCCAAATACGTTCTTGAAAAACAGGCGATAGATAAATAGGTTCGTCTATTTTCATTTTCAACCACTCCTTTAAAATTCCTCATAAAAGCGTATCACGAAAGGAACGATTCGACCATGAGAAAAGGCATTTAACCAAATTAAATAGGGTATAGTTCAATTAGAACTATACCGGCTAACTCATGTGTGATACCGCTCATTTTCACGTTTTCTAAGTTCAATTCTCCGCGTTTTTCCGGACACTGTTTTAGGCAGTTCATCAATAAACTCAATCACTCGTGGATACTTGTAAGGAGCTGTTTCCCTTTTTACAAACTCCTGTAGTTCTATCGCAAGTTCATCAAGCTGATTCATTTCTCGGTTTAATACGACAAACGCCTTTACGATGCTGCCTCTTACTTCGTCTGGACTGGCAACAACTGCACACTCCTTCACATCCGGATGCTTCGTTAATGCATCTTCCACTTCGAAAGGACCAATCGTATAGCCAGAGGAAATAATGATGTCATCACCTCTTCCTTCAAACCAGTAATACCCCTCTTCATCTTGCTTCGCTAGATCACCCGTTACATAGTAATCACCAATAAAAGCTTGTTTGGTTCTTTCACTATCTTGATCATAGCGTTGGAATAAGGCTGGAGCTGACTTATGTACAGCAATCATCCCCACTTCTCCAATCGGTGCCTCTTCTCCTAATTCTGTTATAAGTTTAACTCCATTTCCGACCGTTGGCTTCCCCATAGAACCGGGGCGAGCTTCCATCCCAATCATTGTTCCGATTAACAACGTATTTTCCGTTTGTCCATAGCCATCACGAACGGTTAAACCAAACTCTTCTTGAAATGTTGATATGACTGCGCGATTTAATGGCTCTCCAGCAGAAACCGCCTGCTTAACGCTATCAAGTTTGTACGTTGAGAGCGCCTCTTCTTTTGCAAGCATGCGATATTCTGTTGGAGTCGCGCAAAATACCGATACTTGATAGTCATCAATTAATTGAAGGTATTTTTTTGCATCAAAAGGACCATCGTAAACGAATGCAGTCGCATGTTTACCGATCACAGATAAAAACGGGCTCCAAACCCACTTTTGCCAACCAGGAGCAGCTGTCGCCCAGACGACATCACCTTTATTCACTCCTAACCATTCTGTAGATGCTGTTTTCAAATGAGCATACGCCCATCCTTGTGTATGAACAACTGCCTTAGGATTTCCTGTTGTTCCTGACGTATACGGCAGGAACGCAACATCATCCTTCGTCGTCTCAACTTGATAGTAATCGCTTTCATTTTCCTGAAGTAAGTGAAGATCATGCCATCCCTCTGCGGACTGAGCAAACACTCCTTTTACTTTTAATGAAGGAAGCTCATCCGTTATCTTATCTACCTCTTCTGTTAAGCTACCGTATGCGATTACACCTTTTGCCTTAGCATGCTGAATCCGATATGCAAGATCTTTTGCCCGTAACATTCCAGAACAAGGTATAATGGCAAGTCCCGCTTTTATACACGCTAAATAAGTCGCATACGCTTCAGGAACTCGTGGAAAAAGCAGAAGAACACGATCATCTTTCTCTAGCCCAAGCGTCATAAAGACATTTGCTAATTGATTCATCCTTTTAATTAATTGGCGATAATTCCACTCCACTTGATCTCCTTGATCATTCCTCCATATAATTGCTAATTGCTCAAGGTCTGCTTCCTTTTCGACTTCTTCTGCTAAATTATAATGTTGTGGAATTGTAACTGTTTGCTCCATCACCTACGATGCCACTCCTTTCATTACTTATCTTCATTATAAAGAACATTTATTTTTTTGAAAAGAATAAGTAATTAGAAATAATGATGAACCCAACAAAAAAGTCAGCACTCTCATCAGAGCGCTGACTTTTTACCTTATCCTTTAATACCGGTAAACGTAATTCCGTTAATAAAGGTTTTCTGCATGAAAAAGAAAAGCACGATAATTGGAAGTGTCATCATTGTTGAAAGAGCCATCATTAGATGCCACTGAGAGCCTTGTTGATTTTGGAACTGCTGAAGTCCAAGCGATAATGTATATGAAGCTTCTTCTGTTAAATATATGAGTGGCCCTAAGAAGTCTGTCCACGATGCCATGAATTGGAACAAAGCAATTGCTAATATAGCGGGCTTGGCAAGAGGGAACATGATTTGCCAATAGATACGCCATTCACTTGCACCATCGATTTTGGCTGCTTCCCTTAACGTATCAGGCAGCCCTTTAAAGAATTGACGCAAGAGGAATATTGAAAAAGGTACGCCAAAGAAAGCAGGTACAATGAGCGGAAGATTCGTTCCTACCCAACCAAACTGATTAAACAGCAAAAACAAAGGAATCATCGTTACTTGAGCAGGAATCATCATAACGCCAATCGTTATCGCAAACATGGTATTCCTTCCACGCCATCTTAACTTGGCGAAGCTATAGGCCACTAATGGGCAGGAAATCACTACACCAAGCGTACTCAAACCAGTGATTACGGCTGTGTTATAGGTGTACGTCCAAAAGGGAATGTATTTTGTTGCTTCAATATAATTTTCCCATTGAAAAGGTCGGGGCAAAAATTCAGGCGGAAACGTGAATACTTGAGTGATCGGCTTAAACGATGTTGATACCATCCAGATAAACGGAATTAAGAATACAATAGATGCTGCCACTAAAACAATATGAGCATACACACTTTTCAGTTTTTTCTTTTTCAACGCGTCCATATCCTTCCCCTCCCTTTAATCTCCTTGATAATGAACCCAACGTTTTGAACTCCAAAATACGAGCGCCGTTAAAAGCATGATAATAATAAACAAAATCCAAGCCATCGCAGAAGCATAGCCCATTCTAAAGTAGCTAAACGCATTGTCATACAAGTACATGACGTAGAAAGTTAACGAGTCTGCTGGACTACCAGTTCCGTTCGTCATTGTGTATGGCAAAGTGAACTGCTGCAAGGCTCCTATGATACCCATAATCAAATTAAAGAAAATAACCGGTGTCAATAGCGGTATTGTAATCCGGAAGGTTTTTTGCAAGAAACTTGCTCCGTCTACTTCCGCAGCCTCATAATACTCTTGTGAAATATCACTTAAGCCGGCTAAATAAATAATAACCGCTTGCCCAATCCCCCATAGTGACATAAGAATAAGTGACGGTTTTGACCAGAATGTACTACCCAACCAAGGTGGTCCCTGAATACCGACAAAGTCGAGCAAGGCATTAACCAAGCCAAACTGTGGATTCAATATCCAGATCCATAGAATTGCTAGAGCAACGTGAGGAACGAGTGTGGGCAAAAAGAATATCGTTCGATAAATGGCCATTCCTCGAACTTTCATATTTAATACCATTGCTAAAGCAACTCCAAAAATAATGCTTAATGGAACAAACAATAAAGCAAAGTAAAGTGTGTTGTAGATGGAAATCCAAAACAAATCATCTTGGAATAACTCACGGTAGTTAGCTAAGCCAATAAATTCACCGCTCTGTAAAATACTAAAGTCGGTAAAGCTATAATAAATCGAGGATATTAATGGGTACGCAAAAAATAGCAACAACCCTATCACCCAAGGAAGAGCAAACAACCAGCCTGTCAAGCTCTCGTTGGACCTTCTTTTGCTTTTCCTAACTTTAGGTGACTTTCCTGTTTCTAGTTTCTCCATTTGCTCACCTCCTATTTCTCCGCTTCCTCTACTTTTCTCGCAACTTTTTCTAGCAACGTTTTTGGATCATCCCTGCCGTGAATCGCATATTCTACGGCGCGATCAAGTTCATTCCATAAGAGCTGACCACTTGGTATTGGAGGCTTAGTGTTAGAAAATGGCAAAATTTCAATAAATTCCGTCATGATTGGGTCATCCGCATAAAGTTCTTCATTTACTTCAGCAATGACGGACATCTGGCTATTCATATCACTATACGTTAATTGCCCTTCTACACTGCCAACATATTTTAAAAACTCCCATGCTTCTTCTTGGTTTTTTGCACCACGAGGCATGATAATTGAAGTTCCGCCAGACCATGTTGCAAAGTCGTCTCCAGTTGGAGTAGGTACTGGTGTGACACCATAATTTAAGTCAGGTTTATACTGATTGATGGTTGAAATTGAAAAGGGGCCATCCACCTTCATACTGTAAATACCTTGGATAAATGGATCCATTTCATTACTTCCTTGAGCAGTATCAAAACTTGTCACAGTAGCAGCATCATATTCATCAGCAACAGAAACAAGCCACTCAAGGGCTTCAATGTTCTTTGGGTGGTCGATTGATAATTGATTTGTTTCTAAATCATAGAAATCACCACCAAAAGCCCATGCCCAGGTGTATAACCAACCTTGTGCCGTCCACGGAACCATACCGAGCTCTTCCACACGACCATCTTCAATTGTTGATAATTGCTCAATCGCATACTCAAGCTCTTCAATTGTTTGCGGTGGATCTTCTGGGTCGAGACCAACTTCAGCAAAGCGGTCTTTGTTGTAAAATAACAACCTTGAATCCGTCGTTACAGGCATTGCATAAATTTCCTCTTCATATGTGGTTTCTTCAACAGCGTAGTCGTAATAAATGCCCATGTCGTAATTGTCAGCCTCAATAAATGGAGTAAGAGATTCTAGCGAATTCTCATTCGCATACTGAGCTACTTTAAACCGATCAAAATGAGCAAGATCAGGTGGATTCCCACCAGCGATCGCCGTAAGCAATCGCTGGTCATCCCCCTCTGATGAAGCGCTATAGATTGGCTGAACAAAAATATCTGATTGACTGGCATTAAAATCAGCTACAAGTTGTTCAATCGCCTCAAGTCCTCTGCCCGTATGATTGTGCCAATAGGTTACAGTTGTTCTTCCTTCGACCGTAATGGTCTCTTCAATTGTGTCTACTTCTTCGTCCCCACAGCCCGTTATGAAAACTGCCCCAACCGCTAGGTAGCTTGCCCATACAAATAAACGACAGTCTTTTATTGCAACAGACATTGACTTGCACCTCCATCAGTTAGAAGTGATTGGCTCGTTCGCTTCGTTGAAATAAACCGCTTTACCAGTTTTAGCTGATTCATAAATCGCTTCTAAAATTTCACTCACAACAAGAGCTTGTTCCGCTTTAACAACCGGCTCTGTGTCATTGCGTATGGCCTCAATCCACAGACGAGCTTCCTTATCAGCTTGACTCTCTGATCCACCGGAATAATAAGCGACTCCACCAGCATTTAAATCAGGTTTTGTGACATAAAGCCTGCTTAATTTCTCGCCATTGATTCGAAGTCCATCTTTCATATCAGCCCCTGCCTTAGTCCCGCAAAGAGTTGTTTTTGCTTCGTCCACATCAAGCGTATTAAGTGCCCAGCTTGCTTCAAGTGAAACGGTGGCACCATTTTCCATCGTAATAAACGCAAATGCTGAGTCTTCAACCGTGAATTCTTTCGGGTCCCATGGACCAAAAGCATTTGCCGCGTTTTCAGTATCGGAGAGCTTGTAATAGACATTACCAACAACGCTTTTTACCTTATAATTGTTCATTGTCCACAGCGTCAGATCTAAAGCATGAGTACCAATATCAATTAATGGACCGCCACCCTGTTCTTCTTCGTTTAAAAACACTCCCCACGTCGGAACCGCTCTTCTTCGTATGGCGTGCGCTTTAGCAAAGTAAATATCACCGAACTCGTCTTGATCAACAAGTTCTTTCAAATAAAACGAATCATTTCGATACCGATTATCATAACCGATGGTTAGTTTCTTCCCTACGCGCTTTGCTGTTTCAACCATTTGACGAGCCTCAGACGCTGTTTTAGCCATCGGTTTTTCACACAACACATGTTTATTTGCCTCAAGTGCTGCAATACTTATCGGGGCATGGGACTTATTAGGTGTACAGACATGAATGACATCAATGGACGTATCCTTGAGCAATTCATTATAATCCGTATACACATCTGCATCAGCGACTCCGTAATCATTTGCTGCCTTTTCCGCTTTTTCCTTGACAATATCACAAAAGGCAACGAGCTCAACACCAGCTACTTTTGAAAGACTTGGCATTTGCTTTCCATTTGCTATTCCACCGCAACCAATAATTCCAATACGAATTGTTCTTTCTGACATGTCCATTCACTCCTGTTTAGCGATTTAGTAAAGAATTTAAATACTGGGCACTCTCTTTTATAGAAACAAATTCATTCTTATCAAACTGTTCTTGTTCGACTGTATACCAATCAACCTGATACTGTTTTGCTGCCTCATGGATGCCAACAAAATCCATTACACCTGAGCCAACTTCGACATTCCGAAGCTCTTTCGGATTGTTCATATCTTTCATATGAAGAAGATTAATACGTTCTTTATAACGATGAATCCAATCAACTGATTTTAAACCCGTTGCCTCTAGCCAAAATGTATCAAGTTCCATCCAGACATAACGGGGGTCTGCATGTTGAAAAAGTAGATCAAGTCCATATTCTCCATCAAACTTCTTTAATTCAATATCGTGGTTGTGGTAACCAAAACGAATATTCGCTTCAGCTGTTTTTTCTCCGATTTTCGAGAATAACTCACCAGTTCGTTTGTACGCATCGACGCTATCGCGGTATTGTTCAGGTAGTCCAGGGCAAACGATGTAAGGGCTTTCAATATTGTGAGAGAACTCAATTATCCCATCAAGTGATTGTTCAAGTTGCTCAATTGAGATATGACTCCCAGCTGCAGCTAGTCCAATGTCTTTCAGCTTTCTATTTAATTCCTGGCTTGTTTTATCATAATACCCAGCGAACTCAACACCATCGTAGCCTGATTTAGCTACCTCATCTAATGTTCCAAAAAAATCTTCTGCACAGCGTTCTTTTACAGAATACAATTGCAATCCAATTTTTGCCACGATACATCCCTCCTTTTTCTCTTTGCTTGCAAAAAGGGTACCATGCAGAACAAATTGATTATATACTAGAACTATTCAATTATATAAAATTTTTGTCATCGGAGTGATTTCTCATGTTTCCACAACTGGAACCTTACCAGGAAAAAAGACTACCCGATAATCAAATTAAGCACCCCATTCACTGTCATATGGAATACAGCCCTCCTATGAACCGCATTGCTAATCCCCATTTTCACGATGCGATCGAATTGTTGTATTCATTTTCAGGCTCGACACGTGTTTTCGTTAGTGGTCAGTCATTCATTATGGAACCTGGTGATCTCATGATTATTAATTCGAATGAAGTTCACGCCATTTATGCAGAAGAAGGAGACCATGTAAACTATATTGTTCTCAAGCTCGGTCCCGAAGTTCTCTACTCAACGTCGAGATCTTTGTTTGAATCGAAGTATATCGTTCCTTTTACCATGGCCAAATCCAGTCCACAAACCTTACTTAAGCAAGCTGAGATTTCACAAACAACGATCCCTTCAACAATTAGTAAGATTGAACAGGAATTTTCCGCCAAGGACTACGGCTATGACTTTGCAATTCGAATCCATATCTGTGCGATCTTTTTAGCTGTTTTGCGCCATTGGCGTAAATCCGGAATCTCAGTCGGTTTAAACGATGCCATTAATGATGAGGATGTTCAGCTAATGCGTGACGTATTTTCCCTGCTTGAAACCAAGTACACCTCTCTGCTCACAGCAAAAGAAGCTGCTCATCATTGTAATTTAAGCTACAGTTATTTCTCTCGGAAAATTAAAAATGTAACAGGACGTTCCTTTACTGAACTGTTGAATTACGTGAGAATTACCGAAGCAGAAAAGCTATTAACGACAACTTCTTTATCAATAACAGAAGTAGCAGGAACAGTTGGTTATTCAAGTACAAGTTATTTTATCTCTCAATTTAAACAAGCAAAACATATATCTCCGCTCCGGTTTAAAAAACTGATCCTCCATCGAGCATAGTCAGAAAATAATACTTTTTTGTCTTGACAGTAGAATAGAAGCTCTCTAGTATGTAGTGTAATTAACGTACAAGGAGGATTTTTATGATTCGAGTTGCACTATTAAGCCGATGGCATGTTCATGCAAACGATTATGCGAGGGAAGCGAATGAGCATCCTGACATTGTCATCCAAGCTGTTTGGGATGAGGATAAAGAACGAGGAAATCAATGGGCGCAAGAATTAAACGTCGATTTTGAAGAAAATATCACCACACTATTAAATCGCTCAGATATAGATGCAGTTATCGTTGACACACCTACCTCAATGCATACCGATGTGATACTTGAGGCCGCAAAAGCAAAAAAACATATCTTTTCTGAAAAAGTGTTGGCGCTTACAGAAGAAGACTGCTCACTCATTTTTGAAAGTGTAAAAGAAAACCAAGTTTCACTAATGCTGTCTTTACCGCGGTTAAACGACCCCTCTTATCTGTATGCTCAGGACGCACTTGATCAGGGGTTATTAGGTGATTTAACGTCGATCCGCTGTCGCCTTGAACATGGTGGTGCGTTAGCAACGGATGCGAATCCTAATGGCTGGCTCCCTGCACACTTTTACGATAAAGAGACATGTGGCGGTGGCGCATTAATTGATTTAGGTGCCCATCCGATCTATTTAACAAATCGTCTTGCTGGTCAGGTCAACGATTTGTACTGCCAAATGAATTCAATTACAAATAGGGAAGTAGATGACCATTCTACCGTTCTTGTTAACTATGCTTCTGGAGCAAGCGGAGTCATCGAAGCTGGCTTTGTTGCAGACAAGAGTCCTTTTCTTTTAGAATTACATGGTACAAAAGGATCCATATTAGTTGAAGACCGTTCCGTTCGTATCCGCTCTTCCATGTTAGACCATTCTGATTGGCATACACCAGAACTACCAGCACAAGCGGATAGTGCAATGACTCAATGGATTAAGCATATACAAACAGGTGAACAAGCGCAAATCACTGAGAAAGATATGCTCGATTTAACTCGGATCAATCAGGCAGCAAAGCAATCGGCAGAGGAAGGTCGACGAATTTCTCTATAAATTGTATGTTTGCACGGTACGAGAAACGGGCATTTGGCTATCAGAGGTGAATAATGAAAAACTTAATTGTCTTTTATGATGGCCAATGCCCACTCTGTCGTTTTGCAAAAAAAAATTATTCGTAGCTTAGATTGGCGCGATCAAATTAACTGGGTACCAGTTCAGTCTGTAAGTAGTTCAACAAAAACAAAAGCTCATCAGGTTACAGGTATTAATATGTATGAAGAGATTTACGTGGTTACAAATAAAGATAAGGTGGCTATAGGCTATCGTGCTATTCAAGAAATTATCTCTGTTTTACCGAGTACATCTTGGTTAACTTGGTTTTTTCAGTTATCGTTAATCGAAGCAATAGGACACCAGCTGTATCAGTATATCTCGAAGAAGAGGCATCAATGGTTTGGTCGGTTGCCTTATTATGAAGCTTTTTCCTAACCCAATCGTTTTATTTTTTGAAGCTCTTTTATTAAAGAGCTTTTTTCGTGTCTTAATGTAGGCAATTGCATAGTATAAACTAGTAAATGTTGTGCTCGAAAGTAAGGAGCGATGTTTTATGGATAACAACAATGATCAAAAAATAATTGTCGGTCTCTGGATTACCGCTATTGGTACTATTTTTTCAGCGATTGCAACCACCCAACGTGTTGATTTAGTTGAGGCTACACGCTCAAGTTACAGCATTTACGGCAATGCTCTAGAAGCTGGTGGAAATGCTCTTATTGCAGATGGGCTCGCTGAAGTAAGCCCTGAAAAAACGGGTACTTATATCCAAACAGTCGGTAATTTAACTGTGCTTTATGCCGATATTGCACCCGTTCCTGATGAAAAAGAAATCACTCTAAATATTCAAGGTGCTTTCCTTGAAGCATTAGGCACTTCTTATGCACTTTTTGGGACTGAATCTCCTCAAAACCCCTCAAGATTTGAAGTCATTTCAATCTATTCTGCTTTTTTACAGCTCTTCGGCAACGTCATTGAGGGGATTGGCGGTATTATAGAATTAAAAGGCGGAGACGGTGAACCTATTTTTGAAATAGGAACCATCTTACAAGCTATTGGTGCTGTCATAACAGCTCTTTTTTATGAAGGAAGTGGCAATCGATTTTGAACGATCAGTAATTACAGTTATTAAAGTATCTATTGACCTTAAACGTTTATCGATTCTCTTCGATTGCCTTCATTGACTTGACGGTCTCCATCAATCCCTCTTTAAACGATGTGTGTGTTATGCTCTTTAACTCACTACCTATTTTTGTTCCGTCCAAATGGACCGGAGTTTCATTTAGATACATCATTTCAACAAGTTCCCTCATCTGCGAATTAAAAAGTCCTAGAAATTGAATCATCGCTTTACTTACGACTCGAAATCCTTTTTCTGTGTTTGTTACTTCCTTAATATGCTTAAATAAATCGTCTCCTTTAATTAGCTGACCTGGAATATTCCAATTCTGATTAAATCGATTATCTTTCATAGCAAGATCAATCATTTGCTCTGCACCATCGCTAGTATATAGAAATTCACGCACGAGATCTGCTCTCCCAATATAATTTGCTTTTTTACCTTTAATCGCCCCTTTTAACGTTTCATGTAGAAGCGTATTCGTTGCATGAGGACCAAACAAATCGGGGAGATGCGCAATAATTACAGGTACTTTGCTCTTTAATAGTTCCTGCTCCATTTGTAAACGTATTTCACCTTTTTTGGCAATTGGCTGCTTGACCCTATTTTCTGGGACAGGATTTCTCTGTTTGCCGTAAGCATAAATGTTGTCAGCCAGCACAACTTTCGCCCTTTTTTCTTCTGCTACTTTGATTATTTTTTGGATGACATTCATTTGGGTGTTATGCCACTCTTCATACGGAAAATTTAGAGCGTGAAATACAATAGCCTCACTTTCAATTACATCGTACAAATTGGCTTCATTTAATGCATCGCCAGAAGAAATCGTGATTTGAGCATTAGTAGTAAATAAACGATTAAGCTTTTCTCTATCTCTCGCAAATGCTGTGACCTTCACTCCTCTTTTTGCAAGTTCCATTGTCAATGCATAACCAATACCACCTGAAGCACCTAATACAACAGCATGTTTCATATAATCATCCCTTCTTTTGACCAGTGGTCAATTGTTTTTATAGAAAAAGCCGATTAACGGCTTTCTTCTTCTACAATGCTTGAAAAGGTTTTTGTAAAAATAAAATATGCTTCTGCGCAGCCCCTTCAACTTCTGAAAAGTGTTTAACTCGCCCAATATAATGTGCAACAAATCCATGAAGGGATACAAATGCAGCATAAACATCGCTTATACTTGCACGAGCCGGTGCACATTCAAATAAAACCTGTGCAAACTTATCGTAACTCCTATTGGCCGCAGCTTTTGTCAATGTATCTACTTCAGTATTTTTCACCATAAACATAAGCTCATATTGACTTTGGTGATCTAATCCAAACTGCAAAAAACAGCGAAATAAGTTAAAAATTCCTTCCTGAGGATAATCATCTTGGGCTCTAACGTCGTCAACCATTGAATCCAATTTCATAAAGTAACTAGAAACCACTTCATAAAACAACTCAGCTTTATTTGTATAATGATAGTACAGTGCGCCGTGGCTGCAGCCGAGTTCCTTTGCAACCTTTCTCATGGAGACTTGAGAAAAACCTTGTTCGGTAAATTGTTTATCTGCTTCTTGTAAAATAATTTCTTTCGTTAACTCTTGTTGTGAAGACTTTCGAGGAGTCATTATTCCACCTCTTCATTTATTAATTGACCACCGGTTAATAAATAAAATAACTCTACTTTTCAGATTTGTCAAGTATAGAAAAACAAGGGCGAATGTCGCCCTTGTTTTTCTATACTTCATTAGCAAGTGTTTCCTCAACTGCTTTTAATAGATTGAACGCCCCGTCAGAATGATTGGAACAAACAATTACGGTAGTGTCAGACTTTACAAAGTGAGTCATTCGGTAATTTACTCCCGGATCATACCCCATGAAGATGAAAAGTGACGGCTTCTCATCAGGAACTTCCATATAGCTGCAATAACTATAATAGAGGTCTTCTTCAATTTGAACTTGAGGACTTAGCAAGACATTGCGCATTTTTTTTGATAGTAAATCCCCATGATATAGCTGTCGCCAAAGCTTCTCCATATCTGCCACAGTAACAAAGATTCCCCCATCAGCGCCTCCTTTTACTGGGACTGAATAGAGATTTGTCCTATAAGAACCATCCTCTTTCTCGATGTAACCTAATGCCGTTCGACCAGGCAGGGCATCGAGTTCAAAATAACCTGAGTCCTTCATACCAACGGGAGTAAGAATATGTTCAGTAACGTAATCAGAAAACGGCTGACCACTCACTTGTTCGATTATTAGCCCAAGAAGAATATAGCCTGAGTTATTGTAACGGAACAAACTTCCCGGTGTCTCTTTCATTGTTTTGTACTGAAATAAAGGTAAAGAATCGACAAGCTTTCGGATCCGATACATCGGTGTATTGATCCATAATTCTTCGAAATCATCCATTACAGATTCATCAAAATAATCTGGAATTCCCGACGTGTGCGTTAGGAGATGTTTGATTGATATTTCATCATCAAAATGAGGAAAGTTAAACGTAAGACAATCGCTTATCTTCGTTTCTAGCGTAACAAACCCTCTTTCAATCAATTGAAAAATAGCGATCGATGTAAAAAGTTTGCTTCCAGAAGCAATCCCATATCTTGTTGCATGTGTATTTTTAAGTTTTTCGGCTTTATTAGCGTAACCAAAGCTTTCGATTATAGAATGATTGTTTCTTTTGACGAGAATTGTTCCAGAAAACGATTGATTTTCAGCTTCAACTTTTAATTGTGTTAACATCAAATAATCCTCCTAAATGGTTAATTACATGCATTTTCTTCAAACCATTTAGATTAACTCTGTCATGTCTGTCTAAAGAATAAAAACATTTGTTGAACCTCCTTTACAATTTATTTAATCGTATCACTTATTCTATTTTTCAGCTAATACCAATTTTACTCTGTGTATTTGTGCAAATGAACTAACAACAAACCTTCCTTTAATTCAAACGACTGTTTACAGAACCCTACACTTTCATAAAGCTTAATTGCCGGTTTATTCGCTGCACCTGTCGAGACAGAATAGTGGTAAATCGATGGAGTGGAACTTTCAATGTGCTGTAGTAGTTGTCGCGCTATCCCCCTTCTAAAGTAGCTTGGATCCACCATTAGACGGCAAATATCTATTGTTGTTTTATTCCGTTCAATTGAGATGGCTCCAATTATTTGACCTTTTACAACATACGAAAAAAAGATCTCCTCTGTTGACCGCAATTGTTCGATCGTTTCTACTAATGGGCGTAAACATTCAAACTGAATTAATTCGGCTTCGACCTGATATGACTTTCTTTGTAGCTGATAAATTTGTTCAGCAACTTCTCTTACCTGTATATCTATGCGTTTAATCATAATTCTCTCGACTCACTTTCTGCTTTTTCTCTTATTCGTTTTGAAAAGTTATGGTATGATGAACAGGAAAATTATCCTAAATTCTATTTACTTTATAAAAGATAGGTGATCTAGTGACGGTTATCCTTTTTCACGTTTTTGCTTACTTATCTGGCTGTATAAACGGGGCTTATTGCATTAGTAGATTTATTTATAAACAAGATATCCGCTCATTAGGGAGCGGGAATGCTGGCGCTCGAAATGCTGGTCGTAATTTCGGTTCAATCGCTTTTGTAGGTACAGTTGTGGTAGACACTTTAAAAACAATTATTCCGCTGGCAATCGCACTATATCTGTTCGAGCTTCCTGATTGGGCGTTCATTGGGATTGGCGTGTCTATTATGGTTGGACATATATGGCCTGTCCACTTAAAGGGACAGGGTGGTAAAGGTGTGGTTGTTTATCTAGCACTTTTACTTATATTAGCTCCCTACGTCCTGCTTCTTATTGGCGCAATTGTTGGTTTAGGAAAGTTAGTGGGAATATCCTCCAAGTATTCTGGTTTGACTGCCCTTTCAATTGTCCCATTTGCTTTTCTTATTTTCACATATTTTAAACTAAGTGTTTTATTCTTTATTTTATTAGGTTTAGTACTATTTGCACATCGAAAGGGGTCTTAATATGGCTTTTCCTTCTCTTACATATAAAATTGCTCAGACAGAAAAAGAATATGAGCAAATCTATCATCTAAATTACAAAACGTTTGTTGAGGAAATACCACAGCATCAAGAAAATCAACAGCATCAGTTAATTGATCGATTCGACGATGAAAACATCTATGTGATTGCAAAACAGGAGGAAGAAGTTATTGCAATGATTTGCGTGAGGGATAAACGACCGTTTTCATTAGATGAAAAACTCTCGGATCTAGATGAACAATTGGGTCTTTATGGCGAGCTATGTGAAATTCGCCTACTTTCAATAAAACAAGAATATAGAAAAGGGCTTGTTTTCTTTCGTCTTGTTTCAGAACTTGTGTCCTACTGTTTAAAACAAGGCTATACCGTTGCCCTTATTTCTGGTACTACAACACAACTTCGCCTCTATCAAAAAATTGGCTTTGTTCCGTTTGGACCGCTTGTCGGTAAGAAAGATGCTTATTTCCAACCGATGTACTTAACTGAAGACAATTTCGTTCAAGCGACGAAAGCGTTTAGAAAAATAACAGCAAAACGGTCTCACTTTAAAGAGCAATTGTTTTTACCGGGGCCAGTATCAATGACAAGCAAAGTACAGCAAGCCTGGTCAAAGCCCCCCTTTTCCCATCGCTCCGAAACAATGGCTACCGTTGTAAAGGAGGTTAAAGAAGAACTACTCTCACTAACGAGTGGACATTTTGTTGAAATAGCAGTCGGCACTGGCACCATGGCAAACGAAATGATAGCGGGACAACTTGCGAAAGTAAAGGAACACGGCGCAATCATTGCAAGTGGTGAGTTTGGTGAGCGCTTACTGGAGCAAGCTGAACGCTGGGACCTATCATTTGACCGAGTGCATCATCAAGATTGGTCGCCCGTCTCACTAGATTCCATTAAAACGTTGCTTGCTGGTAACCGGGCGATAAAGTGGCTTTGGACAGTCCATTGTGAGACATCTACAGGTTATTTATACCCACTGGAAGAATTAAAACAACTTTGCAATACGTATAAAGTAAAGCTATGCGTGGATGCCTGTTCAAGTTTAGGCTGCGTTCCCGTTAATTTATCTGGTGTTTACTTAGCGAGTTCGGTTAGCGGGAAAGGACTAGCCTCCTATCCTGGACTTGCTCTCGTTTTCTATCAGTATCCAACAAGACCAGCGAATATGTTACCAAGCTATTTGGATCTAGGGCTTTATTGCCAGAATAATAGCGTCCCATTTACACATTCTACTAATTTGATAACCGCTCTTCACCAAGCTTTACAGGACAGGCCTACGTCATCAACTTCTTTATGGTATCAAATTAAGGATTTAATGGAAGTGAATGAGCTGGACACACTTAAATTCAACCATTTTTCACCCGCTATTTTAACGATCCGTTTGCCAGAAAGGGTGAACTCAAAGAAGCTGGGTGACGCACTAAAACTCAAGTCGATCTTTATTAGTTATGAGAGTAGCTATTTACTGTCTCGAAACTGGATTCAAATTGCTTTAATGGGCAGGGTTGATCATTCTAATGCTCTTAAAGCTGCCCGTATTATTGCGAACACGTATCACGCGTATGCAGGAGAGAAGGTTATGAATTAATGAACGCCATTAAGCTTTTCCTCTCCGAGAACCTAGTTATCCTAGGTGTACTCATTTTATGGATTAAAACCATTGCTGTCAGTTTAATTGGTTTCTCCTTACCACTTCAGTCTTGGTTAGATTGGTTTTTACTGTTAATTGGTCCGCTTGGTACTCTTATGCTCTTACTTGGCTTTAGTTTTTTCTTTAAAAACCACGTTCGACCGATTGTCTTTTTGATTATACATATACTGTGTACAGCTCTGTTGATTGGAAATTTATTGTATTATCGGTTTTACATCGATTTTCTAACGGCATCGGTCTTTCTACAATTTAATAATGTAGGGGGTCTCGGCTCTAGCACACTTGAGTTGTTCTCTCCCTACGATTTACTTTTACTAATTGATGTCCTTGTATTCACTTGGTTCGTTATCGTGGTTAAACGTGACAAAATTCGCGTAAAACGCCCGAATAAAAAAGCATATCGACTGGGACTAGTCGGTTTATTGCTGACATCGATTGGACTAAGCCACTTACAAAATCCTTATTTACTGCATACAGATTATACTCGAGATCAGCTTGTTTCTTCATTAGGAATCTACAACTACCAAGCGATAAACCTTGTTCATTCGTTGCGAGCACCTGCTAAGGAACTATTTGCGAATCAAACGGTTGCGTCTGAAGCAACAGCTGATATGGTGGAACCTCCTGCTCCTAACATGGAAGTCTTTGGTTTAGCTGCAGGAATGAACATCGCACTCATTAGTCTTGAATCGACGCAGCAATTTGTTGTTGATAAAGAAATTGATGGAGCGCCACTTACACCCTTTTTAAACGAATTGATTAAGGAAAGTTTTTATTTCCCGAACATTTATGACCAGACAGCGCAAGGCAAATCATCAGATATGGAATTTATGTTGGATACTGGTTTTTATCCTTTATCAAGCGGCTCTGCTTTTGTTCGTCGCTATACAAATACGTACGAATCGCTTCCGCAACTGTTAGAAAACCATGGAGACTATACGTCCGCCGCCTTCCATGCGAATGATGCATCCTTTTGGAACAGAGAATTAATGTACGAAGCACTTGGGTATGACCTCTTTTTTTCGAAAGACGAATACGAGGTGACAGATGAATTAAGCGTTAATTATGGGTTAAAAGATAAGCCATTCTTTGATCAATCTATTCCTTTGTTAAAATCAGTCAACGAACCCTATATGGCGAAGTTCATTACACTCACAAATCATTTTCCGTTTTTATTAGATGAAGAGGATCAGCTAATTGAACAACCTGATACAGGCGTTAGCGTTGTTGACCGCTACACAACGACAGTCCGCTATCAAGACGCAGCAATCGAGCAATTTTTTAACACATTAAAAGATGAAGGCATGTATGAAAACACCATGTTTGTTTTATATGGCGATCATTACGGAATTTCACGCCAATACGAAAGTGGCGTTCATACTTTATTAAATCAGGAAGAGACAACATTAACTCATATTGACTTGCAAAAAATTCCACTTGTTATTCACATACCAGGACAAGAAGGACAAACGATTGAAACAGAAGGTGGACAAATTGATATCCACACAACCTTGCTTCATTTGTTAGGAGTTTCCACTGATAATAACTTAACCTTTAGCTATGATTTATTTACTCGTCCAGCCGACATGCCTATTATTTTTCGTGATGGACACTTCGTCTCTAACGATTATGTATACGCCGACCATGCATGCTTTGATCGCTCTAGCGGAGATCAAGTCAGTGACGATCTATGTTTCTCCGATCAGCAAGTGGTACGTGAACAGCTTGAGCTATCAGATGAATTCCTTTTAGGAGATTTGCTTCGATTTATTGACTAGCTATAAAACTGTTTTTCTTTTGTAAAGAAAAGCAGTTTTTTCTTTTTGAATGTTTAAGAGATTCGTAGATTGGTGAGACTTCTAAAACACGCATCATAAAGGAGGACACACCAATGAACCTTAAACGAGTTATTCTATTTATAACAATCTTAATGACACTTTCTCTTACATTTGCGGCTTCTTTCGCTTCAGCAGTTGAAGAAGGCGAAGTAAATGTCAATACATCACTTAACGTTCGTAGTGCTCCAGGTACATGGGCAGATGTTGTAGGAACAAAACAATCCGGGGAGCGAGTTACCTTTACCGATGAAGGAAATGGCTGGGGCCGCCTGACAGATGGAACCGGTTATGTAAGCCTTGAATGGATCAAGAGAGGCGTGGTTACTTCTTCGGATCCAGGATCAGGAGGACAAAAGCGCATCATGCTTGACCCGGGACATGGTGGACACGACAGTGGAGCAGCTGCTAATGGACTTCTCGAGAAAAACGTCGTGCTCGATATTTCGCGCAAAACTAAAGCAATCTTAGAAGAACATGGGTACACGGTCTCATTAACACGCAATGATGACGTTTTTTTATCGTTAGAAGAGCGGGTTGCACGAACGAATACATGGGGGGCAGACCAGTTTATTAGTATTCACGCAAACGGATATACAGATCCAAACGCCAATGGAATCGAAACCTATTATCACCCCAGTAGCCCGGTTGGTAAAACAATAGCAACTTCGATTCAATCAGGTCTTATTAATGAGACGAACGGTGTCAATCGAGGTGTAAAGGAAGAAACGTTCTATGTATTACGGAATAGTACTGTTCCTGCCGCTTTAGTAGAGGTCGGTTTTATCACGAACCAAAACGATGCTAGTAAACTTGCAAATGAATCCTACCGTAGTCAGCTGGCACAGGCAATAGCAAAAGGCATTATGGCGCAATAAAGCTGTACAATCTTCTCCACTGCCCGTACACTGGAAGGTATCTTAATGTGGGAGATGATTTTGTGAAATACAATCAAATGCCTGGTACTAATCTAGAAGTCTCTAATCTAGTCATGGGAAATATGCGAATCAATCAGCTTTCTTCAAGTGAAACAGAAAAACTAATTCGAACAGCCCAAGATGAGGGCATTAACTTCTTTGACCATGCCGACATCTATGGAAACGGTGATTGTGAATCACACTTTGCAAAGGCCATTTCTATGAATGCTTCAGTAAGAGATAAGATGATCTTACAAAGCAAATGTGGCATTCGTAAAGGAGCCACAGGTTATTACGACTTTTCAAAGCAACATATTCTCTCATCAGTTGAGGCCATTTTAAAACGCCTAAATACAGAGTACTTAGACATTCTGCTCCTACATCGCCCTGATCCATTAATGGAACCGGAGGAAGTTGCTGACGCATTTGAATCGCTATATACCAGCGGGAAAGTCCGGTATTTCGGTGTATCAAATCACACACCACTGCAAATTGAAAACCTTCAACAATCCATTAATCAAAAACTAGTTGTTAATCAAGTTCAATTCAGTCTTGCCCATACCCCCTTAATCGATTCGAGCATGTCCCTGAATATGAAGACGGACAACGCCATCAATCGTGACAGTGGCACACTTGATTACGCGCGCTTACACCAAATGACGTTACAAGCATGGTCTCCATTTCAAAATGGCTTTTTTAAGGGTACTTTTCTTGGCGATACAGAAAATTTTGCTGCGCTTAATCAAGTTCTTGACCGCTTGGCAGAAAAATATGATGTTACTGCCACTGCCATTGCAACCGCATGGATTACTCGCCATCCGGCAAACATTCAAGTCGTGTTAGGAACGACGAATCCACAGCGCATGTCAGATGCCTGTGCAGGATCTGACATTCACCTTTCACGCGAAGAGTGGTTTGAGCTTTACGCTTCAGCAGGTAATCCTATCCCTTAATAAGATCTAAATCAATGCAAAAAAGAGCGAACCAGTCATGGTTCGCTCTTTTTCTCTTAGCGCTGTTCTAAGCGAGCAATGCGATCACTTAAATCAGGGTGCGTTGACATTAGTTTCATCATTGATGAATTGCCGCTAATTTTCATTGTCTGTACCGCTGTATCATCCGTATGATCATTCGCTTTTGCTCGGTTTACATACTGCTGTAAAGAGCGGAGTGCGTGGACCATCTTATCTCTACCGGCCAAATCTGCGCCACCACGATCGGCGTGGTATTCACGATGACGTGAATAAGCACTTATAACAAGGCTTCCTAAAATAGAGAATAAGATTTGCAGAATAATAATCGCTGCGAACTGAACAATAAACTGTAACTCAGGACGAACAAAGCGAGATAAGACAATTGCAATGACACGCGAGAAGAATACAACAAACGTATTCACAATTCCTTGAAGCAACGTCATTGTTACCATATCTCCGTTCGCTACGTGGGCTACTTCATGAGCAATAACGCCTTCAACCGAATCGTCATCCATCACGTCAAGCAAACCAGAAGAAACAGCCACAAGCGAACGCTTCTTTGAAGGTCCAGTTGCAAATGCATTCACCTCGCCTGACTGATAAATCCCGACTTCTGGCATATGAGTTAGACCAGCGGTCCGTGATAAGCGGTGCACCTTTTCTACTACTGCTTTTTCTTGATAATTAAGCGGACCATCTGGATCAAGCACTTTCACTTTCATCATCTTTTTTGCAATCCAACGAGACATACCAAGTGAAATGAATGAGCCAGCAAAACCAACGATTGCACTAAATAACAGAATGACGGCAAATTGAATGGATCCATCACTCGATACGAATGAACCATCAATGCCTGTAAATCGAATAATTAACGACCATACAATGAAGATCGTTGTTAATACAAGAACGTTTGTAGCTAAAAATAGAAGTAATCGTTTCCCCATTTTATCCCTCCGAAAATATAAATCATCTCTCTTCCTAGTGTACCATGTCTATAGGAGTTGCCTAAAGAAAAACCACTGCTTCTTCATCTTTTTAGATGATTAGCGATCTTTTCTAGTTATTCCCTAATGGTTAAGCCAAGAAGTTTTGCAAAACCAACCGCTTGCTCTTTAGACACAATTAAGCCCGCCATTTGATTTAAAGAAGTATGAATTTGATTGTATGTACACGTACTAATATCAAGCCCTGCTAAAGCCGTTTCACCAAAGTGGATCTGATCAATCGTGCATGTAAGGAATTCTACTTGTTTTAAAACTGAATCGGAGAAATTAGCTTGTTCAATAGATGATTGAGTAAAGGCAACAAGTTTTAATTTCGCTTCAACAAAATCACTGAAATTTAAAAGGCAATCTTCAAAATAAACATTACCAAGATGCGCTTTCGAAAAACTTGCCCCAGTTAATTTACAGCCTTTAAAGTGAACTCGATGGATAATCGCCTCTTCAAATTTCACATTTGAGAAGTCACAGTTCTCAAATACGACATCGGTTAGGTCTGCCCGCCACAATTCAGACTGATAAAATACAATCTGCTTAAAATAAGACTTTGTTATAACTATGCGATCCATATCCAAATCTTCGAGCGTTTCATTTTCAATACGCGCATTCTGGATAATTGGTTCTTCTTCCCCTAAGAATTCGTCTGTTTTTCGTATAGGTAATTCAAAAGGAATAACCGGTAATTTCAATTTGTTATTCACGATCAGCGCTCCTTGATTCATAATAAAAAAGCTAAACCAATTGTGACACACTTGGTTTAGCTTTGCCTATCTATTCTTTTGTTCCTTCAACGTCTTCTTTCTTTAAATCAACTGATCTCTCAATTGGACGGCTTGGTTTTTCAGAAGGACGATCTCCACAAGAAGAACATTTTCTTTGTTTACAACGACATCCTGGACAAATACGTGCTGAAAAGCCTTTTCTTTCATAGAAATGTCCATAACTACCTGATCCATAATTTTGACCCATACATTTCACCTCTCAATCATAAGTGTCCTAACAGCTTATGAGTGAAGAGTTTAATTGGTATGGTTAAACTTCCCCTATCTTCTACCTATTTTTTCGCTAATCTGATGTTCCCTATCCACTTAAATGCTCATGCCGCAGTTTCCAACCAGCTTCTGTATGTACAAAAAGATTCGTCGCTCTTCCTTTTCCTTCAGTCCAATCTCCATTGAGGTAACCTTGGTAATAGTAAGTATAGACACAGCAAGCGCTTGTTTCTGTTTCATTCACCCACACTACATCTCTTGCTTCATATACCTCTTCTTTAATCAAGTGCCAAGCATTTTCAAAATACGCTTTAATGGCTTCTGTTGTTTTACATGTTTGGTCACTAAAATAGTAGATCGCCTCACGATGGAGCACCTTCTTTACAACTTCAAAATCATGACTATTGGTTGCACGGATGTAGTCTTCTAATGCTTCTCTATTACCAAACCCCTGATTACGACTTCTATTCATTTTCATTCGTAAAATCAATAAGTCGAATAAAATTACCGTTCCAATCTTTACATACCGCATAACGCCCCGGTGGAATACTTTTCGGTTTTTTTATAAATTCAAACTTCATATGGTTTTCCTTATAGAAATCATCAACGCTATCCACAAGAAAAACTCCACCCGCTGCTAAATCTTGTTCATCTTCTTCGATTAACAGCTGTACGTCTGTATTCATCTTAAGCGCTGCAGTATGATCTCCTTCTCGCCAAGCCTCTTCAAATCCAAGAACTTCACGATAATGTCGCAATGATTCCTTTAGGTTTTTTACTGGGTGATACAGAAAAACAAGCTTCATATCAATAGCTCCTTTTTAGTAACATAATTAGGTTATGTTAACCGTAATTGATTTACGCCCATTCGTCAATATGGTAAAATGCATTTATGAAAAAGACTATTCCAATACCAGGTTCAAAGAGAGAAAGGGTACTTCAACAGGCATTAACAGCATTTTGCCAAGATGGTTTTGAGAACGTTCACTTATCAGACTTAGCAACAAAAGCTGATGTTACAACAGGAACCATTTACCATCATTTTGGTTCCAAATTAGGACTCTATGACATTATTTGTACCGAACTTGAACAACGTATTATCGATCGCATGGAGGCTGCCGCTGAACAACATCAAACACTCGCACATGCACTCAAAGCCGCTTTAACTGCTGGGATTAACTTTTCATTCAAAAAAGGATATTGCAAAGTCTTAGGAGAAAAACAACAGTATCTGATTCAAGTCGATGATAAGATTTCGTTTTTCTTCAGCCAATATAACCCAACAGTTGAGCTCAAAACAGATATACTCGTCTATTCAAGTTGGCAGATCGTCAATCTTAAACTTGCTGCCAATGAGCTAACTCTAGAGCAAGCACATGAGCTTTTTAATTGGTTGACTGTACGCGAATGAAACGAATCTATTTAAGGAGGTCGTTAAATGGAGTATGTACATAGCTTAAGAAAAAAAGTCGGAAACACTCCGCTTATTCTACCCGGTGCGGTAGTACTTATTTTAAACGAAAAACATGAACTACTATTGCAGCATCGGACAGATGGCGGTTGGGGCCTTCCAGGTGGACTAATGGAGCTGGGTGAAAGCATGGAGGAAACAGCTAGAAGAGAAGTTGAAGAGGAGACTGGATTACTGATTAATGACTTAAAGTTACTTGGTTTGTTTTCTGGTGCAGAGTATCATTTTACATTTGACAATGGTGATGAAATATACTCCGTCACAGCAGTCTATCAAACATCTACGTATAGCGGAAAGATTGTGCCGAATAAAGATGAATCGCTTGATGTTCGTTTTTTTGCAGAATTGCCTCCTGAATTATTGCCTGAGTACCGTACGTACATTGAACCTTATTACATCCCAAAAAAACCGAAATAACCGTATCGCGGTTATTTCGGGAAAGGTTTGCTTCATCGTAAGCTCAGGTCATTCTACCAATCAATACATCTAGGTCTATCGTTATCCTAAGCGATTCTAACTTCGCTAACGACTGTCTCTGTTCGTCAGCTGTAGACCAAACAAGTGGTGTCATTTCGGCTAGAGCGCTAATCTCTGAATGGTTAACTATGCGCGTATACGTTAATCGCTCCGTTTTAACAGTTGTGAACTGTTCGCGGAATAAGGTGACGGTCTTCTCATTAGAGTAGATCTTTTTTTCATCTTTTGAAAAGAAGTGATCTCTTAACTCCTGTAAGTAGCCCACTTGTGGAACAACTTTAATCACAAGTCCTTCCTGTTTTAACACGCGTTTGAATTCCTTATAGTTTGATGGTGAAAGTATATTTAAAATGACATCAATTGATTGATTTGCCAGCGGTATATTGGCTAAATCACCAACAATCCATAAGTGATCGCTATACGATTTAGCTGCTTTTTGAATTCCTTCTTTTGCAAGATCGAGCCCTACTGTTTTCATATTAGGTATAAGCTCTTTCGTTTTTTGCAAGTGCGAGCCTTCACCACAGCCTGCGTCAAGTAAGAGTCCTTCTGTTTCATCTAGTAAACGAAATAATCGCTCATGAAGCGGGTTAAATAAACCGGTCTCCATAATTGTTTCTTGCCTTGACTCAAACAGTGCTGCATCATAATGACTAGGTACCACGTTTGTGAGGAAATTAAGATACCCTTGTTTGGCAAAGTCAAATGAGTGTTGTTTTGCACAAACCACCCTTTTTTCGTCCGCAACGAGCATATTTGTCTGACATATTGGACACCGGAGTGATCCTTCGATTGCTGAAGCTAGCTGAATTGCTTTTTCTTTTTTACTCAAACTCATCTATCTTGTCCACCTCACTACTTGCTCTCTCACAGCCTGTCCCACTTATTATGCTATATGACTTAGCCGTTAAACACCATTTCGTTATTATATCTTTTTTTACAAAAGTTGTGCAGTTCTAATACATTCTCTTTCTATTTTTATTGCAATCTGTTAAGATTGAACTACTTTACAGCAACGCTTTAATGGAAATGAGGGCCAGTCATGCTCGATAACGCAGCTAAATTATTTATTTCTTTGAAGAAAGACATAGAAAAAAAGTTGGATCGCGAGCTTACACCTGAAGAAAAGCTGTTTTTACGAGATGTTTCCAAAAAGAACTTTGACGTTCAATAAAAGCCGTGTTTTTTAAAACACGGCTTGTTTATATGTTTTAGACATTCTGATTTATCTATATTTAAATTGGATCCCCAACAATTCAATTCCTCTAAGATACATGCTCTTCTCCTTGGTCCATCTTGCCACCTTTAGCAAGGAACAAAAATGCGCCTAAAGAGGCCGCACTTGCTAAAAACATAATTAACCCCATCGGTATTGCCGTTTCTTCTCCAGCTATTCCAACCAATGGTGCGGTTATTGCGCCAATGACAAAAGGAAGTAAACCTAATAATGCAGACGCACTACCAGCACGGTTTCCTTGCGTTTCCATTGCAAGCGAGAAGGAAGTTGTTCCTACCATACCAATCATTGAAACAAATAAAAAAATAGGAATCACGATCGAAAACAGAGGTCCTTCTAGTATCGTCATGACAAGGAGAACACTACTTGCGAGCACTGCCGTTATTAAACCAAATCGTAGAAACGCTTGCTCAGAAATAATTCCAGCATAACGACCAACTAAGTGAGTTCCGACGATAATGCCGAGACCATTCACCCCGAATAATATACTAAATACTTGTGGACTAACGCCATAAATTCCTTGATAGACAAATGGCGTACCGGAAACATAAGCGAAGATTCCACCCATCATTAAACCTTGTGTGAGCGCAAACCCCATAAACGCTCGGTCTACTAACAAGCTTTTAAATGTGCTCATTGTATGAGCTAAACTACTCGGTGTACGCTTTTCGGGCGGCAGCGTTTCTCCCAGTCGATTCATTACAACAAAGGCAATACTAATTCCTAGTAAGCCAAGAGCAAGAAAAATCCAGTTCCAATTCGCACCGGGTATTAGTAAAAGCGCGCTCCCAAACACAGGTGCAAGAATAGGGGCTAAACCGTTTATTAACATTAGTAATGAGAAAAATTTCGTTAATTCTCTTCCGTTAAATAAATCACGAACAACCGCTCGCGAGATAACAATTCCAGCTGCCGCCGTAAAGCCTTGCATAAAGCGTGCGGCAATGAGTGTCCCGATATTAGGCGCAAATGCACAGGCAACAGAAGCAAGCACATAAAGAAAAATAGAAATGACAAGAGGCTTCTTTCGACCTTTTGCATCACTTAATGGTCCAACAACAATCTGACCAAAGCCAAGCCCTAATAGACAAGCAGTTAAGCTAAGCTGTACAAGTGAAGCAGATGTATTTAATTCTGTAGCAATATGAGGAAAGCTAGGCAAATACATATCAATTGTTAATGGACCAAAAGCTGCAAGCATTCCTAATAAAAGTGCAAGTCCTAATCGTCGTTTTCCTGTTATAGCTGTTTTATCCACAAAAACCCTTCTCTCGCTAAAATGACTATCTGAAATCGATTTCACAACAAGTTTTATCCTACTGGTTTTATTTTGCCATGCATCCGTTAATAATGGAACCATTTAAATGAATTTAGAACACTGATTGAACAGATTGTACTTAGTAAAAACTAAAGGAACTAGCGTTTTTTCTAAAAGAATTCGGGTATGTATAAATCGGGTACAACTAGAAAGGGGCTTAATCGTGTTTGGATTTATGGATCTACTGCAATTATTTATGTCTGCATTAATTATTCTTCCTATCGTAACCGTTATCCGTGAATCGGGCTATTATGTCACAGCTGTTCTTTTAGGAGCTAAAAATAAAAGGCTTGTTGTCGGAAGCGGGCCTTTGCTCTTTTCAATGAAAACCATTGAAGTGCGCCGCTATTTTTTTATGTTTAGCTGGATGGAGTATGATGAGTTGAACCCAAGCAGCCGTTTTTGGCATGGCTTTATTTACGCTTCACCTATATTATCGTGTGCAGTCGTCGCGATTGCTGTTAATTCACTACTCGCAGCATCAATCATACCTGACAATATGTTTTGGAGCAGCTTTATGTTCTATATTTTTTACTTCATGTTATTTGATTTAATTCCTGTTTATTTGCCAGACGGGCAACCTACGAATGGCCGAGCAATTTTCGATTTAATCTGGCACGGTGAACGCTCCGACTTCTTAAAGCAACAGAAAGAACAGAATGAAAAACAAGAGCGTTCGCACACAGATGCTCAAGAAAAAACAATGAATAACCGCGATAAAGATAAGCAAAAACGTAACAACCACGCTAATCCCGATTCAAATGACCAGCAGGATAGCTATACGCAATCTCAAAAAGAAACAATGGCGCATAGTGATCAAAAAGAACGACAATTCCAAGATCACACCAAAAAAGAGACAAACTAATTGTCTCTTTTTTATTACGTTCAAAACGTATGTGATCCCGCATAAGGGTCATATTGAAAGTAAGGAGCCCATAAAGAACGAAACCTGCCTAATTCCTTCATCCATTCAACCTGTGTTTCATAGGTCTGGAGTCTTCCTCTTGAGACCGATTCATAATGGTACAATTCAGCTCGCGCAGCAAAAACATTATCTTTGCCAAGCTCGTGTAACTGCATACAAAAATGCATGTCGTTATAAGAAGATTGAAATTGCTCATCAAGACCGCCAACTTCTTCATACAGCTTCTTTTTTACCATCAAACATGCACCTGTTACCGCTAAAAAATTCCGATTAACTTTAAGTAATTTTGACAAATCGTTATCCGTTAAAAATCCTTTATAGAAAGAATGTATTGGCGCTGTTTGATTAAATACCGCACCTGCATGTTGTACATGATTTTCTGAATAATAAAGCATAGCGCCAACTGCACCAACACGTTCCTGTATGGCTAAACCCGCCATTTCTTCTAACCAGTCTGGTGTTATCACTTCCATATCATTGTTTAACATGAGGAGCAAATCGCCTCTTGCTTGTTTTGCCGCACGGTTGTTTAAAGCAGAAAAATTAAAAGGGCGTTCATCTCGAATAACCAAAAATCGTTCCGGCTCCGCTTCTTTCCACTGGTCAAATAGAGCAAATGTTGCTTCATCTTTACTTCCATTATCAACAACAATAACCTCAAAATTGGCGTAAGTTGTTTTCTCAAATATGGACTGAAGGCAAACACGCATTAATTCTGCTTTGTCTCGTGTGCAAATGATAATGGATACCATAGCTAAAGGCTTAAGCTTATACTTCACATGGAACAAGTTCGCTTGCTCATCAATAGTAGAGACTTCTGCATTAAAGCTTCTCCGATCTAACGTTTCTCTGACTACTTCTTTAGCAACTTCCGATATACCCTTTAGATCCCCTTCATATGAAGTACTGCTTGCTCCTATTCTCTTTTTATAAACAGCTTTAGAGACGTTTTTTACTGAGTTTGCATTTTCAGTCATACGGAGCAACAAATCATACTCTGCTGCTCCCTCTTTTTCCTTCCTTAATCCGCCCACATCGACATAGAGTTCTTTTGAGAACAGTACACCGCTTGATATATAGTGATGAGCAAGAAATAAATCAGGTGACCAGGCTGGTTTACGATAACAATCAATGACTTGACCCGTAGGCAAATAGTGAACTTCATCCCCATAAACAATATCTGCTTCTCTCTCTGCTAATAAAGAGAGACCCTTTGTTGTTAATTGGTCGTGAGGGTGAAGCAGAATAACTCGCTTCCCCTTACTATTGCGTACACCTTCATTTGCAAGCTCGGAAAACTGACCACCTCCGTTATAAAAAATCATTTGCCATCTATTTGTTTTAAACGTATCCTCCATCTCTTTTATTCGTTCATGCATCTTCTGATGAACGACTACTATTAGCTCAATTGTTTGATAGGTTTGTTTACTAATGGAATCAATTGCTTGTTTGAGTAAGGCTAAGTCCACTTGATAAACGGGAATAATGACAGATATAAGCGATTTAGCTTCCTTAGGCACCTCATCCTGATAGTCATTAAAATAATAAGCTGCCAAACCATCGCTTATTTGCGGTGATGCAATGAAAGCTAAAGAATTGATATCTCGTGTATTCTCAATTAATTTAAAAGAGCGATATTTTAAATAGGAGGTTGGAACCACCTGCCCATTCAACTTAATTGGGAACGTTTTTACCGTATGAGCCCAGGAAAACGTGTAGAAATGCCCTACATCGACCGGATTGATGGCTTCAAGTACTAATTCATACGGTGTTTTCTCTGTTTTCTCAAATGAGATAGCTAATTGCTTCGCTTCTGGCGGTAAATAGCAAAAAGAAGGCTGATTCCCTTCCAACTTAGCATCAATTATTCCGAGTTCTTCACTATGTTTCTCTTTAAAACCCGACCCTAAATCCCAATAAAGTTTAACTGGAAACGAGCGTTGCCCCGAATAGTTTAAAGAAAGATAAACCCACCCAGAAGTCCTTACTCCATCAACCAAAAACCATTTGTTTGTCTCATCATTAGGAACGTCTAATGGCACTAACTTCATTCGTTGCTACCTACTTTTACTGCATGTACGATGTACTGAAATGCCGTCGCTCGTTCATTTAAGTCAGCTGTAGCCAAACCGTATTTTTCCCCTACCTCCGCTAGCTCCTTAATCAGCTGGTTTTCTCGTTCATGCGTATTCATAAGCTGACTGATCGAAGAAACGTTAAAACCATTCTCCTCAAATAATTTATTAATCTCGTTTTTTGTAAAAAAACGAAAGTGCGTCTTATCGAGCAAGCCAGCTTCTGTGTATTTCCATGTCCCGTTTAACAACTGTTCGATGATGGTAATATGGCCGACGTTAGGGATACTGGCAAAGATGTCTCCACCTACCTTGATGTATGGAGAGAGCTTTCGAATGACAGACCATGGATCAAGCATATGTTCTAATACATCACCAAAAACAACCGCATCAAACTGCGCTTCTTTAAACGGCAGTTCTACCATTTCAATATTTCCACATAAAACAAAATCAAGTCGAGTCTCCGCTTCTCTTGCCGCTCCTTCAAAGAGCTCGATCCCCGAAACTTGCCCACCTGTTTTTTGTTTGATCGCTTCTCCTAGATAGCCAGACGCACAGCCAACATCCAACACGTGGGTAGCTGAAACAGGTATTAAGTGCAACAAGGCATGATTTAACACATGATAATATGCTGCGCCCTTCTCATCGGATTGATTAGACATGTTAACCACCCTTTCTTGGGTCCTCTTTCTATTATTATGAGGCCACGGGTTGTCAGCATTCGTTCCTTGTTTTTTAACGATGAAAAGAAAAAAACCTGTGCAGAATCGTTCAACACAGGGGCTTACATTTTATTTCTTATTTAAACTCAGATTGCCATTCATGAAAAAATTGTTCAAGGAAATTTTCCATAAATTGATGTCGTTCTTCTGCTATTTTTTGAGCAGTATTTGTATGCATCTGACTTTTTAATTTAAGTAGCTTTTCATAAAAATGATGAATGGCTGACGTCTTACCTAAGCGGTACTCTTCTTTCGTCATGTTTTCTCGAACAGAAAGGGTTGGATCATAGTAGGCATGCCCTTTAGCTCCAGCGTATTGGAATGTCCGGGCCACACCTATCGCTCCAATGGCATCAAGCCTGTCAGCATCTTGAACAATCTTTGCTTCAATTGACTGCAGCGTTGCTCCTTTACTAAAGGAGATTGTCTTAATAATATCACTAATCTCAGCTATCGTTGATTCATCAACTTGGTGCTCAATTAACCATTTCTCAATAAGTTGAATTCCTTCTGCTTCACTCGGCATAATCTTGTCGTCTGCTAGATCATGAAATAACGAAGCCAATGTCACAACAAAGAGATTCGCATTCTCTTCAATGGCTATTTGTTTTGCGATCGTCGTTACTCGTCTTATATGATGCCAATCATGCCCCGTTTTTTCTTCGTTCAGTAATTCTTTGACCCAATCCTCTGCTTGTACAACTATTTCTTCCATAGTGCCTCCCGATTATCTTTTCTTCTTAGGAAAATAAAAAATGACACGGATTAGGATGACAAGTAAATAAAAAACACTTACCCACATCCAAAGTCTCGCTAACTTTTCATCAACTAATAAACTTAAACCGTATCCAATAATAGGAATAGTTGACGCAAATGCCGTTAATTTATAAAGCATTAGATAGGTTAACTTGCGATCAGCTAATTTTGCGCATGTAAAAACAATAGCCGCTACTGCTGCCATTATTCCATAGATGGATAAAGCGAAGATCGGAAAGTAAATAAACAGAAAATAGACCGCAAACATTGGAAGCGCAAGATCTGCAACAACGCCTTCTGAATTCATATATAACTCGATAAACAACGGAATACAGACAAGTGCCAATAGCAAGCCAACGTACAGAAACGGAACCCCTATTCGCTCGCGATTTAATTGAAATACAATTTGTTTTTTCGGGAGTAGCATACATTGCCAAACCCTTTGTAAGAATGCTTTCATATGGATTCCTTTCCTCTAAAACGCTATCTCTATTTTACAACAGTCTCATCTCTTTTCAACAAATGATACATTTTTATCACGCTCTTGTTTCATTTTCCTTAAACAAGGGAATGGCGAATTAAAACCCGATCTTGCATAGAATAGGAGTTAACTTGTTATGAATCAGTTATTCAATAAATCACAGTTATTGACTAAGCTTTTAGACTTAACAAAGGTTGGTGTATTAGTCACTGATCCCGCTCAACCGGACAACCCCATTGTTTACTCAAACAGCGGCTTCTCTCTTATGACCGGCTATGAAGAATCAGAGGTTCTTGGAACAAACTGTCGCTTTCTTCAGGGCAATGAGACGGACAAAGCATCCATTGACACGTTACGCGAGGCCATTAAAAACGAACAATCAGTATCGATTGAACTCTTGAATTATAAAAAGGATGGTACACCATTCTGGAATGAGCTAAATATTGAATGTGTTTACTTAGAAAAGCATAACGCAAAATATTTTATCGGTATTCAGAAAGACGTCACCATTCAAAAAGAAATTGAATTAAATTATTTAGATTCAATGCAGAGGATTGAGACGATATCTACACCTATTGTACCCTTAGTTCATGGGGTTGCCGTTATTCCATTAGTCGGTGAAATGGGGCGGATGCGATTTGATCATATGTTTGAAATGGTCACAAAAGAAATGGCGCAGCTTGATATTGTTACTTTAATCGTTGATGTTTCAGGTCTTGAGGAATTTGATGAATATGTTGTGGAAGGTATTTTTCGCTTGCGTGATATCCTGCAGCTCATTGGAACTGAAACAGTTGTGACCGGTATGTCCCCTACCCTAGCGAAACAATCCGTTCACTTACCTGGGACTAGCCTGTCTGGCATAAAGACTGCCAGCTCAGTAAAAGCCTTTCTCGGTCATTACTTCGCTCAGACTGAATAAAATAAAATTGAAACTTTTTCCTCCATTACGCGTATTGTAAGTATTACTTAATTAGGAGGAAAACTAAATGGAACATTTTCCTTGGTGGGTGTTAATTCCACTCGCAGCTATATCAATTCCCGTAGTAACTTCACTTATAGCCAACCGTTCCAGACTAAAAGAGCTCGAATTGCGGCAGGGGATGGGTCCAGAAATTGAAGATGTTGATCAGAAGCTAGATGAGGTCCTTTTAAAATTAGACCGCCTCGAAAAGAAACTAGATCATGAAAAAGAGTGAGCGCTCAAATGAAATGAGCGTTCACTCTTTTTCTTATAGGCTATTCCAAATTCCTTTCGTATAGGCGATCTTCATGCCAGATTTCTCCATATTCGTCTGACTGATAGAGCCAAAGTTTGCTTGTCCCGAAATAATAGCTGTACCTCTAGCCTCTGCTTCTTTCATTCTTATATTAACCAATTGTTGATGAATGCCTCTCTGCCTGAAATTAGGTAAAGTTGCAGCTGCAGCAAGAACCGCCATCTTTTCCTCAACAAACAAAGAAGCGACAGCAGCTGGCTGGCCATCCCATTCCGCAATGTAAAAAGACCATCTCGGGTCGTCTAGAAGAACTTGATTGTGCTGGGCAACTCCTTGTTTCAATTCAATCGGTAGCTTAAAGCTTTTAAGATATATATCAGCATACAAGTCCATTTCTTGGGCTTTTACAGATCGAATGGTTAGGGCAGGTTCGTTCCGCATGTTCTCACATTGCGTTGTTCCGTACAGCACAGTGTGAAAACGTGTTTGACAATAGTTATTGCACATTAATGCACGGAATAAATCTGGCGATGTAAAGGCCGGGTTTAATTCAAACTGAGGTTTGAGCTTACTTATTTGATAAAAATGGATTAGGTCATCTAAGAGTGGGAGGTCTTCATGCTTAAATCCTCTTATGGTATTAAAGGCAGGTCCAGGCATTTTTACCGCTTTAAAAGCTGTCGTGGACCCAATCATTTGAATATCGATTTCCATCGGGTTGTTAGTAATTTCTTGAATTCGTTTCATTTTAGCTTGTAACATGGCTGTTTCTATCTCATCTAAAAGACGCGCTTGCTTAAGTGTGATTGCTTCCATCTGATCACCACCTTCATTTAAAATCAGGAACCTCGTTTACTTCTCCGTTGTTCAAGCACAATATAAACGCCATACATTAACCAAAATAAGCCAAGTGAAACCAGCTGTAGCACAAAGAGATAATAAGGCCACTCTCCAAACCAATCAAAGGGAGATGGACCTGCCGGCTTCCTCATCAGATACATATAATTTGCATTAGGAATTGTAAGGTTCACAACAAATACAAGTCCTGCGTAAATATTTAACCAGATCCAGACGCGCCAAACCGATAAGCGAGTAAGCTTTAGTTGGTGAACGAACAACATGTAGACAGCGGCGACAATGACCAAACCATGTGTAAGAAAGAAATGGAAATACCGAAAATGAGGATAGCCAAAACCACCAATATCAGGTGTGATGATGGTTAAAGCCGCACTCGCTATCCCTACAAAAAAGGTCAGCTCAAACCATATTTTTCTTTTCGTAAGAAGCATTAGCACGGCCGTTATCCAAACAATACTGCTTAAATGAAGAGGAAGTGCAAAATGAATTGCCCAAACACCATTGCTGATATACCATAGTTGATAGGCGACTTCAAATAAAAGCAGCATAGTAACAATAGATCGACGCACAACTAAATCCTGCTTCTCGTTCTGTCGAAAACGTTTCCTCGTTAAAAAGAAAATAACACAAAGGAGACATAGAAAAAGAATCATAAAGAGATGGGCCGTGCCAAACAGCACAAATGCCTTTCCTTCATAAGAAAAAGAAAACCACCAAGGCATATTGATCCCCCTATAGTCAACTAACAATCCCTGTTGTTATTTTCATATTCGGTGCAAACATTTTTAACCAAAAATGCTAAGTAATCATCATTATAATAAAGGTCTCGTGTTGCCTTTAGATAATTAATTTGACTGCCCCAATCTACCGTCATTTGTTTCCTCCTTTTGTAAGCGGGTCCCCATATGCGATATGCCAGTGCAAGTGTTTTGAATCTTGATAGTTACCGAGATTTGTTAAGACTCGGCACGCTCCATACTCATCTGTTATTTGCTGTGCAACGGTCTGTATAACCGATAATAATTCAAATAATATTGGCTGCTCCTCTTCCGTCACCGTTAGTAACGACAGGATATGTTTTTTCGGGACAGCTACAATATGAACAGGATAAAATGGTTTCGTATGGTGATATGCAAGAACATGTTCTGTTTCCAATACCTTTTTCACAGACGTTTTTCCACTCAACACTTCATCACAGTAAAAATCTTCAGTCATTTCCATCAGCTCCTTAATTTACGTTCTATCACTTTTTCCATCAACATTTATATCAAATTGATAATACACAAAATGCTGTATCTGACCTTTCCATTCAAATAATTCTTTGTCATTCCCCAGAAATGTAAAGCCATTTCGTTCTAGAACACGTTGAGAACCAATATTGGCTGAAGTTGTCTTTGCAATAAGGATTTGCTCCCATTTATTTGTTTTTACTAGCTTTATTGCTTGAGAGAGTGCTTCTTTCGCAAAGCCTTTCCCTATGTAATTCTCCCCAATGCGATAGCCTACTTCCAATCGCTGATCCTCAAGTTTAACTAGATTTAACCGGCCAATAATTTTATCGCTTTTGTTCACAAGTACAAAGTAATATCCCTGCTTGTTCATTTGCTCCGCTAACAATCCGTCTAGTGAATCTTTGAAGTGGCTCGTTAAATAGTAGCTATCCCCTCGACTTGGTACCATTGTTTCAAAATATGATCTATTTTCTAATTCAAATTGAAATAAATCTTTTTCATGTTTTTTATTAAGTGGAATAAGCCGAATTCGATTATTTATTTCTCTTATCTCAGTCAACATTTTCCCCATTTCTTCGCTTAATTCAGGAGGTTTTCATTACCTTTTAACTGGGTATAACAAGTACTTAAGCGCTTATTCATTTCTACGTAATCTATCTTATTGTACCATAATCTAACAAATCAGACTCTAATAGAAACGGCTTGTATTCTAAAAAGTTAGAACGTATAATTTTATTAGAATAACTCATTTCATTTCTATGAGAGGTGACACTTTATGTTTGATATAATGGCTGTTACGCTCGAACAACAGAAAGTCGTTTCCCATCCATTACGCAGTGAGATTATTGGGTTACTAGCGAACCAAGCAATGACTGCGAAACAGGTAGCTCGACGACTAGAAAAAACGACTGGAAGTATTCATTATCATATAAAATTACTTTTTACACATGGTATTCTTGACATTCACCACACAAATTCGATAAATGGGATTGTCGAAAAATATTATTATGCAAAAGCAGCACAGTTTTACTTGAACACAACAAGATCTAGCTTTCACCCAATACAAACTGTTCATTCCGTTGCATTGACAGCTAAAGAACTTGAAACATTGAATCAAGAAATTGGCGATCTCCTTGCTAAATACGGCTCAAACGTAAAAAGCACAAATCCTGCCAGACGGAACGAGCATGAAATCAGAATTTCCATTGAGCAAAGACCCATAAGGAACATGCCATCTTAATGCAAAATGGTCTGTTTCATCATATAGTATTGTATTAATCCTCGTTTCACTTTTGGTCAGCAAGTTCTTATTTGCCTAAATAAAGGAGTTGAAGTGATGAAGAAGAACTTCAGCCTTAAAAGCTGGCTCATGAACGCAGTAACTGTTTTTGCAACCATCATCATCATCTTAACTGCATTATTGATGTTTGTTGGTTACAAAGTAACAAATCCAGCTATTCGACTCCTTGAAAGCAACCCCACTAATTATGGTCTAGAGTACGAAGAGGTTCGATTTGAAAACCGCGTTGATCAGCTATCTTTAAGCGGTTGGTGGATACCTTCAGATAAACAAACGTTATTTAAAAATGATAAAGCTGTGATTTTTGCGCACGGGTATGGTTACAACCGAACCGAAATGCCATTTAGTAGCTTACAGCTTGCGAGTCGTATGAATGAAGAAGGCTACGATGTTTTTATGTTTGATTTTCGCAACTCTGGCTTATCCGATAAGGCTCCTACTACGTTTGGCGGAAATGAAAAATCGGATTTATTAAGTGCAATTGATTATGTCAGTCAGGAAAAAGGGGTAAAGGATATAGCCTTGATGGGCTGGTCAATGGGGGCTGTAACGTCGATTTTAGCTGGAGCAGAAGCTGACGAAGTAAAAGCCGTTATTGCAGATAGCCCTTTTGCTAATTTAAATGAATACGCGCAAGATAGTTTTCAATATTGGACTGGATTGCCTAAGTCATTTGCAGCAGGCACAACGAGGGCAATCGGTGTAATTGTTCCGGGATTTAACCCTGGTGAAGTAATGCCTCTTAATGCTGCACAAGCTTACCCAAGTGACAAAGGCCTATTTTTAATTCATTCAATAAAAGATGGCGCAATCCCCTATTCTGAATCTGAAGCCATCCATCGTCAAGCTGTTGGAAGCGAGATTTGGTTACCGGAAAAGGGCGGTCACATTCGCAGCTACTTTCACTTTCAAGATGAGTATGAAGACCGTGTCCTTGATTTTCTGCAAAGACAGTTCAGAAAACACGATCCATTTCTGTCAGACCCGATCTATTATTCATAAAACCGTCTAAATGAAATTAGACGGTTTTATTTAATAGGCCTAATGCTTTGTTCCTGATTTTCCATGTTTCTCACCACTTACTCACCTACTATTGTGTTCATGCGCTTTCGTTGTTCTTCTTTGTCGTGGTATTCAAATAACCCAAGTATATTCCCCCATGGATCAGAAAATGTTCCCCACTTAACGGGAACTTCTTCTCTTGAATGAACTTCAAAATTCTCAATTTCTAAATCCATCATTAATTGCGCTTTTGTTTCTGTTAAATCCATCACACCTAAACGTAAAGGACCATTACGAATTCCAGGTTCTCCTTCCGCTAGCTGTAACCAACAACCAGGTACTAATTCCCATTCAGCAAACCCTTGATGCGGAATAAAATCAGGCTGCCTCCCAATTAATGTCGTGTACCAAGCTTGTCCTCTTCCTATGTCAGAGACACGGTATTGAATTGTCATTTCAAAGATCATTGATTTTCTCCTTTCTCTACTTACTCCTTTTATATTATCATATTTTTCTGTTATTTATGTTTCATACAACTGGTAACACTTTTAAGTTAGACAATTCCTTTCCACGCGTTCTAAAAATACTTTAGGTTCATATATTCACTTTTAATTAACCTTACGCAAAAAGGAGGGCCTTTATGGCGATTAAGCCCCCAAAATTACAGTACGGCGATACAGTCGGAATTGTTTCATTAGGTAGCCCGATGTCTGAGACAACGATTCAAGCTCGTATTCAAGTAGTTGAACAGATGGGTTTTCGCACGCTTATAGGTGAAAGCGTTTATGTACGAACCGGTTTCTTATCAGGCTCCCCACAGTTACGCGCACAAGATTTTATGAACATGATTAACAATGATGAAGTAAAATGGATATTGCCTGTAAGAGGCGGTGTCGGCGTTGCAGGTATTTTACCTTACCTAGATTATGGAAATATCCGTACCAAGCCAAAAATTGTGTCAGGCTACAGTGACATAACGATTCTTCTTAACACTCTCTATCAATTCTCTGACTTGATCACGTATCAAAGCATCATGTTAACGGACTTTCAAGCATCCACCCCTGAATACAACTTTACACAGTTTTTTTCAAGTGTCATGGAACCTACCGCTCCCCGTTTGGTTGAGAATCCGCCTAATTTCCCCTTGTTTGGCCCAGTTCCTGGTACTGCGACAGGTGAGATTGTGGGTGGGAACCTTACCTCTTTTGTTGATTCTTTAGGCACACCGTATGAAACCGATACGCGTGGAAAAATTCTTTTTCTAGAAGATACAAATGAATCAGTAAACACCATTTATCGGTACTTAGCACATTTAGAAGCAGCTGGGAAGTTTAGAGATTGTCTTGGCATTGTCATGGGTACTTGTACAAATTGTTCGATCGCCTATGACACAACGTATAATGATTTAATTAATGGTTTTCTTGTTCCCCTTGGGAAGCCACTACTGACAAATCTGCAATCTGCCCATGATTTTTATAAGGCCTGTGTGCCAATTGGTGCCTTAGCTACTTTAGATGCCACAAACCGCACATTAACTATCATAGAAGATACTGTAAGCTGACAATTTACCTTGTCGGCTTTTCTCTTTGGTGTTCATACGCTATAATTTATGTAAACGCTTTATTTATCATTTTTTAGGAGGTTACTTCATGTCTGAACGATTTACCGAGCAGCAAGTAGAAGAATTAAAGCGGCATACGAAAGATACGTTAATTGAACATTTGGGAATTACATATGAGGAACTATCGTTGGATAAAGTCGTTATGTCAATGCCTGTTGGTCCAAAAACGCATCAACCATACGGTGTTTTACATGGCGGGGCATCGGTAGTTCTTGCTGAAACAGCTGCATCAATTGCGACCGCGATTAACATCAATCCAGAAACCCATGTATGTTTTGGCATGGAGATTAACGCTAACCATATTCGCTCAAAAAAGGATGGCATTGTTACCGCAACTGCAACTCCGTTCCACAAAGGTCGTACAACCATGGTTTGGCATATTGAGTTAACCGACGAACAAAACAAGACCATTTGTATCTCACGCTGCACGGTTGCGGTTATGGAAAAGAAAGGATAAAAAGAACAGCAGAATCCTCTGCTGTTCTTTTCTTCATTAGACTTGATACGTTTCTTCTTTTGGATGATATTCTTCCGTTTGATCAACTTCCTCTGAAATTAATCCGGACAACACATGGACTCTCAAGATAATGCCTTCTAGACGACCTTCACCACTTACTACAGCGATTGGATAAGCAGACTCAAGTGCTTTCGGTATTAAATCCGTTACATAGCAATCGCCTTCAACGCGTTGAATGTCTTCACAAACAACGTCCGCTAATTTCTTTTTCTCTTGAATTCCCTTAATCGCGTCATCAATCGTTAAAATTCCTTTTAAAATACGTCCACGATCAACAACAAAAACACTCGATAAACCGTTTTGTTGCATTTCCTTTATCGCCACGTTTAACCCGTCTTTTAACGAAACTATAGCGTTTGGCTTCATCATAATATGAGATGCTTGAAAGACCTTTGAGCGATCGATGTCTTTAATAAACTCAGATATATAATCAGTCGCCGGTTTTTCCATTATTTCTTCAGATGTGCCAATCTGGACGACTTTCCCGTCTTTCATAACGGCTACCCGATCGCCAATCTTAAAAGCTTCGTTTACATCGTGAGTAATGAAGATAATCGTTTTTTGTAGTCGCTCTTGAATATCGAGCAGTTCCAACTGCATTTCTCTTCTAATAAGCGGGTCGAGGGCACTGAATGGTTCGTCCATTAAAAGAATATCTGGATCATTCGTTAGCGCTCGCGCCAGACCAACACGTTGCTGCATTCCGCCAGAAAGCTCATCAGGGTATTTATCCTCGTACCCTTTCAAACCAACAATTTCAATATTCTTCATCGCAATTTCACGACGTTCTTGTTTAGAAATTTTTTTAATTTCTAAGCCGTATTCGACATTGGATAGAATCGTTCTATGTGTGAACAAACCGAAATGTTGAAAGACCATCGCAATTTTATTTTGACGAACTTTCTTCAGCTGTTGCCCAGAATATTTAACAATGTCTTCTCCATCGAGCAGAATTTGTCCGTCCGTTGGTTTGTTCAATAAATTAAAGCAGCGAATTAACGTTGATTTCCCACTACCTGATAAACCCATAATGACAAAAATTTCACCTTTTTTGATGTCCATCGTTGCATCATAGACACCAACCGTATGCTTTGTTTTTGCTAATATCTCTTCTTTCGACATTCCCTTTTTAATCATTGGAATGACAGACTTTGGTTTTGAACCAAATATCTTCGAAACATTTTTAAGTGAAATTTGTGTCGTCACGCCGCCACTCTCCTATGTTTTTGGATTTTGTCTGCTACGCCACTTGTTAAACGGTCAATAATAATTGCAATAAACACTATGCTTAAACCCGCTTCAAACCCAAGCGAGAAGTTTACTGTATTGATTGCAATAAGTACATCTTCACCTAAGCCTCTTGCACCAACCATTGATGCAATTACAACCATTGCTAAAGCCATCATTGTTGTTTGATTGACCCCTGCCATAATCGTTGGGACAGCTTGTGGCAATTGGACTTTCCATAGCGTTTGCCCTTTAGAAGAACCAAACGATTGTGCCGATTCAACCATTGATGGACTAACCCCACGAATTGCTAGTTCAGTTAACCGGATGACCGGAGGAACCGCATAAATAATCGTGGCAAAGATTGCTGATACATTCCCTAAGCCGAAGAAGAAAATGGCTGGAATGAGGTAAATAAAGCTGGGCATCGTCTGCATCGCGTCAAGAATAGGACGCATAATGATTGAAAACCATTTACTAAACGCCATTAAAATCCCTAATGGTACGCCAATAATTAAACAAACCAATACAGCACTCATAACAATAGACAATGTTGTTAACATCTCAGACCAGTAGTCAAATGTACCGATAATAAAGAGAAAAAGTCCATAAAGTAACCCTGAAATCCACCTTTGTAAATACCAACCTAGTGCAATGACAATTAGAATAAATAACCACCATGGAATCAATTCCAATCCGTCATTAATTCCATTGATTGTCGAAACACCAACTTGAAAAATCCAATCAAATAATAGAGAGAAGGTTTCTCTAAGCCACTGAACAACCGCTTCTGCATAGTCACCTAAATTAAATCGAACATCCGGAAATTCAAACATCGTTTAGATACATACTCATGTACCGATTCACCTCAACTTCAATTTTTTTCTAGCAACAACAAGTAGGCTAGCGCGAAGCTAGCCACACTTTTATTCCATAGCGTCTAAGACTTTATCTGCAATGTCATCTGGTAACCAGCTTGTCCATAGGTCTTGGTGCTCTTCCATCCAGCGCATTGCTGCTTCTTCTTCCGAAAGACCGTCTTCCTCCATATAAGCAAGTGCAACTTCAGTTAATTCACTGCTCGTCTCATAGTTCTCGAGAAATTCGACTACTTCTGGCGCTTGATCTGGCAAGTGCTGATTGACTGCAACGGTTACATCATTAGGTGGGAATTCTGTTGAACGATCTTCATTCCACTGCTCTTCATCATAAGGAGCTTCCTCAAGTAGCGTTAAATCATATTGAGCTGTAATGCCTGTTGGCTCCCAATAATAACCGACCCAACCTTCACCAGCTTCATATGCTCGCACTAAATCAATAACCATGGCAGAATCTGATCCTGGTGAGAATAAGTTAAATGTATCTCCTAATCCGTATGTTTCAAACTTAATGCTCATATCTTCATGTACCGCCCAATCACTTGGCGCATTTAAGATACGACCCATACTTGAATCTTCTGGATCTTGAAATACTTCTGGATAATTTGCTAAGTCTTCTACCGTTCTTAAATCAGGAGCCATTGGTTCAATGCCACGCTCCTCATCGCCTTCAATAACGTAGGTTGGGACATACAAACCTTGGACGTTATCATCAAAGTTTGTTGAAACTTCAATAATTTCTTCAGATTCAATCGACTCATCATAAAGCTCACGAATGTTATCTGTCCATATTTCCATATAGGCATTAATATCACCATCACGCAGCCCTTGAACGGTAATTGCAGTAGATCCCATTGTTGTTTCTGTCTCGTACTCATAGCCATTTTCTATAATAAATTGTGCAATGGCGTTGTGAACGCGGATACTTTCCCACCCTGCATCGGCAAACGTAATGACAGAGATTTCATCATCTCCTGAATCACTCCCGCATGCCGACAGCAGAGCGAGCGCTGCAACTAAACTTGACCCCATTATTAACTTCTTCATTGATTTACCCCTTTTTCATGTATTTTTACATCCAATAGTGGATGATGTTACTGTATAAAAGGTGTTTCTGTACCAATGCTATCCATTATAGTAAAGCGTTTTCTATTGAGCAAATAGGCTATATAGCGTTATTCATGAAGCAAACGTCTTAACCGTTGCTCACGCTAAACTGACTTTAGTCAAGCTTTTAAATCATGCCATATTCGACTCTATTCAACAATATTCGCTTTTTTTCGATCTCTTTCAACCTAAAGTCCATACGACAGGATACTTTCCCATTCCCGGATTATGTCGACTGTAAACCTTAAAATAAAAAAAACCAAAGCAAATGCTTTGGTTTATTCTTCTTCGTTCCTCTGTGGAAACACACCATTGGTTATTTTCCGAGCTGTTTTCTCGAGAAAGAACATCACTGTGAATAAAACAATGATAACAAATAAAAAGCGAAGAATTAGTTGAACAATACTATTTGAAATACTTTCTGTTAGCGGAAATCCAACGTAAACAATAGCTAATAGAATAAGTGCTATTGATAGTGAGTATGCAAGTAAGACCCCTACAATCTGTGCAAAGCTCAGTTGCTTCATAACTTCTTTATTCTTTTGATAAAGAAAGAACAGAATCGCAACCCCAGCAATTAATAGGAAATAAACGTTCATTCGTACCACCTTTTCTCATTCAATCTTACCTATTGTTGCCTTAATCTTTTCTTTTTTTCAAGTAAAATATGATAATCCTGTTCAAGCACGGCTTTTTCTTCTTCATCAGTTGCAAGACCCAATTTACCGATTATCTCTGTTAGCTTTAAATCAACCATTAATAATGAATCCTCTTCCAATGACCTTTCTCTTATTTTTGATTCAGCAAGCTCACGAATGACGGGCACTTCATCATAGAAAGAAAGCGTCAGTGTGAGTACGCTGTCCAATTTTGTTGGCCGCTTAAGCTTCGGCGTTATCTATGATCGATTTGGCTCTTATATTTCATTAATGATTAATCTAATCATGACGATTACAGCTCTTCTTTTAATGACGATGGATACGAATACTGTCTTCTCTACACTTTGCATTGTTTTACTTGGTTTTTCTTTTGGTGGACTGTTAGTGGTTTTCCCACCGCTCACAAAAACGACTTTTGGGGAAAAGAACTTTGGTATGAATTATGCGATTGTTTTTCTCGGCTATTCAGGAGGAGCCTTTGTTGGACCTAGGATCGCCTCCTATTTTCAAGAAACGACCGGCTCATTCACTACAGCTTACATTGTCGCCGCCATCCTTGGAGGCATTGGTGTTGGGCTCGTGGCATTAATTGTTTATGTAAATAAGCGAAGAGCTAAATTAGCTTGATGTATTAACAAAGCCTAAGAACATTTTATTTGTTCTTAGGCTTTGTTTCTTTTACAAACAATAGTTTGCTCTCTTCATTCTCTATTTGAATCTCTACTCCTTGATACCCTCTTCTTAATAAGCTTTCTTGCTCAGAAAGATTGTCCGAGGGCAACCACTGTTGATCATCAAACACTTGATTGACTTTGTTTTGGTTCAAATCTTTAAAGAAAACGTAGCGCCAGTTACCGTTGTACTTCTTTTTTAAAGCAACGATCTCCATATTTTGCTTTAATTTATCCTTCAAGCTTGCTATATTTCCGGGGGCAACCGTTGCACACACATAGCGGTACTTACCATCTGCGTTAACAAGCAAGTCCATTAGCCTTTCCCCCATTTGTTGCTGTAAGCGCCACCCTCTAAATAATGGATGTACAAGGCTAATTTCTTGGTAAATGACTTTACTTAATTCCTGCTTCTCTAGCCCAGCATCAATTCCTAGATGATCGTCATCACCTACTGATGGAATGAGCAAAGCCCGTGCGCCAATTAACTCATTGCCTTTAAAGGCTCCTATACATAAACCCTTTCCATTCAACAGGGCGGTGTATTCTGTCTTACTTAACGTAGCCAATGTGGCACGATTAGTTAATGTCTCATAAACATGATTTTGTAAAGATAGCAGCTGGCTCAAATCTTGTTCATTCAATATTCTAAAGTTAAATACAGTGTCAATCATGTTGTCGTCTATCCTTCTCTTCTCCTGACTTTAAATGGCTCATTTATTTTTCTGGTAGAGCTGGCACTCTATCGCTCAATCCGCTCAATTTCTCCAAGTCGTGCCTGAACTTCCTCAAGGTAAGGCAAACCCTCATTATCCCCAATTACTTCAACAACCATTGATCCTATTGTATTTGCGAATAACAGCATCTTTTCAAGCGACCAACCTTGCAAATAGCCATACAAAAAACCAGCATCAAATCCATCGCCTGCCCCAACTGTGTCCACAACTTTTGCTGCAAGTACAGGATTGGCTTTAAGTGTTTCTCCATTGTAGTGACCAATCGAACCATTTTCACCTCGTTTAATGATTGTATATTCAATACCCATCTCAACCGTTTGCTTAATCACTTCATCATGAGAACTTGTGCCGAGTAACAATTCTAATTCATCATCACCGGCTAGCAAAATATCAACATCTTTTAATAATGGAAATAGTGTCTGCCGAGCTTCTTCTTTACTCCAAAGACGTAAGCGTATGTTGGGATCAAAAGCAATTTTGACACCGTGTTCTTTTGCGAGCTTTATTGCTCGCTTCGTAACCTCGACATTCATTTGCGATAATGCAGGAAAAATACCGGTTAAATGCAGAATCTTAGCTTGTTTAAAATAATCTGGTTTTAAATCGTCTGGTGTTAATGTTTCTGTTGGCGACGGTTTGCGGTAATACAGCGTACGCCCTGCTCCGCTCGCCATTAATTCCTTAAATAACAAAGACGTTGCATACCCTTCAACAAGTCCAACTTCAGTCGTATCAATTCCTTCGCCTCGAGCAAATGTCTTAATGTGCTGTCCAAATTCATCTTTACCTAAGCGACTAATCCACCCAGATGATAGCCCTAATCGAGCACAACCAATTGCGACATTTAATTCTGCTCCACCAATTCTCCGTTCAAATGATTGAACAAACTTTAACGGGCCTGTCGAGCTTGGGGAAAAAGCAATCATTGCATCACCAATTGTAATAACATCTTTCATCATATGTCTTTACCTCCACATTTTTAGTTGGTTAAATTATGCATGGATTAAATCGAATTTCTTCCCTTAAAAATTGGTTTAAATCGATAGATTGAATACTCTTCTAGCCTGCTATCATCAGCGATTCCTTCAAGCAGTAAGGTAGCCGCTTTCTTACCAATGGCATAAGTTGGCTGCGCGACTGTAGTAATTGCTGGTTTCATAAAGGATGCAAAAGGAACGTCATCCAGTCCAACTAGTGCTAGTTCTTCCGGAACTTGAACAGCAAGCTCTTGTAAACAATGGAGTGTTTTTTTTAATACAAAATCATTACCTGCAATAATGGAATCAGGTCGATTTTTTCCGTTTAATATTGCCTTTAGTTCGGATGGAATTTTGTCTATTGGCACGGCAATCATTTGATTTTCCTGTTCGGATAAACCAAGTTCCATAATCATGGATTCAAATGCTTCTCGCCTTTCAATTCTTGGCGTAATAGGGTCGTTCATTTCAGGAAGCATTAACACAATCTTGCTTTTTCCTTTTGCCACTAATGCCCTTACAGCAATTCGAATCATCTCATTGTTATCAACAAGCACTGTGTTAACGCTTACCTGTTCAAGTATCCGGTCAACAAATACGAGGGGAAACCCTTCTTCTGCATAAGCCGCTAATAATTGTACATTTTTGTTTGTTGGAAAAACGATAAAACCATCGACCTGCTTTGCATAAAGCATCTCCAAATAGTTCTTCTCTTTTACAACATCATTATCAGTATTGCACACAATTACGTGTACACCTTGTTCATGACATGTGTCTTCAATAGCGCGTATTACCTCAGTTGAGAATGCGTGAAGAATGTTGGCCACAATTACCGCTATCGTTTTTGATTTTCTCTGTCGCAATCCTTGTGCAAGTGCATTTGGTCGATAATTTAGTTGCTTAATTGCCTCTTCAATTTTTTCTTTTGTATCAGTAGCCATATAATGAAAGCGTCCATTTACATATTGTGAAATGGTACTTTTAGAAACACCCGCTTTTTGTGCCACATCCTCCATCGTAATTCGCTTCACTACAGCTCTCCACCCTTAACTAAATCGATTTAGTATAAAGTAATTTTACCGCGATGTAAGCGCATTTACAATCTCTTTCCACTAAATTATTTAATAGTACTTTGACAGATAGAGTACTTCCCATTATGATTACTCTATCAGATAGTACTCATGTAGATAGAGTAATTACTGCTAAGGAGGTGTTCTCATTCGAAGTGACATCTTAAGAGGTCATTTGGATTCAATCGTATTAAGCTTGCTTATTGAAGACGATCGTTATGGCTACGATATTTCCAAAGAGATTAGTTTACGAACAGAAGGAAAGTTCGAAGTGAAAGAGGGCACGTTATATGCCGTATTTCAACGGCTAGAAAAAAAAGCATACATCAGCTCTTATTACGGGGAACATTCACATGGTGGCAAACGCAAGTACTATACAATTACTGGAAACGGGAAGTCATACCTAAGATCGCTCAGTGCTGAGTGGAAGGAATTAAAGCAAGTCGTTGATTTATTTATGAAGGAGTGAAGTGTAATGAAAACGATTCGATCTCATGTCGAGCATTTGTTTCGTAATACCCCACAGTCTAAACAAACTGTACTATTAAAAGAAGAGATTATAGCGAATTTAGAGGAGAAAGTTTATGATTTAATTGAAATTGGAAAGAACGAGGAAGATGCAATCAACAAAGCGATCGTTGATTTAGGCGATATTGATGACCTTATTTCTGAAGTAGGATTTGAACAAAATGAGGGAAAAACTCCTCCCACAGGCCAGCAACGATATCCTAAATTGAATTTAGGCTTTTCCTTATGGGGGAGCGCTTTAATTATTGCTCTATTTATTTTCATTAATTACTATTATTCTCCAAATACAATCTGGTTCGTCTATCCCACTTTTGTGGTGCTGTGGTGGCCATTAGCGATGTTTTACTATTGGCGCCGACAAAAAGGAGCGCAGCAATGAACATAACCTTCAAAGGGGGTTCTTTTCTGTTTTTGTTGGTAGGTGCATTATTAATTGTGACCTTGTTTACAGCTCCAGCCAATTGGTCACCTCTATATGTCGCTTTATTTTTACTCTTAAGCCCTTTTGTGCTTCTGTTAAACAAGCGATACGGTTATATTCTTTATTCCTCTCTTATGACCGTATCCATTCTTTTAATCATTTTGCTCATTAATTTATTAGAAACTCCTGAATACCTCTGGTTTATGTACTTCTGGTTTCCGCTTCTTTGGTGGCCTATTTCAGCTTTTGTTGGCCGTTATGCAAAAACGACTTTATTTGCAAGCGTTGCTTCACTGAGTATTATCCTTTATTACGTTGTCTTAAATGTTTACATGCAGACTTCATTTCCATGGGCGCTCTTTCCTGCCTTTGCTCTCTTGTGGTGGCCCCTGTCTCTGGCATTTGCTAAAAATTATAAGCTCTATTCCATTATAAGCTCTGTTTTCATTGCTAGCTTCTTTGTCTCACTTAATGCGATTACAACACCTGAAATTGCTTGGGCGATCTATCCCATTTTCGTTGTTCTCTGGTGGCCTGTTGCGCTCTACTTTAGTCAAAAGCCATTCTTATTTTCCATGATTGCTTTTAGCATGCTTTCGATTTTCTTTGTTTGCGTGAATTACATCACTTCCCCGGCAACCATTTGGGCCGTTTACCCCATTTTCATTGCCATTTGGTGGCCACTTTCTCTTTATTTTTTCTCCTATAAAAAAAGACAATCAGTCAGTTGACTGATTGTCTTTTGCATCATTTAGGTAGAGATACAGGCTTTACGTCTTGATCAACCGTTAGTTTCTGAATAAAACCAACTAATAGGTCAATTTCTTGTTCCATATCCTGCAAAGAGGCTACTTCCCTTGGCGCATGCATATAGCGAAGAGGAAGAGATACGAGCGCAACTGGCACACCTTTGCCTGTTAAGCGAAGCTGGTCCGCATCCGTACCAGTTCGTCTCGGCGTTAATTCATATTGTAGAGGGATGTCTTTCTCTTTCGCCACCGTTTCAAGTAGGCGATTCATTTTTAAATTTATTGGAGCGCCTTTAGCAAGTACAGGTCCTTTGCCCAAACGAACATCTCCATGCTTTTGTTTGTTGACACCGGGATAATCGGTTGCAAACGTTACATCAATTGCAATCGCCATGTCTGGTTTTATTTGCGCACCCGCAAAATAGGCTCCACCCATATTGGTTTCTTCGTTAACTGTACTAACACCACAAACACCAACGTCAGGGCGCTCAATTGCCAGACGCCTTATTACTTCCGCAACAATAAACGAACCCGTTCGATTGTCTAAACCACGTCCGCTTATGTAGCTATTCATCTTCATAGGCTCAACTTCATAGGTTACAGGATCACCAATCTGCACACAATTCTTCACCGTTTCTGCCGATTGAGCCCCACAGTCAATAAATAAATCATCCATTGAAAAAGAATCCGAGGCTCCGCCATGATGCTCTGCATTTGTTCCCATCACACCGCTCATTATTCCATTTTTGCCGTGAATTTGCACAGACATTCCTAGAGCTGGTTTGTGACTAATCCCTCCAAGTTTTTCAACAAAAACGAAACCGTTCTCATCAATTGATTTCACGAGGAAGCCTATTTCATCACAATGTCCAGCAAGTAGAACTTGGTAAGGAGAATCGGGGTTAATGCGGGCAATGGCATTTCCAGCATTATCTGTTGCTAGTTCATCTGCAGCATCCTTCAGATCGTCTAACCATTTGCTTTGAATAGTCGCTTCATGTCCTGATGGGGACGGTATTTTTAATAGCTCGATTAATTTAGATTCGTCCACAGAAATCAGTCCTCTTCTATTAATTGTTTGAATAGATATAAGCCCAGCTCAACGTTTCATCTAAAATAATATGCTGGTTTCCGACTTGATAATTACTTGTGTTTTCGTGCATCATTTGGTCTCCCTTTAAAGGGATAAGGAGGGCAACAATTGTTCCAAGCTCATTCACTTTGTACTGAATGCCCGTTTCAGTCTCGTAGTAGCCGAATCCATATTCATCTGCCGTCAGAAAATTGACTTGGTTAAGAACAGATTCTAGGCTCTCACCGATATAGGCAAGAGAAAAAGGTAAATAGAGCCTTACATCCTCAGACAAAAACGGTTCCATTCTGTCCCAATCAACATCAAGACCCTTATCTTCGATTAAAAAGAGATCCTCTTTTTTTAGAAATAAATCATCACCATCATTTTCAGTCACAACAAGGCTATTAGACTGATCATGTCCAATAACCTTAACTTCAGTTCCAAACGGCACATACAACTGGGGTGTTTCTAAATCCGGTTCTGTATAAATAGCTGTTTCAGCTGCTTGAACAACTGCATCAATGCTTGATTCGTACAAAACAAGCTCATTAAGCTCTTCTAAAGGAGCATTGACGCTCTCAACCATCTGCTCCTCATGAACACTCGCTTCGCTCGATCCAATCGATTCCAAAAATGGCTGTAGAGCAAGTAAATAAGCTGCTAACAAAAAAACCGTCAAAAACAATGCTAATTGGGTAAAAAATAAGACCGCCTGAACTCCACGTTTGTCATCCTTTACTTTACGAGCTTTTTTTCCTTTTTTGCTCTTCCTTAAAGGCGCTTGATCCGGATCGTAAGGTCGTTCTTCTTCCTCGGTTTCGATTGAATCTAACTGGACAGACCGCAGTTGCTTGAGCTCTTGTTTATGGGCCTTTTTTTCAACTTTTGGTAATTTGTTAAACCATTTAATATATTCTTTATAACTAGTTATGACAGACTTTGTTTCGCCAAAATCGCGAACTTCTCCATTGTGGAGCCACAGGACACGATCTGACAGATTTTTTACCTCTCTAATATTATGGCTAATAAAGATAATTGTTTTTCCTTCAGCTTTAAATTCATTAATTTTGTCCTTACACTTTTTATAAAATGTCTTATCGCCAACGGATAAAGCTTCATCAACAATCATAATATCAGGATTTGTATGGGCCGAAATGGCAAACCCTAGTCTTGACTTCATTCCAGATGAATAATTTTTAACTGGCTGATTTATAAAATCACCAATATCAGCGAACTCTTCAATAGAAGGCATCAATTCAGTAATTTGTTTTTTATTAAAACCATGCATTAAACACTTCTGTTCAATGTTTTCGTAACCATTTAAATTATTGCTTAGTCCAACATTAATTGCAATTAATGATGTCTCACCACGAATATCCATCTCTCCTTCAGTAGGAGGAATGACACTCGATAGGATGTTTGATATTGTTGATTTTCCCGAGCCATTAATTCCAACAATCCCGATTGTTTCGCCTTCAAAAATCTCAAGCGAGATATTTTTAAGTGCATAAAAATCGCGGTTCTGTTCTCTCATTTTCGGAAAGAACATCGCCTTTAGTTTCTCAACATTGTTATGAAACAATGTATATTTTTTTGATACACCTTCTAATTTAATCTTAGGGTTCATCAACAATTGCCCCTTTTATAAGTAATCCACAAAGCTATTTTTAAATTTATTAAACACATGCGCACCAACAAATCCAAGAATCAAAATACCTGACCAGAAATAAATCATATACGTTAAATCTTCAAAAAACCAAGTACCACCAATAAAAGAATCCCGGAAACCATTAATAATGTAGTAAAACGGATTTAACTGTAAAATGGGTAATAAGCTTGCAGGCATTGCACTTGGAACCCAAATGATTGGACTGAGAAAGAACATCATTCGCATCGCCGCTTCTAAGAGCTGAAAATAATCGCGAACAACTGTCGCAAGTGTTGCACTTAATATTGTAAAAACGTACAAAAATGCATATAAACACAACATATAGTAAGGCAATTGAAGTAAATAAATACCTGAGAAAATTGAATAAATCGCTAAGACGATGCATAAAATCCCCAGCATAACAAAGAAGCTAATTGAGTTTCCAGCTATAACAATTGATGGTAAAACACTAACTGGAAACTTCATCTTAGAAACCATTTTAATTTTTTTATATATGCTATCAGACCCTTGCAGCACAGTTGGCAATATAAAAAACCAAGGCACTAGACCACAGATTAACCAGACGAAAAACGGAGTGTCTCCAACATCTTGTCCTTGACGTATACCGAGACCAAAAATAACAAAAAAGACCACTACCTGCATAAGCGGACTAAATACTTGCCATAATGCACCTAAATAATGAAGCAAGAATTTACTTCGTTGTTCAAACGCAGCCAGTCTTAAAATCAAATGTTTGTTATCATACTGCTCTTTTAGCAGGTGTAAAACGGCTTTCATAGCTTGTACTCCTTGATTTCTTTAGTGAATTTCCAAAACACTGTAAGCAAACATGCAAATTGCACTTACTCATCATATCACTTACTACATCGTTTCGCCATTTTCACTTTAAATATTATAAGTGTCAATATTATTACGATTACATTAAAAAGCATCTGGTCAGCTAGATGCCAGATGCTACATATTCTTTATCGAATTGATACATTACCCATCGATCAATATCCTCAAAGCCAATCCGCTTGTAAATAATCCCAGCCTCTGGGTTATCATAAAATAAACAAGCCTCTTTTCCTTCAGAAAACAATTTGCTACATAATTGATAAACGCAAGCAGTGGCGTACCCTTTTCGTTTATGTGTTTGCAATGTTGCTACTCCGACAATCATTGCTGATGCAGAATTTTCGGCAGTCGTTGATGCACTCGCAACAATACGCCCATCTTGTTTTATTACAGTGGCACGGGAAAATCCATTCGCCAAGTCCTCTTGTTTCTTTTTAATCGTTGTTGGGATTGAATTAGCAAATTCGGGAATCTCTTTAAGAAAACAAAGCAACCCTTCGGCGTCAGCTACAGACGCTAGTTCAATTGAAGATGTATCAACCCGTTGATTGTTTTCTAGTTGACTACACTTCGCATAATACAATTGACGTTTTGATTTAGCTGTTTTTAAGTGTGGTTCGATCGCTTCTGTCACTTCTTTTAAACCCGACATTGCCTCAAAATGATCATCTTTACCCATAATAGAAGCAAACCCTTTAGCATCAAATGGGCCTTTTGCAAAAGGAATATAATTGGAGTAATATTTAAGTAAAATAGCAATTAACTGATTATCCTGATTAAATTCACCCCAAATCTTTTGAAAATCCTGATCAAAGCCAAATGCTTCAATATCCCCAATAATGAATAAATTCTCCGCAGCTTTTTGTTTTAAAAATTGCAAGCAAGACTCTTTGTCGTCGCTCGTTAAAATACGTATCATAGGCGTCACTCCTCTTGAGGTTTCTCCTATTCTACTTCATTATCTTGTCTAAGGCTAGAAGCGTTTGTTCATTTTTTTCTAAAGGAATTAAACAATATACAGAACAAAACGAGAGGGGAAAAACAGTGTCTGATTTTAAAAGGGAAGTTTGCTTGGAAAATATCACATTATTAGAAAAAGCGATTGCATCAGGAGCAGACCGCATTGAACTATGTAATCAATTGGAGGTTGGTGGGACAACCGTTAGCTACGGGATGGCTCAGTATGCAATCCATCGTTGTGCTGAAGTTTCGATCCCCGTTATGTTGCTCATTCGTCCTCGAGCCGGTGACTTTGTCTTTAATGAGAGTGAAATAACGGTCATGCTCTCCGATATAAAGCAATTGAAAGAGCTAAAGCCTGCTGGTTTTGTGATTGGCTGTTTAACGCAGGAAAATGCAATTGATTTAATGGCCATGGAAAGGTTAGTATCTGAAGCTCGTCCTCATGAAGTGACGTTCCACATGGCGTTTGACCAGGTTGCTGATCCATACGCTGCGATTGACCAACTTTTTGAGTTAGGCGTTTCACGTATATTAATGCACGGAACAAATTCGGCAATTGAAGACAATTGCGCTCAGATTGCTTCCTACATAGCTTACGCAGCAAACCGATTGATTATCATGCCAGGTGGCGGCGTAACAACACAAAATGCCTTGCTACTACACGAAGCAACTGGAGCAAAGGAGCTTCATGGCACCAGACTGTTATGGTGATCGTCACTTTTGAAACAATTGCTCATTAAAAGCATAGATAACTGCCTGAGTGCGGTCTTCCACGTTCAATTTCGACAAAATATGACTAACATGCGTTTTAACTGTCTTAATCGTAATAAATAGCGTTTCAGCAATTTGCTGGTTCGTTTTCCCGTTAGACATCAATTTCAGTATCTCTAATTCTCGGTTCGTAAGTGCTTGATGTAGGGGCGTCTCCGCTGTAAAGGCGGAGATCATTTGCCCTTGCACTTTAGCATCAAGCACGGATTCACCATTGTTTGTTTTTCGAATCGCATCTGCAATTTGCATTGCACTCGACGTTTTGAGAACATAGCTCAAAGCGCCAGCTTCTAGTGCTGGACGAAGCTTATCACTGTCAACAAAGCTTGTAACCACAACGATTTTCGCTTGAGGCCAACTCGCTTTTATTCTTCTCGTTGCTTCAATCCCATCCATTTCGTCCATGACCAAATCCATAACAATGACGTCTGGTTTCAAATTAAGTGCTTTCTCAACACCCTCTAATCCGTTTTTTGCTTCGTCTATTACATGGATATCTTCTTGCGTTGATAAAAAAGCAGAAACACCTAGACGGACTGTTTCATGATCATCAACAAGCAATACGTTAATCATTCAGCTCATCTCCTTCCACAATGGGCACCTTCACTTCAACACTTGTTCCTTGTCCTTTAACGCTGATAATCCGCATTGTCCCACCAATCTCTTCTGCTCTTTCCTCTATACCGTTTAGACCATAGCCACCCATAGACTCGGTTCGTTCAAACCCTGTACCGTCATCCGTTATTTTTAAAACAGTGAAGTGATCTAAATTCTCATAAAAGACGCTAATTTCATTGGCGTTTGCATGACGCAACGCGTTAGCAATTGCCTCTTGTGTAATTCGAAATAATTGATCCTCTACTCCTGGCGAAAGAGTTGTATCACTTAAGCGTACGGAAAAAGAAATTGGATGCTTTTCTGCGAGGCTTTGGACAAGTTGTTCAACTCCATCTTTAAAAGATTGATTTTCCAACTGGATTGGTCTTAGTTGCAAGAGCAGAGCCCTCATATCATTTTGGGCATCGTTAACGACTTTCTCAATTTGTTCACAACGTTTCTGTAAACTTTCTACATTACTGTTTTTTTGGTTAACGGCAGCTGACAGTAACATTGATGCTGCGTATAGTTGCTGCGACACTGAATCATGAAGTTCTCTGGCAATTCGATGCCGTTCTTGGAAGACCAATTCATTCTTTAATTCGTTTTCTTTTTCCGTCCACTGGTCGATTACCTTTTGAGATCGATCAGCTTGATTTCGAATACGTTGCTCCATTTCAGTTACGAGTATCGTGGCTTCCTTAAAGTCAATTGATAGTTCTTCAACTTCTTTTTTCCCTGAGCTAAGATGACCTTCACTTAGTTTTTGTACAGCGCTTCTGAATGTTTTAAGCCCTCTTTTCCAAGTGAGAACGACCGTCAAATAAATAATCACAGCAATAAGGAAGAACCATGCAACAAACCAGACAAATAAAGGAATTGGATAATTACCAGGTTCGAAGGAGACTAAGTACGACCATTCAAGAATCTCTTCATTTACCAGATAGCCATAAAATAAAAGCAACGAAACACTAAGTAATAGAAAAACAATTACACCAATCCAACGCATCGTTTTCATCGATACATCACCTCAATATCTCCAGCAACAAGGGATGTATAGATTCTCAAACGGCGAGGAGAATCCGAAAATAAAGGATTTTCTACCGTTACATTTTGATTAAAACCTAGTTCGGCCTGATCAAAGATAGTGGATTGACCATAAAAAGATGAATGATCAATTTGCACCCCAACATCATATGGTACGGAAATTTCAACACGACCAATAAACCCGCGCACAATAACTACCGTATCCCCTTTAGGTAATACCGTATTTTCAAAATGAATTACAGTTGAACCAATTCCCGTTTGAATATTAATGTTGTCACTTGAGAAAATCTGATTGCCAGTACGTTGATCCCCTAAAATGATGTTGCGGAAAAAGGTTTTCTTCCTTGTTTGTATGCCTTCCTCTAAACGAATTTCCATCGTATGAGGATGACGTGCCTTCTCCCAGAAAACGTACATCGTGTAAAACAGCAAAGCAAACAATGTAAGAATGAAAAATCCAGATGACAATAAAGTCAGTATGAAAATAACTAGACCACTGTAAAAAAAGAATTTCCCTTTTCTTTTTTTAATTTTTTTCAACCCATAGTAAATCATTAACGATGATCCTGCTAGAAAAATAAATGGACCTACGCTAATCAGTAATTCCAAAAAAGTAGCAGCAAGTAAGGCAAAGAGGATATACGCCGCAATATCGGTTCGATTTCTTTTCATGTCTTTGCCTCCTTCACTGCTGGTTTATACGCCCTGTTGTATTTGCAATCCTTATTATACTATAGGCGCTCTTCAACCTGTACGTTCAGTTTGGTTTTGTTTTAACTTTTCAATTTCAGCATCAAAATTTAACTGTAACGTTCTTTCTTCTTCCTTGTTCGGTTCAGTCTCTTCTTCATCAAGTCTGCCGTTTTCCTCCGAATAGTATGTCCATTTGGCTGCATCTTTTTCCGCTTTTGTCTCTTCAGATCGCGCAAATTCCGTCAGGTGGATTCGTTTCAATTTTTTTTGGATAAAGAAAAGTTCTCGGCCACGTTCCTCTAATTTTTTTACCCGTTCACGCTGTTCTTCATAGGATTCTTTGTATTCATTAGCAAGCTCTTCATAGCCAGTTATTTCTGCTTGTGCATGTTCAATTAAATCAGATGCATTCGCTTCCGTTGCCACTGCTAACTGGTCTCTTCTCTTCTTGCTCATCTCTTCTGCAGCTTTCCATTCATCCATAAAATAGTATTCAAGCTTACGCTGCTTTTCTATGGTTTGCTTCCACTGCTTCATCTGCTTCTCCATCTTCTTGGAATCTGAATCGAATGTCGTTGATTCCGCTTGGACTGATTTACTACTCTTTTCTAAAACCGACTCAATATCAGCTGTAACCTGATCTTTGATTTGTTTAAAAATAGACATTTCATTCCCTCATTTCATTTAGTCTTCGTATGAATACAGCTTCGTTTCTTTCCATTTTTCGTATAGCTTAATGAGTAAATAAAGCGCAATCACTCCTATAATCCCAGGTAAACTGCTAATCCCCACACACACACCAATCACTAAGATCATCCACCATAAGACTTTCATAACGATGCTTTCACTTAAAGTTGCTTGACGCCACCCTAAATAAGCAAGCGCTGCCCCTACCCCAAGTCCGATTACAGCACCTAGGGAAGATAAGAAAATAATTCCTAGCACGACAGCACCAATAATCATCCACGCCTTTGTCGACATTCTCATCCACCTCCTTCTTCATTTCATATACTTAGTTTACGTTTTTCCTTTTTAATCAGAAACGAGCTTGAGATTGAACTTAAACTAAGACCTGAGACTGATTAATACGTAAACCACCTCTTCTATAACGCACTTTTGAGGTGAAACGCGTCGTACTCATCATATATAAGCGAATGTTTCGGCTCTCTAACAAAATAATTTATAAGGTGTTATACTTTATAAAAAGTCGTTTAGTACATATCACATATCATCTTCTGCGGAATGAGTTGAACCAACTATGTTCTTTCTTGCCATTATCTTTATAGCTGTATTTATTGGGGCCTTCATCCAAGGTGCTACCGGACTTGGATTAGGGCTTGTTATTACAGCGATTCTCCCATTTTTTCTCACAGTCAAAGAAACAACCTTACTTGTTCTTTCTTTACTTGTTATTTCTGGTTTAACAGTCACCTTTAAGCATTATAAGCATTTGAAATGGAAAGAAATAATAGGCTTTCTTATTATTGTGCTGATCGGTCGCTTGATTGCTTTTTTCATTCTTGCTCAATACGGCGAAATGGACTTTTTAAAAACATGGCTCGGTGTTGCCCTTTTACTCATTGTCTTCTATCAAATGAGCTTAGCAAAAAGCCTTAAAAAAATTGGTGATTCCACTCAGAGCAAGAGAAGGGTATTACAAGTCGGACTCGGGTTAGCATCCGGTATTATCGGCGGTGTTTTTGGGCTTGGCGGACCCTTTCTAGTTATCTACTTCTTGCTTATTTATCCCACCCATAAATTCTCATATATTGTGAGTGTGCAGGCAGTCACAACAGTTGCGAGTATCTTCTCTGTATCCATACATGCTGTGAATGGTGATTTTTATCCCTCTTTTCTTACATACTTTCTTGTTGGGATTGTCGCTGTATTAATCGGTACCAATTTGGGTTTACGTATTTTTGAACGCGTAAACGTCAAGCTTGTAAAGCGATTTACATTTGCTTTAATTTGTATTTCTGCTATCAATATCATCCTGTTCGCATAAAAAAAGCATCAACCCGTGGGTTGATGCTTTTATGACGTCATTTTTGACCGCTGTACTTCTTTTTTTACATTTTTCCCCCCGCGTTCAATTGTCGTTTCAACTAAAACACGCTGGGCATCAATAACCGGGAAGCCGTGTAGTGGAGCGGTGTCTTCAATATAGGATAGTTCTGTACAGCCAAGAATGACAACATCGCAACCATATGAAGACATTTGCGCTAATACATAGTTATATGCTTGGTAATCAATTGGATCGCCATTTTTCACTTGATCAAAAATAAGCGCATTGACCGTCTCCTGCATCCAGCTAGGAGGTGCATAGCTTGTTAACCCAACTCGCTCAAGCTCACTTTGATAGAGATGTGCTTGCACAGTTCCTTCTGTAGCCAGTATCCCTACTTGCTTTGCTTTTGGATTGTTTCGTTTAATGGCGCCAACCGTTTCACGGATCATGTGCACAATCGGAACGTTCGTTTGTGCTTGTAGCTCATCATAAAAATAGTGGGCTGTATTACAAGGAATTGCAATAAAAGAAGCACCAGCCTGCTCCAGCTGTTTGACATCATCCACTAGCATTGGCAATGGATTCTCAGCTTGATCCGGCTCAAGTATATATGCTGTACGATCAGGTATGGATGAATGGTGGAACAGCAAAATATTTAGGTGGTCTTGATCACACGAAGCATCGGTTTGATCAACAATGCCTTTCATAAAGCTAATCGTCGCTTTAGGACCTAACCCACCTATTACACCAACCGGATTATCCAAAATGGATCTCTCCTTCCTGCAAGAACATTATTTATTAATTGGCGGAAACTTGCTGAATTTACGATAGTAATTAATCTTCGCCGCATTTTCATAAAAGCGACGCTTTAAGTTTTTACCGGCACCACTGTAATCAAGTGGTGATTTCACCTGCTTGTTCCGATAAAACTCTTTTACAATTTCTTTAAGCTTTGGATCTTCCACATATTTTAGCAACAAGTTTTTTGGAACAACAGAAAACAAGACTTCTTCTTGCCCTGTTACTGGTTCAATACGTTCATTATATAGAAAATCTTTTACGTAAAACTCGGCCGTATTATTTCCACCAGCCGTTACGTAATAATTGCTTCGCCCAAGGCGTGCATTCAGTTCAAAAAATTTATACTTGCCATCACGTTCGTCGTATTTTAAATCAAAGTTGGAAAACCCGACAAAGTTCATGTGTTCAATCAACTTCTTCGCTTGTTTGCCAACTTCTTCATTATTCATTGTCCGAATAACGACAGGGTTACCAATCGCGCTTGGCGTGTGATCTTCAAGCAATGTCTGTCCAAATGAAGCTAACTTCGTTTCACCATCTTGAGCTGTATAGCAGGTCAAGATATGCATAGATGTATCATCACCAGGGACAAACTCTTGCATAATAATTTCTTCCTGATAACCACCATTGCGCATTTTTTGTACATAAGATTTCAGTTCTTCTTCATTTTGAGCAAAATAGACTTTATTTTTTCCAGCAAATGATAGCGGCGAGAAGTAAATGCTTCTAGCGGGCTTAATCACAACAGGGTAGGTAAATGGAATCTCCGCCACCTCTGTTTCGTTTGCAGGAATTGTATGTTGTTTTGGATAATCTAATCCCAATTCTTCACATAGCTCATAGAACTTCGATTTATTTGTTAGAATATCGATATTTTCTCTTGTTGTATAAGGGACCATCCACTCGTCAGATGACAGAAATTCACGTATGGCGATAATGCGATCTACGTTTCCATCATCTGTTGCAATAAGGAATTTCGGGATATTCGCGTACGTTGTCTCAATCTCAGAAACAAGGTTTAGCAATTCTTTCTCATCTGTATAATTAGGTCTCTCAATTGTTTCAAGTATTGGCGCATGACTAATCGGACCTGATACATTACTGCTGATAACGATTGATTTTACATAATAAGCTTCATGAAATGATCGGGCAATGCTATAGACACCAAGATTTCCTCCCAGAATTACAGGGATAAATGGTTGGGATGCTACTGTCTCTGAACGGTTCAAAATCGTCCATCCTCTCTACTATCAATAGAATTATGCATAGGTAGAGTTTAAGCGTTTCTACTTTATCGCATTTAACTATGAATAAGCATACATGAGTTTCACTTATTGGTAAATGCCTTATATAGAAGAAAAACAACAACAACCTCAATGTTAGCGCTTACTCAAACTAACATCCAAATAAAACACAGTTAAAGAACCCGTGTGAAGCGTTTAAAAGAGCTCCCTCTTCAGTCATTCATCTTCCAACAAAGAAGCTGTGCTTTCATTAATCGATCAAGATTACAAGAAGTTTACTCCGCCTTCGTTACACCATCATATAAAATAAAAGCTGTATTTCTGTATACCCAGACCATTACAGTGCAAGTATAGAACGAAATGTTGTAACTTCTGCTACCGGACAATTGTAGCCACACCTCATTTAACCGTTCCATAAGCAAGTAAAAATCAAAGCGAGTATGATAAAATACATTAACAATTCAAATAGATGAAAGAGGCTCAATTATGCACATGGACGAGCTAGAAACGTTTGTAGCTCTTGTAAACGAACGTAGTTTCACAAAAGTCGCTTTAAAAAAATCGATATCTCAACCAACAGTCTCGGTTCACTTAAAAAATTTAGAACGCGAGTTTTCCACTACTTTACTAACGCGTACGACAAAACAGCTTCATCTAACTCCTGCAGGGGAACTTTTTTACCAAGAAGCATTAGTCATGCTTCACTCCTACAAGCGCCTGAAAGATACTCTTCATTTACGAAAAACTGAAGTAGCTGGACTGTTAAAGATTGGCGCTAGCTTCACGATTGGAGAATATCTCTTACCCGGTATTTTGGCGACCATGCAACAGCAATACCCAGACCTCGAATTTGAAATTACAATTAACAATACAGACGCGATCGTTAAAGCCGTTCACCAATTTGATGTTGAAATAGGCTTAATTGAAGGGACAAGCTTAGTAGAAAATGTGACTCAAACACCTTTTAAGCGTGACCGATTATTAATTGTAACTTGCTCAAATGATCATTCTCTTTATTCAACAATTGACCATTTGCAATATCAGGCTTGGGTAATTCGTGAAGAAGGCTCTGGTACAAGACGTTCATTTGACCATCTCATTCAAGCGAATCAACTAGTAGTCGCCTCTTCACTCGTTATTAGTTCCACCCAAGGAATAAAAGAAAGCGTCAAAAATGGATTAGGATTAGCCTTGCTCTCAGAAGCGACGATTAAAGAAGAATTAAAACATGGCACCTTGAAAGAAATAAACATACCTGACGTTTCTGAGACACGCTCTTTTTCCTACGTCATCAATAAAGAAAGTCCTCTCGAGAAAAATGCACATGCTCTCATTAAAGAACTTCAGAAAGAAGAAGCCTAATCGGTTTCTTCTTTTTTTATAGCAATTCACCTATTCTAGTAAAAACAAGCGCATGTACCGCTTCTATTGCCTATGCAACAAGCGCGCTTCTACATACATTATTAACATAGCAAAGAGAAAGGAGGTTCACTTCAATGGGATATGGATACGGAGGAAGCTACTCTAACTATTCTTACGGCAACTCACAAAACTGTGACTGTGATTCATTCTTTAAGAATATTGCTCGCGGTGAGTTTGTAAAAGTGTTATTAAAAGGTGGCGGTCACGTTAAAGGTGAGTTTGTTGACGTTCGTGGTAACGTTGTTACTCTTGCTAACGCTGACTGTTATGACAAATGTAAAAAAACGAGAATCATTACAATCTGTTGTGACGACATCACTGCAGTAGAAGTTTAATGAGAAAAGCTACAAAAATTGATGAATCTAGCTTGATTCTCTCGCCTACACAGTAAGAGAGTCCGAGCATATTGTAAAAGTATAGTATGGAAAGGAGGAAATTAAATGAGTTGGGGAAATTCTTCTTACGGATGTGGATGTAATTCTTACGGAAACTATGATAACAACAACTACGGTTCTGATTGTAACTGTGACTCTTTCTTTAAGCACATCGCACGCGGCGAGTATGTAAAAGTCATCTTAAAAGGTGGCGAAGCTGTAAAAGGTAGCTTTGTAGCAATTAAAGGCGATACAGTAGAACTAGCAAACGCAGACTGTCATCATGAGAGCGATTGTAAATGTGACAAGAAAAAAGTAAGAATCATCACAATCTGCTGTGACGAGATTGTAGCAGTAGAAGTTTAATAGATAGGAAGAACTCGAGTGCATGATGCGCTCGAGTTCTTCTTTTTTGGATAGCATGATTGCTTTTCTAACTATGAAATGATTTTAATAAACAATCAAAAATTCTATTTTCACCCGAAACAGAACTCCCCCTAGTTAAACCATCAATGGTTCATTCTTTAAAATGTGATGCCTCATCGTACTTAACGCTTGTTGTAGTTCTTTTCCACCTTTAGCGTGCAAAGATAGATAGAGATAGGAATAAATCTCTCTTTAGCACAAAAAGAAAGGCAATTGCTCAATTTGATGTTCCGTTAGAGGATGCTCACTTCTGTATCCTTCAATGAAACGTGTTGAAAATTCTTTAAAGCGTTTACTCCGTTCACTCGAATGCACCGTTTGCATGGCATGGTAAATGGCAATCGCGATATCATAAATGTACCAATGGTATCTCACATCGCCAAAGTCGAGTAAATACATTTTCTCTCGCCAAAGATGGATGTTCTCATGGTGGAGGTCATGGTGAATGACGCCGTACTCTTTCTCTTTCTTCGTTAATTGTTGCAGCTGTTTCATAAACCAATTCCATTTTTGCACCAATTCAGAATCAAATTCTTTGGAAATGACTTCAAATAAAGTTTCCTCTTCCCATTCCGGGAATACAACATTCTCATTCGTACGTTTAACAGCAAGTAGATGATGAAATTGTCCCATGCTCTTTCCCCATAACAGAACCCAATTAGGATTCTTCTTCCACTCAGTTAACGGTCCACCACCAATTTTATCCATCGCAAACGCATAAAACAGTTTCTGATTGTCTGCTATTGCTTCTACCTTATTACCCGAAACAGAACGAAGAATCTCAGCCGTACGAACTCCTGCATCTTTGATTAATTCCAATGTATTTACTTCATCTTGCACGTTTTCCTTCTGTACATCATTTTGTTTGTAACACTTAAGAACATACTCCTGTTGATTTTGAGTAAATTGGTATACGTTCTTGTTAAAGCCACCAATTAAATGCACGGAGTTTTGGTCTGCACCGTATTGTCTTGCGAGTTTGTTTATGATTGAATCCATGCTTCACCACCTCTCCATCTTCCTACGAGTAAAAAGGACGTACCGTTACAACGAAACCACCTGTCCTTAGGACAGGTGGTTTCGTTTTGCGGATTCGACCGTGTGTTTTAGCAATGTAGCAATAGTTACTGGTCCTACTCCACCAGGAACAGGTGTAATGGCTGAGGCTTTTTCTGCACAGCCTTCATAATCACAATCACCCACATTACCCTTATTGTATCCTGCATCAAGAACAACGGCCCCTTCTTTAATCCAGCTTCCTTTAATAAACTCTGGTTTTCCAACAGCAGCAACAACGATATCTGCTTGCTGCACATGGGAACTCACATCACTTGTACGTGAGTGACACGTTGTAACAGTCGCGTTTTTATTTAACAGCATTTGTGAAACCGGTTTTCCGAGAATCGGACTCCGTCCAACCACTACCGCATGTTTTCCTTCAATGTCTATCTGATAAAAATCGAGTATTGCCATAATGGCTGCAGGTGTACATGATGGGTAGTGCGCAAATCCAAATGCATTTTGAGCAAATCCAAGTGTTGTTACGCCATCTACATCTTTCTCAATGGCAATTGCATCAAATGCGGCTCGTTCATCGATCTGGCTCGGTACAGGATGTTGCAATAAAATGCCATGCACTTGTTCATCGTTATTTAACATGTTTATTTGCAACAACAGTTCTTCTGTTGTTGTCTGCTCAGGCAATTCAATTTTTCTTGATTCAATGCCAAGTTTTTGGCAGGCATTCCCTTTCATTCTGACATAGGTTGCTGATGAAGGATCATCACCTACAAGAATTGTAGCTAAACATGGAACAATTCCTTTTTGCTTAAGTTCTTTTACATCATCGGCTAAAGAACGTTTAATATCATTCGCTACTTCTACTCCATCCAATTGTATGGGCTGCTTCATTCAAACCATCCTTTCTTATTTGAACGTTCTAAAAAGGTAACTCTCCTTGCAAATTACCTCTGCCCAGGCGCACGGCTTTTTTATTCTATGCTTCCTCGTGGTTATCCACATTGCGCCAGTCACATAGAAAATACACGTTTTCAATAGTAGTTTACCACATAATGAGAAGAATTTGCATTTTCAACGACTGATTTCCGAACAAAAACACATTCTATCAATCTATTCGTACGTTAATTATCGAATTTTTCTACTGATATCGCATACATCTTGGGTCTTATTAGAATGTCTCTGCCACACCCTAAAAAGGAAACCCTGTTTTTTTTGTAAATTAGTCTTGTTCTCCTTATATTTTTTCAATAGAATAAGAAGAAAGAATACTTCGATTAGGAGGTTAACTTACTTGCATCTTCTACTAACAAAAACCGCTCGAATCCTTTTCGGTGCTTGCATCGGTGCTGTGTTTGGAGCAAGCCTCTACCTTCTATTAAATTAAAAATCGTCGTATCAGTTTGATTAACTGGTACGACGTTTTTTTATGATCAAATTGCTTCAAGAAGTAAGCTTATTCCCGCTACTAGTAACAATACATACGTAAGTTTCCGAAAAAATCCGACGTTAATGCGCTTGAACACTATTTGACCTAAAACAAGCCCAATTAAAACAAATGGGAGTGCATACGCACTTAACACCCATACTTCCCTTTGAATACCAACCAGAAGGTATTGTAGAAACAAGCTAATTGGATAGATAATCATAAAAAAACATAATGTTGTTGCTCGAATTGATTCTTTAGTCATGCGTGCACTTGCAAAATAAACAATAAGTGGTGGTCCTGGCATACCAATGCTTGAAGTGAGCATTCCTGATAAACTTCCTACTGACAGGTCTCTGGCACTGGTTTGTGTTACCGTCACGTTCCTTACCAATAAAAACGTAACAGCGAGCAATAAGAGGCCAACAGCTATCTTAACAAATTGTTCGTTTACTAAATATAATAATCCTACCCCAAGCGGAGCGCCAATCAAGCTGCCCCAAATCAAACGTTTTACTAACGGAAAATGAATATCCTCCTTAACTTTATAAAGTAAAATAAGTGAAATGATAATGGATAAGACCAAGTTCAATTGAATCGCTGTTTCAGGTACAAACAGCATAAGTAAAAAAGGGGTTGCAATGATTGAAAACCCAAACCCCGTGCTTGTCTGCAACAATGAGGCGACAAGTACAATACTAATAAATAACAAGCTCATGACTTCCTCCATTCCTTGCCCACTCTCACTGTACCATTTCTTAATCGAGTGAGAAAGAAACCCTATGTATTCAAGTCTAAAAAGGTGCTAAATTTTCTTATAAAAAAATACAAACCTTTTTTATGCTCGTTGCATACCTTGATATGGAGAAACGCAGGAAGGGGGCATGCCAAGTGTCATACGCAGGCGGTTACGGAGCTGGCGGTGGATTTGCATTAGTTGTTGTTCTATTCATCTTGCTTATCATCATCGGAGCTTCTTATGTAGGTGGCGGGTACGGTTACTAAGATTTCTTTGTAAATGAATGTACAAAAAACAGAAGGTGACCCGATTTCTTTACGGGCACCTTCTTTTACATTTTCTCAATAAAGATGCCTTCGTCATGTTTCCATTCTAAATAAAAAATATCTTCATAATGATCAATTCGTTGTTGATAAAGCTGTTTATCTAACCAGTTTTGATCAAACCCTGCTTTCTGTACATTTTCCCAGTCAACGATTCCATCATTAATAAATGTTACGGGTAAGTACACAGGCTTTTCTTCGACTTTTAAATCTTCATAAGTCGGTTTATCATATTGTTGTTTTTTTAGCACACTAATTGTGCCATCCGTTTCTAAAACGGCGTAAGCTACTTCTCGGACTGAGAAAGCATCTTTTTGTCTTAATAAATGTTGTAATTGATTGATATCAAGCTTATTCCGCTTCATTTCTCTTCGACTTAAATGTCCATTCTGAATAATAATTGATGGATTTCCTTCAAAGAACTTTCTTGTTTTGCGAAACCGTTGCGTGGACCACTCGATTACATAAAGAAGCAATCCCCAAATAAAAACTGAGAATAGTATTGTCCCTATTCTTGTTTCATTGTCATAAATGGCGTTTCCAACAAGCTCACCTAATATAAGAGCGGATATAAAATCAAAAGGTGTAATTTGCGCAAATGAGGTTTTTCCCATAACCTTCGTTAATATAAGTAATGCAAAAAGTCCAATCGTTAGTTCCAGTGTGGTTTGAAGTAAATTAGCCACTAAGACCCCCCTAATTCAGTTTCTTTTAACTATCATGGTCAAGAAACAGGCTAAACAGACATCATTATTTTCCACAATTATTTAACAAAAAATATATATTTCTTCATGACTAAAACGGGTATAGTGAAAAACGAGTTCTTATGGGAGGGCGTTTTATGACAATTGAGTCAGGCATAATCGGGGTCATACTTCTATTCATTCAGCTTTTTGCATTAAAAATTGTTACACACTCTCCTATTAGCGAAAGAAAATGGCTTTCTATCTCTGGCGGTGTAGCCATTGCTTATGTATTTGTTTACATCTTGCCAACGATGCACGAGGAACAAGATAAGCTTGGTGGATCCCTTGCTTTAGATTCTGAACTTTACTTTTTAGGACTAGTCGGTCTACTCGTGTATTACAGCGTCTATAAATTCGCAAAGTCTGATCGTTCCTCAAAGTATATCTTCCGCGTCCAGATTGGTTTTTTTGCATTTTATGCGTTTATGGTATCCTACATTGTTTTTGCCTCTGATGTTAAAACTGTTGAAGCGTTATTTTATGGTTTGGCAATCAGCTTACATTTCATTGGAATTTCTTACCATATTGGTATTGATTTTGAGAAAGCTCATCATAAAGTCGGCCGTTGGCTTCTCGCATCGGCCACATTAATCGGTGCAATTGCCGGGACAGTCGGACCATCGTCTGGTTTATTTGTAGATACATTAATCGCGTTTAGCTCCGGAGCAATGATTTTTAATGTTATCAGCAAGGAGTTACCAGAAGAACGGTATGCGCATTTACCAACATTTTTAATTGCCTCACTCGCTTTTTCGATTTCTTTGCTAACATTAAAAGCACTATTTAACTGGTAACCAAATAGGCAATCGCTCTTTAACGATTGCCTATTTGGTACGCTATAATGTTTAAATTTGTTCAATTGAAATCGTATGTCTTGTATGCACCATTATTACTTGAGTATATAAAAATATTTTGATTTTCCGGTACACCCTTAAAAAAAGCACCTATCATTCCTGTTGTACACTTATGACCTACAATTAACACATGCTGATGCATTGGCAAACTACGCTTTAACGAATTCATAAAAGCAAAAATTCGCTGCATATATCCTTCCACACTCTCTACACCATTATAGAATTCAGGATTAGGAATAGGACCCATAAAGTCAACTTCACTCTTTTTTAACCCATCTGCCTCACCCAAATCAAACACATCAAGCCGGTCATCAATCGCTGCTTTTTGATCCGTAATAATTTCAGCCGTTTCCATTGCTCTCGCTTGTGGCGAAGAATAAATATGACTAAATGAATAATTAGCTAATTCTTTTTTTACTTTTTTCGCTTGTTCAATGCCGGTTTGATTTAGCGCAAGTCCTTTTCTGCCTTGTAGCTTGCCTTCTAAATTTAAATCTGTTTCTCCGTGTCGGACAACGACAATCATGTTTGACCACCTTTACTTTTCATACATACAAAAGCCTTACCTAAAAAATTTTTCGCTTAAAGAGAAGAATTTTTTAGCCTGCATTAATCATTCACTTCTTGCACAAGAACAGAAGAAGCTGCGCTAGCAACTAATTTTCCGTTTTGCATTAACTCAGCAGTAACGTAACTCATTGTTTTCCCAAACTTTTTAACTATTGCCGTCACATTAATTTGCCCAGGAAGGGCCGGTCGATGAAACGTCGTAGTTAAATTGACCGATGCAAACGTTTGTTTTTCATTAACCAATGAGGAGATCGCATATGCAATGACAACATCGGCAGCCGATGAAATAAAACCACCCATGATTACCCCATTCCCATTTAACATTTGCTCGTCTGGGGTCCAAACAGCTTCAGCTATACCTTCAGAAACCTGGTTCATTTCTATCTTTATTAAAGAATCACATGGTGGCGGTTGTTTTCCTAACGAGATGACGTCCATTAATGGATGGGACATGTTCGTTCCTCCTAATTCTAAATCGTTTGCTTAGTCTGTTTAGACGGAGGTTGATGAATTGCAAGCCCTTCTAATCCTTCTACAGCCTCCATAACAACTTCCGCAAAACTTGGATGAGGATACATTGGAAAAATAAAATCTTCGTGACGAGCACCCATTTCCAAACCAATCGTACCGGAGTGAATGAGTTCAGCAGCCCCCTCACCAATGATATGTACACCCAAAAGTTCATCTGTTCCTGAATCTTTAATGACAGTGCATAATCCTTCTTGTGCTCCACTAATAGTCGCATAGCCGTTGCTTTTAAAAGTTGCCGTACTCACTTGGATCTCTCGTCCAGCTGTCTCCGCTTGTAAGGACGACCAACCAATTGAAGCGATCGGCGGCTGTGTTCGGTAAACCACAGGAATAAAATGATCGTCCCACTCAGCGTTTTTTCCTGCTAGACGTTCAGCAATCACCTTTCCTTGTTGGATTGCGACACTTGCAAGCTGGTGTGTCCCCGTTACATCTCCAATTGCGTAAATACGCGTACAGCTTGTTTGGAGCTCTGCTGACATTTCCACATACCCCATTTGATCAACTTTCACACCAATACGTTCCAATCCAAGCTCTTCTGTATTCCCTCTCCAATTAAAAGGGACATAGGCGTGACTTGATTGAATTGCGTGCAGTTGATCGTCTTTTTTATATTGGATTGTGACTTCTTCTAGATTTGGGTCAACAGTGACAAGCTCTATTTTTTTCTTAACCACAATTCCAGCTTTTTTTGCCGACCTTAAAAGTTCCTTCCCAATGGACGGTTCCAACAACAACTCTTGTTCTAGCAGCAATGTAACTTGAGTACCAAGGTGTTGGTAACTAAACGCCGCTTCCAATGCATATAGATCTGTGCCCACTATTGTCAGCGTATCTATTTTTTCATTTTGCTGATAGAGCGTATGTGGAGATAGCAAGCGTTCATGTTCAAGAAAGAGTGGTGCTGGCCGGTGACCGGTTGCGATTATCGCATGTTGAAAGCGAAACACATCAAATTGATGACCGCTGGATACCCCAATTCGATCGTCAGATAAAAAAGTTGCTTCTCCCTTTACGACTTCAATTTTATGGGCTTTACAGAGCTGTTCGATACCTTGCCGCAGTTGTATGATGACTTTGTCTTGATGCTGTTGCAGTTTGTTCCACTCAAATGGTTTAGTTTGTACTGGTATTCCAAGCGTGCTAGACATTTGGGTCTTATTCCAGATCTCAGCAGCTTGTGTCTGTACTTTAGATGGGATACACCCTTTATTTAAGCACACCCCGCCCAAATCTCGGTTCTCAATAAGCGTTACTTCCAAACCCAATTGTGCTGCACGAATTGCTGCATGATAGCCCCCTGGACCACCACCAACAATCACGAGTTGACGATCTTGAGCTAATTCTCCGACGACCATTTAAACCAACTCCAATACAAGGCGTTTGGGATCTTCCAACAATTCAACCCATCGATTCGTAAATGCAACTGCTTGCGCCCCGTCAGCGATCCGATGGTCGAATGACATGGACATTGTCATCACTTCACCAATGGCAATCTGATCATCCTTTGTTACAATAGGACGACGCTTTGTTTTGTGTATCGCCAGCAAAGCTGTTTGAGGAGCATTTATTATCGGTGTCGCTCCTGTACTTCCAAGAGGACCTACATTACTGACAGTGAACGTTCCGCCACGCAAATCTTCACCTTTTAATTCGTTGGTTTGTGCTCGTTTAGTCAATTCCTTCATTTCTTGATCAATCTCCATAATTGATTTTTGATCTACATTTTTTATTACCGGCACAATTAGTCCGTCAGGAGCATTCGTTGCTAAACCGATATTATAAAAATCAAGCAAGCGAATAACATCTTGTTTTTCGTCCAGCATTGAATTAAAAATCGGATGTTCTTTTAATGAAATGACCAATGCTTTAATGAAGTATGCACCTAGAGAAAAGGATAAACCCGTCTCTTTACAAGCCTTTCTCCAGCTCATTAATGCCGTTAAATCCGCTTCTTCAAAATGAGTAACATGAGGAATCGTATAAACGGATTCAGCCATCTTTACAGCAATTTGTTTACGACGCCCATTATACGGAATTATTCGCTCTTTTTTCGGTTTCTCCGTAAAATAAGAACTTGACCTAAGCTCAGGGGTTGGTTTTGCCTGTTTTTCTGGTTGCTTAGGCTTCTTAGTACCTTCTAGTAAGGCATAGAGATCCTCATCAATCACTCTTCCATTTATCCCAGAACCAACGACTTCTTCAATATCAATCTGATTTTCGCGCGCTATTTTTCTAGTATAAGGAGCTGCCAATACACGTCTAAAAGTCATTGCTTTTCCTGTAGTTTCTTTCTCAACCGTAATTGGAGCTGTTTTAGTCATAATTGTAGAATTTTCAGTGTCGCTTTCTAATACAACAAGTGTCGTACCAACCTTTACCGTTTGACCAGGTTCTGCCAAAATCTCTTTAACCACTCCCGCCTTTGGGGCCGATAATTCAGCTGCCACTTTATCGGTCTGGACTTCAACAAGCGGCTGATCCATTTTGACAGAATCACCAATCTTCACGAAATAATGAAGAATTTCACCTTCTGACATCCCTTCTCCAATATCATGAAGCTTTACTTCAATCATGAATTACACCTCCCTCAAAATTGAATAACACGCCGAATCGCTTCAATAACCCGAGCCTCATTGGGCAAGAAATGATCCTCTAAAGACCCTAAAGGAACTGGTACATCAAAACCAGTCACTCGTTCCACCGGTGCTCTCATATAGAGGAATGACGTATCGTTAATCAATGTAACTAAGTCATTTCCTAGTCCTCCGGTTGCATGCGCTTCATGCACAATGACTGCTCGACCCGTTTTCTGCACGGATGAAGAAATCATGTCTCGATCGAGCGGAAAGAGCGTTCGTAAGTCAATCACTTCACAAGTTGTTCCATCTTTCTCCAATACAGCAGCGGCAGCTTTCTTGGCGACTGATACCATCGCACCCCATGCCAACACAGTAACATCATCACCAGCTACAACTTTTTTAGCTTTGCCAATTTCGATCTCATATCCATTAACAGGCACTTCTTCTCGTTCGCCTCGATACAACCTTAAAGATTCCATAAACAAAACTGGGTCTGGATCAGCAAGAGATGCTAGTAATAATCCTTTCGCATCAGCTGGAGTTGACGGACAAACCACTTTAATTCCCGGCATATGAGTAAATAAGGCTTCCATTGAATCAGAATGAATTTCAGGCGCACGAATACCCGCTCCATAAGGCGCTCGAATAACCATTGGTACAGAGTAGTGCCCCATCGAACGCATTCGAATTCGCGTAACATGCGTCATGATTTGTTCAAACGCAGGATAGATAAAGCCCATAAACTGCATTTCTACGATTGGTTTTGAGCCCGAAAGTGCCAGCCCCACTCCCGTTCCAACTATCCCAGACTCACTGAGTGGCGTATCAATCACTCGATCTTCACCGAACTGATTTTGCAGCCCATCAGTTGCACGAAATACCCCACCGTTACGTCCAATATCTTCTCCTAATAAGAGCACATCACCGCTCATTTCTAACGCTACACGCAGGGCATCGTTGACAGCTTGCACAAGCGTCATTGGTTTTGTTTTTGTTTCATTCTGAACAGAAATCATGAGCTCACCCCTTTTACATGATCTAAATAACGGGCTTTCTGTTCTTCAATCGGCCAGACAGGTGTTGCAAACACATGGTCAAACAAGTCGTTCACATCTGGTTTTGAAAACGCTTCCATTTCTTCGACCGCGTTATTAATTTCTGCTGTTATCTTCGCCTGCAACTCCTCAAACCAATTGTCTGTCCATGCATTTATTTCTTTTAAGTGCATCTCTAAACGCTTTAATGGATCATTCGTTTTTCTATTTTCATCACTTTGTGTTTGATCACGATACTTCGTTGGATCGTCAGCTGTTGTATGTGCACCATATCGCCACGTTACCGCTTCAATCAACGTAGGACCTTTACCTGACCGAGCTCGCTCTAGAGCTTGTTGTACTGTTTTGTACACGGCAATGCAGTCGTTTCCATCAACTCGAATACCCGGGATTCCATATGCTACCGCTTTCTGGGCAATTGTCTCAGAGTTCATCTGCTTTTCAATGGGAACCGATATCGCATAGCCATTGTTTTGACAAAAAAACACGGTCGGCGTTTTGAATACGCTTCCAAAATTAAGACCTTCATGAAAATCTCCCTCAGACGTGGCTCCATCCCCAAAGTAAGCGATTGCTGCATTTCCTGTCTTCTTGCGTTTTTCCGTCATTGAAACTCCCACAGCATGGAGAATTTGCGTTGCAATCGGCACCGCCGGCGGAAAAATTCGCTTTCCCTCTGGTGGGACGCAACCTTCTAATCGTCCATTCCAATAAAGAAATGTCCTAGCCATATTTGCACCAAACGTTAATGTGGCTCCGTGATCGCGGTAGGTGGGAAAGAGCCAATCCCCTGCTTGTAGAGCCAAGGCACTACCTACTTGTGCAGCTTCCTGACCTTCAAACAACGCATACGTTCCTAAACGGCCTTGTCTTTGTAACGTTACCGCTTTTTTGTCAAAAGTTCGAATTCGCAACATATGGTAAAAAAACGACTTTAATTGTTCCACATCCAGCATTTCCTCATCGCACATCCAACGCCCTTCTTTGTCAATACACTGATACAACGGATAATCTGTCATTTAATACATCCCCTTTTCTTGCCGAATAGACCATTTTGGTCTGGTTCGATTCGTAAAGAAACTGTTCCGACTTGACCGACTTGCCATTCGACGTGCGACAAGCTGATCAGCCGCCTCTTCCGTTGGCAATTGATTTGCTTTAGAATACTCAAAAACTTCAATCAATGAATGGTAAATCGCTTGTGTCTTAGCAACCACTCTTGCTTTATTCCCTCCATATAGCTCGTCAGCAACTTGAATTAATCCTCCGCCATTAACGATGTAATCTGGAGCATATAGAATTCCCCGTGCTTGTAGCATGGCACCATGCCGCGTTTCTTTTAACTGATTATTTGCGGAGCCAGCAATCGCCTTTACATTTAAGTTAGAAATTGTGCGCTCATCTATGATCCCACCACGCGCGCAAGGAACAAGCACATCAGCGTGAACAGTGAAAATGCCATCCCCATCAACAATTTGCACATCACGACCAAGCTTTACTGCCTGTTCTTTTACCTTAACGCTTATGGCTGGCTGTAGATCCGTTACGTATAAGTCAGCACCTTCAGACAATAACTGCATCGCCACTTTATAACCAACTTTACCCAGTCCTTGGATTGCGTATGTGTGATCAGCAAGAGAAGGGTCCCCATTCAAAACCGTATTTACTGCTCTCAAGCTGTTTAAAACCCCTTCTGCCGTAGGTACCGATGAATCGCCACTACCACCAAATTCTTCAGGAACACCAACAATGCAGCGTGTTTCTTTCATCGCATGAACAAAATCATCCATTGTCGTCCCCATATCCGTTCCTGTGTAAAAGCGTCCCTGTAACGATTCTACAAACTGGCCAAAAGCACGAAACAGCTCAGGCGTTTTGTCTTTAGTGGGATCACCAATAATGACGGCTTTGCCACCGCCGAAATCTACATCGGCAGCGGCACATTTCTTCGTCATTCCTCGTGAAAGTCTTAAAACATCTTCAAGAGCATCTTCAGTTGTATGATACGGATACATGCGACAACCTCCGAGTGCTGGTCCGAGAGTTGTATCATGAATCGCAATAATCGCTTTTAGACCACTTGCTTGGTCATTACAGAACACAACTTGCTCATGTTCAGACATCTCATTAAAGATATCCCATTGCATCATTTGTTTTTCCGGGCTAAGTTCCATCATTCTCATCCCTTCATCTTCAAATTAACTACCAAAAATCCAATCAAATACGCCAATTACGTCAAGGAAAACAACGACAATGGCGAGTGGTACAACATATTTGATGAATAATAACCATGCAACAAAAAGTTTCTTCCCACTATTATTTCCTGCCGTGAATTCCGCTACCAATCGTTCACGTGGCATTCTTAAAGAAATAAAGAGTGCGATAAGAAGCGCTCCTACTGGTAACAAAATATTGCTGACTAAATAATCTACAGCATCAAAAAAGATTAATCCAAATAGCTCAAACTCCGACCAGACCCCATATGAGAGAGCTGACGGGATACCGACTATAAAGATTAGTAGCCCTATGATCCATGAGGATTTTTTTCGCTTTGTAACATCTCCTCTTGTTTGTGATGAAACAATAATCTCAAGCATTGAGAAAGCCGATGTTAGAGCAGCAAATAAAAAAAGAATTAAAAACAGCAGTAAAAAAACCATTCCAAAAGGGACTTGACTAAAAACGGTTGGTAATACAGCAAAAATTAGTGGTGGCCCTTGGGCTGGATTTAGCCCGAACGAGAATACCGCCGGGAAAATGGCAAGACCAGCGAGTAAAGCGACGATAAAATTCATGATGACGATCGCACTTGCTGACTGTAATAAATTTTCTTTTTTTGATAAATAAGAGCTATAGGTCACCATAACCGAAATCCCTAAGCTTAATGCGAAAAAGGACTGCCCAAGCGCAAATAAAACACCTTCACTTGTTAATAATTGGAAATCTGGCACAAGTAAAAATTGCACACCTTCCATTGCGCCATCCAACGTCAAAGAGCGAATAACAACAACCAAAAAGAGAATAAATAATGCGGGCATCATAATGACGCTAGCCTTTTCAATCCCTGACTGAACCCCTTTTGCAACAACTACTATAACCAGAACCAAGAAAAGAAAATGAAAACCCACAGCTAGGTACGGGTTGCTGATAGTCTGATTCAGAACAGCTTCATATCCTGCTCCATCGAGGCCGGTTAAATCTCCCGTTATCGTTTTCCAAATATAAATTAAAATCCAGCCACCGACGACGCTATAAAAAGAAAGCAATAAGAAAGCCGTAACCATGCCCATTCGACCTAATAAATGCCAGGATGAGCCCGGTGCAATTTCTTTATATGAATCTACGGCATTCTTTTGTGTGCTTCGACCAATAAGAAACTCACCTATCAATAAAGGCAGGCCAACAAATAATGTAAAGATAATAAATACGAGAAAGAACGCGCCTCCTCCATTAACTCCTGCTATGTATGGAAATTTCCAAATTGCCCCTAGACCGATGGCGGATCCAGCTGCGGCCAAGATAAATCCATATTTAGATGACCATTGTTGTGATTCCATGTTCAACTCCTCTTCCAGCTTTAATTAGCTTGTTCTTACGATACTTTTTTCTTCTTCATTCCCCTATAAAACGTAACGTGCCATTTGTTGCAAAGCCAACGCATTTACCAGTCCTTCGTGGACTTAATTGGATGGTTTTTTCCTAGGGTCAGTGAGTATAGCAAGAATAACGTATCTAAGCGAGCTGTGGCAAGTGTATACGGCATCGCGTGCAAGCGTGTAAGTTTGCACCTCCAATAAAAAAAAGGTAAGGTACAGCATCTGTCCTCTATTGCAATTGATTCAGAACTAGTTGCTTAGAATGTCTAAGGAATGAATCGCCTAACTCTTTCCATTGACTAATTGCTTAAATACCTTTAATTGATTTGTTATTTGAGTCTCTGCTTCGCTCATCATTCTTTCGATCAATTGCTTTACAGTTGGTAGATCACTTAATAGTCCTGCAACCTGGCCACTGTTTACAAAACCTAGCTGATCGTCCCCTTCTATTGCACCTAGAACATGTTGCTTTTCAGAAGTACTTGTTTGATAACCTTGTATAGAAAGCTTGTTTTCGTTTAACAAGAGTTTTTCGACATAAGGACCTTTCAATACGCGACGTACTTGCCCATACTTTCTACCAACTATAGTTGTAGACGTATCACTCGCTTCTAGTAATTTCTGTTTATACGATGCATGATAGGGTGCATCTTTAGTTGCAATAAAACGAGTACCCATCTGAACGCCAGACGCTCCAAGCATAAACGCCGCCGCTAACCCTCTCCCATCACCTACTCCACCTGCAGCAATAACAGGTATCTGAACAGCCGAAACAACTTGTGGTAAAAGAGTGAACGTTGTTAATTCTGTTGGAGCATTTATGCCAGCGGCTTCAAACCCTTCTGCAACAAGAATATCAGCACCCAACTCTTCTGCTTTTTTAGCATGAGCAACACTGGCAATAACAACAAGAACAACAATCCCCTTCGCTTTTAACAAGGGTAGATAAGAAGAAGGGTTGCCAGCGGATAATGACACAATCGGAATTTCTTTTTCAATGGCTAACTGCACCAGCTCTTTCGCCTGGGAATTAACAGCAATTGGGATGTTCAGTGCAAAAGGTTTCTTTGTTAAACGTTTCGTTTCTAAAATACGTTCTAACACTTCTTCCGTTGTCATCGTCCCACACCCAATTGTTCCGAGTCCTCCTGCTTCAGAAACACTTGCCACAAGACGTGGATCACTAATATTCCCCATACCACCTTGGACAATTGGATAATGGATCTGTAGTTTTTCTAACATATGCACCTCCTACCATTCATTTAAGAGTAATGGATGAATGCTTGCATCGTATGTCGGTGCTTTCTGACCAAGGTCATTGTCTTTTTTAAAAATTTGTTCAAAGAAACAACTCGCTGGATCCGCCAGCAGGAGATAGTATTGTTTAAATAACATCATTGCTCTGGTTCCGTTCCAGTTATCAGGCAGCAGTTCTTTAGGTAACCCAGGATCACTAAACAAAAACTTTCGATACTCATGTACAAGTTCAGTTCGAACAACAAAACAATCTGCTACAGACATCTGGTTGTCCTTCAACAACTTTTTGTGCTCAGTAAAGCTTCGGCTATAGCATGAGATGAATGCTTCATACTTTTGCTGTATTTCGTCAAGTGGCCAGCTTTTTTCGACTAATGCTTGGTTTTGCTTATTTTTGTATACTGCCTCAAAAAAATCAACGTAATCTGCAATACCATATTTCTTAATTAATAGATTCACTTGTTTTTCTAATGGATTTGGGGAAATCCAGCAGGATGCTGAAAAACTTCCAAAACCACTCCAAAGAAGCTCTTTTCTGAGCTCATCTCTTATTTGGCGTTGTTCTTCTGGAATCTTATATAGAAGCATTCGCCACTTCCCGTCCCAAGCATGTTCTTCAAATTTAAAAATTCGATCCCCTGCCTCATTCATACGCTCTGACCCTTGAGGAGTTAATGAGTAAAAGCTCTTTGCACCTCGACGTTCTGACACTAACCACCCTTGCTTTACCATTCTGGAGACAGATACTCGAACTGCCTGTTCATTATGTCCAAACTCTTTCAATAAACGAATTAAACTACCAATCCAAATCGTTGATCCGTAATGTCTAATATAATCACCATATATCGTAAATATCATTGATTGCGTATTTGCACTCATTCGTTTCCACTCTTCCTACTTAATGTTATTGTTCATTCTCTCTATCTAGTAATCGTTACTATTATTAGCGAGCCTGCCGTTGGTAGTACTTTCTACTCGTTCAAATATCCCAGCAATCCCTTGGCCAACACCAATACACATTGTCGCCAGGCCATACCTTGATTTTCTCTTGTTCATTTCGTGAAGAAGTGAGGTAACAATTCGCGCTCCACTCGCTCCTAATGGATGACCAAAAGCAATAGCTCCCCCGTTTACATTCACTTTCTCCACATCAAGTTCAAGTTCATTTATACAAGCAAGTGATTGAGCAGCAAAAGCTTCATTTAACTCAATAATATCTAAATCTTTTACAGACAACCCCGCTCGATCTAGTGCCTTGTTTGTTGCTGAAACGGGGCCGATCCCCATAATTCTTGGTTCAACTCCACTAACAGCACTAGTCACATAGCGAGCCATCGGTTTTAAACCAAGTTGCTTAGCCTTCACAGCTGACATTAACAGCACTGCGCTAGCACCATCATTTATACCCGAAGCGTTACCTGCGGTGACAGTGCCATTCGGAAATAAAGGCTTTAATTTTTTTAATGCTTCCAACGTCGATTCAGGACGCGGATGTTCATCTACAGTGACAGTAATAGACTGCCCTTTTCGATTTTTGAAGGTGACGGGCACGATTTCATCTTTAAATCGACTTTTGGACTGAGCAACACTAGCTTTCTCTTGACTCAATAGCGCGAATTGATCTTGCTCTTCTCTAGTAATGTTGTATTCCGTTGCCACATTTTCAGCCGTTTCCGGCATTGAATCTGCTCCATATGCTGTTTCTATTACGTTGTTCGTAAAGCGCCAGCCAATCGTCGTATCAAGTAAATTAATCTCTCCTCTAGGAAAATCAACCTCTGGTTTTGCCATTACGTATGGCGCACGTGTCATACTCTCTGTTCCTCCAGCAATAAAGACATCGCCCTCTCCGCAAGCTATGGCTCTAGCTGCATAGAGAATTGCATCTAACCCAGAGCCACATAAGCGATTAATTGTTGTTCCAGCACAGGAAACTGGTAGCCCTGCCAATAAAGCTGACATGCGTGCCACGTTCCGGTTATCTTCACCCGCTTGGTTGGCATTGCCTAAAACAACTTCTTCAATTAATGAAGGATCTACGCCACCGTTTCGATTTAGTAAGGCCTGTATCACCACTGCACCTAAATCATCGGGGCGAACGGTTTTTAATGCACCTTTATAGCGACCTATTGGTGTACGAACAGCATCAATAATGACAACTTCATTCATGTTGTCACCTCTTCTTCATTATACTGATACACGCCCTTGCCTGTTTTCCGTCCAAGCCTTCCCGCCTGCACGTATTGTTCGAGCAATGGTGCTGGGCGGTACTTCTCCCCTAACTTCTCATGTAGATAGCGTAAATTATTCAAGCGAGTATCCAAACCAACTAAGTCTCCAAGTTCAAAGGGCCCCATCGGGTAATTTAATCCAAGCTTTATTGCTTTATCAATATCTTCTGGTGTTCCTAAACCTTCTTGTAACATAAAAAAGGCCTCATTTCCGACAAGTGCACTCATCCGACTTGTAACAAAACCAGGAAACTCATTTATCACGACCGTCTCTTTACCCATTCGCCGCGCAACTTCTTTTACACTTTCAACGGTTTCATCACTTGTTTCTAATCCTCTTACAATTTCAATTAATCGCATCTTATGAACTGGATTAAAAAAATGCATGGCAATTGTTTTTGCTGGACGTGCTCCATATGATGCAATTTCTGTTGGGCTCATTGTTGATGTATTTGTCGCAAAGATACAGCTTGATTTAGCTACTTTTTCTAGTAATTGAAAAACTGCTTGCTTTAATTGGGGCTTTTCAGGAACTGCTTCAATGATTAAATCAGCGTCCATTACAGCAGTATTGAGTGAGGTCGTAAATGCGACATTTGCCAGTGCATATGCTCCTACCTGTTCAGACAGTTTTCCTCGTTGAATGCCGCTTTCAACAAGTTGATTTATCTCCGCTTCAGCACTTGCTAATGCACTGCTTTGGTTATCAGTAACTGTTGTAACAAAACCAGCAATAGCTGCTGCATAAGCAATTCCTCTTCCCATAACGCCTGAGCCCACAACAACAATCCTTTTCAATAAAAGCAACCTCCTTTGCCTTTCTTCGGAACCTGTTTTACCATTTTTTCTGAATACTGCAATTAGCTATATTGGTACTACTAAGTAATGAAAATCACCTGCTATTTCCCGTGAAACAAAGGAGGTCTTTTTTCATTAAATGCTTTTATCCCCTCTAAATGGTCTTCGGTCAATCCTGCAAGTCGCTGCGTTTGCGCTTCTTGCTCTAAATACGCATTCAAATTAGGCTGTACTAACTTTAAAGAACGTTTGATTAAAGCAATTGCTTTTGTTGGTAAATCGGCCACCTGTTTTGCAAAATGAATGCTTTCCTGCTCCCACCTATCAGCTGAAATTACCTTCGTTGCTAACCCTAGATGTCTCGCTTCATCGGCCGTAATCTTTTCTCCAAGCACAGCTAATTCGAGCGTTTTTGCTTCACCAATCATTCTCGTTAAAAATAGGAGATTTGCAGAATCGGGAATTAAACCAACATGGATAAACGCGTTAACAAAGCTAGCTTTCTCATGTATGATTCTAAAGTCGCAAGCAAGCGCTAAACTAAATCCCGCCCCAGCAGCAACGCCATTTACCGCTGCGATAATTGGCTTCTCGCACGCCCTTAGTTGTTTAATTAATGGGGCATACCTCATCCGTATCATTTCACCATGATGGACCTGATCGTCAACCTCTTTCAAATCTTGACCAGAACAAAACCCTTTACCCGCTCCTGTTACTAGAATGCACCTCACATCAAAGGAAGTCTCGGCTCTCTTAAATGCTAGTTTTAACTCTAACAGCATTGCCTCTGAAAAAGCATTGTAAGAATTAGGACGGTTTAATGTGATCGTAGCAATTCCATCCCGCTCGCTATATTCTATATAATCCACTGTTATCTCCCCTCAAACCGAGGCTCCCTTTTATCCATAAAAGCCCTCATTCCCTCTGTTTGATCCTGACTAGCGAAAAGCAAATAGAAGTTCTTTCGTTCATAAAGCAATCCTTCTTGAAGCGATGAATGAACAGCTTGGTTAACGGAATCTTTAATTAACCGTAACGAGAGCGGCGGTTGCTTCGCTATACGCTGGGCAAATCTAAGTGCTTCTTCTTCAAGTAGCTCTGGCTGAATCAATCGATTTACGATTCGCTGTTCAAGTGCTTCATTAGCTGAAATACGTTCTCCAGTAAGCAGCCACTCTAGCGCCTTTGTTCGCCCTACTAATTTTGTTAAACGCTGTGTTCCTCCAGCTCCAGGCATAACACCGAGACTAACTTCAGGAAACGAGAACTCAGCAGTGGTAGCGGCAAGTAATAGATCACAACTTAAAGCAAGTTCAAACCCACCACCAAATACAAACCCATGCACAGCACCAATGATTGGTTTTTTCACTCGTGAAATGCGGTCCCAATCTGCAAACTGATTTAGTAGCTCTAACTGAATTGTACTACTATCCATCATTTCCGCTATGTCCGCTCCAGAGCTAAACGCTTTTCCTCTTCCAGAAAGTAGCACAACAGCCACTTCATCCTCCTGATCAAACTGCTCAATTATAGTGGCAATTTCTTTGATCATCGCGCGATTTAAGGCATTGTACTGCTGTTGGCGGTTTAGTTCGATCCTGCCGACTCCGTTCTCTATAGACGTTTCAATGTACTGAAACAGCTGCACCTTTATTAGTCCTCACTCATCATGAGCGTCACTAATTTCCCAGCAAACGACATCAAATCTTTTCCTGATGCTCTACCTTCTTCTGAACGCAGTCCCTGCTTTAAATCATCCATATTGTCATAAACCATTTCACACATTAAATAGTAAGGGGACTCCTCACCCATTGGTGTTCCCGAGAATGTGGTGACCTTCATTTCTCTTAATCCAGGAATCTTTTCAGTTATTGGGGCGTGAACGTTAAAATAATGATCATCAAATGCCTTCTTGTCCTCGGGTTGTTTATATAGCGCGATTAATTTAGCCATAATACATTCTCCTTTTTACGTTTAGATTGTTGAAACTGGCTTCATTGCTTCAAAGGGATTTTTACAAGACTTACAATATAAAATACTTCGACAAGCAGTTGGACCAAACAAATTTTCTAGCGTTACATATGTCGATTGACAAAATGGGCAGTCCACTTGCCACGAACCATCGTCCTGAAAATAGCGAGGTGGCGGGGCGATACCAAATTTTTTTAACCCTTCTCTTCCTGCTTTACTTATGCGATCAGAGGTCCATGGAGGAGAGTGAACAAACAGAACTTCAACTGATCGCACATCATCTAAATGAAGCAAGGTTTGCTCAATGTTCTTTTTAATAATCGGTAGTGCAGGGCATCCTAGAAACGTTGGCAAGAGCTCGATCGATACGCTCTTTTCAACAACTCGTATCGACTGAATCATTCCTAAATCAACGATACTAACGGTATCAATTTCTGGATCTTTTACTTCCTTTAATTTTTCAATCATGCGCTCTGTCGCTTCACTGAACTGTTTTACCAAATCAATTCACCCCCGCTCCTACCAGTTCGCTGCTGGGTCCACCTGATAAACTTCTGCTAAAGTTGCTAAAGCTTGATTTAGATCAGCAGTATGTTCACCGTTTCGACCATTCTGCTTAAGTGAGTAGGTAAATAAACTCATGTCTTGATTCACTTTTGAGAGAATGGCCTCAAGTTCCATAAGGAAGCGTTCTTTTACTGTTTTTGATGAGTGAATTAATTTTGCGGCGACTATTTCTTCTTCTTTTTCTCCGTATTCAAGCATGTCACCAAAGTCAGCCATAACGGCTCCTACAGCACTCTCCATTTTCAATCGCGCTTCATCTGTCGCATTAAATAATTCAATAAACCACGCTTTCCAATGCATGAGATGGTAGTGCAATTCCATCAATACTTTAATCGCTACATCATTTAAAGGTTCATAAGAACTTGTTCTTAATGATTCCATTTTTACCTTCTTTGCTATTGTATACATGAGATTCCTTACAACTGCATAAGCCCAATCATAAGTAGGAGTCCCCATATATGAACCTTCACCATTTACCCGCTCCAGTAAAATACTGTTTCTCCTTTCAGCAGCGGGACGAGCATGAGCCAACTCGTTCGCTTCAGGAAGACCGAGCTCTTCTGCAAGTTCATAAAACATCACCGCATGGCCCATGCTGTTTTGACTGATGGACGCAGAAGCCACATCTTCTTCGATATGAGGAGCCAGGCCTAACCATTCCGCTCCACGAAAAGCATAAATAAAATCATCATCACCTAGCTGTAAGAGGAGCTCAATCAAAGCAGCTCTTTGATTTGTTGTCATATGTTCACTCACCCTTACGCCCTCCCTGCCATGACATGATCTCTTTCTCATCCAGAATCTGCTGTTCATACTTGCTCCATATCTTCTTTAAATAACCGTAACCCTTGGTATTGCGATACGCTTTGTTATCTAAACGTTGGAGAGAAGCTTTTTCTTCGCTCGATAGAGGACGTATATGCACTCGTTCAACGACCCAAATATCCGAGACAGGTTCCCTCCGCATAAAGTTTTCCTGCGCCATTACAATAGCTAATTCTTTATTTGGAGCAGTCAAGCTAAATTGGTGGGTAAAAGGGGACGCATCGTTACGTTTGCTGAACACTTCGAATTCTTTATAAAAAGTTGTCTGATTCATCACATCGATCTCTCCCTAGTGAGCAAGAGCGCGCCTTACCCATGCATTATTGTCATAGGACACTCTGCGTAAATTTAAACGTTCCTGCGAGAACGGTCCTTCATTTCGGGTAATTTTCCTAAATTCATTCCAATCGGGCTGTTGGTAAGACCATGTTTTACTTGACTCATCATAAGATAGGGTTGAATCGGGAATTGTTAGCCCTAGTGCAAGAACACGGGGGATATATTTTGATAAAAATCGTTGCCTTAGCTCTTCATTCGTGTTCGTACGAATCTTATATTTAATGGTGACATCTTGCTTTGAAGAGCCCGTTGTTTCCTTGCTAGCTGGTCCAAAGAACATTAAGAGAGGTTCCCACCATCGATCAAGCGCTTCCTGAATCATAGCTCGCTGCATCTTGTTCCCTTCCGCAAGCGCTAAAATAATCGCTTCCCCGTGTTGTGCGTGAAAAACTTCTTCTGCACAAATTCGTTTTAATGCTCTAGCATAAGGACCATAGGAGGCACCAAGCATGTTTGTCTGTGTAATGATTGCAGCACCATCGACGAGCCAGCCAATAATACCAGCATCCGCCCATGTTTTCGTCTTCATATGAAATACGTTATGAAATTTCAGTTTTCCACTGAACAAATCTTGCATTAAATCAGCTCGATTCCGTCCATAAGGTTTCATTAAATCTTCAACAACTCTGAGTAACAATTGTCCATGACCCATTTCATCTTGAACCTTAGCCATAATACCTAGTTTACGATAAAGCGATGGAGCTCTAGGAACCCATTCTTTTTCTGGGAGCGCCCCCATTATTTCACTTATTCCATGCATAGAAATAAGCTTAATTAACGTTTGACGATACTCTTCAGGCATCCAGTCATCCGCTTCGATTTTTTCACCAGTTTCAATTCTTTCAACAAAAACACTCATTCGCTCTTCTTCTGTCATATGCTCTGTTATAACGTGCATATAGCTACCCCTCCCAAACGAACAGATAATGGTATTGATCCACCGAGCGTGTACTATACATTCGTTGCCTCTTTGCAGGTGGATTAAGAAAGACTTTGACTTTATTCATGCTGTAAATACCTCTCAAACCCAACTTCAAATACCTCATGGATACCCAACGCTCTCCTGCTGTATTAAACTGGTACATCTTTACGGTCTTAGACATTGACAATTGCTTAGGTCTTTAAACAACACCCTTAGCTGCATTTTTCCTTTGATCAATAACTCGTAATGCCTTTCCTTCCGACCGGGGAATGACACCAGGTTTCTCTATCATCAGATCAACACTAACCAAACATGTCGATTTAATTTGTTCAACTACTGTTGCCTTTAGATTTTTAACTAACGGGTGAGCTAAATCCGCGCCAACCTGCATATAAAACAACTCATCAATCTCGATATGAATTCGCACCTCTTCCATTGATGCCTTCGTTGTCCAATAAATTTGATAATGAGGTGCAAGGTTCATTGCTTCTAGCAAGACGCGCTCAAGCTCGGAAGGAAACACATTGACACCTCGAATAATAAGCATGTCATCCGTTCTTCCTTTAACTCGTGTCATTCGCGCAAGCGTTCGACCACAATGACAGGAATCGGTACGTAAAGCGGCTACATCACCTGTGCGATATCGTATAATTGGCATTGCTTCTTTCGTTAAACTTGTAAAAACAAGTTCTCCATACTCGCCCTCCTCAACAGGCTCCAGCGTAATTGGATCAATTACTTCAGTTATGAAATGATCTTCTGCAATATGCAGACCGTCTTGGGCTTCATGACACTCACTGGCAACTCCCGGACCCATCACTTCACTTAGGCCATATATGTCGACCGCTTTTATTCCCAATAAACGTTCTAACTTTTTTCTCATTCCCTCTGACCAAGGCTCCGCCCCAAAAATGCCATAGCGAAGTCCAATTGATTGAGGATCAATTCCTTTTTTGATTAATTTTTCAGTTAAATGAACCATGTATGATGGTGTTGCACAAATTCCTTGCGGTTGAAAATCTTGGAGTACTAACAGCTGTCTTTCCGTATTGCCACTAGAAATAGGAATTGTGGCTGCTCCAAGCGCTTCAATACCAGCGTGAAGACCCAAACCACCGGTAAAGAGTCCATATCCATATGCATTATGGATCAAATCAGTCGATTTTCCTCCTGCCGCAACAATAGTACGTGAGACCATTTCACTCCAATTTCTTAAGTCTTGAGCTGTGTAACCAACAACAGTCGGCTTTCCACTCGTACCTGAAGAGGCATGAATTCGCGCTAGTTTCTCTTTAGGAACAGCTAATAATCCAAATGGATAGTGATCTCTTAGGTCTTGTTTTGTCGTAAAGGGTAATTTTTTTAAGTCTGACAAGGTGTTTATTTGTTCCGGTTTTATTCCTAGATCATCAAACTTAGCTTTGTAAAAGGTAACATCCTGATACACTGTTTTTACTGTCTGTTTAAGTAATATCGTTTGCATTTCATATAAGTCCGCTCTGTTAGCTGACTCCATTCTTGGAGTAAACATCGTCAACCTCTCCTTGTCACGAGTGATGATCATTATCTACTAACAAAATAAAAACGACAAACTAATTTATGTTATAAAAAAGCGTACCACTTAATGTAAGCGCTGTCAATTATGAAAAATTGAAAGTATTAAATGATCTAATAAAAAAATAAGACTAAACCGCGGGGTGCTTTAAACGACGGTTTAGTCTTATTTCTTTAACATCATTTGCTTCATTTGCTACATCTGTTAAAAATTTATCCGACTTTATTTTTAAGGCACAACCGTTAGATGATACCTTGAGCTATCATGACATCGGCAACTTTTTTAAAACCTGCTATATTTGCTCCAGCTATTAAATTGCCCTCCTGTCCATATTCTTGAGCAGCATTCTTACTCTTATCATAAATATCCGTCATGATGTCTTGCAGCATCTGATCGATTGCTTCAAATGACCATGAAACCCTTGAGCTGTTTTGCGCCATCTCCAAAGCAGATACGGCAACACCTCCAGCATTCGCTGCTTTACCAGGACCAAACGCAACATCGCTTTCTTGAAATGCAAGTATCGCATCATGTGTGCAGGGCATGTTGGCACCTTCCGCAATGACTGATACGCCATTCTCGATTAGTGCTCTAGCATTGTTCTCATCTAGTTCATTTTGTGTCGCGCACGGTAGAGCGACATCACACGGAATCGTCCAAATCGACTCTTCATTGTCAAAAGTAGTATTGGAATTAAACTTCGTATACTCTGAAATACGCTTGTTTTCAACTTCTTTTAGCTGCTTTATTTTCTCAACATCCAGTCCTGCTTCATCGAAAATATAACCACTGGAGTCACTGCACGCAATAACTTTTGCACCTAGTTCAATCGCTTTTTCCATTGCATAGATTGAGACTTTTCCAGCGCCTGACACGATAACTCGTTGCCCCTCTAACGACTTATCCTGATCTTCAAGCATTCGCTTCGCAAAATAAACCGTGCCATAACCTGTTGACTCCTGCCTCATCCAACTTCCGCCAACATCAATGCCTTTGCCAGTAAAAGCTCCTTTTTCAAATGCACCACGAAGCCGTTTATATTGACCAACCATGTAATCGATCTCTCTACCTCCTACCCCTATATCGCCAGCAGGAACATCCACATTCGGACCAATGTACTTCGATAGTTCATTCATATAGCTTTGCGTAAAACGCATGATTTCCATATCGGATTTGCCTTTTGGATTAAAATCAGCGCCACCTTTTCCCGCACCAATTGCTTGTCCAGTTAAAGAGTTCTTAAAAATTTGTTCAAAGCCAAGAAACTTAATAATGCTTGCGTTAACGGAGGGATCGAAACGAAGACCGCCTTTATATGGCCCAATCGCATTATTAAATTGAACCCGGTACCCACGGTTAACATGGATAACGCCTTCGTCATCCATCCAGGCTACTCGAAACGTAATCATTCTGTCTGGCTCTGTCATTCTTTCAAGCACTGCGTGCTTTATGTAGTGAGGATGCTTTTCAAACACTGGAACAAGCGAGTAGGCAATTTCCTCTACAGCCTGATAAAACTCGGGTTCATTCGGGCTTCTCTCTTTTACCGTATGAATGACACGTTCAACGTATTGTTTTGCCGATTCTTCTTTATTAGTTCCCATAATTGTTCCCCTCTCATCAAACCATTTTCCATTCACTTCCCGTTCCTCTGGTAGATAAACCAGCTAGTTTACGAAAATTAATCAACAACTGTTTGTTTCTGCGGATTATCATAAAAAGAAAAAAGTAGTTGAATCTGTTCAGTTGTATTTCTTCCGGTTGAGACTTCAGGCAAACAATCTCGAGAGAAAAAGCCAACTTGATCCGTTTCCAGACCCACCTCACCCTCTCCTCCTAATAATCTGCAATGAAAGAATAGTTTATAGTAATGAAAAGGCTGGACAGGGTGATTGTGTTTGTTCATATCGAGAAGGGCTACTAATCGTAATACCTCTGCATCATAGCCAGACTCTTCTTTTATTTCTTTAACAATATTTTCTTTTGCAGATAGCCCCACGTCGCAAAAACCACCTGGGAGAGACCAGCGATGCTCTGCTTTTTCACGCACTAATAAAATTTTATTTTCTTTAAATAAAGCTCCTCGTACATCTAGCTTTGGGGTTTGATACCCTTCTTCCTTCGCAAACCACTCATCTATCGTTTCCTTTTTAACCTCTGAATACTGTTCCATAATCTCTGCACTAAGTGAACGTAATTCTTCATACCTCTCCAAATCATAGACATCTCTTGAAAAAGCGATTCCGGATTGAGCAATAGCATGCATTTTTCTAGCCCAATGAATCCATTTTTGCTCCAATTTTACTCCTCCTTTCTAAACGTTCTGACCTCTATAGCTTTGCTCACAACCTCCTTTCACTTCATGTTTTATTATAATTGATCTGATTAAGTGTATATCAAACTCTTTTTCTACTTACAAGAAAAACCAATCTACTAGTTTCAAGAAGATTGGCATTCGTTTTGAGATGTTTTAGTACCTCTATACTAGTTTGAACGACTTTTGTTGTTTCGTTTAATTCTTCTTCTGTATTCTCTGATCCTCCAACAACAATCTTTAATGACGTATGATCTGTTGTGTCATCGAGAGCAACCTCTGTCAATATACCTCTACTCAATCCTGGTTTATATCTCTCCAAATAATTGTGCAATTGATAAGCAAGCTGCTTTTGTTCCTCGGCATTAGGAGCTCCCATATGAACTTGAAAAAGGACTCTCGCTTGTTCACTTGAATCTTGGATAAGCGTCGTATATGAACGATTAACTACTTCTTTTCCTATTTCAAAGCTTACATGAGCGGGTTGCTCAGTTCCACTAGCTTGTCCATCTGTTGGATGAGTTATAGGTTCTACAGAGGATTCACCTCCAGCTAAAAATACAGTCGTGATAAAACCAATCAGTAACCATTTATACAAAGCGATCACTCCTATTCATGAATATCTTTTCTAGTATTCTATGAACAGAAACTCGCTTTTATTCCATTACCTGTTTTATTTTTTCACCCATACCAGTTCAAGCCTGATTTCTACTTTGGTTAAAAATGATCGTTTTGCGTAGAACGTCAAATTACATATAAGCCGTTTCTTGAAACGTTTAACCTATTTTCATTAAGGGAATAAAACTTACGCTATTATATTTTTACTATTCTATGGAGGTGCTTAAACAATGCTTTGGACAATTATTGGTATCTTAATTGTTTTGTGGTTAGTTGGACTCGTTTTAGATATTGCTGGTGGGCTCATTTATATTCTTCTTGTTATCGCTCTTGTTGTTTTTATCATTCAGCTTATTACCGGAAAACGTGGTTCTTAGCCTAACTTTTATTAAAACGAGCTGCTAAAAATTGCGCTCGTTTTTTTTTTTGCTTAGTGTTAAGATTCATTCTTTTAATTAATTTAGGATCTATTTTTGGCCTCACAACTAAAGAAATGATGGTTTATTTACCTATCAAAAAGGTTACAGATATGTATGTTCATTTTATCAATAACGAGGAGAGATACATGATGGCTAGTAGCATCCAATCCACGAAAAAGACGAACAAGCAAATGGAACAAGAAAAACAAGATGAGACTAAGAATGAGAACCGCGATAAATTAACGTATGATAATGAAGTCATTAAGAAAATCGCTGCACTTGCCACAATTGAAACGAATGGTATTCTCGGTATGAGCGGTAATTTCTTTCAAGGCGTTCGTGAGACATTTGGCGGAGATGAAAGTATAACAAAAGGTATCCGTGCTGATGTTGGTGAAAAGCAAGTCGCAATTGACATTGAAGTTTTCGTTGAATATGGTCAAAGCATCCCTACCATATATAAAGAAATCAAAGAGAACATTTCTAGAAATATCCATCAAATGACTGGCTTAGAGCTTGTTGAATTTAATATGAATGTCGATGATGTTTTTACAAAACAAGAGTTTCATTCGAATAAGTCGAATTCAAATTCAGACCCAGATCGCGTTGAATAAATGAAAAAGCATGGAGCTTCATATGAAGCTCCATGCTTTTTTAGTCTAATTTCCCTTCTTTCCACCTAGCCCTTACTAAATACAGGGCAGGAACAACAAACAATGTTAATATTGCCGAAAATATGGCACCTGATACAATTGTGATTCCAAGCGGCTGAAACAGCGTACTATTGCCGAATGCGATCGGTAATAACCCGGCAATTGTTACAAGTGACGTTAAGACAATTGGTCGGAAACGCTGTTCTGCGGCGAGAAGCACCGCTTCTTTAGCACCAAGCCCTTCACGTCTTCTTTGTTCAATAAACTCGATTAACACAATTCCGTTTCGAACAACAATACCTGCAAGACTTACTCCACCCATTAGCGACATAAAACCAAGGCCCGTTTGAGTGATAAATAAGCCAATCATCGCACCCGAGAAAGCAAGATATACGGCGCTAAGAATGATAAATGGAATGGTTAAGGAATAAAACTGAACAACCATAGCAATTAAGATTAGGAAGACGACAATTAGGAAGATTTGTCCGATTTGAACAAACACTTCGGTACGCTCAGACGTTTCTCCACCAATTACAATGGAGTAGCCATCTTCTTCAAGCGCAAGCAATTCCTCTTCGACCGTTGCCACAATATCATCAGCAGATTGATCTTCGGACGGAAACGCTCGTACCGTAACGACTCTTTCTCCATCTTGATGTGGAATTCGCGGTTGAAGTTGCTCTTCATTTATTGAAACTAGATCGTTGAGAACAACAGCTTCTCCAGTTGTTCCAGTAACAGTAACCTCATCTAAAAGAGAAAGCTCGTCTCCTTCATAAGCTAGTCTCCAATCCAATAACTCTCCATCTGAATCAAACGTTCCGAGTGGAACCCCCTCACCAATTGCAGCTAGTGCACCAGCAATATCATTTGTCGATAAACCGTTCGATTCCATTTCATCTCTTTGCAAATCAAGTGTAATCGATGTCACAGAATTACCGACATCATCGTCGACGTTTAGTACACCTTCGGATTGTAAAAGGATGTCTTGTGCTTCCGCACTTTTATTCATGAGTGTCTCCATCGACTCACCGCTAATTTCAATTGCAATTGGTGCACCAACAGGAGGACCTGATTCAATAATTGACACTTCATAAGACTCAATTAGATTGAATTCCTCTGGCAAGGTCTCGCTCCATTGGTCCATTGCTGTTCTTGCTTCAATTTGGTCTTTGTCGATAAATACGAGGAAATTGGCTAAATTCTCGCTTTCTTCGCTTCCACCATCTGTATTAAATAAGCGCGGTATTGCTGTACCTGTGTAACTTGAAACAGATTGAACAAATTCGTGATTTGCAAGCCATTCCGCCATTTCTTCAGCCTGTTCTTCCGTTTCAATTAGCGGTGTGCCATCTGCTAAACTGGTTTCTACAAATACTTCTTCTCGATCAGAATCGGGAAAAAACTCAATAGGGATAAACGGAATAAGCCCATACGCTAACGTCCCAATAAACAATCCACCAAAACCAACAAGAAACGGACGATTTACTACTCCTTTCATCCATTTTCGCCCATACACTTGCCCAATCTTATCTAAACTAGGTCCTAATAAACCCGGGGCACGTTGCTCTTTTGACATCGGCTTGCGTTTTTCTCGCCAAACACGATAAATTGGAATTCCAATTAGCCCAACTACAGTAGAAGCAACAATTGCACTGATAATAACAACAGGCAACGGACGGATAAATTCTCCAGCTCCTCCCGGAAGAAATATAATCGGGAAGAATGTAAAAATGACGATTATGGTTGATGTAACGACTGAACCTAATACTTCAACCGTTCCTTTTCTGGCAGCTTCTTTGGGCGCTTTTCCTGCTCTTAACTGCCTTTCGATGTTGTCGTTTACGACAATGGCGTCATCAACAAGAATGGCCAGCACCAAAATATAGGCAATGAGGGAAATTTGATTTAAATCTACGCCGAAAAACGGCAAGGCAATTGATCCAATACTTAACGAAACTGGCACTGCAATAGCAACACTGATTGCTGAACCAATTCGTAAACCAAGCGAACATACAAAGAGTACAGCTATAACAGCAAAAGCGAAAGATAATGCTAAATCAGTAAATAGTTCAGAAACTAAATTTGCCTGAGTATAGAGCAATTCCATCGTTGCTTCATCTGGAAGATCCGCTTCTAGCCCTTCTACAAATTGATCAAGTTCGTCTTGTGCTGCTGGAACACTACTTCCTGCTTGCAGTGTAAACGTAAGTGATAAAGCAGGATTGCCATTAAACTGGACAGACTCTTCTCTCGCCTTAAATGTCTCTTCCATAGTACCAATGTCTTCAAGTCGTATAATATTTCCACTTTGGTCCACACCCACCGGCACCTGATTGTAATCAGCTATTGTTGAAAATGCGTTGAGATTAACAGGATAAATAGCTCCTTCACTTTCCCACTCACCAATGGGAGTTGTCTCATTTTCCTCCTGGAGAATACCTAACACTTGGCCATAGCTTAAATTATTTTCTTCCATGGCTGAAGCATCTAGAGAAACAAATACTTCTTTTTCTAACGCTCCTTGAACATCAAGTCCCGTAACATGAGCAAGCTGCGAAAGGTTATCAGCATATTGATTAATGACGTCTTGAAGTTCTTCTAGATTAACTCCTTCGTTTAACTTTATTTGATACGTAGCAAGCCCTTGGTCGCCTAAATCCGTTTCCACTTCTGGTTCCATGGCGTTATCCGGAAACGACGCTGTCACTTGATTTATTCGTTGTGTTACTTCATTCCATACAGATTCTTTATTTCCGACACTTTCGTCGAGTTCGACCGTAATAAGAGAAATACTCGGCGCAGAGACCGAATCATAGGATACAATTTCTTCAAATTGCCCCAGTACTTCTTCAATCGGGTCTGTCACTTGTCTTTCTACTTCCTCTGTTGAAGCACCAGGAAATGCAGTTGTAACTTGTCCAATTGGAGGTGAAAACTCCGGAATTTCTCGTTGTCCAAGCTGAGTGAAACTAATTATCCCAACAGCTGTTAACATAATAAAAAGTAGAGCAACCAATTTTGGTCTACTTAGGATCCAGTTCATATATTCCCTCTTTTCTAATCAACGTCATTTTCTCTTACCCCTATTTCCGATTATAAAAACACCTTTTTTCTGTTCTTCTTTTTCATTCATCTTCTGATTTTAAGTTAGGTACATTCCAGCTATCTTTTTGTACAATTTTTTAGGTCTGTTACATTCAGATAGAGTAGCAATCTCTAGTCTAAACGCCGAACACTCTCCTCTTTTCTATAAAAACTTCAATCTTTCAAAATTATTTTAGAAAAAAAGAAGGAAAAATCGCTTTTTATCGAATATATAGTATATGAATATCAATTCACTCACTATATATTGTGTATTCACAAAATTGTAGAGGGGGGCCTCGAGTGTTAGGCCAGCTGCCAAATGAGCTACTTCTGGAATCTTACTGTCGCGCAATTGAACATCAACTAAGCCCTGACTTTATTTCAATCCTAAAAGATGAATTATTTCGTCGCGGGATTATTCATCAGTGCAGTTAATATACACTATTAAGAAAGACATGATTGTAAAAATCATGTCTCTCTAACTCGTTTTATTGGTCAAGCTCTTTTAATTCAGTTTCTATAAAATCCATTAACGAACGAATTGTTTCTGCAGAGAAATCAAAGCGAATACCTGCTGTTTTGTACACATCTGCCAGTCCTTTAGAACTTCCTAACGTCAATGCTCTTTTGTAGCTTTCAAGGGTTTCTACTGGATTTTCTTTGTAAGCTTTATACATCTGAAGTGCACCAAGTTGAGCAATGACATACTCAACATAATAAAAAGGAACTTCAAAAATATGTAAGATTCGTAACCATGCCGTCTCCTGCCATTCCTCATGTTCAGACCAGTCGGCAACCTCCGAATCAATTGCTTTCAAAAGCTGTTTAAACGTCTGATTACGCTCTTCAACTGTATGCATTGTATTTTCATAGAGCCAATGCTGAAATTGGTCAATAACCATCCCTGCTGGCAAGAAGTCCACAATTGATTTTAACTGCATACGTTTCGCCCGCTTTAGCTCCTCATTATTACTGTAAAATTGCTCCCACTGATTCATTGTGAACAGCTCCATCGACATACTCGCAAGCTCACTTGACTCCATCGGCGTATCTCGATACAAATGCAATGGTATGTCTTTTTTTAAATCATTATGAATACAGTGACCCATTTCGTGCAGCAATGTAATTAGATCATCATGCGTGTGCGCGTGGTTCATGAAAACAAATGAGAGCCCAGAAACTGGTAAAGGTGCGCAAAACCCACCCGGTGATTTACTCTTCCTACTCTCCAAATCAAGCATTTTCTTATCATCCATTAAATGAAGCAGCTCACCGAAACGATCATCTATTGACGTCAGGACGCTGCGACTCTTAACGATTAACTCCTGCGTACTAGAGAAGGGCTTAAGCGGAGCTTGCTCCGGCAAAACAGCGCTCACGTCCCAAGGCTTATATGTTTCTACACCTAATGCATCTTGATGCTCTTTATGCAACTTTTCTTTTAATGGTTTTACATAGGTGGCGATGTTTTGTGCCAGCTCTTTGCAATCGCTCGGCGAGTAATCAAATCGTTCATATTTTTTAAACATGTAGTCACGATAATTAACAAAACCCGCATTTGTTGCTTTTTTCTGGCGGATTTCGATTAATTCGCTCATAATCTCTTGCAATGGCTTTTCTTTAACAAGAAAGGCTTCACGACTTAAACTCATCGCTTTTTTTCTTATTTCTCGATCACTATTCTCAGAGTAGGGAGAAAGCTGCGCTAACGTCTTTTCTTCTCCATCCCAATTAACGGTGAGGGATCCTGTATGTTCAAAATAAGCTGTCGTTAAACGGTTTTCTTCTATTTCTAAAGTAATGTTCTCTTCACGAAATAAAGCTTCGGCATTCTTTCTTCTTTTAACTAGATAGCCATAACGTTCTTCCGGTAAATTCTTAAGAGCTTTTGATCCTAAAAAAGCTGAGTCAAGCTTTGCAGAATACGTCTTTACAATAGGTTCAATAACTTCTTGGTCATGCTCAAATACTTTTTTCGTTTCTGTCGAATTGCTATAACAATTAAAATCAATATAGTGGCCTGTCAGCATCTCTTCTATTTGACCTAATAATTCAGATTCTTTCTGTAAAAACACTTCCAGCTGAACAACAGAATCTAGTGGAATAGCAAGAATTTCTTCGAATCGATTAACCACGTTTTCTGTATCATTAAAATCCAACGCAGATTGATAGAATTTTGACATAACGTATCAGCTCCTTTTCGCTATTCTAGCAAAATATCCAGGAATCAATCTAGTAAAAACTGTCACTAGCCTAAAGCTTGTAGGAATTTAGCGACTTAGGTTAAACTAGTTATACCTTTAACAAACGTTAATAGAAACCATCGGTTAGGAGGATTAATTAAAATGATTGAACCAGTACACGCTTCTTCATGGCACACGTATCCTAGCATGGTTGCAATTGTTACTTCACAGTATGATCAGGAGCACAATGTGATGGCATCTGGATGGCATACATTCATGGCTACTGACCCTGGTCACTATGGAATAGCCGTTCGTAAAGAAACCTATACATATGAGTTAATTAAGCAAAGCGGAGTTTTTGCTGTCCAATTTCTTCCTGCCGCTCAATCTGAGCAAATTCAGGCTTGCGGTACGTATAGCGGAAGAGAGATTGATAAATTCAGTTCATTCTCCATTCCTTATAGACCTGGAATAAAAGTAGATGTGCCTATCTTAAGTGATGCCTATTTTGCTTATGAATGCAAAGTCGTTGGTCAACACACATATGGAACACATGAATGGATTGTTGGTGAAGTTGTCCAAAGTTACCGTGACAAACAGCTTTTTACGGGTACAAATGCGGTTGACCTTAACAGACTTCAAGTTCCCTTGTATATTGGACGCTCAGAATATCGAGTGCTTACAAGTGATGCTCCGCGCAAAATCCACATAAAGCCTTAGAAAGCACAGCCTTCTGTTTTGAAATAACAACAATCAGAAGCTTTTTTCCATTGTTATTTGCTTGGAAAGCTCCCCTTATCTCTATCTAGCCACTCCCTTTTTTAAATTGAAACCAGTTATTCAGTTACGTAGTGTCAAAAAAAAACAGTGACATAAAGTCACCGTTACAATGCTCCCTTTTCAAATCGTTTTAAATCTTTATTCTCACCTAATATGATGATGACATCTCCTTCAGTCAGCGTGTCATCTGGCATCGGCGTAATTGTTAACCTTCCAGCTGATTTAATCCCTAATATATTGCACTTGTATTTTTTACGAATGTTCAATTTCGCTAAAGGTTGACCCGCAATCTTACTTGTAGCGCGCATTTCTAAAATACTGTGATCAGGTGAAATCTCAACATAATCTATTATCTTATCTGAATCTAAGCTGTGAGCAATTCGTATACCCATATCAAGTTCAGGATGGACAATTCGATCCGCACCGATTTTTTCAAGCACGCGGTGATGCTGTTCATTTCGTGCCTTTACCCAAACTTTTTTAACACCTAATTCTTTTAATAAGAGTGTTGTTAAAATGCTCTCCTGAATATGGTCGCCTATTGCTACTAATACACAGTCATAATTGGTTGGTTCAAGTGACCTTAGCGTTTTTTCTTGCGTCGTATCCGCAATAATCGCACGGCTAGTGAACGCATCCGCATCTTGCACTCTCTCTTCATTCTCATCAACCGCAATAACATCGTGACCTTGCTTATAAAGTTCCTTGCACACGCTTGTTCCAAAACGACCAAGACCGATAACTAGAAACTGTTTTTTTGACAATCCACTAACCTCCCGTTTAACTAACCAATGATGATTCGCTCTGTTGCATACCGGTATCGATCTGGTTCTTCCTCTTTACGTAGAGAGAATAGCAAAGCAACAATTCCCACACGTCCAATTAGCATCAGCACCATCAACACCACCTGACTTGAAAATGTTAGTTCAGACGTTACGCCTAATGACAATCCACATGTTCCAAATGCAGATGCTGTTTCTACAAAAACTTGGACTAATGATATACCAGATCCTTGCTCAAAATACATGATTAGTATCATTGCTACAATAAACATAAAAGCGAATATTGATATAACAATAAAGGATTTCTGTTGATCTTCTTCATGAATACGTCGTCCAAATACCTGCACATGTTTTCGTCCCAAAGTAAAACTCTTAATCGATAGAGCCATGACGGCAAGCGTCGTTGTCCGAATTCCCCCACCAACACTTGATGGACTTGCACCAATAATCATCAAACAAGACAGAAACAACAAAACAGGCACGTGAAACACGTTTAAATCAACAGTACTTAACCCAGCACTCCTTGCTGTTGCTGAGAAAAAAACAGACTGAGAAATTTGTTCATGCCAATTTAAATTTGCAAAAGCAAGATCTTTTTCTAAGAACCATATTCCTAATGCGCCTATAATAAAAACGATAAAATAAGTCGCAGTAGACAGCTTTGTGAACAAACTAAATTTAAATGTACGTTTTCGACTCTTAAGATATTCCGTGCATTCAAGCAACACCGGGAAACCAATTGATCCAGCAAAGATTAATAAAATAGTTAGGATTTGGACAACATAGTCATCTACAAACGGTATTAACGACTGGCCCGTTAAATCAAACCCAGCATTTGTGAACGCACTTAGTGCTGCAAAAGCCCCTTGTATATAAGCATCGATTGGATTCTCAAAAAACTGTAAATAATATGTACCTAATAATACAGCTGCCACACCTTCGATCATTAACGCAATCAATAATAAACTACTCATCAGCTTAACAAGGCCAGAAAATTGATTCTGTACCCGATTTTGATCAACCATGATGAGCAATTTTTGCGATACGTTAACTCTTCGACCAAATAAGATCCATGCAAACGTCCCAAGCGTCATAATTCCTACGCCACCCATTTGAATGGCTAACGCCAATACCAATATTCCAGCGGTATTAAAGGTCTCTACTACATTAATTGTAACTAAGCCCGTAACACTCACTGCACTTACTGATGTAAATAAAGCGTCTTTATAAGAAAGATCAACTCCTGGCTCATGAAAAATGGGTAGATAGAGCAACATGCTAAAGACAAACATAGCAATAATGTAAGCATAGAGAATCAGTCTAAATGGATTTCTTTTTCGCGAATTCATTGCCAAACTCCTCTTCATCTAACTCCAGCTTACTAAATGATTTTATTTTAGTGCACTCCCCACACTCTTTCAATCCTTATTTATCTTTTTTAACAAATAACCTTCATTCATTTTTGTCAGTTCGTTACAATGTCTCTTTCCTTTTCAGCTAAAACCTAACAGATTCCTTTCTATTCGCTGTCATCATAAAGAGACACCCTGTCGTATCAGCTCTTAATAACATTCCTGCTTTGTTTTTTAATTTAGATACAGTAAAATGAAAATAGTTCAACGTAGAACATCCCTTATCCCATTCGTTTTCATTTCCTATATACCATTGTTCACTCGTATATGAAAGGAGATACCTTGAAAGCCACTTTTGATGATTCAAAACCCATTTTCCAACAAATTGCAGACATGATTTCAGATGACATTATTGAAGGAAGCTTGACTGAAGGGGACAAACTCCCCTCAACTACTGACTTATCGACCTTTTATCAGATTAATCGCGCTACAGCACAAAAAGGATTAGCTTCTCTTGTAGATAAAGACCTTATTTATAAACAACGTGGTGTTGGAATGTTTGTACAAAGAGGAGCGAAAAAACGTCTATTAGATGAACGAAAGCAAGCTTTTTTTGTCAGTTACATTAAACCAATGCTTAGCGAGGCAAAACGAATCCAATTAACAGATACAGAAGTAATTGACTTCATAAAGAAAAAAGACGAGCGTACGGACAACGAATAGTCCTACGCTTTTTTTGTATGTCTTCCTGCGAAAAATTTTCTCTAATCCTTCTTTTATCCTCAGAGAAGCGGTTTGCAAACGACAGTGATATTCTCTGCCCCAATTTCATAGATTAAGATAGAAGGATGGTGAAGAATATGAGTCAACTACTTAAATGGCTAGGGACCATCTCAGCCATATTGCTGTCTCTTTTACTTGTTATTAGCATTCTGGCAACGAATAACACTTGGTATAACCGAGGCCTTAACGATATGGTTGCACCTTTAGATGGCGTAGACTTGCTTTCTCTTATTTCAACTGAAAATCATTCTTTCAAACAGGCATTACCGACAGATTATCAACAGCGTTCAATAGGTAACATGCTCGTCTCTTCCACAACAAGTCTCGATTTAAATAACCCTTTATCACTACTCGCTCAAGGAATTCCAATCATGTCTTCTTTTGACACAAGAATTGTACAGGCTGGTGAAGGGACTAACCTAACAAATATGCCAAGAGAATCAACTCCCCCTGAAGAGGCATTAGAAAAACTGGCTAAAGAACATGCCAACTCAACACCTACAGTTGAAACACCGGCAACGAACAATGACGGACAAGCCACAGAACCTTCCGTCCTTATCTATCATACACACAGCTATGAATCTTATTTACCGGAACTCGGTTTTGAAGGTGATCCCAATGCAGATAAAGCCATTTCAAGTGACCCTACTAAAAACATTATTAGAGTTGGTAACCGTTTTGCCGAAGTACTAGGTGAGCATGACATCATAGCCGATGTTGATCAAACGAATGTCAATGCCTATATGCTGGAGCGTGATATGAAAAATTATTATGCTGCATCGAGACAAATTGTCACGAAACAAATGGATGAGCAAGACTATGATTTAATTCTTGACTTCCACCGTGATTCAGTTCGAGCAGAACATACGGTTGCGACGATCAACAACGAACGTTTTGCCAGAATATTGTTTGTTGTTGGTACTGCTCACCCAAACGCTGACGCCCAAAGAAAAGCAGCCATCGAACTGAACGAGCGAATTGAAGCGGAATACCCTGGATTGAGTCGTGGTGTATTTGAGAAAGATAAATCACAAGGAAACGGCGTATACAATCAAGACCTTGCCGACACCGCCATGTTAATCGAATTCGGAGGCGTTGACAATACGATGGATGAAAGCTTACGCAGTGCTGAAGCTGTAGCCGGAATACTAGCCGATTACTATAAAGAAACCATTCGTGAATAATATAAAGACCGCCATTCGGCGGTCTTTATTGTCTTTCTATTGCTTGACTCGTTTCTCTTCTCACTAACCTGTGACCAACCTTAACAGCCTGCATAGGTAAGTCTGGATTTGCGATTCGCTTCCGCAGTAATTCAGCAGATTTAAACCCTAATTCATAGATTTGAATATCCATTGTCGTTAACGGAGGACTTGCTAGTTCTGACATCAACACATTATTAAAGCTGACAACAGATATATCTTTTGGAACTTGATAACCCATACTTGAAAGCATGCGGAGCACACCTAGAGCCATAAGGTCATCGGCTACGATGATCGCTGTTGGTGGAGTCACTTGTGCCATTAATTCAATAACAGCCTGTTCACCACCTTCAAACACTTCATCGTGGTAAACAAGATCACCTTCGTTTATCTCTAGACCAGCACTCGTCAAAGCTTCACAATAGCCTTCTCGATGGTCTAGCGTCACGTAGGCGTCTTTTCTCCCACCAATAAACCCGATACGCTGATGCTTTAAAAGCAGTAAATATTCAGTGAGCATCTTTGCTGCTTTTACGTTATCGTTGTTTACATATGAGACAACCCCTTCGAGTTGCTCTGGCGGTCTGCCTATAACAACAAACGGAAAATTTTCTTCTAGTAAAAACGGTATAACTGGATCTGCTGTTGTTGAATACAGCAAGATCATTCCATCAACCCGTCGACTATGAACCATTTCTTTTACTTCTTCTATAATGTCGGATTCCAATTGGCCTGTTGATAGATATAAGCCATACTTATCTTCATTAGCCTGAGCCGTTATTCCCCTTAACACTTCAGGAAAAAACGGATTCTGGAAAGGCGCGTAAGAAACGCTAGGCATGATGACACCAATCACATTCGTCTGTTTATTAACGAGGTTACGTGCATGTACATTTGGATGGTAACCTAATTCAGCCATTACGGCTTTTACACGCGCTTTCGTTTTCGCACTTATTTTCGGGCTGTCTGCAATCACGCGCGAAACTGTGGAAGGTGCAACCCCTGCCAGCTTTGCTACATCTTTAATTGTATGAGTCAATAGACGTCCACCCTCTTGATCGGCCATTTAACGTTCTCAAGTAGAAACTTAAGAGTTTGTTTTTCGGTAAATACGTGCTTCATAAGGCTTTAATTGTTGAGAATCTGCCTCATCATAATTGCTTAAAATGATTGTGCCGTTCCCTTCATGTTCAAACCGATGTGCTTCTTCCGACAAGTTAACTGCGATAGTAAACGTGTCATCTTGTCCATGTCTTTCATAAACAAACACTTCTTCCACTCCAACATCTCGAAGCTGATACGTGCCGTATACGAGTGTATCATATTGTTTACGTACTTCAATCATCTTCCGGTAAAAACTCAATATTGATGATGGATCAGCTTTCTGGGAATCCACATTAATTTCCCTGTAATTTGGATTCACTTTTAACCAAGTGTTGTCAGCCTGACTAAAGCCACCGTTTTTCTCAGTCGACCACTGTAAAGGCGTTCGTGAGTTGTCCCGACCTTGGCTCCATACGACTTGCATAATCTCTTCGTGCGGCACACCTTTAGCACTTTCTTGTTTATAATAATTACGCATCGAAACGTCATCATATTCTTCAATTGAATCAAATTGAACGTTCGTCATTCCTATTTCTTGTCCTTGATAGATAAACGGTGTTCCCTTCATGAAGAAATACATCGTTCCTAATGCTTTTGCACAAAGATTCCAGTATTCCTCATCATTGCCCCAAGACGACACCGCACGTGTTTGATCGTGGTTTTCAATAAATAAAGCGTTCCAGCCCAGACCTTCTAAACCATACTGCCATTTAGATAATGCTTCTTTCACAGCTGCTACATCAAGCTTCTGTTCGGCATCTTTTCCCCAGAGACCTAAGTGTTCAAACTGAAAGACCATGTTAAACACACCGTTGTTTTCACCAACCCAGGCAGCCACATCATCAGGATTTTCCATACGAACTCCATTTGCTTCACCGACGGTAAAAACATCATGTTGATCAAGTGTTTCCCGCTTCATCTCCTGAAGATAGTCATGAATGCCTGGACGATTCATATGCCCATCAAATGATTCAACAAACGTTTCTTCCGTTTCATTCGGTAGATCAGGTAATCCATCAATTTTTTTAATATGGCTAATCGCATCTACACGGAAACCGTCAATTCCTTTGTTCATCCACCAATTCATTGTTTCGTAAAGCGTGTCGCGGACTTCTTTGTTTTCCCAGTTCAAATCAGGTTGTTTCGTTGAAAAAATGTGCATATAATATTGTTCTGTTTTTTCGTCCCATTCCCATGCAGGTCCATTGAAGATCGAAGCCCAGTTATTTGGCTCTGAACCATCAGCCTGAGCATCACGCCAAATATACCAATCTCGCTTTTCACTTTCCTTCGATGATCTCGATTCAACAAACCACTCATGCTCATCTGACGTATGGTTAATAACGAGATCAATGATTAATTTCATTCCACGAGCATGTACCTCGTCCAGTAACTGATCAAAATCAGCCATGCTCCCGAATTCTTCCATGATTTCTTTATAGTCTCGAATATCATAGCCATTGTCGTCATTCGGTGAATCGTACATAGGGCTTAACCAAATAACATCGATGCCGAGCCATTTTAAATAATCTAATTTAGAAATCACACCTTGCAAATCACCAATACCATCGTTATTCGCATCATAAAAACTACGTGGGTATACTTGATAGCATACCGCTTCTTTCCACCATTTTTTTGACAATGTAAAAACTCCTATCCTAATAAGCAGGTTTTATATCTATAGGTGCCTTGTATATAAGCCACCCCTGAATGAATGTATCTAGCCTTTTGTTGCTCCTGAAGCAAGACCCGAGATGAGGTAACGCTGCAAGAATAAGAATACGATCGCGATTGGAACAGCGATTAAAACAGCACCCGCAGCAAACCGTGTGAAGTTATTCGCAAATTGATCGTTAACGAAATTGAATAAACCAAGCGCCAACGTGTAATTCTCAGGGCTTCTTAATACGATTCGAGGTAAAATGAAGTCCATCAAAGGGTTCATGAAGTTAAACAAGGCAACAACCGCAAGAATCGGCTTCGCAAGTGGCAAGACAATTGTGAAGAAAATTCGAAAATGGCCTGCACCATCTAATTTTGCGGATTCATCAAGCTCTTTCGGTAATGTATCAAAATACCCTTTAACCAAGAATGCATTCATCGGTATAGAACCACCAACGTAGATTAAAATTAACCCCCATAGAGAATCAAGCAAACCAATCGTGTTTAATAGTACATAAATTGCGACCATCGCCATAATAACAGGGAATATTTGCAAGACCAAAAACAAGTAAAGTCCATTTTTCTTCCCAACGAATTGATAGCGCGAAAATGCATAAGCAGTGAAGCAGACAACAATGGTTGAGAGAATCGATGTAATGGTTGCTACAAATAACGAGTTTTTATACCAAGTAGTATAGTTACTCTGTTCACTGAAGAACAACCATCTATAATTTTCTAATGACCATGAATCAGGTAAGAGACTTGCACCGTATATATTTGTTCCTGGGTTTAATGATAGCGCCAACGTCCAAATAAGCGGGTAGGCGATGATCACGAACATGAAGAAAATAAAAGCGTACATTAGAAAAACTTCTATTCTAGATCTTGTTTTCTGTTTCATGGCTTATTTGTCCTCCTTAAACGAAGCGCTACGACGGAATTGGAATACGGCGAACAACGCTACGAGAATACCGATGATAATCGAGATGGCTGCTGCCATACTGTACTGAGAATTTTCGAACGCAAGGCTATAAACCCACGAGATTAAAATATCTGAGCTCCCTGCGCTTTGACCACGTACCGGCGGGCCACCTTCATTAAATAAGTAAATTAAGTTGAAATTATTAAAGTTACCAGCGTACTGCATAATGAGCAGTGGTGCCGTTGCGAATAACACATGCGGCATCGTAATAAAGCGGAATTTAGAAAATCTACTCGCTCCATCCATGTCTGCTGCTTCATACCAATCATCTGATACACTCTGCAAAATTCCGGTAAATAACGCAAATACAAATGGGAATCCGAGCCATGTTTGAATCATGATTAACGCCATCCGAGTATAGAACGGGTCAGATAACCACGGTATAGCGGTGTCAAATAACGGAACCAACAAGTCACGATTTATTGCACCAAATCCATCATTAAACAAAGCCGCAAAGATTAAGATTGTTACAAAGCTTGGGACTGCCCAAGGTAGAATAAGTACAGTTCGAATTAATTTTTTATATTTAATCCGTTTATCATTAACGATTACTGCTAACAACATGGCTAATGCAATTTGTAAAGTTGTGGCAACTACTGTCCACACAATCGTCCAAGATAGAACAGAGAAGAACGTATTTCGCCAAATTGGAATGGTAGCTAAATCAATAAAGTTTTGAAATCCAACCCAATTCAAGACATTTCTTGGTGGCGCATTAAACAAGTTATAGTCGGTAAATGCAAGAATAACCATATAGATTAATGGAAAAACTACCGCTAATAAAAGCAGCGCTAAACCTGGTAAAACAAGCAAATAAGGGAAGCCTTTATCCCACGAATGACGAGTGCGCTCTCGCAACGTTGGAATGACTTCGCCAATTTGTCGTTTATGTGCAACACGTCGAGCATCTTTAATGTTTAACACAACTAACACGATGGCAAAGATCGTTAAGAAAATCGCTACAATCCCTTGTCCAATCAACACACGGGAATCATCTACTCCCGACCACGTACCGAGCGTAAATAAACCCCAAAATCCCATGTTAAACAGATCATAAAAAACCGTGAAGAAAGCAAGTGAAATGAACAAGAACAAGCTCCCTTTCAACCACTGACGGTTGTAAAGCTGTCCAAGACCAGGAATGATTGATAAGATACCTGCTAGCTTTGGATTATGATTTTGTTTTGGCTGTGCGTCCCTCATTCTCTTCCAGCTCCCATTATCTCAATTTCATCTCTAATCATCTGTACCGTTTCTTCAAGGACTTCCGCTACATCATCACCTTGTGATATGAAGACATTTGCATCTCCCATTGGTCCCCAAACGGCCGATACTTCTGGTACATTAGGCATGAAGTAAGCATGTTGCAATTGCTCTTGGAACCCTTCATATAACTCATTGTCTATCTCAAATTCTGCTCTTGCAGGTATTTCACGCTTGTTTTCAAAGAAAATTTGAGCGCTTTCATCATTGGTCATAAATAGAGCTAATTCCTTCGCCCAGCTAATATGATCACTATAGCCATTTACCATCCATGCTTTTACTCCACCCAATGAACGCATCGGTTCTCCATTAACGGTTGGAAGTGGTGCGGATTTTAATGTATCACCAAGCTCTTCTCCATATTCAGCAATATTCCACGGTCCTGAGAAAACTGCCCCTACGCTGCCATCTAAGAACAATCCATTCAAAATATCGGCATTTAAGTTTTGTGGCAAGTAGCCTTCTTGATGAAATTTCTGTAAAAGTTCTCCACCTTGAACAGCACCCTCATTTGCTAGTCCAATATCAGATGTGTCGTAGTCCTCCCCATCCTCAGCAAAGATGTAGCCTCCATAGGCATCATAGAACGGATAAGCAAAATACATTTCACGTGACTCTAGTAGAAAACCAAATTCATTCGCTGCTGCATTGGTATGTTCTTCACCGAGCGCTTCTAAATCTTCTATTGTTACAGGAGCCTCATCAACGATGTCTGTGTTGTAAAAAAGCGCGTATGTTTCTACTGCTGCCGGTACTCCAGCAAGTTCTCCTTCATAACTAAGGGCATCGAGTGTGCCATCTAAGTAGCCAGCTTCTTGTTCAGCTGTTAGATCAATATTTGCCGCTAAACCTTGCAGGGTGATACTGCCTACCATATCATTTGGCTGATAGAATAAATCTGGCCCTCCGCCAGCTGGCGCATCAAGCGACATCGCTTCTAACTGATCCCCCATACTAAATGGCGTTATGCGTACTTCAATGCCCGTCTCTCTTTCGAAGTTATCGCCAATTTCACGATAAGCCAATAATTCACGTTCATCGTCATTCACCCAGATCGTTAAAGAGTCTGGTTTATTCTCTTCTGTTGCTGGGTCCGGTTCTAAGTCATCAACAACACCCGTTCGATCTGGCCCGCATGCGCCAAGTAATCCAATGACAGCAAGCACGCTTGCACTCTTTAACCATTTATTCATCACAATGTCCTCCTTCAAACATGAAGTAATTCTCTTTAGGCAAACGTTTGCATAAATGCATGTAATTAATGCAACTAAATTTCTCACTCAGTATAAAGGTACAAGCCAATTTACACAATACCTAATTATTATTTTAGGAAATCGTTTGCAAAAAAATTGACAGTCATGATAGCCAATTTTATGATAGAAGCAAGAACGTACGATTATAGAGGAGGCTTCTATGAATAAAGCAGCTATCATTCATACACAAGAAAACCGCCACTTGTATTTAGTAAATTCAAACCGAGCCACTGTTCGGATTCAAACAGCAGTCGGCGATGTGACTTCTATTCAACTCATTCATGGTGACCCATATGATTGGCGTGAGGGGAAGTGGCTATCTCACGAGAGCGCAATGACGTTGATTGGTACGGATGGGACTCACGATTACTGGTCAACAACGATTCATCTACCTCATTCTCGTCTGCGCTACGCATTTAAGTTGTCCAGCAACGAGCATACATTAGTATTTACTGAACGAGGATTCTTTAATGAACAACCTGCTCATATTTCTCCCTACTTCTGTCTTCCTTACGCTCATGATTCAGAAGTTTTTTCACCACCTGACTGGGTCGAGCAGACCGTTTGGTATCAAATTTTTCCTGAACGATTTGCAAATGGTGACGAATCATTAAACCCTGCTCAAACACTTCCATGGGAAAGCGCTGAGCCTAAACCAGATTCCTTTTTCGGCGGAGATTTAGAAGGGATTATTCAAAATCTTGATTACTTAGAAACTCTCGGTATTAGTGGTATTTACTTAACACCTATTTTTAAAGCGTTCTCAAATCACAAATACGATACAATTGATTATTTTGAGCTTGACCCTCAATTTGGCGACAAACAGACTTTAAAAAAATTCGTAACAGCTTGTCATGAGCGTGGTATCCGGGTCATGCTTGACGCCGTCTTTAATCATAGCGGTTATTACTTCGCTCCTTTTCAAGATGTGCTTCACAACGGTGCGTCCTCAAAGTACGCAGACTGGTTTCATCCACATGAATTCCCGCTTAATTCAAGTCTAGCCAAGCCAAACTATGAAACGTTTGCTTTTGTTGGTTCAATGCCTAAACTGAACACAACTCATCCAGAAGTTAAAAACTACTTATTAAAGGCAGCTCGCTATTGGATTGAAGAGTTTGATATAGACGGGTGGCGACTCGATGTCGCAAACGAAGTCGATCATGCTTTTTGGAGGGAGTTTCGTCAAGCAGTAAAGACCGTTAAACAAGATGTCTATATTCTGGGAGAGATCTGGCATCAAGCTGGAGCATGGCTCCAGGGTGATCAATTTGATGCGGTCATGAATTACCCACTGACAGATGCGATTCAAGACTATGTTCTAAAGAATAAACCAGTGCAAGAAGTACAAAAATCACTCTCCCGTCACTTATTTAGTTATCCACACCCTGTTAATAAAGTTCAGTTTAACATGCTTGGTAGTCACGACACAGCTAGGGTCTTGACGGTCAGTGATCAAAACAAAAACTTAGTAAAACTTCAGTACTTTCTTTTATTCTCATTTCCTGGTTCACCTTGCATTTACTATGGAGATGAAATTGGAATGAGCGGTGACAACGATCCAGGTTGTCGAGCTTGCATGATTTGGGATCCTGAACGCCAAGACAGTGACATGTATTCGTTTTTACAACAATTAATTGGTTGGAAGAACCAGTATAAAGCGTTTGGAAATTATGATGCGCTCACCTTTTATGACTCAAGACACAAAGATGTTCTGATGTATGCTTTATCTAGTTCTGACGAAACGTTCGTTGTACTGGTCAACCGTTCACAACAGTCGGCGGCGGTTCAGTTACCTCATTCATTCCACTCAAAACCATATAAAGATCTTTTAGTAGGACAATCTCAGTCACAACAAACATCAAGCTCAGAACTATCGGTTGAGCCAGAAGCGTTTAAGCTGTTAAAGTTTTAAGAAATAAAGCCACCTTGCATATAAGAAGGTGGCTTCGTTTGATTTGTACACATATTTCTGTGTATAAGTAACCTAAGTCTGTTTATAAGTTAACTAATACTGTGTACATTTCCTGTTTTTATGTGAATAAGCTGTGCATAAATCATAATTTAGCAGCATTTAATCTTCTTCTAAAAGACGAAAACGCCACTAGCAGTTTGCTAGTGACGTTCAATACTACTTTTTATTTTATTAGTCTAAACTCTGCTTGCTCTGTATTTGAACTACTTGTACCAATAAATACACGGAAATTTCCTGGGTCACTTGTATAGGATAAGTCAGCATGATGATAACGCAACATGTCTTCAGTAATCGTAAAGGAAACGGTTTTTGATTCATTTGCTTCAATGATTATTTTTTTGAAGCCCTTTAACTCTTTAACCGGACGGACGACTTCCCCGACAATATCTTGAATATATAGCTGAACCGTTTCTTCTCCATCAAAATGACTAGTATTTGTAATGGTTATAGATGCATTAATAGATTCATGTCTTTGAATTTCTGTTTTATCTAGCGTCAGATTTTCATATTGGAAACTAGCGTAACTTAAGCCATGACCAAATGAATACAGCGGAGTGTTCGCTACATCAATGTATCTTGAAAAGAATCGTTCATCACTGTTTTCTGGAAGGGGTCTGCCTGTGCTATAGCTATTGTAATAAAGAGGCAGCTGCCCTACTGTTCGTGGGAATGACATTGATAGTTTTCCAGATGGGACAACGGAGCCGAACAAGATATTAGCTACAGCTGCTCCCCCTTCTGAACCAGGATGCCATGCCTCTAAGATTGCATCTGCCAGCTGATCCACTTCCGTTAAATCTAACGGCCGAGCATTAAACAGTACAACCACCACTTTTTTTCCGATTGCTTTAAGTTCCCTCAATAATTCTAACTGACACTCTTCAATCGTAATGTTGGCTCGACTTCTGCCCTCCCCACTACGATCTCTTCCTTCTCCAAGAGCTAGCACAACTGTATCTACAGATTTCGCCAAGACCATTGCTTCTTGAAAATGCTCTTGATCACGCTCATACATCTGAGCTCCTGCCGCGTAGACAATCTGCTCTGAATGAAGAGCTAATCCTTCTTTTAAGGTAACAGCTTCTTCCTGCTTACCAAAAATAGACCATTCGCCAAGTATGTCTTTATTATCTCCATATGGACCAATTAAAGCGATTTTCTTTGTCTTTAGAGGCAGCACGCCATTATTTTTAAGTAATACTGTGCTTTTTTCTGCTGTTTTTCTAGCTAATTCTCTGTGTTCGGCAGTGAATAAAGTTTGTTCTTCACGCCCCTCACTCACGCCTCTATAAGGATCATCGAAAAGACCTAGCTTTTCTTTTAATTGTAGGATTCGTAGAACTGCTTCATCAACTAAATCAATTGAAACTTCGCCTGTTTCCACCAACCCTTTTAAATCATTTTCATAGCATAAACTCATCATCTCAATATCAACACCAGCTGTGATTGCTTTCTGAGCCGCTTCTTTTTCATTCTCGGCGACACCGTGAGGAATGAGTTCACCTACTGCTCCATAATCTGAAATTAATACGCCTTCAAAACCAAATTCTTCTCTTAAAATTCCACGCATTAATGGTTTATTACCTGTAGCTGGAACGGAATCCACCGTATTAAAAGCTGTCATAACAAGCTCTGATCCAGCATCAAGTGCGGCTTTATATGCAGGTAAGTACTGCTCTCGCAACTCTCTTTCCGACATATCAACCGTATTATAATCGCGTCCAGCCTCTGCCGCACCATAAGCTGCAAAGTGCTTTACACACGCCGCTACGCGATCAAACTCTTTCCGTAAATCATTTCCTTGAAAACCTTTAACCGTTGCCTCTGCAAATCGGCTATTTAAAAATGAATCTTCACCTGTCGATTCCATTACTCTTCCCCACCTAGGATCACGAACGAGGTCAACCATTGGGGCAAAACAAACATGTACACCTGCACTTGCAGCTTCTTTAGCAGCCACAGACTGTGCTTGTTGCACTAGTTCTGGCTCCCAAGTTGATCCTAGTGCAAGCGGAATTGGAAAAATCGTCCTAAAACCGTTAATAACATCTGCCATAAAAAGAAGTGGAATCCCTAATCGATTCGACTTCAAATGTTCTTTTTGAATTCCTATCGTTTTTTTTGCTCCGGCTACGCCTAAAACAGAGCCACTTTTTTTAACTGCATGTTGATTAATCGGTAATTCTGCCGGTCCAGTAACTGGCGTATCATTCGCTTCTTCTGAATAAAATGCGCCAGCATATTGCATTAACTGACCAATCTTTTCATCTAGCGTCATCTTTTCTAAAAGTACATCAATTGCATATCTCTCCATTTTAAAGCCTCCTACAAAAGTTAAATTGAAACGTTTCAATAAATCATCAAAAAAATAAACCATTGTACAAATTTAAACGCTTTCATTTATGTCGAAACGTTTCAATATCAAGATCTTTATTTAGTATATACGTCACTGAATCTTGAAGCAATATAAATTTTAATTAAACGATTGATTAACGTTAAAGGAAAGCGAAGATCTTTACATGATAAACATAAATGTGTATAGTTGATTAGACGACTAATCAACTTATCACCTTAGTTGAAAGAAGCTCTGCTGAAAGCTCTATTCACGAGTATGAAACCAATTTATCAGCAAACGACTGATTTGGTTACTGACAACGTAATAGCAGGTCACTTAATTGAAAATCAGCAAATCCTTTCACCAACAGAAATTAAAAGCTTTTTTAAGTGAATTGAGCAACCGCACAAAAAGGATCAGCAGAGTTTGTTGAGGATGTTTTTTTATAAACAGTTGGTATCGGAACCTTTGTCCAGCCAGATGCAAAAACAAAGAAATGCAATTTTCTTCAACTTACGTCCAACAATGCTACTTGAGGCTTATCGAATTGAAATAACGGAACAGGAGATACTTAGATTAATAAGAGGAGGAGACTTATGATAAAAATGCAGAACGTTTCTTTTCAATATGGAGATTTTACCGCTTTGGACAGCGTATCACTCCATGAAAAAGAACCTATTATAGCTGGGCTTTGGGGAAGAAATGGAGCTGGAAAAACGACGTTAATGAAATTGCTTTCTGGACTCGAAAAGCCAACAAGCGGCGACATTTTAGTTAACACTACTAGCCCCTATAACAATTCCGAAGCTATGAAACATGTGACTTATATGCAGGAAAACCATCCATTTTCTCAACATTGGTCCGTAAATGACGCACTCCGATTCGGAGCATATTTTAATCCGCAATGGGATCAATCGTGGGCGGAGTATCTGGTAGAGTTGTTCGAATTACCAGGAAAAAAGAAAATCAATAAATTTTCAAAGGGCATGCAAACGATGGTCAAAATTGTTATTGGTTTAGCAAGCAAGGCACCTGTCACCATTATGGATGAACCAACAAACGGTCTTGATGCGCATATGAGAAAGAAATTTTATCAAGCTTTATTGGAGTCGTATGAAGATGACCCACGTTTCATCTTCTTATCTACACACCATATTGACGAAATCGAGTCTTTATGTGAAAAAATTGCTGTTATTCATGCAAAAACGATTATCCGCTATGAAGAAACGGACCAATTAAAACAACAAGGCATTCTTTTGAGCGGAGAAGAGTCTTTAGTAAGAGATTTTATTAAATCAAGCATCATTATTGAAGAGCGTAGGCTTGGCAAACAGATTAGCGTAATGATAGATCAACGATACACGGAAGAGTGGGAACAGCTCGCAAACCAAAAAGGAGTGAGCATTGAGAAAGCGCCACTTCAAGACTATTTAGTTAGTGTGACAACAGAAGGAGTACGTTGAAAGATGAGCACTTTTAAAGGTCCATTCCGCATTGTATTTGAAGAGCTTCGTATACAGTTTTACATCATTGCTATTATTACTATTGTTTTAACAGCACTTTACGTATGTTTAGGAATAATAAATGCTAATAACGATGAAACGTTTAATGTTGGCGCTAACTTCGGTCCTGTTTACGGCTTTTTATTGCTTTACCCGTTTTTCTTTTTCAACAATTCCTATCAATATACGTTGGCACTAGGCGGAACACGGAAACAATTCATGCTTGCAGCAAGCATTTCTGGCATCCTATTTATCGTCTGTTCTATGCTCATCATTAATCTCTTATTGGTGTTAAATGGTTGGTTAATTGAGCAACAGTATAGCTCCAGCACAATTTTTCATATGGGAGATTTACTTCCCACATCTAACCCTTTTCTTTATTATTGCCTAGACTTGTTCTACGGCGTGTTCTTATTTGGTACTGGCGTTTTTATTAGTTCAATCTGGTTCAAGTTTGGAACGGTTCGCACATTAGCTTTAGCTACTGTAATTGGAATGGTCGCTATAATAAGCATTACCTTTGGTGATTTATCTCTTGTTTGGGATACCTTCCTGCATGAGCAGCTGCTTTTTGCATTTATAGTAGGTGCTATAGGCATTATTGCGCTTGTATTTGCTTACTTTCTTATGAGAAATGGCCCACTAGAGCGAGGTGGAGATGGCGGGTTTTTCGGAAAAAAATCGCGATCCTAATTTTAAGAGGTCGTGCCATAGTGCACGACCTCTTTCATGTTGATAAACCATAGCTACAACCCAATTCTGAATGAAATGGATTGTGCATAAGCATATTTTCAACTCTATTTCTGTGAATTTCCTTATATGTCTAAAGCAATTCCTATACATTTCGCATAAGCTGAAACGTATTCGAATTCACTTTAGAAAAGGGTTGACATATCACATGTATAATGATTTTAACGATGGATGCCCCTCTAACATTCAGCGGTTTCAAAGAACCGCACGTAACGGAGGAGGGTTTTTTAACGGTATCGGACCGACCGGACCCACTGGGCCGACTGGACCAGGTGGCGGCGGCATCTCAGGAATTACCGGACCAACTGGTTTCACTGGAATTACCGGGCCAACAGGTCCTACTGGGCCGACTGGACCCACTGGTGCTACCGGAGCGCCAGGAATAACAGGATCAGGGTTAACAAATGTTGAACCTTTTGACGTAACGAGAGCTCCTGGTTATCAACCAGGTCAAGTCATTACGTTTCAGGGTAGCACCTATGTTGTAAATACCGCTTCACCTATAGGAATTCCGGGAATCTCACCTGAGTATACGTTAATTGCTGCTGTAGGTGCTACAGGAGCTACCGGTGTAACCGGCGCGGGTATCACCGGTACGACTGGGCCTTCTGGACCTACGGGGGCTACGGGCATTGGCTTTGAGGGCGTTGTTGCTTTTGATCCGGCTGTTGCTCCAACGTATCCGGTTGGGCAAGTTGTTACTTTCAACGGCAG
>NZ_JAFBCV010000012.1 GCF_016907895.1 Shouchella xiaoxiensis
GGGAAACCATTTCAGTGGGCCTTTGAGGCCAAGGCCGGTAATAGAGGCTTCCAGCCGCAGAGCAAACCACCAGTTCACACTGGTGGTTTTGATTGGTCTTTCAACCTCTTTTAGGAAGGCTAATAGATTTTTTTGTAATCAATGCCCAAAAAGGACTGAAAACTTGGTAAAATAAGAGAAAGAATGACTCTTGGGGGAAGAAATGACAATCTTATTAATTGAAGATGATCCGTCAATTGCGCAAATTGTAACGGATTATTTAGAGAAGGAATCATTTACGATTATGTGGTGTGAAGATGGAGAGCTTGGTTATAATACTTTTTTAACGAATACATATGATTTAATTGTTGTAGATTTAATGTTGCCTAAAATGGATGGTTTTACATTATGTGAAAAAATTCGTGAACATTCTGATGTTCCTATTATTGTGGTCAGTGCTAAGCAGAGTGATTTCGATAAGGTTCGTAGTTTAGAAATTGGTGCAGACGATTATGTAACAAAACCGTTCAGTCCGTTTGAATTAACGGCACGTGTAAAAGCACAAATCAGGCGTTACAAAAGAGGAGCGCAACCGCAAGCTGAATACATGTTTTTTCAAGACGTCAAGATAGATAGGAAAGGTAGACGGGTTATTGTTGATGGAGAGGCAATCGTTCTAACTGCAAAAGAGTACCAGCTTTTTCTATACTTGGCTGAAAATCCTGGTCAAGTTTTCTCAAAAGAAGATCTATATACCGAAATTTGGAATGGGGATGGATTTGATAGCCGGACTGTAACTGTACATATTAAAAACTTACGATACAAATTAAAAGATGGAAAAAAACTGCCGAAATACATAGAAACGGTTTGGGGTGTTGGCTATAAATTTATTGGGATTCCAGGTAAATGAAACTTAGAGGACAACTGAACTTATTGCTTATTCTTACTGCTATTGTTCCGTTTGTGACAACCAGTATCTTTACCTTTCAAGTCAATCAAGCAGCAAATAACCAATCTGATGCCTATATGGAGTCATTGATCATGGCAAAAAGTATTGGTAGGTGGATTAACCAGCAAGCTGACCAATTCGAAGCCAATCCAGAAGAGTTGGCAAATCAAGCACTGCAACAAAATAGTATAACCAATGCCCAACTTGGATTTTATTCTTCAGACAGGGAGCTACTACATCAAACGAGTGAGGAACCAATCTTTGCAACACATCTACGACCTACTGAAATGATGAGCAACCTATTTGAACTTCAATCGAGAGCGCATTCCTTTGTGTATAAGGAACCGGTTTTTTTACAGGATCAAGTCGTGGGATACTATGAGCTTCGCTTTGATCAAAGCCATGTAAAGAAAGAAACGAGAGACATTTACTTGCTCACTTTGTTGTTTTTTATTTTAAGTAGCGGAGTTACCTTAATGATTGTCCAACACTGGTTTAAACGTAATATGTTAATTCCTTTCTCCTGGATGAAGAATCAAATGTTGGAAGTCGCAGATGGTAAGCGAGATGTGGAACTTCATGGTGGTAGTAAGCGACGTACTGAGGTGGGGATGTTACTTGATGATTTTGCGGTAATGACGGCACAATTAAAAGAAACGGAAGTCGAAAGGCAAACAGCTGATGGCAATCGTCGAAAGCTAATTGCCTCTATCTCCCATGATTTGAAAACGCCACTAACATCAATCCGGGCCTATGCTGAGGGGATGCAGCATTATCAGGATAAGCGAGATGAATATGCACAAGTTATTTTAACGAAAACGGCTTACATGCAGCGATTAATTGAGGATTTGTTGATTTATTCGCAAATTCAGGCAACAAGTTTTAGTTTAACTCGAAAACGAGTAGATGGTGAAGAGTTAGCAGAACTATTATTCGATGGATATTCAGACCAGTGGCAGGAGTTTGTTGTACGGATAACCATTGATATTGATCCGGTTGAGCTCCATGCTGATGTTGATCGGCTTGTTCAAGTAGTTGATAATCTCGTCATGAATGCTGTGCGCTATTCGCCTGAGGGTGGAGAAATCCATTTAGTGGCTACGAATAGAAAAAGTGCATTACCAGATTATGTACAAAGTGATATAGGAAATAAACTATATTTCTTTGTTATTGATGAAGGTCAAGGCATTCCTAGCGGTGCTCAGCAGAAGATATTTGATTCTTTTTACCAAGTGGAACAATCAAGAAGTCAAGTTCATGGAAAAGGTGTTGGACTTGGACTGGCTATCTGTCGAGAACTCGTTCAGAAGCATGGAGGAGAGATATTTGTTTTTTCAAGTCCTCCAAACGGCAGTTCTTTCTATTTTTCGATACCTTGCTTAGAAGGGGAGTGGGAGAATGGTTAATGTGAAGCGGACATGGTATGTATTTTTTTGCCTCTTGCTTAGTGGGTTATACGGGTGTGCGTATGCATCGATGAACGCAACCACTCTATTGGAAAACGCATTAAATGCATCGGATGATATTACGGCTTATGAACTCATTATGGAAACAAACTCTTTCACGGAACATTATTTTGTAGCAGATCAACACACACAACGACTTGATTATTCTGATGAGAATGGTCTCTTCTTTAGTCAGATGCATGTAAATGGCGCTATTATTGAAAAGGATTATGAGCGCTATGAACTTACAAAGTATGAGAACGATGAGCAGCACGGAATGCCAACTGCTAGAGAGTCGTTTCTGGATGAAGTAGAATATCTATCTACTAACGCTGAGATTGAATTGTTAGGAGAAGATACATTCCTTAAACGAGAAGTGTATAAGTTACGTTTTGTTGATCAGGAGACAAACAAGAGGAAGGCTGAACTATGGGTTGATAAAGAATCATTTGTCTTTTTAAAAACCATCTATATAACAGAAGAAAATCTGGAAATCGTTTCGGAAGCGACTTATTTCAAAACCAATCCAACGTTTGAAGACGATCAGTTCAACTTAGAGGAACATTTATTTACTTCTATTAATAATACCGACATTTTTGAGTCAATTGGTTACGAAGAAATAAAAGCGCAATTCGCAGGCCCACTCTATTTGCCTTCTGACCTGAACGAAGAATGGTCTTTTAAAGAGGCAAAAGTATCGTATGAATTAGAACTAGCCTATGTAGTAGCAACATTTGTAAATAGTAATAAGAAAGAAATTCAGCTATTTATTCAAGATGCTGAGACGTTTTATGACCCTCAACGAAACAGCGATGAATTGATTAAAGTGAGAGGAAATGACGTTTCATTTGTGTGGGAACCCTCACATCACATGGCCAATTGGCAAGAAGGAGGTCTGCACTACTCTCTCTTTACAAAACGTGATTGGCAAAAAGAGGAGGCAATTCGCTTTATAGAAGAGATGTCTTTTGTTAAATTATAAAATAACTGTGGCAATCCACGCCCGCATTCTTTATGATAAGAAGTGAACAAAAATAGGTAAATAAGCACACACTCTCGTGAGGTGAAACGAAAAATGGACGAAAGCGCAAGTCGAACGGATAAACACGATGTTCTCTCGTCAACTCAATCAATCATACATACTGCTCTGACTAAACTTGGTTATTCAGAAGAAATGTATGAGTTGTTAAAAGAGCCTATTCGAATGATGACTGTTCGAATTCCTGTTCGAATGGATGATGGTTCTACTAAGATTTTTACTGGTTATCGAGCGCAACATAATGATGCAGTTGGACCAACTAAAGGTGGAGTTCGATTTCATCCTGATGTTACAGAAACAGAAGTAAAAGCATTATCAATTTGGATGAGTTTGAAAGCTGGCATCGTTAATCTTCCGTATGGTGGAGGAAAAGGTGGCATTATTTGCGACCCAAGAAACATGTCTTTTCGTGAAGTTGAACGATTAAGTCGTGGATATGTCCGAGCGATTAGTCAAATAGTCGGACCGACAAAAGACATACCAGCACCTGATGTTTTTACGAACTCGCAAATTATGGCTTGGATGCTCGATGAATATAGCCGTATTCGCGAATTTGATTCTGCTAATTTTATAACAGGAAAGCCGCTTGTTCTTGGTGGATCTCATGGAAGAGAATCGGCAACAGCAAAAGGTGTTACAATTTGTGTAACGGAAGCAGCAAAAAAACAAGGTATTGATATGGAAGGTGCCAGAGTTATTATCCAAGGGTTTGGGAACGCTGGTAGCTTTCTAGCTAAATTTATGGCAGATGCCGGGGCTCTAGTTGTTGGGATTGCTGATGCTTATGGAGCTCTTTACGATGAAAATGGTCTAGATATTGATTACTTACTTGATCGACGCGATAGTTTCGGAACCGTTACTAAACTATTTAAGGATACAATCTCAAACGCAGAATTATTGGAACAGGAATGTGATATTTTAGTTCCTGCTGCAATTGAAAATCAGATTACATCGCAAAACGCCAAGAATATTAAAGCGTCAATTGTTGTCGAGGCAGCGAATGGGCCGACTACATTAGAAGCGACTAAAATTCTGTCAGATCGAGGGATATTGCTCGTACCAGACGTGCTTGCTAGCTCTGGTGGTGTGACCGTTTCTTACTTTGAATGGGTTCAAAACAACCAAGGCTATTACTGGTCTGATGAAGAAGTTGAAGGAAAGCTTCAAACAGTATTGGTTGAAGCATTTGATCATATTTATCAGCTAGCAAAGCGTCGAAAAGTGGACATGCGATTGGCAGCATATATGGTTGGCGTACGCCGCATGGCCGAAGCATCTCGTTTTCGAGGCTGGGTATAATCTGTTATACTTAAACATAAATACATCATTCACCCTTGTGTACGTAGTACGTTGCACAAGGGTTTTGATTTGTAAAATCGAAATGATACATTGAATGAGTTAAAAAGGGTGATTCTATGATAGATGTACTAATTGTTGGTGGTGGCCCATGTGGACTTGCAGCAGCAATTGCTTGTGAAGAGAGAGGGTTAACTGCTGTTGTTATTGAGAAGGAGAATATTGTACATTCCATTCACCGCTATCCGACTCACCAAACATTTTTTAGTACAAGTGAACGATTGGAAATAGGTGGAGTTCCTTTTATTGTGGAAGAGCGAAAGCCACGTCGGAATCAAGCGCTTGTTTATTATCGATCAGTTGTCAAACGGAAACAATTGACCATTCATACATATGAACGAGTATTAAGGGTGGAAAAAAAAGATTCAGGTCAGTTCATCGTGCACACATCAAAAGCGCAGTATGATGCGAAAAACATTGTTATAGCTACAGGCTATTATGATTCTCCAAACTTAATGAATGTTCCAGGCGAAAAAAGTAATCATGTTATGCATTATTTTAAAGAAGCGCATCCTTATTTTGATCATCAGGTTGTGGTTATTGGAGGAAAGAATTCAGCTGTTGATGCTGTCCTTGAGTTAGAAAAAGCAGGTGCCCATGTCACAATGCTCTATCGTGGGAGCGACTATTCCAAAAGCGTAAAACCTTGGATTTTGCCTGAATTAGTTGCGCTTGCTAAAAATAACAACGTTCAAGTCGAATTTAATGCATGCATTAAAGAGATTACAGCTAGTTCGGTTCATTATACCGTCAATGGTTATCATAAGCAGGCAGAGGCTCAATTTGTTTTTGCAATGACAGGTTACCATCCGGATCATTCCTTTTTAAAAGGAATCGGTGTAAAAGTCGATGAAGAAACGGGGCGCCCTCAGTTTAATCAAGCTACAATGGAAACAAATGCACAAGGAATCTTTGTCGCAGGTGTTATTGCTGCCGGTAACAATGCAAATGAAATCTTTATTGAAAACGGCAGAGAGCACGGCGACCTTATTGCTAAAGCAATTAAGAGTAAAATGGATTAAGGGGGATGTAAATGCGTCATGTGATGTTATTAACGACTGGAGGTACGATTGCAAGTACTACTAGTGAGAACGGAAAACTAGTTGCTGGTGAGTTGACTGGAGAAGAACTTGTGCGTTTATGTGGATTGCCAAATGACATTCGAGTTAGTATTCGCTCTGTCTTGCAAAAACCGAGTGTTCATATCACGCCTTCAGACTGGGTGCACTTGATTAAAGAAGTCGAAGACGTTTTTACCGACCCAGAGATTAGTGGAATTGTGGTCACTCATGGAACGGATACACTTGAAGAAACGGCTTACTTTCTTGATTTAACGAATCAGGATAGTCGACCGGTTATTGTGACAGGATCACAACGGGGCCCTGAACAAACAGGTAGTGATGCATTTATGAACTTGCGACATGCTATTTATGCAGCCTGTGAACCGGATTTAACCAATATGGGATGTGTCGTCGTTTTTAATGAACGACTTTTTGCTGCACGTTATGTAAAAAAAGAACATGCATCGAATTTACAAGGCTTTAATGCTTTTGGTTTCGGTTACTTAGGAATTATTGATAATGACGTCATTTATACGTATCAAAAACCAATTAAGCGAGAGTATTACAACCTTCAGAATGAGTCATTAAAAACGATTGGTATAGCAAAAGTTTATCTCGGTATGCCTGCTCAAACGTTTGAGGCTATAGCTAATACACTAGATGGAGTTGTAATTGAAGGAGTTGGACGAGGTCAGGTTCCGCCAGAATTAGTCGAGCCGATTGAGAATGCTGTAAGCTCAGGGAAGCCAATCATTATGACAACTTCTTCTGAAGAGGGAAAAGTTTATCCGACTTATGATTATAAGGGGAGTGCCCACCAACTTGAGCAAATGGGTGTCATACTTGGTTCGGACTATGACAGCAAAAAGGCACGAATTAAGGCAATCGTTATGCTAGCTGCCAATCAAAATATCCGAAATGGTTTTATTTAGGTAATCAAACTTGCCGATGAGAAGAACGAGACGTATACTTAGAGAAAACGATGCATTACTTTTCTTCTAGAGAGTTGGTCGGTAGGCCGTGTTTTCTTTTATATTGGCAGCTTTAGCGCCTGCTATGGCATTATTTTCTTATGTATATTTAAGGGATACGTTTAGTAAGCCCGCAATGGTTTTGGTGCTTAGAATTTTTATCATTGGTACATTGCTGGTTGTTCCTATTTCTGTTATTCAATTTGCTTTTACAGAAGAAGAAATTTTAACGGAGCCTTTTTCAAAAGCTTTTTTGCTTTACGGATTGCTTGAAGAAGGGTTAAAATGGCTGATGTTGTTCGTATTTGCTTATCAGCATGGTCAATTGAAGCATCCAAGTGATGGAATTGTATTTGGTGTCTCGCTGTCATTAGGGTTTGCAACGATTGAAAATGCTCTCTACATGGTTGTGTATGGTCTTGACCATGTTATTCCAAGAACACTTATGCCAACAACAGCTCATGCTGTTTACGGAATAGTAATGGGGTACTATATTGGACAAGCTAAATACAATCAGAACAAAAAGCAGGTTTACTTAGTGTTAGCAGCTCTCCTTCCCATGTTATTACATGGTAGTTATGACTTTATTTTAATGGTTTTTGGAAACTTATTTTTAATGGCGATGATTCCGTTTATGATTGGATTATGGCTCTTAGCTATCTGGAAAATTAAAAAAGCAAGCCGGTTAACCGAATGAACTCGGAGCAGAATGTTTTTGAAGGAGGAATATGGTATGACAACGGCTAATCGTTATCGTATAGTCATTCGTTGCCCTTTATGTGGTGAAAAATACATCTTACGTGGGAAGCGTAATGATGAAGGTGAGTATGAAACAGGCTTTAAGCAATGTGTATGTGGAAATGAGGATCAGCTTGTTATCGAGGCATCACCAGAATCATAATAAAAGAAAGCATCTGCCTAATGAGGCAGATGCTTTTCTTTGTTTATTTATTTGAAGAACAGAAAAAGGTTGCTAATTCAAAAAATTTGCGGTAAAGTTGTGGCAATGATTCATCTAATTGCATAATTCTTATCAAGAGAGACGGAGGGAGATGGCCCTAAGAAGTCTCAGCAACCAGCCTCATGGCAAGGTGCTAAATCCAGCAGTCGACCTGCAAGATAAGAGAAGTATAGAGACCCTTTCTTCTAATCTTGGAGAAAGGTTTTTTGTTTTTTGAGAAAATGGAGGAGGGCTGCGTAATGAGTAACCATGAAGAGTCGATTTTAGCGCAAATTGGAAATAGGAGAGAAGACGCGACAGGTGCTATCAACACACCGGTTTATTTCTCAACGGCCTACAGACATAGTGGAATTGGTGAATCCACAGGCTATGATTATGCGCGTACTGGAAACCCAACAAGAGAAGTATTGGAACAGGCTATTGCAGAATTAGAGTGTGGGGATCGTGGCTTTGCAACTAGTTCTGGAATGGCTGCTGTGCAAATTGTCTTCTCACTTTTTGAACAAGGCGACCATATTATTTGTTCAAGTGATTTATATGGAGGTACATACCGACTGTTTGAAGGGGGCTGGAAGCGATGGGGACTGACGTTTGATTATGTTGATGCAAGTAAACCTGCTGAAATAGAAGCGTGTATTCATTCCTCAACGAAGGCAATCTTTATTGAGACACCCACCAATCCGTTGATGCAGGAAGCCTCAATTATAGAGTTAGCTGAAATTGCCAAAAAGCACCGTCTTCTTTTGATTGTCGATAACACTTTTTATACGCCACTTTTGCAAAAACCACTTCTTGAAGGAGCGGATCTTGTCATTCACTCAGCTTCAAAGTACCTTGGTGGTCACAATGATTTAATTGCTGGCCTAATTGTAACAAAGACAAAAGAACTGTCGGAACGAGTTGCATATTACCATAATGGTGCTGGAGGTACATTAGGTGCATTTGATTCTTGGCTGTTAATTCGAGGAATGAAGACTCTTGCATTAAGAATGAATAAGCATGAGGAAAATGCAAAAGCCATCGTTTCCATGCTTAGGGAAGAAGATGGAGTTACAGATGTTCTTTATCCTGGTAAAGGTGGGATGATTTCATTTCGTATTTTACAAGAATCGTGGGTAAATCCACTTCTCAAGAACTTAAAGCTCATTTCATTTGCTGAAAGTCTGGGTGGCGTGGAGAGTTTAATGACTTACCCAGCAACACAGACCCATGCCGATATTCCTGAAGCTATCCGAATAGCTAACGGAGTTGATAATTGTTTACTGCGATTTTCAGTAGGAATTGAACATAAAGAGGACTTAATCACCGATCTCAAACAAGCATTGCACGCGGCAAAAAAAGGTTAAGGTGGGGTTTAGATGGGGTTACGAGAACAATTAATCAAAAGGTTAACTGTTGCTGACGGTGCGATGGGAACCTTATTGTATGATCAAGGTTTTGATCTTTGTTTTGAAGAATTAAATCTATCCGATCCTGAAAAAGTCAAGGTGGTTCATCAATCTTATTTAGACGCTGGGGCAACGTTAATACAAACGAATACGTATGCAGCAAATGCTGTGAAGTTAAAAAAATATGGCTTAGAGAAGTCTGTTAAAGCAATTAACGAACATGCCGTTGAAATTGCGAGAAAAGCAATCGCTGAAACTAGTGGTGTATATGTACTTGGAACTATTGGGGGGATCAAAGGATTTCAGCATGAGGAAACAGATTTTTATGAAATTAAAGTGGCTTTGTTAGAACAAATTACAGCGCTTATCGATGCTGGTGTAGATGGGTTACTGTTTGAAACATTTTACGATTTGGAAGAAGCAAAACTGGCTGTTCAACTTGCTCGTAAGCAAACAAAAATACCGATAATTGCGAATGTATCACTTGGTGATATAGGTGTTTTAAAAGGTGGTGTTCCATTAAACAAAGCGTTAATTGAGCTCTATCAGCAAGGGGCAGATGTGACAGGGATTAATTGTCGAATGGGACCCTATCATATGCTTCGTTCACTAGAAGAGTTGGATTTACCATTTGACATTCCCCTTGCATGTTATCCAAATGCGAGTTTGCCGGGTTATCGTGATGGACGCTTTGTTTATGCAGCAAACACTCATTATTTTACAGCAATGGCAAGTGAATTTATTGACCAAGGTGTGCATGTGTTAGGAGGCTGTTGTGGCACGACACCAGCTCATATTGCGGCAATTAATCAAGCAGTTGCTTTAAAAAAACCAGTTAAACGTCCTATCTCCACTAAGGTCGTTGAACAAAAACAAGTAGATCGGCACCAACAGCGGAAAGATGTTTCATTGCTTGACCTTGTGAAGAAAAAGCAGACCATTATCGTTGAACTTGATCCACCAAAGAAGCTCGATGTTTCGCAGTTTATAATAGGAGCACAGGCACTTAAAGACGCAGGTGTTGATGCACTGACACTCGCTGATAATTCACTTGCAAGTCCACGCGTTGATAATCAAACATTAGCAATGTTGGTCAAAGAAAAAGTGGGTCTTCGCAGTCTTGTACATTTAACGTGCCGAGACCGTAATTTAATTGGTCTTCAATCGCATTTGATGGGTCTTGATCTAGCGGAGCTTAATGACTTGCTGGTCATCACTGGTGATCCTAGCAAAGTCGGTGACTTTCCTGGAGCGACTTCTGTATATGATGTCTCCTCATTGAAATTATTGCCACTAATCAAACAGATGAATCAGGGCATATCCTTTTCTGGAAAATCGCTAGGTCAATCAAGCCGCTTCACAACAGCTGCTGCATTTAACCCAAATGTAAAACATTTAGATAAAGCGGTACGAAGGCTTGAAAAGAAAATAGAAGCAGGTGCTGATTATTTTTTAACACAACCTATTTTTGAAGAAGACCAATTTGAAGCTGTCTATGAAGCAACTAAGCATTTAAACGTTCCGATATTTGTTGGTGTTATGCCGTTAACGAGCAGTCGTAATGCTGAATTTCTTCATAATGAAGTTCCGGGAATTACGCTAAGTGATGCAACTAGAAAAGCGATGCTGGCATGTGGGAATGATCGAGAGAAATCTGAGCAGGAAGGCATCAGTATTGCAAAGTCTTTAACCGATGCGGCCACCACTTATTTTAATGGGTTGTATTTTATTACTCCTTTTCTCCGATATCAATTAACAGCCGAACTAACAAGATACGCAAAAATGAAACAGCCCGCAGCAGCCCGTGCAGAAGAAAGGAAGTAAAAATGACCAAGACTACGTTTTTAGATCAAGTTAGAAAAAAAATTATTGTTTTAGATGGAGCGATGGGTACGATGCTCCAAGAAGCCAATTTAACTGCAGCTGATTTTGGCGGAGAAGAATTCGAAGGATGCAATGAATACTTAAATGAGACTGCACCCGAGGTCATTTCTTCTGTCTATAAAGCCTATTTAGAAGCTGGAGCTGATGTTGTTTCTACTAATACATTTGGTTCTTCGAGTATTGTGCTAGATGATTATGATTTAGGATACAAAGCGTATGATCTAAGTAAAAAAGCAGCACAATTAGCTCGAATTGAAGTTGATCATTATACGACCGACTCTGATCCGCGCTTCGTTGCTGGAGCAATGGGACCAACGACGAAATCCCTCTCGGTCACTGGAGGGACAACATTCTTACAATTGCAAGAATCCTATGAAGAGCAGGCAAAAGGTTTAATAGATGGTGGAGCGGACTTGTTGTTATTAGAAACAAGTCAAGATATGCGCAATGTAAAGGCCGCTTTTTTAGGCATAAAGGAAGCTTTTTTGCAAACAAAGAAAGAGCTGCCATTAATCATATCTGGAACGATCGAACCGATGGGTACAACACTTGCTGGTCAAACGGTTGAAGCGTTTTACTTGTCACTTGAACATATGGAGCCTGCAGTTGTTGGCTTGAACTGTGCAACTGGACCGGAATTTATGCGCGACCACTTGCGTTCCTTATCGGAGTTAGCTGCCAGCTATGTTAGTTGCTACCCAAATGCTGGTTTACCTGATGAAGACGGGAAATACCATGAGACACCTGATTCATTGGCAAAAAAGATGGAGGCTTTTGCCGAAAAAGGCTGGTTAAATGTGGTTGGTGGCTGTTGCGGCACAACGCCTGCACATATAAAGAAATTAGCAGAAGTGATGGGTAAGTACGCACCAAGAGAAAAGGCGAAGCGAAGCAGTCATGCTGTATCAGGAACCGAACATTTAATTTATGATGAATCGATGCGTCCTTTGTTCGTTGGAGAGCGGACGAATGTCATTGGTTCACGAAAATTCAAACGATTGATTGAAGAAGGGAAATACGAAGAAGCGGCTGAAATTGCTCGTGCTCAAGTAAAGCGAGGCGCTCATGTTATTGATGTCTGTCTAGCAGATCCGGACCGTGATGAAACGGAAGATATGGAAGCATTCCTTGCGCAAGCAATAAATAAAATTAAAGTACCCCTTATGATTGATTCAACGGATGAAGATGTCGTGGCCAAGGCGTTAACATACTCTCAAGGCAAAGCAATCATCAATTCAATTAATCTTGAAGATGGAGAAGAACGATTTGAAGCTGTTTTGCCGTTAATTAAACAATTTGGCGCTGCCATAGTTGTTGGAACCATTGATGAAACAGGAATGGCTGTTTCAGCAGAGCGGAAGCTTGAAGTTGCTAAACGGTCCTATGACATATTAACAAAAAAATATGGTATACCTGCCCACGATATTATTTTTGATCCACTTGTCTTTCCTGTGGGTACGGGTGATGAGCAGTACATCGGTTCAGCAGAAGAAACTGTGGAGGGCATTAAACGAATAAAAGCTGCTTTTCCTCATTGTTTAACCATTTTAGGTGTATCAAATGTGTCTTTTGGATTGCCGCCGGTCGGTAGAGAAGTATTGAACGCCGTTTATTTATATCATTGCACACAAGCTGGGTTAGACTATGCAATTGTGAATACGGAGAAGCTTGAGCGTTATGCAAGCATACCGGAAGAAGAAAAAAAACAAGCAGAACGATTGCTGTTTGAAACAAATGATGAACATTTAGCGACGTTTACTGCTTTTTATCGAGGGAAAAAAGCTGAGAAACGGACAGAATATGAAGGATTATCACTAGATGAACGCTTGGCGATATACGTGGTTGAAGGAACTAAGGAAAGGCTTGAAGTGGATTTGACCGAGGCGCTTGGCATATTTGACGAACCATTAGATATTATAAATGGACCACTAATGAATGGAATGGATCAAGTTGGCAAATTGTTTAACAACAATGAGCTCATTGTGGCAGAAGTACTCCAGAGTGCAGAAGTGATGAAAGCAGCGGTTGCCTTTCTTGAACCTCATATGGAAAAGCAAGAAGGGGAATCTTCTGGAAAAGGGAAAATTTTATTGGCGACGGTAAAAGGTGATGTCCATGACATTGGTAAAAATTTAGTCGATATTATTTTAAGTAATAATGGCTTTGATATTGTTAATTTAGGGATTAAGGTAACCTCTAATGAATTGATTGAAGCGATTGAGCGAGAGAAGCCATCAGCAATTGGTTTATCAGGTTTACTTGTGAAATCAGCGCAACAAATGGTTTTAACGGCGCAGGATCTAACGCAACAGCGAATTTCTATTCCGATATTAGTTGGCGGGGCTGCTTTAACTCGAAAGTTTGTTGATACGCGGATAGCTCCAGAATATGAAGGTATGGTTGTTTATGCAAAAGACGCGATGAATGGCTTAGATTTAGCAAATCGGTTGTCAACGCCTCCTGGGAGAGAAGAGCTTCGGGTTGAGCTAGATACTCAACGAGCTGAAAAAGCTGCATTTTTAGAGCAACAACCTAAAAAACAAGAGCCGGTTGCAACAGATATTCGCTCCTCCATTAAACATACTCACTCTGTTTACCATCCTGCTGACTTAGATTTACATGTATTAAGAAACTACCAAGTCGATCATATCTATTCATACGTGAATATGCAAATGCTGCTTGGACGCCATTTAGGAATTCAAGGGAAAGTAAGCAGACTTTTAGAAGAAGGTGACGAGCGGACAACCGATTTAAAGTTAAAGGTTGATCAGTTATTTGCTGAAGCAAATCGAAAGAAAACGTTAGAGGCCCATGCAATGTATCGCTTTTTTCCAGCGCAAAGTGAAGGAAATGATTTAATTATCTATAATCCGGTTGATGAGCAAACGGAACTGGAGCGCTTTTCTTTTCCGCGTCAAAATAAAGCTCCTCACTTGTGTTTAGCTGATTACGTACGTCCAGTTGGTGGAGAGATGGATTATGTTGGCTTTTTAGCTGTTACTGCCGGGAAAGGGGTGCGTGACCAAGCGGAAGTGGCTAAGCAAAATGGCGATTACTTGTACAGCCATTTGCTTCAGGCGGCTGCTTTGGAGACAGCTGAAGGATTGGCTGAGCGTATTCACCAACAAATGAGAGATCGATGGGGCTTTCCAGACTCAGCTGATTTTACAATGTCTGAACGATTTGCGGCAAAATATCAAGGTATTCGCGTTTCTTTCGGCTATCCTGCTTGTCCAAATTTAGAAGACCAAGCAAAGCTTTTCTCCTTGATAAAACCAGAAAAAATAGGGATTGAGTTAACAGATGGGTTTATGATGGAACCTGAAGCAAGTGTCACAGCATTGGTTTTTTCTCATCCAGAAGCACGCTACTTTAATGCATAATACGTTGAAGATGTGTGAATGAGAAAGTTTGAACATGGTTTTGACAATAGTACGAAAGCAGATTTAAAAACGATTAATCCTATCAAGCGGATTAATCGTTTTTTTGTTCTTATCTTAACGGCCGCACGAAGCAGAGCATGTATGAGAATACTTATAAAAACTAGTAGGGCTTTGATTTTATCATAATGGTCGTGTTTTAGATGAAATGTAGAATTTTGTCATAGCGTCATTTTTTATTGGTATAAAAACCGTTTGCTAACAAAGACTACCGATAGTGACCAATTCACCCATTCGGGTAAAAGGAGGACCAATACAATGGTAAGTAAAAAAGCAAACACAGGTTTAAACTGGCTTCTAATGATAGCGATGGCAATTATTGTTTTTGTTTCAAATGGAGACCAAGCAGCTGCTTTTTCAGAACAAGTGATTCAAAAAGGAGCAACTGGAGACGATGTGGTCGAACTTCAATCGAGGCTCCAGCATGTCGGTTATTATAATGGGAAAATTGATGGTGTTTTCGGCTGGGGTACGTATTGGGCCGTTCGTAATTATCAATATGAGTATGGAATAGATATAGATGGTTTGGTTGGCGAGCAAATGAAAACGAAATTGGTCTCGACTACAGAGTATGATCAGGACTATGTGTTAAGTGCGTTAAATGAAGGACGTTCCTTTAACCACTATGGCGGTACAGCAAAAAAAGGAACTGACTCCAATAATGGTGGCGGTAGCAACGCGGGTGGTGGTCAATCAAGTGGTGAACAACCTCAGTCCGATGAAGGAGAGCCAATTATTGAAAAAGCACAAAACGTCCCTTCAGGATACTCAAGCAACGATATTCAATTAATGGCTCAAGCCGTATATGGTGAAGCACGAGGAGAACCGTATGAAGGACAAGTTGCTGTTGCAGCTGTCATTGTCAATCGGCTAAATTCGGCGACGTTTCCTGATACTGTCGCTGGCGTCATTTATGAAGATCGTGCGTTTACGGCAGTAGCAGACGGTCAAATTAACTTAGGTGCTGATGAGAATGCCAGAAATGCAGTGTTAGATGCATTAAATGGGCAAGACCCAACGAATAATGCCCTTTATTATTTTAACCCTGATACAGCTACATCAGCGTGGATTTGGACTAGACCACAAATTAAGCGAATTGGCAAACACATATTCTGTTATTAACTTGGAGGTGTAACCAGCATGTATAAAAATATCATTATTGGTGCTCTTGCTGTTGGAATTGTTGGAACTGGCTTTTGGGGCTATCAGCAAATGGAAGAAAAAGCTCAATTATCAATAACGGCAGAAAATAATTATCAACGTGCATTTCATGACTTAAGCTTTCACATTGATCAAATTGAAGATGAAATTGGCAAGACCTTGGCTATGAACAGTCAAAAAACGCTCACACCTGCTCTTGCTGATGTATGGCGCGTAACGAGCCTTGCGGAAAAAAGCTTAGCAGAGCTTCCTGTTCAAGGATTGAAGATGGAAGAAATGGAAGAATACTTATTTAAAATTGGTGACTTTACTTATCGAACTTCGGTACGAGATTTAAATAAAGAACCTTTGACAGAGAAAGAATATCAAACGCTTGAACAACTGTATGATCAAGCAGCGACAATTCGTCAATCTATGCGTGAGACACAGGCAAAGATGATGGAAACAGACATGCATTGGCTCGCACAGCGTGAACTTGAAGAAGATGAGCCAGCAGCTTTTTCAGTAGCTGGGCATTTCGAACGAGTTAATAAATCCGTTCAAGGGTTTAGCGAAGTTGAGTGGGGGGCGACAGACTCGTCCATACGAAATTTAAATGGAGAATTAAAAGAAGCGTTGTCACAAAAAGAAAAGGTAAGTAAAGAAGAAGCAAAAGAAAAAGCGTTAAGGCTTTTGGACTTAGGCAAAGGAGCAAAAGTTCAAATTTCTGAAGCAAGTGATTCATTAGATTATCCAGCTTATTCAGTTACAATCGATGATCCTGAAAATAAAGCTTCCTATGATATGGATATGAGTGTCGAGGGTGGCGAACCGATTTGGTTTATGCAAGATCGTCAAATTAACAAGGTAAAGATTGGTTTAAATGAAGCAGTCAACAAAGCGCAAGCGTTTTTAGAGCGAGCTGGTAAAGATAATATGGAGCTTGTAGAAAGTACACAATACAACAATCGTGGCGTATTAGAGTTTGCTTATGTTGATCAAGGTGTTCGTATTTATCCTGACTCCATTACAGTTGAAGTAGCGCTTGATGATGGCGACATCGCTTCTTACGTCGGTAGAGGGCATTTGATTCATCATCAAGAAACTCGAGATTTAGCCAAACCAGCTTTATCAAAAGAAGCTGCTCAAGCAAAAATTAACTCCAATGTCACTGTGATGGAAGATCACTTGGCCATCATAGAGAACGATGTGAATGAAGAAGTGCTTGTATATGAGTTTTATGGAACAAAAGATGTTGACACGTATCGCATCTTTATCAATGCACAAACAGGTCAAGAAGAAAAGATTGAGCGCATGCATGATTCTGAACCAGAGTATTAATTAGATCGTAAAAAGAACCCTTGATTTTCAAGGGTTCTTTTTTAAACCGTCACCCTTGCGATCTTGACAAATTATGAGATAATATACGTGAGAAACCTTGCACAAATTGTACATCCTTCGTGTAAGATCCAAGAGAATGTAGGGAAGTGTTGTGAAAGAATGAGTACTGGATTTAATGTAGCAATTGATGGACCGGCTGGGGCCGGAAAAAGCTCTGTGGCGAAAAAAGTCGCCGAACAATTAGGTTTTCTTTATATTGATACGGGTGCCATGTATCGTGCTTTAACGTATGCGGCAATACAGGAAAAGATTGCATTAGACAATGAACAACAGCTTGTTCAATTACTAAAAGAAAATTCGCTTGAGTTAACACCTACCGAGTTCGGAACAACCGTTTATTGGAACGATTCCAATATAACGGCTGACATTCGCAGCAATGATGTTAACAAGCATGTTTCTTTGGTATCCAGCCATAAAGATGTTCGCTTGTTAATGGTTGAAAAACAACAGCAGTTGGCCCACGCTAAGAATGCTGTGTTAGATGGTAGAGACATTGGAACATACGTATTACCGAACGCTGATGTGAAAGTTTTTTTGACCGCATCTGTAGAAGAACGAGCAAAAAGAAGGCATCTTGAACAGTTGGAAAAAGGACAGCCTTCTGACCTAAAAGTGTTGGAAAAAGACATTGCTAAAAGAGATGAACTTGATTCAACTCGATCATTTGCACCGTTAAAACAAGCGGAAGACGCCCAAATAGTAGATTCAACTCAGATGACAATTGATGAAGTCATTCAAACAATCCTAGCCTTAGTAAAGGAGCATTCTGTTTAATGAATCTTTATCCGTTCGGTCAATTTGTGTGTCGCTGTGTATTAAAGACGTTTTATAAAATTGAGGTCAAGGGAAAAGAGAATATACCTGAACAAGATGGTGTTTTGCTGTGTGCAAATCATATTAGCAATTTTGATCCTCCTCTATTAGGTGCTTTCATAAAAAGGCCAGTACGCTACATGGCAAAAAAGGAATTATTTGACCTTTTTTTAGTTGGTCCGTTACTTCGAAATTTAGGGGCATTCCCTGTAAAACGAGGTGGAGGAGACAAGCAGTCGTTACGAACAGCCTTAGAAATTTTAAAAACAGGGGATATTGTCGGATTATTTCCTGAGGGAACACGTTCAAAAACTGGTGAAATCGGGAAAGGATTAGCAGGAGCAGGTTTTTTCGCTGTTAAAAGTAGTGCTTTTGTCGTTCCTTGTGCGATTATTGGACCCTATAAATTTCGTAATAAAGTAACGCTTGTATACGGGGAGCCAATTGAGATGACTAAATACCGAGAAGAACGGGTATCTTCTCAAGAGATAACAGAAATGATTATGAAGGAAATACAGGTATTGAAGGAGAAACATCGTTAACGATAAGACGTAGTGAATTTGGATAATTACTTGAACAAGATACCGGTTTAACCGGACTGAAGGAGGCAACCAAAATGAGTGATCAAATGAATGAAGAATTGAATGAAATGAAGTCTTTTTCTGTAGGCGATAAGGTTAGTGGAAAAGTGACAAAAGTGGAAGACAATCAGGCATTTGTTGATGTCGGTTATAAAGTCGACGGAATCCTACCAATCAGTGAATTGTCTAACCTGTATGTTGAAAAGGTGAGCGACGTTCTTTCTGTTGATGATCAGGTAGAGGTGCAAATAACAAAAGCAACAGATGAAGAGCTTTTGCTCTCGAAAAAAACATTACAGGCAGAAGAAGCTTGGGCATCACTCCAACAAGCATTCGAAGAAAATGAAACAATTGAAGCAACGGTCTCAGAAGTTGTAAAGGGTGGATTAGTAGTAGACGTTGGTGTTCGAGGTTTTATCCCCGCCTCTTTAGTAGAGCGCTTTTTTGTTGAAGACTTCACCGACTATAAAGGCAAAGCGTTACGCTTAAAAGTAATTGAACTGGATCGATCCAAAAATAAGCTCATTTTATCGCAACGAGCGGTTCAAGAACAAGAATTGGTTGAAAAGAAAAAGGACATTATTGCGACGATTCAGGCGGGTGATACCGTAAGTGGAATGGTGCAGCGATTAACGAACTTTGGTGCCTTTGTTGATGTTGGCGGAGTGGACGGATTAGTTCATATATCACAAATCTCGCACGAGCATGTAGAACACCCTGAAAAAGTATTAAGCAAAGGACAGACTGTTCAAGTTAAAGTGTTATCTGTTGACCGTGACAGTGAACGAATTTCTTTATCAATAAAAGAAACGCTCTCGGGACCGTGGGATCAAATCCAAGATTCGGTTGCTGTGGGTGCTATTATTGAAGGAACGGTAAAACGTCTCGTTTCCTTTGGTGCTTTTGTTGAGGTGTTACCTGGAGTTGAAGGTCTTGTTCACATCTCGCAAATTTCAGATCGACATATCGGTACGCCACAAGAAGTGTTAACTGTTGGTGAGACGGTCAAAGTGAAAGTGCTTGACGTAAGCGAAGCTGAGCGAAGAGTCTCTTTAAGTATTCGTGAAGCAAATGAAGACATTGAGCGTAAGGAAACACGTTCTTATGAGAAATCAGCAAATGATGAATCATCGGGGTTCTCTCTTGGAGATATGATAGGGGATCAGTTAAAGAAATACCGCGGTTAATTTTTTGGAAGCTAGTATAGCAAACTGCTATGCTAGTTTTTTTATGTCTAAAATCACCAGATTCCGCTAATACTGAAGAGCGAGGTGATTGTGATGAGTGGGTTTTTTATCTATTGGTTAGGCTGGCTGGCTTGGATTGTGTGCACATTTTTGATGAAGAAAACAGAACTGAGAGCGATATGCGGTTTTACGATTTTAGCTTTGCTTTTATTTATCCCATTAAAGGTTCAGCTCGGGGGGGTGTCTGTTAGTCTTGGTTTTTTACTTTGTTTATTTGTTAGTTATTTTTATTTAGGGAAGTTTCCGTGGAAAAGGCTTTTTTATCCTATTTTTACTACGTCGTGTATTGCTATTTCCTATATTTGTATGAATGAATTGATTCGGATTGATCCGGTTGTCCTTATTTTTGATCGCAATATCTTATTAACGATCCCACCTTTACTTGTTGCCTTTTTTCTAACTAGGGGAGTAAGCCGTTCAATCATCCTCGCACTTGGACTGCTACACGGGGAAGTTTTGTTACATTTATATCGCTCAAACTTAACAGAAGCCGTTATTGGATCTTATGAGTTTTTTGATGTGCTGGCGATAACGGTTACCGTTAGTTCTTGCTACTGGATTTTTAGTCAAGTTATCAGGAACTGGGGCAAACGACAAAAAGCGAAGGCAAACCTGCCGCTATCCATACCAAACAGGATAGACAAGCATGCTTGAGTTTAGTAAAATGAATGAGCTAGTAAGGTACTAGGTTTTTTGTAGTTTTTAAAGAGAGGGTGTGGGATTGTGACAAAACCAGTCGTTGCAATCGTCGGAAGACCAAATGTAGGAAAATCCACTATTTTTAATCGAATTGTAGGCGAACGTGTTGCAATTGTTGAAGATATGCCTGGAGTAACACGGGACCGTTTATATAGTAAAGGTGAATGGTTAAATCATGAGTTTTATGTCATTGATACAGGTGGAATTGAGCTTGGAGACGAACCGTTGCTTGTGCAAATGCGTCAACAAGCAGAAATTGCTATTGATGAAGCGGACGTTATTTTATTTATGGTTAACGGAAGAGAAGGGATAACCGCAGCGGATCAAGAAGTTGTAAACTTGTTGTTTCGTTCAAAAAAACCAGTCGTTCTAGGCGTTAATAAAATTGACAATCCTGAAATGAGAGATTCATTATATGAATTCTATTCTCTTGGAATTGGCGAGCCATACGGTATATCTGGCTCACACGGACTAGGCCTTGGAGATCTTTTAGACGCTGTAGTGAACCATTTCCCTGAAGAGTTAGATGATGCGATTGCTGAAGATACAATTAAAATGGCGTTGATTGGTCGTCCAAACGTAGGGAAATCCTCGCTTGTTAATGCACTTTTAGGCGAAGAGCGAGTCATTGTAAGTCAAATCCCTGGAACAACTAGAGATGCCATTGATACTTCTTTTACAAGAGATGATCAAGATTATGTTGTCATTGATACAGCAGGTATGCGAAAACGCGGTAAAGTATACGAAGCGACTGAAAAATATAGCGTTCTTCGTTCATTAAAAGCGATTGAGCGTTCTGATGTTGTTTTAGTTGTTATTAACGGAGAAGAAGGCATTATTGAACAAGATAAAAAAATAGCTGGCTATGCGCATGAAGCGGGAAGAGCCATTGTGATTGTCGTCAATAAATGGGATGCAATAGAAAAAGACGATAAGACTATGCAAAATTTTATTGAAGATGTCCGAGCTGAATTCCAATTCTTATCGTATGCACCAATTTGCTTCTTGTCGGCAAAAACGAAGCAACGTTTACATTTATTGCTTCCGCAAGTTAAGAAAGTTTCTGAAAACCATCATTTACGAGTGCCAACCCATGTTCTAAATGACATGATCATGGATGCAGTTGCAATGAATCCAACGCCAACTGACAAAGGGAAGCGTTTAAAAATCAACTATGTGACTCAAGTAGCTGTTCAGCCTCCGACATTTGTGTTTTTCGTAAATGAACCTGAATTGATGCACTTTTCCTATCGTCGTTTTCTAGAAAATCGCTTAAGAGCAACGTTTGAATTCGAAGGGACGCCAATTCATATTATCTCGCGTAAGAAAAACGATTAACCATGTGCAGGGGGGACGCTTGTGATTGTTCTGTTTTTTAGTGTAATTCTTTTTAGTTATTTACTTGGCTCCATTAGCTTCAGTTACTTAATTGCTAAAAAGATTAAAAAAATTGATATACGTTCACAGGGAAGTGGAAATGCTGGGGCAACAAACACGCTGCGAGTTTTAGGCGTGGGTCCAGCTGTGACGGTATTGCTGCTCGATGTGGCAAAAGGGGTCTTGCCTATTGTCGTTGCGATGCTATTATCGGATGAACCTCTCGTCCATGTTGCTGCGGGATTAGGAGCAATTATTGGACATAACTGGCCAGTTTATTTTGGCTTTCGTGGCGGGAAGGGAGTTGCTACTTCCATTGGAGTAATGGCAACTCTTCTCTTATTGCCTGCGTTAGCTTCAGGAATTATTGCGATAGGTAGTATTGTTATGACAAGGTATGTTTCATTAGGATCATTGTTATTTGCAATTTTGACTCCTATTGCTGCTCTTCTATTTATGATAATGCCCTCATTTACGTATCCGCTTGAATACATATTTCTGTCTATTTTCCTAGCAATCATGTCGGTTTGGCGTCATCGAACGAATGTAAGTCGATTGTTGTCAGGAACAGAGAGTAAACTAGGTAAAAAACATGCATAAGGAGGCGTTATGTTGAAAAAGAACGTTGCTGTAATTGGCGCTGGAAGTTGGGGTAGTGCTTTAGGAATTGTGTTAGCGGACAATGGTCATGATGTTCGTTTAGTCGGAAGACGAGAAGAACAAATGGAGGAATTAAATCAATACCATACAAATAAATCGTATTTACCTGGTATTGATTTTCCAACAAGTATTAAAGGATATACAGACCTAGGCGAGGCACTTCAAGATATTGATGCAATCGTTCTTGTTGTTCCCTCAAAAGCGATGCGCGAAACAGTTAAGTCACTTCTTCCTCATTTAACTCAGGCTGTGCCATTAATCCATGCATCTAAAGGTATTGAGCCTACAACACATATGCGCGTATCCGAAGTTATTTCAGAAGAAGTTGGAACCACTGGTCGAATTTCGTCCATTACCGTGCTTTCTGGACCTAGCCATGCTGAAGAAGTTGCTTTAAGGCAACCAACGACCGTGACGGTAGCCTCAGCTGACGAGAGTGCGGCAAACGAAGCCCAATATTTATTTATGAATCAAAAATTCAGGGTATACACAAATCCTGATTTAATTGGCGTTGAGATTGGCGGCGCATTAAAGAACATTATTGCGCTTGTATGTGGCGTAACCAATGGACTAGGCTATGGAGATAATACGAAAGCAGCGATTATGACAAGAGGGTTGGCTGAAATCGCGAGGCTCGGAGTACAAATGGGAGCTCAACCACTCACTTTCTCCGGTTTATCTGGGTTAGGCGATTTAATTGTTACTTGCACAAGCGTCCATTCGAGGAACTGGAGAGCTGGTCGAATGCTTGGTGAAGGAAAATCAATGGAAGAAGTCCTCGAACAAATGGGTATGGTCGTTGAAGGAATACGTACAACGCAAGCAGCTTATGAGTTGGCATCAGTGAATGATATTGATATGCCAATTACAACAGCGCTTTATTCTGTTCTATTTGAACAAGTTAATCCACATCAAGCGACAATTGAGTTGATGGGGAGAGTGAAGAAAAACGAGGTTGAGTCACTCTTTAATTTGTAAACGTCGTCCGTGCACACATCCATTCATCATGCATACGATAAGAGGAACGTAAGCATGAGGAGGGATTTGGGTGTTTAAGAAGAATAATTCTTTTTTTGATCAAGTACAGCAATCTGCCAAAGTTCGTCCAGATGAACTGTTAAAATTAGCGAACTCAGTTAGCCAATCGAATCTAAAAGATGAAGCAACATTACGTGAGCTGATTGGCAGAGTTTCTGCTTTGGCAAACAAACCTGTTACAAAAGAAAAAGAAGATCAAATTGTCCATGCAATTCTAAGCAATAACATGCCTACGGACTTGTCGTCTTTAACAAAAATGTTCAACAACAAAAAATAACAAGAAATTAGTCAAACATCCAGACCAAATTTCGAAGGCTGCATATACTTTAATAGAACACCTACTATTAAGAGGGCGAGAAAGAGGATTTAGTCAAGCTAGAGAGGAGCGCCCCACTCCTGTCTAGCTTTTTTTTGCCTGTTTAGAAGGCCTTTCATGTGATATACTGGCTTTGAAGTGGGAAAAGTGAGGTGTTAGTTAATGTCTACAGCTATGCTAAATATGTACATATCGTTTGCTGGGTTGTTGCTTATGTTTATTTCAGCAGGAGCATCGCTTTTAGCAAGAACGAAGCTAAGTGGAATTCTTTCTAAAATTGTATTAACGTTTTCTTTTTGTTGTATGGTGGTATCTGGTCTGATTGTTCTATATATTGTTGTTGGAGGACCTACTTCTACGCATGAATGATTAAAGGAGTTAATAAATAATGAAACAAGTTTATAGATGGTCAGGAGCATCGTTCATTTTACTACTTTTGAGCGGCTGTTTTTTACCAGACACAGAGCGAGCAGAGAATCAGGTTCCTTATCCAGACCAGCTTGCTAGTGTACAAGCTGCTGTTGACCAATTTCAACAAGATACTGGCGTTTTGCCGATTAATACGTTTGATGAAACAACGAATTTATATCAGCGTTACGTTGTTGATTTTAGACAACTTGTTCCGAGTTACATGCAGAGCCCACCAGGTACGTCTTTTGAAAATGGCGGGACGCACCAATTTGTCCTTGTTAATGTAGAAGAAGACCCTGAAGTAAAAGTGGTTGATGTCACTGTAATGAATACAATAAATCGCTTAAATCAACGAATAAATGATTACCGCCGCAAGCATGACTATGCGCCAATTAAGGAAGCCTTGGATTATAATTTGTTTTCTTTAGATTATAAGAAGCTTGGCTACAGTGAGGAACCTCTTATCAATAGCCCTTATCATGATACGCTTCTGCCGCTTCTATTTACGAATGAAGGCGATATCATTATTGACTACAAGCCTGATTTATTGGAGTTAGAATCGAGTCAGGGCGTAACGTATGAGGAAGGAATCGATCTTCGTCCTCAGTTATATGAAGAATCTCCTTATGTCCCGCTTTTTTCCGTTCCATATACGTATCATCCCGATGAAGGTGTCCAATACGATACGCGATTTTACGACGAAAATGAATAAAGATGGTCTAGAATGCCCCCTCCAAAAATAAGCTATCATTGGAAGGGGCATTTTGTATGAGCTCCCCTTCTCAAGCATTGGATGCAGGTAGAAAAAATTTCTCCGTAGTCAGTCATATTAATTGGACAATGTCATAGACATGGTAGTGGTTAGAGGAATAAGACTCGGCTGCATCATACTTTACTTGACCGGGAGGGGAATGATTTTGTTGGAAAAAGTAGATATCTTCAAAGATATCGCGGAGCGAACCGGAGGCGACATTTATCTCGGTGTCGTAGGAGCGGTTCGCACGGGAAAATCGACGTTTATTAAGAAATTCATGGAACTTGTGGTGTTGCCTAATATTGAGAATGAGGCAGATAAATCACGTGCTCAAGACGAGCTTCCGCAATCAGCTGCTGGGAAAACAATTATGACTACGGAACCGAAGTTTGTTCCGAACCAAGCGGTTTCTATTCATGTAGATGAAGGATTAGATGTGAATATCCGACTTGTTGACTGTGTTGGGTATGCGGTTCCTGGAGCAAAAGGTTATGAAGACGAGAATGGACCTAGAATGATTCACACACCGTGGTACGAAGAACCGATTCCTTTTCAAGAGGCGGCTGAAATTGGGACGAGAAAAGTAATTCAAGAACATTCTACATTAGGTGTCGTGGTTACAACCGATGGCACAATTGGAGATATTCCACGTGGGGATTACTTAGAGTCTGAGTCAAGGGTAGTGGAGGAACTAAAGGAAGTTGGCAAACCATTTATTATGATCGTCAACAGCGTTCGCCCAAATCACCCAGACACAGAGCAGTTAAGAGCTTCACTATCTGAACAATACGATATTCCTGTGCTTGCGATGAGCATTGAAAGCATGAGCGAATATGATATTAATAATGTGTTACGTGAAGTCTTATATGAATTCCCAGTTCATGAAGTGAATGTGAATTTACCAAGCTGGGTAATGGTCTTAAACAACGAACATTGGCTTCGTCAAAGTTATGAAGAATCCGTTCGTGAGACCGTTAAGGATATCAAACGCTTGCGAGATGTTGATCGAGTCGTTGGTCAATTTACAGACTTGGATTTTATTGATCAAGCGAAATTAGCAGGAATTGAGATGGGCCAAGGGATAGCAGAAATTGATTTATATGCGCCTGATGAGCTTTATGACCAAGTTTTAAAAGAAGTGGTTGGCGTTGAAATTCGCGGCAAAGATCATTTGCTCTCGCTTATGCAAGAGTTTGCTCATGCGAAATCAGAGTATGATCAAGTTGCAGATGCGCTTCGAATGGTTAAACAAACAGGTTATGGTATTGCCGCACCGGCTTTATCCGATATGAGTTTGGATGAACCAGAAATTATTCGTCAAGGCTCTCGTTTTGGAGTGCGCCTACGCGCTGTAGCTCCTTCCATTCATATGGTAAAGGTTGACGTAGAATCGGAGTTTGCGCCAATTATTGGAACGGAGAAACAAAGCGAAGAATTGGTGCGGTACTTAATGCAAGACTTTGAAGAAAATCCGCTCTCCATTTGGAACTCTGATATTTTCGGTCGATCACTTAATTCAATTGTTAGAGAAGGAATTTCAGCCAAACTCTCTTTAATGCCTGAAAATGCACGTTATAAGTTACAAGAGACGTTGGAGCGCATTATAAATGAAGGATCTGGTGGATTAATTGCGATTATCTTATAATGTATGTTTGGACTCACTGAATGACAGTGAGTTCTTTTTGCTTTTCAAGCACAGTTTTGCTACTCTTTAAAAGAGATTTATTTGTAGAGAGATGGATGATGGAGGGACAAGTAATGGTTGATCACGATAAATTACAACAAGCAGTAAGAATGATACTAGAAGCAGTAGGTGAAGACCCAGAGAGAGAAGGGTTAATTGATACACCAAAAAGAGTCGCGAAAATGTATGAGGAAATGTTTAGCGGGATTCACGAAGATCCATCAAAACATTTACAAACGATTTTCACTGAAGAACATGAAGAGCTTGTTCTCGTTAAGGATATTACATTTTATTCAATGTGTGAACATCACCTCGTTCCGTTTTTTGGGAAAGCACACATTGCTTATCTCCCTCGTGACGGCAAAGTAACGGGTTTGAGTAAATTAGCAAGAACGGTAGATGGGATTGCGAGACAGCCCCAAGTGCAAGAACGAATGACAAAGACGCTAGCTGATGTTCTGGAAGAAACGCTTGATGCAAGAGGCGTGATGGTCGTTGTTAGTGCTGAACATATGTGCATGGCGATGAGAGGTATAAAAAAACCGGGATCAAATACAGTTACATCGGCCGTAAGAGGTTCTTTCATTGAAGATGGTCTGGCACGTCAAGAGGTGCTTACATTAATCAATCAATCATAAAAGGAGGAGATTAAATGAGTAAGCAAGATGATTTTTTTGTCATTAAAGCAAGGGAAAATGGGGTACAGGTTATCGGTTTGACGAGAGGCTCTGATACGCGCTTCCATCACTCAGAGAAGTTAGATAAAGGAGAAGTGATGATCGGTCAATTCACCGAGCACACTTCTGCCGTCAAAATTCGTGGGAAAGCAACAATTCAAACCAGTCATGGTACGCTGCAAACGGATGATTAAAGTTAACCTGTTTGCTTGTGTCCATGCATTCATGCCTATGCTATACTGTAATAGAAAATCTGTAGTGTAGGAACGTAAAGAAGGGGCAGGTAAAATGTGCAAAAAAGTATTGCCGAGTATTCAGTCAGCGTCTGAACTAAAACAACATGTTGAACGTTTAGTTCGACATGATTATTTAAAACTATATATTGATAATACACTGCCTGAGGAAGATGAGTTGTGGCTTGTTTTTACTATTTTAAAAAAACGTGAATCGGACGAGCGTGCATTAGCAATTACCCTAGCTTGGGGGTTTGTCCACGCGGGACTTGCGATTCATGAATTGGTTTCATTACATAACAAAAACGATGACGAATCGAAGAAAAGACGGCAGCTAAATGTATTAGCCGGAGATTTTTATAGTTCCCTTTATTATCAGTCTCTTGCTGGCGCAAGTGCCGTAGATATGGTTGAGCTGTTTGGAAGCACTTTACAAGACATTTACGAGTATAAGATGACGAGCTATATGGATAATCAAGCGAGTCCTGCTGAGCAACTTCACTATACAAAGGAGATTGAATCACTTTTACTTGTGGCGATTCTTGACCAAATTGGCGAGTCCGTTTACAAAGAGTTGATCCAAGCTTTCTTTCTCTATAAGTGGCTGCAAAAAGAAGTGAAGCGAGAAAACCTAGAATCTCCTTCGTCGTTTTTCTATGCCCTAAAAAAGGAGAACGATGAGATTGATTCGAATCAACTTGAGGTATTCAAACAGCAAAGTATCTCCGAGTTAAATAGAGAGTTAGAGAAGCATGATAATGGAGACGAAGTGATAGAAGTGATTCAGCATTTTCTTCACACAAGCGGAGGGGAGTAAAATGAGCCAGTCTAAAGAAGAGCGCGTACACGACGTGTTTCAATCGATTCATAAGCGCTATGACATGATGAATTCAGTGATTAGCCTGCAACGACATAAATCTTGGCGAAAAGATACGATGAAACGTATGCAAGTAGAGGAAGGAAATAGTGCCCTCGACGTATGTTGTGGAACCGCCGATTGGACACTTTCGTTAAGTGAGGCAGTTGGGGAGAATGGTCGAGTAAAGGGTCTTGACTTTAGCAAAAACATGTTAGAAGTAGGCCAGCTTAAAGTTGACAAATCGACGTTAAACAATATTGAGCTAATTCATGGAAATGCCATGGAGTTGCCTTATGAAGATAATACATTTGATTATGTCACAATCGGGTTTGGACTGCGCAATGTGCCTGATTACTTAACGGTTCTTAAAGAAATGTGTCGTGTTGCCAAACCGGGTGGTAAAATCGTCTGTCTTGAAACGTCACAACCAACAATTCCAGTGTTTAAGCAAATGTATTTCTTTTATTTTAAACATGTGATGCCATTAGCAGGTAAGCTGTTTGTTAAAAAATACGATGAATATTCATGGCTGCAAGAGTCAACGATGTCGTTTCCAGGGCGAGAAAAGCTTGCTGAGCTGTTTAAAGAGGCGGGCATGACAAATGTTGTTGTTAAAAGTTATACGGGTGGAGTGGCATCGATGCATTTAGGTGAAAAACCGATTAAAGAATGAAAGAGGTGAAGCCATTCTTATGGCAGTAGCAACAGCTTCAAAAACAAAAACTTTTATGAGAATGATAAAGATTGAACATACGATTTTTGCGCTACCATTTGCATTTTTCGCGATGTTGTTAGGAAGTTTAGTGACGACGGGGACTTTCCCGACAATAAGTCAGTGGTTTTGGGTTACGATCGCTATGGTTGGCGCCAGAACGGCTGCAATGTCTTTAAACCGTGTGATTGACGCAAATATAGATAAGCATAATCCTAGAACGGCTAATCGAGAAATTCCAGCAGGATTGTTATCCAAAACGGATGTTTGGTTTTTTATCGCGGTCTCATTCCTTTTATTATTCGTAGCAGCTTTTAATCTAAATCTATTATCTGTCTATCTATTACCAGTGGCCGTTTTCTTTCTTGTATTTTACTCATACACAAAACGATTTACTTGGATGTGCCATCTTGTTCTAGGTGTTACAATTGGGATAGCACCACTTGGCGGATGGGTTGCTGTTACAGGTGAAGTATCAATCGCAGCGTTTTGCTTGTTTATCGCCGTTTTGTTTTGGTTAGCTGGTTTTGATACCGTATACGCGACGCAAGATGCTAACTATGATCGAGATCATAAGCTGCATTCGATCCCAAGTCGATTCGGTATTAAACGAGCTTTGCAACTTGCAAAAGGGTTTCATCTTGTTAGTTTCCTATTTTTTGTAACGCTAACATTCGTATCGCCACTGAGCTGGGTATACATGATTGGCGTAATTTTGGCCGGTATGATTATGGTCTATCAACATTCGATTGTGAAAGCGGACGACTTATCTAAAGTTCAAATCGCTTTTTTTCCAATGAATGGAACACTGTCCGTACTGTTATTTCTATTTGCGTTAGTTGATATGCTACTTATACGCTTCATGTAACGATAGGAAGGCAAAATTGTAGAAAAAGGGGATTTTTATGGGTTTAAAAGTTGGAGAGATTGCTTATTCCAATACAATACCGTTCTTTTTCAATTTAAATAAGCAGGAGCTGGCTAAAGCGGACATTACGTTTGTCAAAGATGTGCCGGCAAAAGTGAACGCGTCGTTAACAAAAGGAGAAGTTGATATTGCAAGCATTTCCTCGTTTTCGTATGCAAAAAATAGTAATAAATACATTGTTCTTCCTGATTTATGTGTTGCTTCAGAAGGGACCGTTCACTCACTATTGTTATTCTCGAAAGTACCGATTACTGATTTAGATAATAGCGAAATTGCGCTTACAACCAGTTCTGAAACGACGGTTCATTTGCTTCAAGTAATCCTGAAGCGATTTTTTAATGTTCATGCATCATACATTGACATGCAGCCTAATTTGCATAAAATGTTAGATGATCATGATGCGTGCTTACTAATTGGTGATGACGCAATTCGCGCTCGACACGCTGATGTTCCGTTTGTGTACGACCTTGGTCAGCTTTGGTTTGAACACACAGGCTTACCAATGACGTACGCGCTATTCGCAGTGAGGAAAGACGTACTTGAAAGCAAAAAAAATGAAATCATCTATGTTCAACAATGTTTAAAGTCAAGTTGTCAGGAAACGATAGAAACAAACTATAAAGAAGTAAGTCAGCATTTATCAACAATGAACTTAGCGGGTTATTCTTTTTGGGAAATGTATTTTAATGACCTTTTGCATGAAGCGAATGAGAGAACGAAAAAAGGGTTGCTTTACTTTTTTCAGCTTTGTTACGAAGAAGGCTTTATTGAACATCCCGTTCTAAACATTGAGGAATGGCAGCCCGTCGGCTCCATTTAAAAATAACGCAGTCGGTTTTCTGCATAAGGGTGGCGTTCATGAAGTTAGCAGATATATATAAAGAATTTCGAACAGATATTGAGTACATTGAATTGGTTCTTGAACAGACGCTCTCTGCCAAACACCCTGTTTTAAAAGAGGCATCAACGGATTTACTAAAAGCGGGCGGGAAAAGAATTCGACCTGTACTTGTTTTGCTTGCGGGTAAGTTTGGGAATTACGAACTTGAGCGTTTGAAACACATTGCTGTCTCGCTTGAACTAATTCATATGGGATCACTTGTTCATGACGATGTGATTGACAATGCACCGCTGAGAAGAGGGCGCGAAACCGTGATGTCTAGATGGGATAACCGTGTTGCAATGTACACAGGTGACTACATTCTTGGACATGCAATCGAAACAACCAAAGTTTTTAGTGAGAAAAAAGTCCATATGATTATTTCAGATGCTATGAACCAAATGTGTCGTGGAGAAGTCGAACAAATTCGTGATCAATACAACTGGGATCAAAACATCCGAACGTATTTTAGAAGAATTAAGCGCAAAACAGCGTTGTTAATTGCCGTTAGCTGTCAGCTTGGAGCAATCGCCACAAATGTTGAAGAAGAATTACAAAAGAAAATGTATTACTTTGCTTATTTTTTAGGTATGTCCTACCAAATCATGGATGATATTCTTGATTTCGTTGGAACAAATGAGCAATTAGGAAAACCAGCAGGTGGCGACTTAAGACAGGGGAACGTAACGTTGCCTGCTCTATATGCGATTGATCATTTGGATGGTTTTAAGCATATGCTGGAAAATAAGTTGTCAAAAGAATCCTCCGTTCATATTGATATGACACCTATACTTGAAGCGGTCCGTCAATCAGGAGGAATTGAATATGCGCAAGTAATGAGTGATCGTTATTTACAAAAAGCACATCACTTATTAAAAGATTTTCCGGAATGTGAAGCGAAGAAACATTTGACGCAAGTAGCAGCATATATCGGCCGGAGAAAATACTAAAATATGCTAGAAGACGATTGATCCTATTAAGGATTGGTCGTCTTTTTTGATTACATCAGCCATATGCACAAAGGGGTTTCATGATTCTGTAGCGCATTTAATAAAGCGCTATAGCCTGTGTCCACGGTTCTCCTGTAGCGAACTTGAATCAGCTTCACTAGTCCAAGCAGAAAACCCTACACTTGAACTATGGTCTACTAGATTATTTTAGCTAATTTTGCGATAAAAGATTGTTAGCGCTTACTTATTTTGTTATAATGAACAAGTTGATTTCTTACTATACATAATGAAGTGAGGGTTTTAAAAATGGAACGCACATATGTCATGATTAAGCCAGACGGAGTACAGCGCAATCTTATCGGACCAATTGTTTCACGCTTCGAACAAAAAGGATTCACATTAACTGCTGCTAAGCTTGTTACGTTATCAAAAGAAACGGCTGAAACACATTATGGTGAACATAGCGAAAGACCATTTTTTGGTGAATTAGTTGACTTTATTACGTCTGGACCAGTTTTTGCAATGGTTTGGGAAGGCGATAATGTCGTAAAGACTGCTCGCCAGATGATTGGCGCAACGAATCCAGCAGAAGCTGCTCCTGGGACAATTCGTGGTGACTATGCTGTGCAGTTAAGCATGAACGTTATTCATGGTTCTGATTCAGTTGAAAGCGCTAACCGTGAGATTGGCATCTTCTTCGCAGATAATGAAATGTCTACGTATAAAAAGAATAGCAACGAATGGGTTTAAAAACACATCTTTGGATGTGTTTTTTTCTTTTTCCCTTTCAAACAGCAAACCATGTTAAACTCTTTATAAAAAACGAGGGGAAGAACAGTGAGTGGAAGATGGTCAGTTGATTAATAGAATTGAAGAGGATTCATATGAGCAATTCACACGTTTGTTTTCAACATTAACAGGAATAGAGTTAGAGTCTTATAAACGCCCACAAATGGAACGACGCTTGCTTTCCTTGGCAAAAAAAAATGGGCATTCGTCTCTTTTATCTTTTGGAAAAGCAATGAAAACAGACAAGGTTTTACTGGCTGAATGCTTGGAAAAGATGACGATAAACGTTACTTCATTTTTTCGTAATAGTGAAAGATGGCAAACGTTAGTTGAGCAAATTCTACCCAAGCTAACGAGTGGACAAGAGTCACTTAAGATTTGGAGTGCAGCTTGTTCTACTGGTGAAGAAGCGTATACGTTAGCAATTATCTGTGCGGAGCACAATATTTCTTTACAGCAATCGACTCTCTTAGCTTCAGACTTAGATGCGTCCATTTTGGAAAAAGCGCGCATCGCTAAGTATAAAAAAGATGCCGTCATAAATGTCTCTCCAGACATGCTTACAACGTACTTTAATTACAAAAGTGATGAATATGCGGTAAAAGAGAGTTTGCGTAAACAAATTTCTTTTACACAACGTGATTTATTGAGTGATTCGTATCCAGATGCTTGTGATTTAATTGTTTGCAGGAACGTCTGCATTTATTTTACTGAAGAAGCAAAACAATTGATTTTTCTTAAATTAAGTCAGGCACTAAGACCAGGAGGAATATTGTTTGTTGGTAGTACAGAACAGATCTTTAATCCAGCCCAATTTGGTTTAAAACCAGTCGCATCATTTTTTTATGAAAAATTCGATTTGAAAAAATAAATAACTACTGATATAATTTAACGCATAAAAGCAATAAAGCGAATGGTCAGTTGAAAGGATGTTTGAGATGAGGTTTTTAACCGCAGGGGAATCACATGGACCACAATTAACGGCAATTATTGAAGGCGTACCAGCTCAATTACCGTTGGAAGCTGATGCTATTAATGCTGAATTGGCACGTCGTCAAGGTGGTTATGGTCGAGGAAGAAGAATGCAAATAGAACAGGATCGTGTGCAAATTCTAAGTGGTGTGCGTCATGGTTTAACTACGGGAGCGCCAATTACCTTTGTTGTAGAAAACAAAGACTGGAAAAACTGGACAAAAATTATGGGAGCTGAGCCCATCACACAAGAAGAAGAAGAGAAGATGCGGCGAAGATTGACGCGACCTAGACCAGGTCATGCTGATTTGAATGGGGCAATTAAATATGGTCATCGAGATATGAGAAATGTTCTTGAACGGTCTTCCGCTCGTGAAACAACGGTAAGAGTTGCATGTGGAGCCTTAGCAAAGGTCATTTTAAAAGAGCTCGGAATTGAAGTAGCGGGACATGTATTGGAAATAGGCGGTATAGAAGCAAAACAAATTTCGTATGATTCGATCGATGAGCTGAAAATAAAATCAGAACAGTCACAAGTGCGTTGTTTAGACGAGGAAGCTAGTACTAAGATGATGAAAGCAATTGACGAGGCAAAACAAGATGGAGACAGTATTGGTGGTGTAGTCGAAGTCGTTGTTGCTGGTGTACCAATTGGACTTGGCAGCCACGTTCATTATGACAGAAAGCTTGATGGGAAACTAGCAGGAGCGGTCATGAGTATTAATGCCTTTAAAGGTGTTGAAATTGGCATTGGTTTTGAAGCAGCTCGATTGCCTGGAAGTCAAGTTCATGATGAAATTCAATGGAATGAAGAGGACGGCTATACGAGAAAAACAAATCGATTAGGTGGGTTTGAGGGTGGAATGACAAACGGAATGCCCCTCGTTATCAAGGGTGTTATGAAGCCGATTCCAACACTATATAAACCGTTAAAAAGCGTTGATATTGATTCTAAAGAAGCATTTGATGCTGGAGTTGAACGTTCAGATAGTTGTGCCATACCAGCTGCTTCTGTTGTTTGTGAAAATGTAGTTGCTTGGGAAGTGGCCAATGCGGTCTTAGAAATGTTTCATTCGGATCAATTGCCGATCCTACAAGATCAAGTCAAAAGGCACCACCAGTTAACAAAGGAGTTTTAGGATGAGGGTGGATGTCCAGACAACAAACCAATCATATCAAGTTCTCATTGAGCCTGGAATCATCACTCGTGCAGGTGAAGAAATAAAAAAAGCTGCTCCGGCATCTTCTTATTTAATCATCGTCGACGAGAATGTCGCGACAACTTATCTATCAATTTTTCTAGCTTCTTTTGAGCAAGAAATTCCTTATTATGTTGTTCCGAGTGGAGAGGCATCAAAGTCGTTTTCCCAGTATGAGTCTTTGCTAGATTATTGCTTGCAAATAAAGCTTGATCGTTCCTCGGTTATCCTTGCGTTTGGTGGTGGTGTTGTCGGCGATCTTGCTGGCTTTGTTGCAGGGACCTACATGCGTGGCATACGCTTTGTACAAATTCCCACAACTTTACTTGCTCATGATTCAAGCGTAGGCGGTAAGGTAGCTATTAATCTAGCAGATGGCAAAAATATGGTTGGTGTGTTTCATCAGCCTGAGCTTGTCCTCTATGATCCAAATGTATTAAAAACGTTACCGGAAAAAGAATGGCGTTCGGGTTTTGCTGAAATTGTAAAAATGGGTTTTATTGCTGATCGTGCCTTTTTCGAATGGCTGCATCTGGAAGTTACCGATTTAAAAGCGATTAAACAAGAAACATTAATACAATTCATCGCAAAAGCGGTCCAACTAAAGGCGGCTATTGTTCAACAGGACGAGAGAGAAGACAATGTAAGAGCGCTATTAAATTTTGGGCATACGCTTGGGCACGCAATCGAAGCGGAACTAGGGTATGGAGCAATTACTCATGGAGAAGCGATTGCAATTGGGATGCGTTTTGCCATTCGATTGGGTAATCGTATTCTCTCACATTCAATTGACGGTTCTTCTTTCGAGAAATGGTTCGAGACACTAGGTTATTCGTTAAATGTTCCACCTGAGTTAAGCGCAACGAGTTTGTTAACGAGAATGAAAGTAGACAAAAAAGCGTCCTATCAAAACTTTGTGATGGTGCTTTTAGATCAAGTTGGCCAAGCGAAGGTCTACAACGTTGCCGTGGATGATGCGATGCTTGTATTAAAGCAAGAATTGGGGGAGTCATGATGATGGTACGAGGTGTGAGAGGGGCAACAACAGTCAAGGAAAACGACGCGGCACTAATTGAATCTGAAACGGAAACATTGGTGCGCGCGATGGTTCAAGCCAATCAAATTGATCCTGAACAAGTAGCACAAGTGTTGATTACAGCAACAGGTGATATTGATGCTGGATTCCCGGCGAAAGCGCTCCGCAATCTAGACGGATGGAATTATGTACCTGTTATGTGTGCGCAAGAAATTCCAGTTAAGGGCAGTCTTAGCAAATGTATCCGGATTATGATGACCATTAATACGGATATTGAGCAAAGGCTAATTAACCATGTGTTCTTGGAAAATGCTGTTTCACTTCGGCCAGACTTATTAAAAGAAGGAAAGTAGGAAGTGGTTGACGAGTGTATCATAATCAGTTACACTTCTCTGCAAGTAAGAGTTGAGAGTAAGAATGAGCTGAGATTAGATGAGAATGAGTAGAGCGGAGCGAGCAGAGCAGAGAGTTTCAAAGGTATATTTCGGTTTCCATATGTTTTAATCCAACTAAAAAACCGTCAATCCTCCTAACCGCTCTTCATTTTCACATTTTAAGGAGTGTGCGAAATGAAGAAGACCTCTTTTTTGTCCTTCAACAAATCCTATGATTCATACGGATTATGTTTTTACCGGGATCGTGTTTTTGCTGATGGACTAACACCTACACAATTATTCCAATCGTTTCAAGAAGAAGCTGTTTTCCTTTTAGAAAGCAATGATTCACAATCTGAGTGGTCCAACTTTTCATTTATTGGGCTTAATCCACTATATGAACTAATTGAATCAAATGGATCGTATTTAACCATTTGTTTAAAAACGAAACATACACTTGTTCAAGCAAGCACATTTCGTGAATGCTACGATCAATTTATAGCGATCTTACAGCCTGAGCCTATGCCACTTGACATTCCCTTTCAAGGAGGCGCTGTAGGTTATGTAAGTTATGATGCTGTTTTTGAAATGGAACCAAAACTAAAACGAACAGACAAGCAAAAATCAACGGTGCCGAAGCGTCATTTCGTATTCTGTGAAACAATCGTGGCGTTAAATGAACGAACAAAAGAATTAACCATTGTTCACCACCTTCACACAAAAAAGGGTTTAGCCAAACAGGCATACGATACTGCAGAAAGTGAAGTTCAGTCATTGCTGCAGAAAGTCATAACGGCCAAGCCATTAGATTTATTGCCAATTAAAGCTGAAGGAGTAAATCCGCTTCCTTTTCAAGCAAACTATTCAAAAGAAACGTTTATGGCTGATGTTAATAGAGTGAAAAAGTACATTAAGCAAGGTGATGTTTTTCAAACGGTGTTATCGCAGCGGTTTGATATTGCTATTACTTGCTCGGGCTTTGAATTATACCGCGTTTTGCGATTAGTTAATCCTTCACCTTACTTGTTTTATTTAAAAATAGGGGAGAAAGAGATTATTGGAAGTTCCCCTGAGAAGTTAATTGAGGTTCGCGGTCACCATCTGGAAATTCATCCAATTGCAGGGACGCGAAAACGAGGCTTAACGGAAGTCGAAGATCGAGCACTAGCTGAAGAGCTGTTGTCGGATGAAAAAGAAATAGCTGAGCATACGATGCTTGTTGACCTTGCTCGAAATGATTTAGGTCGCGTGTCTGAATATGGAACGGTCAAAGTCGATTCGTTTCTGGAAATTGGCAGGTTTTCACACGTCATGCATCTATGCTCCAAAGTAACAGGTAAGCTTCGAGAGGACCAGACGGCGGAAGACGCTCTCCAAGCAGCATTTCCAGCAGGAACACTTTCAGGAGCGCCTAAAGTTCGAGCAATGGAGATTATTGAGGAGCTCGAACCAACCGAGAGAGGGATCTATGGAGGCGCCATCTGTTACCTTGATTACAATGGACAGCTAGATTCATGTATTGCAATCCGAACGATTGTCTTGGAAGACGGGATTGCTTCTGTTCAAGCTGGAGCTGGAGTTGTAGCTGATTCAGACCCATTAAGTGAGTACGAAGAAACAATTAATAAAGCAAAAGCGATGATGAATGCCATTAACCAAGCTGAGCACCGTTTTGGTAAGGTGGTGTCTTATGATTAAGGAATTAATAAAAAAATGTATAAGCCAACAAACGTTAACTGAACAAGAGGCCAAGGCCGTTATGCTCGAAATGATGTCTGGAACATTAGCTGATAGTCAGATTGCTAGTTTACTAACAATTATGCGCTACCGTGGTGAAACAATTGAAGAGATTACTGGGTTCGCAAAAGCAATGCGTGAAGTCGCACAGGCATTTCCATTGCAAAACGAGGGGCTCATTGATACGTGTGGAACAGGTGGAGATGAGTTAGGCACCTTCAATATCTCAACAGCAACTGCGATTGTGTTGGCATCACTTAATGTTTCGGTTGCCAAACATGGCAATCGCTCCGTATCGTCAAAAAGCGGAAGTGCAGATGTTCTTGAACATTTAGGAATTGATATTGAAGCACCACTTGAGCAAGCAGCAAAAATGCTTGAAGAGCAGTCGTTATGTTTTTTGTACGCACCAATGTACCATCAGTCGATGCGCCATGTGAGCAAAGCCCGAAAAGAAATGGGCATTCGGACGATCTTTAATATTGTTGGTCCATTAACAAACCCTGCAAATGCGGACTACCAATTATTAGGTGTATATGACCATGAAGTTGCTAAGAAATTGGGCAATTCCTTAATTGAATTAGGGACAACGCACTCTCTACTTGTAACAGGAGCAGATGGACTTGATGAATGTGCGATACATGGTGAAACAAAAGTGGTAGAAGTGAGAGAGAAGACCTTAACTACGTATCGCTTTGTTCCAGAAGATATGGGCTTAGAACGAGGGTGTTTAAGTGAGCTTCAAGTACAATCCCCCGCTGAAAGTGCGGCGTTAATTCAAGCCATTTTTGCCGGGACCGCTCCACAATCTGCCAGAGATATTGTTTGTTTAAACGTTGGAGCAGCTCTGTATGCACGCGATCTAGTCGATTCAATTAAATCTGGAGTAAACAAAGCAAAAGAAGCGCTGGATTCAAAACGTACACTGACATTTTTAACTTATTTACAACAGTTAGATCGGGGGATTAAACATGCTTAACGCTATTTTAAAGTCAAAGCAACGTGAGATTGAAACGCTTCAGCAGCCTGAACGACAGATGTTTGAACGGAAATCCTTGATTGAAAGCTTAAGGTCCCCGGTTCATGCGCTTGGCTTAATTGCTGAAATCAAACAAGCGTCTCCATCTAAGGGGCTAATTGTCGACTCAATTAATCCGCAACAAATTGCAATGGACTATGAAAGAGCTGGTGCATCTGCTATTAGTGTCTTAACAGATGAGCCCTTTTTTAAAGGAAACAAAGCCTATATTGCGGAAGTAAAACAGGCTGTTCAACTTCCTGTATTAAGAAAAGATTTTATTCTTTCTGAACAGCAAGTAGAAGAAACAGCAAGGTTAGGCGCTGACGCAATGCTGCTAATTGCTGGGACCGTATCAATGACGAAGCTTAAGCAATTGTATCAAGAAGCTTATAATCAAGGATTAGAATGTCTAGTTGAAGTTCATAGCGCGGAAGAGCTGAGAGCTGTTTTGTTACATTTCGAGCCAGAAGTGATAGGGATTAATAACCGCAATTTAAATACGTTTGAGACATCGATTAAACAAACGGAATTAGTAGCACCTGAAGTACCTGAAACAAGTTTACTTGTGTCAGAGAGCGGCATTCATACAGCAGATGATGTACAACAAGTGCAAGCAGCGGGTGCACAAGCGTTGTTAATTGGTGAACTGCTCATGAGACAACTGGATAAAGGGGCAACAATACGTCAGCTCTTTCGTAAGTGTTTGTAAATGAAGCTAAAATACTGTGGGCTTCATTCAAAAGAAGATGTTGAGAATGCCGTTCGCTCTAGCTGTGATTATCTTGGTTTTGTATTTGCAAAAAGCAAAAGACAAGTGGACGTGGCTGATGTACAAAGATGGCTAGTAGACTTCCCTGCTTTAGCACAGCAGAAAGTAGCATTGTTTGTTCATGAATTGCCTCAAACAATTGGACAGATTGTACGTACTGGTCAGTTTGATATTGTTCAGCTGCACGGAAACGAAAGCGTTGCTGATGTTTGGGATATCAGGGCAGAACTTAGCGACGTTCTCATATGGAAAGTCATACATGATAGCGAGCATGCTTTAGATGTGATGAAGCAGTTTGAAGGTGCAGTAGATGGATACATCGTTGATCAAAAAGGACTAACAGCTTGGGGTGGCACTGGTCAATCGTTTGATTGGAGTCGAGTTTCTCTTTATCAAGCAGAAGGCGAAAGACAGGGGCTTCCGGTTATGATTGCTGGTGGTGTTAATCCAGATAATATAGCAAGCTTAGTCCGTCTGAATCCGGATGGAATTGATATCTCGAGTGGGATTGAGTCAAATGGAAGAAAGTCTAAGGCAAAAATGAAGCTGATTGAGAAGGAAGTGTGTAAACATGACGATTCTAACAATGCCAGATGAACGTGGGCGCTTCGGAGAATTTGGCGGGCAATACGTACCCGAAACACTCATGAGTGCAATAGAAGAATTAGAAATCGGGTTTAATGAAGCAATCGTAGACACTGCATTTCAATCCGAACTTGCGGAGCGATTAGCCGATTTTGCTGGACGTGAAACGCCGCTTACTTTTGCTGAGAACCTCAGTCGAGAAATTGCTGGCGCGCAAATTTATCTAAAACGAGAAGACTTGGTGCATACAGGTGCACATAAGTTAAACAATGCTCTTGGTCAAGCTCTATTAGCCAAACGAATGGGCAAGCAAAAGCTTGTTGCTGAAACGGGAGCTGGCCAACACGGTGTAGCAACAGCAACTGTCGCCGCTAAGTTTGGAATGGAATGCTTGATTTACATGGGTGAAGAAGATATGAAACGCCAACAATTAAATGTGTTAAGAATGGAATTGCTCGGAGCCACCGTTATTCCAGCCGTTACAGGTAGTAAAACATTAAAAGATGCGACGAACGAAGCGATTCGTCATTGGGTAGCGCATGCAGAGGATACGTTTTATTTAATTGGATCGGTCGTTGGCCCACATCCGTATCCTAAGATTGTGCGAACGTTTCAACGGATTATCGGTGATGAATCAAGAAAACAATTCATCAATCAAACCGGAAAGTTACCATCTTCAATTGTTGCATGTGTCGGTGGAGGTAGTAATGCTATCGGAATGTTTTATCCGTTTTTGGCGGATGTAGACGTAGATTTAATCGGTGTAGAAGCAGCAGGACTTGGAGTTAATACGCATCAGCATGCAGCAACGATAACCAAAGGTTCAAAAGGTATTATTCATGGTTCATTAACTTACTTATTGCAGGATGAACATGGACAAATTACGGAACCTTATTCCATTTCTGCTGGACTGGACTATCCAGGAGTGGGACCGGAGCACGCCTATTTAGCCGATCAAAATCGTGTTGAATACAAAGCCATTACAGATCTTGAGGCTCTTGACGCTTTAAAAAAACTAGCCGAACAAGAAGGGATCATTTGCGCATTGGAATCTGCCCATGCGGTTGCTGAAGCATTAAAAGAAGCCAAAAAACGATCAGCAGAAGAGACGGTCTTAATTTGTTTATCTGGACGTGGTGATAAGGATATGCATACGCTGCAACAACGGCTAAAGGAGGAGGGAAATCATGTCTGAACGCTTAAGAAAAGCGGTTACTAAAGAAAAGTTATTCATTCCATTCATAACCGCGGGTGATCCGACAATTGAAGCGACGATTGAGCTTGCTCTTTCTTTGGAAAGAGCCGGAGCTGATGTGATTGAACTTGGTATCCCTTATTCAGATCCATTGGCTGATGGCCCAGTCATTCAAGCAGCTTCTAAACGAGCACTTACTGCAGGAATGACGTTTGCTAAGGCGCTAGAGATGGTTTCAAAATTAAGGGAGCGAGGGCTTAACGCTCCTGTTATATTGTTTACGTATGCCAACCCCCTACTTCAATATGGCTTTACTCAATTCGTGAATGAAGCTAGCGCTTTTGGTGTTGATGGAATACTAGTCCCAGATTTACCGTTTGAGGAAAGTGAAGAATTTGGCGATATTTGTGCCAAAGAAGATCTTGCACTTATTTCTTTAGTTGCGCCGACCTCAAAGGAGCGTGTTGAAAAAATTGCCTCATCAGCCAAAGGTTTTCTTTACTGTGTATCCTCACTCGGTGTGACTGGTACAAGAAATGAACTTCACCCAGACTTAAAACAATTTTTACAGGTTGTAAAAAATTCCGCATCGATTCCGTGTGTTGTTGGATTTGGTGTAAGTCAAGCAGATCAAGTTGAAGAAATAAATCGTTACGCAGATGGTGTTGTTGTTGGGAGTGCGATTGTAAAACAAATAGGAAGCTTAACGAATGAGTTAAGTCAACCAGAGTCTAGGTCGGCAGCAGTTGCTAAGGTTGAAGCATTTGTTAAACAACTGCACCAACCAGTTGCTTCAAGGTAAATTAATCTTGCCAGTCTGATGCATTTTTCGTAGGATACTAGTAAGACATTTGAAGGCGGTGAACGATTTGATTACGAAGAAACAAATTCAAGGATTACCAGCATATGCTCCTGGTAAACCAATCGAAGATGTAAAGCGTGAATTTAATTTAACGAATGTGGTAAAAATGGCTTCAAATGAAAATCCCTATGGTGCCTCTCCTAAAGTGGCTGAAGCCATTACGGCTGCAGCGACTGAAACGGCGGTTTATCCAGACGGTTATGGAACGCAGTTACGCCATGCTTTGGCAGAGAAACACAGTGTGTCAGAAAAGCAGATTATCTTAGGTAACGGCTCTGATGAAGTGATTCAGTTCTTGTGTCGTTCTTACTTAACAGCGGAAACAAACACCATTATGGCTACTCCTTCATTTTCGCAGTATAAATTAAATGCAACAATTGAAGGAACGACCACGATTGAAGTTCCGGTGAGAGCGGATGGCTCACATGATCTGGACGCAATGCTTCATCAGGTCAATGAACAAACGCGAATTATCTGGGTTTGTAATCCAAATAATCCGAACGGGGTTGCGATTGATAAAGAAACGTTTTTTTCTTTCTTAAAAGCTGTTCCCGATCATTGCCTCGTTGTTTCGGATGAAGCTTATTTTGAATATGTTGAAGATGATGCATACCCAGATACAATTTCTTTGTTAGACCAGTTTCCTCAGCTCGTTATTTTGCGAACGTTTTCCAAAGCATACGGACTTGCTGGGCTTAGAATAGGCTATGGAATTACAAGTGAGACCATTGCTCAAGCAGTAGATCCTGTGCGTCCACCTTTTAATAATAACGTGATTGGACATGCAGCAGCCTTGGCCGCTCTAAAAGATGAGGCATTTATTCAATCTTGTCGCCAAAAGAACAGGGAAGAGCGAGAGAAAATTCGTGCTTTCTTTGAAGAAAGAGGTATGTTTGTCTATCCATCTGAGACCAATTTCTTATTAATTGAGACAGGTATTCCAGGAAATAAGCTGTTCCAAGCTTTCTTAGAAAAAGGGTTTATCTTAAGATCTGGAGAAGCGCTAGGTTATCCAACAGGAATACGCATCTCGATTGGAAGTGCAGTGGAAAACAAAGCGTTTTTAGAAGTAGCACCATCTGTATTCGATTCATTATCCAATGAAATGAGATAGGTGTTTGTGGAGTGGAGGGAACAAATTGAAAGACATTTTTATTATTGGTTTAGGGTTAATTGGTGGGTCAATTTCACTTGCGATAAAAAAAGAAGATTCGTTTCATGTAAAGGGATTTGACCTTTCTGCAGAACAGCTAAGGATGGCGAAATCTCTTGGTGTGATCGATGAAAAAGTGAAATCGATAGAAGAAGGCGCGGTTCATGCAGACCTTATTGTTTTAGCCGTCCCGGTCGCCCAGACAATTGAGCTTATTCAGCAATTAAATCAATTGGACTTAAAAAAAGACGTTATCATTACAGATGTCGGCTCAACAAAGCAAGAAATTGTGCAAGCTGCGGCTCAGTTGAATGAATCGATTACGTTTATTGGTGGTCATCCAATGGCTGGCTCGCATAAATCAGGAGTGGAAGCAGCAAAAGCCCATTTATTCGAAAATGCTTTTTATATTTTTACGCCAACAGCCACCGTTGATCGAGAACAGTTAATCACATTAAAGAATGTTCTCAAGCATACCAAAGCGCGTTTCTTGCAAATGGATGCAAAGCAACATGATAAATTGGTTGGTGCTGTAAGCCATTTTCCCCATATAATTGCGGCAAGCCTTGTTCATCAACTTGAAAAACTGCAAGAAACAGACCCGGGTGTGACAAGACTTGCAGCTGGCGGATTCCGTGATATCACTCGAATTGCATCGTCCAGTCCTGTTATGTGGCGTGATATTTTATTACATAATCAAGAAGAATTGCTTCACTTATTTGATCAATGGCAGAACGAAATGAATCGAGCTCGAAACCTTGTTCAGGATGGGGACGGTGAAGGTCTTTTAACCTTTTTCCAACAAGCAAGGTCGTTTCGTGAAGGTCTGCCTCAGCGGAACAAAGGCGCAATTCCTGCTTTTTACGATTTGTTTGTTGATGTACCGGACCACCCTGGCGTCATTTCTGATGTAACCTATATTCTCGCTGAACACGAAATTAGCTTAACGAACATCCGCATTCTTGAAGCGAGAGAAGATATCATGGGTGTGCTTCGTTTAAGTTTTCGTTCAGAAATGGATCGCGATCTTGCGAAGAAAGCTTTAAAAAAACGCTTATATGAGACATATGAGTAAACGAAAGGTGTTGGAATGATGGCTGAGTATTTAAAGCTCCTTTCTGCTGTCAATTCACCGTTATCCGGCGAACTGGTTGTTCCAGGAGATAAATCGATTTCGCACCGAGCCGTGATGTTTGGTGCCATGGCAAAGGGTACGACCACCATCACTGGTTTTTTAGCTGGGGAAGATTGTTTGAGTACGATTGCTTGCTTTCGAAAAATGGGTGTAATTATTGAACAGCATGAGACCTCGGTATCGGTAGAAGGAAAAGGAATCGATGGTTTGCTCGAGCCGGAAGCGGTACTTGATGTTGGTAACTCTGGAACAACAACACGCTTAATGCTCGGAATTCTTGCAGGTAGACCGTTTCATTCGGTTGTAGTAGGGGATGAATCAATTGCAACTCGTCCTATGAAGCGCGTTGTTGACCCGCTTCAACAAATGGGAGCTGTGATTGACGGGAGAGATGGGGGTGACAAAACACCTCTTTCCATCCGAGGTGGTGCATTAGATGCCATTACGTATCAAATGCCTGTTGCAAGTGCGCAAGTTAAGTCGGCCTTGATGTTAGCTGGTCTGCAAGCAAGAGGAACCACGACAATAAAAGAAGTGCAACAAACAAGAGATCATACGGAACAGATGCTTGAACAATTTGGTGTAAAAATTGAACGTGAAAAGCTTGAGATCTCAATTGAAGGCGGGCAAACGCTAAAGGCAACGAATGTCATTGTGCCTGCCGATATATCATCTGCTGCTTTTTTTCTAGTTGGAGCATGTATGGTGGAAGGAAGTCAGATCTCGCTTCAACGCGTTGGTTTGAATCCAACGAGAGCTGGGATCATTAATGTACTAAAACGTTCAGGTGCAGCCATTGAGATTGAAGAAGACTTAACAGCTACAGGAGAGCCGTACGGAACAATTCGGATAAAAGCAACTGAATTAAAGCCATTTGTGATTGAAGGGGATGATATCCCTACATTAATTGACGAAATCCCTGTATTAGCCGTATTAGCGACACAAATTAATGGAACAAGTATGATTCGTGATGCTGAAGAGCTAAAAGTAAAAGAAACAAATCGAATTGATACAGTCGTTAGTGAACTTAAACAGCTGGGTGCTGATATTGAAGCGACGGAAGATGGCATGATTATCAGAGGCGGTACGCCCCTCACAGGTGGCGTAGTTGACTCTCATGGAGACCATCGAATTGGAATGGCGATGGCAATCGCCGCACTTGTTGCTAAAGGGAATGTTTCATTAAAGAATAGTGAAGCGATTCAAGTGTCATACCCCTCATTCTTTAGTGATTTAACTAGATTAATCGAACGCTAAAAAAGCGAGCTCTGACCTTTATCAGAGCTCGCTTTTTATAAAAAAATAACCCATTTTGTAAACGAAAGCGTTTACAAAATGGGTTTAGCTATTGCAGCTAAAATGTATGGATAGGAGTGGAGAGAAACCATACGCTAATTAGAGAATAATAAAAAACGCTTACAAAGTCAACACCATTCTTAAAAATATAAAAATTATTTCATTTCTATAGGCGAACAGAATGGTTGAATCGTTTGGATTGCTTACTATAAAATAGAGGAAAGTGTTCTTAAAGGAGAAAACAATCATGTTGAAAGAAGAAATATACGCAACAATTGAATCAGGCGATATTGAAAAAGCGCTTGATTTATTAAATAATTATGCAAAAACGTCCGACCACGAGCAACTCTTTGAGGCCGCTGAGCTCTATTATGAATTAGGTCATGTGGAACAAGCTAAGCATATTATTAATCAGCTGCTGGAACTTTACCCAGACGAAGGGTCGCTTTTTATACTAGCGGCTGAAATGATGATTGATGCAGATGAAGAAGACGAAGCGATTGAACAACTCCTTGAAGTTCGTGAAGATGATGATAGCTTTCTTCAAGCGCAATTGTTATTGGCAGACTTATACCAGCTACAAGCATTGGATGAAGTTGCAGAGCAAAAGCTGCTTGCTGCTGCAAAAAAAGCCCCAGAAGAAATGATTATAACGTACGCTCTCGGGGAATTTTATCTTGACCAAGGCTCATACAACAAAGCCATTCCTTATTTAAAACGAGCGCTTCACGCTGATTTAGGAGAAGTGAATGTCGCTTTAGGTTTAGCTGAAGCTTACAGCGCCAATGGTCAATTTGAAGATGCCCTTCACTTGTATCATCAACAAGAAGTAACGAAAATGCCCCCAAATACATTGTTCAACTTTGGGTTTACTGCCTATCAACAAGGAGATTATTCGGTTGCGATCGAACAATTAGAAGCAGTAAAAGCTTTAGATGCAGATTTTACAAGTGTTTATGCGCCACTCGCCCGGGCGTATGAGGCAGAAAATCGTTTAAAAGAATCTCTTGAAGTAGTCGAATCAGGTTTGCGGATGGATGAATTTAATGATTTACTGCCGTTACTTGCAGGAAAACTTCTGCTAAAAATGTCTGACCCAACAGGATCCGAACAATATTTTAGGCAGGCAATTGCTTTGAATCCAGCTAATGTCGAGGCATTACAAGCTTTAGCTGCGCTGTTACGTGATCAGGAACGAGCAGAGGAGCTTGATGAACTAATCAGTCATGCAAAAGAATACGGAGAAACAGATGGTTTACTTACTTGGTATCATGCGTATGCAAAGGCTGAATTAGAGCATTATAAAGAAGCGCTTATCCTCTATCAAGAAGCTTATGTATTTTTGCATACAGATAGCGATTTCTTAAAAGAATATAGCTCTTTCCTACTTGAGGAAGGACAAAGAGACCAAGCTATACGCGTTTTAAAAGAAGCATTGATTCATGATCCAGCAAAGCAAGATATTGCAGAGCTGCTAGACCAACTTGAAGCAAATGCCTAAATGGCAAATTTTGTTGAAAACATTTGCTTCAACTTGAAAGGAATATGGCAACTATAAAGCGAAATGAACTATATGAGCATGATCTATAACTGGGCTACTATCTATTGAAAGGAGAGGAAGTAATGAGTAATATCATTCCTGTAATGGATAAAAAGGCTTTTTTAAGAAATTTTTTAAAACGTCATCAGTTAAAACGGCGTGAATGTGCGTGGCTACTCAATTATCTCATGAATGATGATGCGTTAATGGAACGTGTGCACTTTATCAATCGCTCAGATAGTACGCCGAAAGCAATTGTTATATCAGCTCAAGGAATTGAACAAATTCCGTTTTCTTTTCGAAAAAAACATCATGTAACAACTGACTGTGAAAAAGCATTCCATGATATTCGATTAAATCAAACCGAAGAGATCTATATAGAGCTTCATTTCCAAGACCGCTCATCAGATTCACACTACTTGTCGGTATTGGAAGACAATCCATTCCTTCCTGAGACAAAAGAAAAAGCAGATGAAATTGAGCGAGAAGCAGTGGCCTTTTTGGATGATTCAATCCGAAAATTTCAGATTGAGAAGTTAAACGCTGAGATCGATCAAGCTCTGGACGTAGGCGATAAAAAAACCTTTATGAAGCTAACCGATCAATTAAATCAGCTTTTAAAGAATTGATGAAAAAACAGAGTCCAACTGACTCTGTTTTTTTGCTATACTAAGGAAGGTAAAGGGGTGAACGTATGCGATTTAAGACAGCGGATATAGATACATATCTACAATCAAAAGACTACGTTGATACAGCGGTTATTCCTCTGGTTGAGTCGACATGGGCTGCGGATGCTAAAACCGTCGCTCAAGCAGTTGAATTCACGCAAGCGTTAACGGATGAAATGGAACGACAATTTAAAGGGAGAATTATGCAATTCCCTTTATTTGGCTATGCTAAATCTGAAAATCGTGAGCAGGTTGTTGAGCGATTAATGCTATGGCAGAAAGATTTAAAAGAAAATGGCTTTAAACATATTTTTTTGGTTACTGCTGACGCAAATTGGAAACAACTAGAAAATGAATTAAGCCACATGACTTTGCTATTTGTTCCAGCTTTGCCGCTTGAATACATTGAGCAAAAAAATCGTAAAAAAGTGATGGATGGACAGCTTCAGCAACTATTACCAATTATAACGGCGGTTTGGCAAGAAAAAGTCTGAAAGCGCTATTCCAACTTATATTGCGTAATGTATGCGGTTATAGTATGATGGTAACGTCCTAGTATTATTCTTGTTATGATACCAAGTAAACATTGGTCGATTTTTGAACTGTTAGGAGGTTTAGGAGTGAGCGAAAGAGAGCACAAAGTATCAAGAAGGCAGTTTTTATCGTACACGCTCACAGGTGTTGGGGGTTTTATGGCTGCTGGCATGCTCATGCCAATGGTTCGGTTCGCCCTTGATCCCGCTTTAAAAGCTGGCGCTGAATCAAATGTAGAATATGTTTGTGAGCTAGAAGATGTAACAGACAAGCCACAACGTTTCACTTGGAGCTTTAATCAAGTGGATTCTTGGTATGATTCAACAGTTGAGCGCGAAGCATACATCTATTTAGATGGTGAGGATGTTGTTGCTTTATCTTCAATTTGTACACATCTTGGCTGCACAATTGGCTATCAAGAAGACACAAGTCGATTTGTTTGTCCGTGCCATGGTGGGCAATTTGAAGAGGATGGTACAAACGTACCAGGAACACCGCCAACTCGTCCGCTAGATGTTTTTGAAGTTGAGATAAGAGATGGCGCAGTATATCTTGGACAGACGATGCGTAGGGATTAGGAGGGGCGTAAATGCTTCAGAAAATTTATGATTATGTGGACGAGCGTCTCGATATTACGCCAATGTGGCGCGATATTGCTGATCATGAAGTGCCAGAGCATGTCAATCCAGCTCATCACTTCTCAGCGTTCATCTACTGTTTTGGTGGGTTAACTTTTTTTGTAACGGTAATTCAAATTTTATCGGGTATGTTTTTAACGATGTACTATGTGCCTGATATTGTAAATGCCCACGCATCGGTTTATTTCTTACAAAACGATGTGGCGATGGGACAGATTGTTCGAGGAATGCATCACTGGGGCGCAAGTCTTGTTATTGTTATGATGTTTTTACATACACTGCGCGTATTTTTTACAGGATCATATAAAAAACCTCGTGAATTAAACTGGGTTGTTGGCGTGTTGATTTTCTTTGTCATGCTTGGACTTGGTTTAACAGGCTACTTGTTGCCTTGGGATATGAAAGCGTATTTCGCAACGGTTGTAACACTGGAAATTGCTGAAAGTGTGCCGATTATTGGTGAATTTGCAAAAGCGCTCTTAGCAGGTGGAGACATTGTTGGAGCTGCAACACTAACACGATTCTTTGCCATTCATGTCTTTTTCTTACCAGCCGCACTACTCGGTTTACTAGGTGCGCACTTTATTATGATTCGTAGACAGGGGATCTCTGGACCTCTATAAGAACACATCATTTGATTAAAAAGGAGGGAAATCCATGCATCGAGGAAAAGGGATGAAGTTTGTCGGCGACTCTCGTGTTAAATCAGATGGTCGTAAAGTAAATGTTCCGAAGGATTACTCAGAGTATCCTGGAAAAACAGAAGCCTTCTGGCCAAACTTCCTTTTGCGCGAATGGATGGTAGGAGCTGTATTCTTAATGGGTTTCTTGTGCTTAACATTAGCTCATCCAGCTCCTCTTGAAGCAGTTGCTGATCCACTAGAAGCGTACATACCATTACCTGACTGGTATTTCTTGTTCTTGTTCCAATTGCTCAAGTATCAGTTTGCATCTGGAATGTTTAATATCGTGGGTACGGTTGTTATTCCTGGACTTGCGTTTGGAGCATTAATGCTTGCTCCATGGTTGGATACGTCAAAAGAAAGACGTCCACATCGTCGTCCAATTGCAACGTCACTTATGTTACTTGGTGTTGCTTCGGTTATTTTCCTTACTTGGGAATCTGTTGACCAGCATGACTGGGAAGCTGCAGCGGAGCAAGGTCAACTGGTGATCCCAGGTGAAATTGACACAGAAGCGGAAGGCTATTTAATTTATGCCGAACAAGCGTCCTGCATTCAGTGCCATGGTGACCAAATGACAGGTGGAGCCGGTAATCCAAACTTATTGGAGACGGAAAAAACACCTGAAGAAGTCATTGAAATCATCATAAATGGTCAAGGCGCTATGCCTGGAGGTCAATTTGAAGGGACCGATGAAGAGCTAGAAATTATGGCTGCTTTCATTGCCAACCATGGTGAAGATCCAGAAGAATAAGCTTTGTTAATAAGTCGCCCTTTGTTTTAAATACAAAGGGTGGCTTTTTTAATCGAATGGAGGTCCAGGATGCTAGCTTACCTATACGGGTTGCTAACTAGGCGATCAAGCTTGATTATCTTATTGATTATTAATGCAATAGGAACACTATACGGATACTATTGGTATGGAGAACAACTAGGAGAAACACCGTGGTATTTTTTGTTGTTCGTACCTGATAGTCCGACAGCTAGTCTTTTCTTTGTGCTTGTTTTAATTGGCTTTTTACTAAGAAAACAGTCTGGTTTAATAGAGGCACTTGCAGCGGTTACCTTGCTTAAATATGGTGTTTGGGCCGTTGTAATGAATACCTTTCAAGTTCTTGAAGGTGCTCCGCTACATTGGACGATTATCATGCTCAATCTATCTCATGCTGGCATGGCACTGCAAGCGCTATTGTTTATGCCGTTTTTTCGAATCAAGAGTTGGCATTTAGTTGTAGCCTTATTGTGGACGGTTCATAATGACATCATTGATTATGTTTTCGGGATGCATCCGTGGTTGAGTTATCGGATCTTACCTTATATCAACGAAATTGGTTACTTTACCTTCTGGTTAGGGCTCATTTCAGTAGGACTTGTCTACCTATTAAACGTACGAAAACGAGCACCTCAGTTAAATCTTCCGCACTAGGTCTATCCTTGTCCTTTGCTTCATAGGATGATAAAAGCAGAGGGGGGACAAATCATGGGGCGTAAATGGTTGCTCTTAATTGTTAGTATGGGAATAATTTTCTGGTCGAGCGAGTCGTTGGCTAAAGAAGCTCACTCATGGAGTGAACTTGATCAAATTGCTGGGCAGATGTTGCAGTTTACTAAGCAAGATAAAATAGACGAGGCTAAGCAATTAACAAGTGTATTTGCTGATGAACTAAATGAATACTCTTTTGAAGATCAAGTATGGTCAATGTCGGCTTTGCGTACACTAGTAACGACATTTGAACATGCGGATCGGGCGTTAACATCTGAAGAAATGACTGATGCTGAACGATTTCGTCTGGTGACTTCCTTTCGTCTAACGGTTGATTCTTTTTTGGAGAACGATAATCCTTTGTGGAACCAAATGGAGCTCTCAATCATGGACTCCCTCGATCGATTGGATCAAGCAATAAGCTCAAATGACCAAACGGATTTTAATCATGAGTTAAATGAATATAGATCAATTTATGCAATGGTTCGACCAGCGATACAAATTACCGTTGATGGTGATCAGGTTCAAACATTGGATGACTATAATCATTTCTTTCTAACGTCGTCGCTGACAGATCGTGAACTTGAAGACCATGTCCATGAAATGAGGCAGTCTTATCAGAAGCTGTTTCATACAAATGGAAAAGATGAAGCAGACCCAATGATTTATTGGGTGATGTTCACGATTGGTGCACCTGTGATTTTGTCCTTATCCTATGTCGGATTTCGAAAATATAAAGCTGAAAAACGCAAAGTAAAAGCAAAGGAATAGCGAATTGTGTCAGTGTAGTGAACGGAGATGCTTCAGTTTGACTTTCTTTGACGTTTTTTTTATCATTGTATCAAATAGAGGATACTTTCTTTCTTAATTTGTTTAATTAAGAAGGTGATCCTCGCTTAAGCAAACGTTATTTTGCTTGAGGTGATTAATGAAGGAGGAATTACTGCAATGGAGATGTTGATTTATTTCATCATCATAATGACCTTACCACTACTAATTCAAATCTATTTAAAACGGACATACAGTAAATATTCTGAGGTGGGAACGTCTTCAGGTATTACGGGTGCTGAGGCAGCAGTTAAGGCATTACAGGAGAATGGTGTATACAATGTAAATGTCGAGCCTGTTAAAGGGAAGCTTACAGACCACTATGATCCGAGAGATAAGACAGTGCGCCTTTCTGAAGGAAACTATTATGGAACCTCAATTGCTGCGATTTCTGTGGCGACTCATGAAGTTGGTCATGCTGTACAAGATGCAGAGGGCTACTCATTTTTAAAGTTCCGTTCAGCGTTTGCTCCAGTCGCTAGTTTTGGCTCAAGCTTTTCGTTCTTTTTCATATTAGGAGGTCTTCTGTTACAAGCCACAGGACTTCTTGCTGTTGGTATTGTCTTTTTCGCAGCGGCTGTACTTTTTCAACTGATCACACTTCCAGTCGAGTTTAATGCGAGTTCTCGCGGTAGAGAGATGATGATTAGTTCAGGGATGATTCGTAATGATGAAGAAGGCGGAGCGAAAAAAGTCTTAAATGCGGCTGCGCTAACATACGTAGCAGCGACAGTTGTTGCCGTGCTTGAATTACTTCGCTTTATTATGATGTATATGGGTATGAATGATGATTGACAAAAAGCTTAGAGACTTAGTCTCTAAGCTTTTTTTAACTGAAAAGATCAATTAGCAATAGCATGACAAGTAGTCCGCCAATAAAAGAGAAAGTCGAGCTTCTTTCGTTGCCATCCCCATGAGATTCAGGAATGAGTTCTTTATAGACGATAAAAAGCATAGCCCCAGCGGCAAAGGCTAAACCTAGCGGCAGAATAAAGCTAATGTAGGACGCAAGCCAGAATCCAAGCAGTGCCGTCACAATTTCAACAGCACCTGTTGCTGTAGCAACTAAAAAGGCCTTCCACTTACCAATATTGGACTGAACAAGATAAAGGGCAACGAGTAATCCTTCAGGCATATTCTGTATACCCATGGCAAGGGCAATAAGAGGTCCCATGCTTTCTTGTTCACTGGCAAAGCTTACGCCGACAGCAAGACCTTCTGGTAAGTTGTGTAAGGTAATAGCAGCAACAATCAAAGCAGCTTTTCGATCAACGACAATTGTCCTCGTTTTATGCTCGATATGAATATGTGGTACTTTTCGTTCAAGCAGCGTTAAGACAAACGTTCCTAAAATAAGCCCAATTGCCGTTACATAAATATTTGATAAAGCTAATGATTCGGGCAATAATTCAAGCATTGAGGCTGAAACCATCACACCTGCTGTAAAAGCGAGGAGGACATCGCGCCATTTATGGCTAAACTGCTTAAAGAATAAAATCGGAAGTGCTCCAACACCAGTGGCAAGAGCCGCAAGTGTTGAGCCTATGAGTAAATGGTCCATTACAATTCGCCCAGCTGTTTACGCTTGATAGTTACCATCTGAACATCCCCCTACATTCCAACGATTCTATTACTATATGTTGCTTATCCAATTACGCTATTCGTCCCATTCAATTTTTATAAGCTTTTGTTAATCCACGCGGAGAGGTTTTTTATTGTCGTCTAATGTAAAACCTTCTCCTGCTGCTTCAGATACATCATTTATCGCCATAAAGGCATGTGGATCGATCCGGTGAACAAGATTACGCAAGCGTACCGTCTCGTTTCGAGCAACAACACAATAGAGGATTTCTTTCTCATTCCCAGTGAACGTACCTCGTCCTTGGAACGTTGTCGCACCGCGCCCCATCTCTTGTAAAATGGCTTGAGAAATTGCCGGCATCGAATCCGAAATAATAAAGGCAGCTTTCGCAGAATAAGATCCTTGTTGAATAAAATCAATGACTTTGGCTGCGATAAAGACATAAACAATTGTATACATTGCTTCTCTTAAATCTAGATAAAAGACAAGAGATAAGGCAATCACGCATGAGTCAAATACGAGAAAGGTGCGACCGATACTCCAGCCAAAATAACGTAAACATAATTTTGCAAGAATGTCGGCGCCACCCGTTGTTCCACCAAAGCGAAAAACAATGCCTAAACCGACGCCGACAATTGCACCGGCAAACAAAGCTGCAAGCATTAAATCATCTGCAAGAACAACTTCAAACGAAACCCGTTGAAACAGGTCTAAAAATAACGATAAACTTAGTGTGCCGAGTAGCGTATAAAAGAAAGTAATCCGTCCAAGCATTTTCCAACCGATAAAAAAGAGTGGAATATTAATGATGAGGTTTGTAATCGCTGGATTCATTTCAAATAAAAAGTATAGCAATAACGTTATACCTGTGACGCCTCCATCAGCTAAATTGTACTGCATATTAAAATAAACAAGACCAAATGCCATTAAAGCTGTTCCAATTAAAATAAAGATACTGTTTTTTAAGTGTCGGGTCATAGTATGTACTCCTTTCAAACCACTGCTTTATTAGTGTACTCAAGTTTATAAAAAAAAGAAATCATTGAATTTAAATTGCGCATTTGGCTTGTATTCGCTAGGATAGATACGAAGGGACGTGTTTTATGTGTCGGAACGAAAAACGATGCAACAGATGCAACAAGAAGTTGATGCCTACATTGGTCAATTTAAAGAAGGATACTTTAGTCCGCTAGCAATGCTCGCTAGAATGTCAGAAGAGCTAGGTGAATTGGCTCGAGAAGTCAATCATACCTATGGAGAAAAACCAAAAAAATCTACAGAAGAAGAAAAAGCGATTGAACAAGAGTTAGGTGATATGTTATTTGTATTAATTTGTTTTGCAAATTCATTACATATTAATTTAGACGAGGCGCATGATTTAGTGATGAAGAAATTTACGACAAGAGATGCCAATCGCTGGACAAAAATAGAGAAAGAGGAAGATAATAAATGACTCGAATTGTAGTAGCAGGTCCCAGAGGTAAAATGGGCTACGAAGCTGTTCAACTTTGTATAAAAGAACAAGATTTAACGCTTGTTGCTGTTGTTGATTCAAAGCATGATGGGATGCGTTTAAGTGATTTTCCTGAATTCAGCGATGTTGATGTCCCTATATATACAGAGATGGATCGTTGTTTTTCCGAGCAAAACGTTGATGTTTTAGTCGATTTAACCACCCCTGCGTTTGGAAAGAAACATATGGAAATTGCTTTCCTCCACGGTGTTCGACCTGTTGTGGGTACAACGGGTTTTTCTGATCAAGATATTAGTGATTTAACACGGTTAGCCGAAGAAAAGCAGCTTGGTGCGATCATAGCACCTAATTTTGCGATAGGCGCTATCTTAATGATGAAGTTTTCACAGCTGGCGGCACGGTACATGCCTGATGTTGAGATTATTGAACAACATCATGACCAAAAGCTTGACGCCCCTTCTGGAACAGCGCTAAAAACAGCGCAATTAATTGCGCAAGAACGCCAGCCGAAACATCAAGGCCATGAGCAAGAAGTAGAGGAACGAGCAGGAGCCCGTGGTGCAGACTATGAGGGCATGCGCATTCATAGCGTTCGATTGCCAGGTCGCGTGGCCCATCAAGAAGTTTTATTTGGTGGAGAAGGCCAAACGCTTTCAATTAAGCATGATTCTTTAAATCGAAAAAGCTTTATGCCTGGAGTGAAATTAGCGATTGACCAGGTGTTAAAGCTTGAAACACTTGTTTACGGTTTAGAAAACTTAATCGATTAAGGAGTGGTTTTACCTATGAAGATTGCGTTAATTGCTCATGATAAAAAGAAGAAATCGATGGTTGATTTCTGCATTGCATATGAACCGATTTTATCTGTTCATGAACTTTACGGGACAGGGACGACAGGGACACGTATTATGGAAGCAACGGCGTTAACGGTGAAACGCTTTAAATCGGGGCCCCTTGGTGGTGACCAGCAAATCGGTGCACTTGTAGCAGAGAACGAGTTTGACTTAATCATCTTTTTACGCGACCCTTTGACGGCTCAGCCTCATGAACCAGATGTGACCGCATTAATTCGTCTCTGTGATGTTCAAGAAGTACCCCTGGCAACAAATTTAGGAACGGCGGAAATTCTAATTAAAGGATTGGAACGAGGAGACTTTGCCTTTCGTGATATTGTCCACGAACAAGAAGGTTTGTAATAGAAAAGAGGAAGCCCCTGGCTTCCTCTTTTTTAAGTGGTTTCATCCATGCTTCGAAACGCTCGCCATGATGTTTTTAATGAGGCGTATGTACCAACAGCGGAACTGCCATACACAAAGCCCATGAAAAGGCCAGCATGAAGCTGATGTGGGTGGCTAATAAAGATCGAGATGAGTAAACCAATAACAGTGGCAATTGTCGGGACATAGGCTCCTTTAATAGGAATCGTTTTTTTTAGAAGTTGAGTCAGCAGTAATACACAGGGGATGGCGATGACTCCATCCCAAAAGTTCGTATGAATGGTTGGAAAATCGATAGAGGCTCACTCCTTAACTCCGTTTAATTTACAATGCCCAATTGAGCTGAATCTAATCCAGCCTTTGATTAGTCTAGGCAGGCTTTTGTTGCAAATAGAACAGATATGGTATAGTGAATGGAACGATGGGAAAAGGGGATAATTGCATGGATGAACAAGTCGATCTTTTAGCATGTGGTGCCCATCCGGATGACATTGAAATTGGAATGGGTGGAACCATTGCGTTGTATCAAAACAAAGGATATAAATGTGGCTTTTTAACATTAACAGAAGCTGAACTATCATCAAATGGGACGGTTGAACAAAGACAGATCGAGGCACGGGAAGCTGCGGATGTTTTAGGAATTTCCGTTCGTCATCAGTTACAAATTGCTGATCGAGGGCTGTCACGGATGACCGAACATCAGTTAAAGCAAATTGTTTCCGTTATTCGCAAAACACGACCAAAGCTAGTTTTCTTGCCTGCGGCTGATCGACATCCTGATCATGGTCATTGTGGTTCCATTATAAAAGAAGCGGTTTTTAATGCTGGTATTAAACAATATGAAAGTGAAGGCGATGTGCACAAGGTGCAATCCGTCTATACATATTTTATTAATGGCTTTGATCGTCCTGATTTTTTAGTTGATGTGGAAACCGTTTACGATAAAAAAATAAGTGCGTTACAAGCATATCGAAGCCAGTTTACACCTGTTGATGGCGTGTCTACGCCGTTAACCGACCATTATATTGAAGCGGTAAAAGCGCGTGATCAACTTTTTGGTAAAGAAGCGGGTATTCGGTTAGCTGAGGGGTTTATAACAAGCAAGCCTCTACTAATGACGGATTTATTGGAAGGGTGCGGAACGTAGTTGAAGAAAAAAAAGATTGGAATTAGCTGTTATCCAACAGTTGGTGGATCTGGAGTTGTGGCTACTGAACTTGGGAAGCAGCTCGCATCACGAGGACATGAAGTTCATTTTATTACAAGTGAAATTCCGTTCCGCTTAGACGATCGAATTTACCCAAATATCTTTTTCCATGAAGTTGAAGTGAATCAGTATGCCGTTTTTAAACATGCGCCACATGATTTAACAGCAGCTAGTAAAATGGCTGAAGTTATCCGCACCCATGAACTGGATTTTCTTCATGTTCATTATGCGGTTCCTCATGCTGTTTGTGCGATTCTAGCGAAGCAAATGAGTGGTCGAGATATTAAGATTATGACGACGCTGCATGGTACTGACATTACGGTTCTTGGGTTTGATCCATCCTTAAGGCAATTGATTAAGTTTGGAATTGAACAATCAGATTGCGTTACAGCGGTTTCAAACGATTTAGTTGAGCAGACGAAACGCCTTGTAAATACGTCGAAATCAATTGAAACAGTTTATAATTTCATTGATGAGGATGTGTATTATCCCAAACCAGTAGAAGGGTTAAGAGCACATTATGGAATTGATGAAAAGGAAGATGTTCTTATTCATATTTCAAATTTTAGACCGGTAAAGCGAATACTTGATGTTTTGAAAAGCTTTTTATTGATAAGGAAAGAACGGAAAGCTAAGTTGTTGTTGATTGGAAACGGGCCAGAATTACCGGTTGCGCGCCAATTTGTTGCAGAAAATGGGTTACAAGACGATGTTTTATTATTAGGTAATCAAAAGCATATTGCCGAGTTACTCTCAATGAGTGACCTTATGCTTTTACTAAGTGAAAAAGAAAGTTTTGGCCTAGTTGCACTTGAGGCAATGGCATGTGGTGTGCCGGTTATTGGAACAAAAATTGGTGGGATCCCCGAGGTAATTGAAGATGAAGTGAGTGGGTTTCTCGTTCCGTTAGGTGATGTAGAAGCAGTTGCTAGACATGCGTTACGTTTGTTAAATGACCCTGTACTAAAACAGTCATTCCGAAAAGCTGCCCATAAACGAGTGCAGAAACATTTCTATTCACAGTCGGTGGTTAGTCAATACGAGCGGCTCTATGAAAAAATGCTTTATGGAGAAGATTTAGCATGAACATGGACGACGCAATTGCCTGCATCAAACAGCTAAACGAAGCTGGACACGAAGCCTATCTAGTCGGTGGCGCCGTGCGAGATTTTCTTTTAAAAAGACCAATCCATGATTACGATCTAACGACTTCAGCAACAACTGATGAAATAAAAGCATGTTTTGGAAAATCTGTTCAAGTCAATAAAGCGCATCAAACGGTATTAGTTCGTCATAACGGCTCTTTATTTGAAATAACGCCTTTTAAAGGAGATACACTGGAAGCCGATTTGAAGAATCGTGATTTTACAATAAATTCGTTAGCAATGGACGTACATTATCGTGTCATCGATGTTAGCGGTGGACTTCAAGATTTAGAAGCCAAGCAGTTGTGTTCAATTGATCCGAATGTGGCTTTTCAACAAGACCCTTTAAGAATGCTTCGAGCAGCTCGATTTGTGAGCGTACTGGGCTTTAATCCGAACCAGAAGTTGCTAACTAGTATAAAGTCCTTGTCTCATCTTTTGAGATCTGTTGCAAAAGAGCGTATTACACATGAAACAGAACAATTGATACTCGGTATGCACAAAAATGAAGCGTTCTTATTATTAAAAAAAACAGGCATCTTAGAGGAAATATCTGGGCTAAGTGCCATCAAACAAAAAGATTTGGTTCATTTTTTACCTCGTGAAACATGGACGGAGAAAGATCGAGCGTGGTTAGAGTTGGCAGTTAGTATTCAGTCCACTGATTTTTTAGCTTCTTTTTCCCTTGCAAATCAATTGAAAAAAAAGGTGAAGCGAGCTTATGCTTTTTACGATAAACGTCAGAGTCATGGTTGGACAAACATGATGTTGTATAAAGCCGGTCTGGAAATCGCTTTATTAATTGAGCAAGTTAGAAAGAGTCGGGGGCTAATGGTATGGACAAAACAGGAGCTTGATTCTCATTACGCTAGGTTACCGATTCATGCTAAAAATGAACTTGCTTTATCAGGTCATGATTTGCTTCAAATCATGAAGCGTCCAGCAGGACCTTGGGTTAATGAGGCCCTCTTGAGCCTGGAGCAAGCGGTTGTTAGCGGAACCGTAAACAATGAAAAAGAAGAACTTCTGTCTTTTTTGAAGAAAGGAACTTCATAATATGAAAGCGAAATTGTTGCATCTGCTTGAATCAGGTAAATATGTCTCAGGTGAAGAAATGAGCCAGACATTGGGTGTAAGTCGGACAGCCATTTGGAAGCAGTTAAAAGCGCTACGTGAACAAGGATATGAAATTGAGTCTGCGCCCCGCAGAGGTTATAAGTTACTAGCGACTCCTGATACAATGCTTCCGCACGATGTAAAACCGTTTTTACGAACAGAGTCATTTGGTCAAATGATTCACTATTTTGATACCGTTCCATCAACCCAACCGCTTGCACATGGATACGCCGCAAAAGAATGTGAAGAAGGGACGCTTGTTTTAGCAAATGAACAAAGTGACGGTAAAGGTCGTTTAGGTAGACGTTGGCAAGCAAACAAAGGTCAATCCGTTTCGATGTCTCTTGTTTTGAGACCAACGATTCCAATTCAGCAAGCGCCTCAACTAACATTGCTGGCAGCTGTAGCGGTTACTCGTGCAATTGAATCAGTCGCAGGACTGGAGTGCGAAATTAAGTGGCCAAATGATATTTTATATAAAGGGAAAAAGCTTGTAGGTATTTTAACAGAGATGGCGGCGGACCCTGATCAATTAAAATATGTCATTGTTGGAATGGGTCTTAATTGCAATCAAGCAGCGGCTGATTTTAAAGCTGAGCTTTCAACAATTGCCACATCAATTCAGGCAGAAACGGGAGAGACCGTTAATCGTGCAAAGCTAGTCGCACAAGTAATGAATGAATTTGAATGGATTTACCAAGCTTATCTAGATAATGGTTTTAAATCAATTAAATCTTTATGGGAAGCAAGAGCCATCAGCGTACACACGAATCTGTATGCCAGGACGCCAAATGAGGTCATTTATGGTTATGCGCTTGGGATCACAGATGAAGGATTGCTTCGCGTGAGGGATGAGCATGGAAAAGAACACTTGATCTATTCAGCAGACATTGAACTCGACACGAACCCTTAAACGTATGCTATACTAATGGCGCAAGGGCTGTATCTGCTAGAACGGCACCCAACTGAAATGGGATATAGCGTCCGCATACCGCTTGGATTCGTAAGAACCGAGACGATAATGAGACGCTAATTTACCCCTTGCTGTACAGCGAGGGGTTTTCGCCGTTTCATGCAGTTCAAACATAGGTTGAACACATGAAACAGGAGGATGGAAAACATGAAGACAACGAAACAATTAAAGAAAATGAAGCAGGAGCAAGAGCCAATTGCTATGCTAACTGCGTATGATGCTCCTTCGGCAAAATTAGCTGAACGAGCTGGTGTCGATCTAATCCTTGTTGGGGATTCACTTGGCATGGTCGTGCTCGGCTATGATTCGACAATTCCTGTCACAGTTGATGACATGGTACTTCATACGAAAGCGGTGAAAAGAGGAGCCAGAGATACGTTTGTTGTAACGGATTTGCCGTTTTTTAGTTATCATGGATCTTTTGCTGAAACGGCCGCGAATGTACGTAGATTAATTCAAGAAGCAGGTGCTGATGCCGTTAAGCTAGAAGGTGGTTTAGAGATCGTGGAAACGGTTCAACTGCTCGTGCAAGCTGGTATACCGGTTGTTGGTCATATTGGTCTTACTCCTCAATCTGTAGGTGTTCTTGGAGGCTATCAAGTACAAGGAAAAGGCAAAGAAGATGGAGAAAAGCTTATCCAAGAAGCTAAAGCACTAGAAAAAGCAGGCGCGTTTGCGATTGTAGTTGAGTGTGTACCTCATCAATTAGGAGATTTGTTAGCCACTGAAGTAGATGTTCCTATTATTGGAATTGGAGCAGGCAGTGGTACGGATGGACAGGTACTCGTCTACCATGATGTGATTGGTTATGAATCAGAGCGGATACCTAAATTTGTAAAACAATACACGTCTATTTCTCATACGATTCAAGAGGGGTTAGCTTCCTATGTTCAAGAAGTGAAGCAGCGAGATTTCCCAGCGAAAGAACACACTTACACAATGAAAGATACCGGTTGGCTTCAAGTATATGGAGGCGAAGAATCGTGATTTCAGTAAGTGTGGTAAAAGAGCTCCAGCAAGTACTTGGCCCGATTAGAGCTGAAAATAAGACAATTGGGTTTGTTGCCACGATGGGTGCCTTACATGAAGGGCACCAGTCATTAATGAAGCAAGCGAAGCAAACATGTGATATCCTTATCGTTTCGATCTTTGTTAACCCACTTCAATTTGGTCCTAACGAAGATTTCGACTCTTATCCGCGTCAGCTGGAGCAAGACAAAAAAATAACTAAAAGCGCAGGGTGCGATGTCTTATTTCACCCGAAAGAATTAGATGTATACCCAGACGGTCCAACCCAAACCATTCATGTAAATCAAGGAGCTTCTGTTTTATGTGGAAAAAGTCGACCAGGTCACTTTGATGGGGTTGCAACTGTCGTATTAAAACTACTGTCAATTGTTCGTCCCCATAAAGCGTTTTTCGGTCAAAAGGATGCACAACAGTTAGCAATTCTTAAACAATTAAGCAAAGAATTCTTTTTACCCGTACAAATTATTGGTTGCCCAACCGTGCGAGAAAAAGATGGTTTAGCCAAAAGTTCACGCAATATGCGGTTAACGAGAAATGAACGCGAACTTGCGCCTAAACTTTATCAAGCACTTCAAGAGGCGGCTGACCTTTCGGTATACAATGTGAATGAATTAATCGCTTATGTTACAACAGAACTACAGCGTATTCCGGTGGGGGAAATTGATTATGTTGAGGCTTATGAGTATCCTTCTTTAAAACCCATTCAGCAACCGGTTGGAACTGTTATTCTCGCTCTTGCATACCACTTTTCAGATGCGCGTTTAATTGATCATATTCTTATTAACTACAACAGAGGTGACGCATAAATGTTTCGTACGATGATGAAAGCGAAGTTGCACCGTGCACGTGTAACGGAATCTAATTTAAACTATGTAGGCAGCATTACGATTGATGAAGATTTAATGGATGCTGTTGATATTGTCGAGAACGAAAAGGTACAAATTGTAAACAATAACAACGGTGAGCGCTTTGAGACCTACGTGATTAAAGGGCCTAGAGGAAAACGTGATGTCTGTTTAAATGGTGCAGCAGCACGCAGAGTGCAGCCAGGCGATGTTGTTATTATTCTGACCTATGCGATGATGGAAAACAGCGAAGCGTTAACACATGAACCAAAAGTAGCCATTTTGGATGAAACCAACGAAATTGTAGAAATGCTTGGTACAGAGCCAGCTTCTACCGTTCGTTAAAGTGAATATTCCCTCCTTGAGTGATACAAACTGATGAGAAGAACCTTGGGGAGGGATTTTTTATGAAGGAATGGATGCACTCATGGCACACATTGTATGATTCCGTCTGGCAAAGCCCGATTGGTGATCAGACACAAGCCATCAATAAATTAGAAGCAATGACAGAACAATTGCTTCATACATGGGGTTCACTTGATGAATCAATTCATTTGTTAAAAGAACATGTAAGTAAATTAGGGAACAGCCATGCGTTTAATACTAGTGGCACGCAATTGTTCGATAATCAGCTGTATGAAGAAGCATTAATTGAATTAAACAAAGAACAGGGAATAGGCGAGACGGAAAACCTTCGTTATTTATATATTGCTTATTCGTCTTTATATACGAATCAAATGAACGAAGCACGACATGTTTTTTATACGCTTATCCAAGCAACAACAAGTTCTGCTATCTTACACTTTACCTATGTTGGTTTAGGCTTAATTGAAATGATTGAGCGTGACGCGGAAAAAGCGATTCATTATCTTGAAAAAGCGAATTGTTTAGCAGACAATATCGATGTCGTGTATAATTTAGGAGTATGTTATTACTGGCTAGGTTCTTATGACTATGCAGTGAACTGTTTTCATCAGTTTGCAGTAAAACGTGAAGATGCGGATTCATTAATGGCACTTGGTCTAGCCTTGTATGCTCAGGACAGAAAAGAAGAGTGCCGAGGTGTTTGGCTTGATTTTGCTGAACAAGTCGATACTATTAATGAACTTGTCAGATTAGCGAAGATTACCGAGTGGCTTGGCGAACATGATTTAGCTTGCTATTGTTACGAGCAAATTATGTTTATAAATGGAAAAGAATCTGATTGGCTTCACGGCTTTGCTTGGAATAAAGCACTAGCTGGAGATGATCGAGCAATAGAGCTATTGGCTCATTTAGCGGAAACGGATAAGAATGCTGGGAAGTCATTAGCGCTTATTCAATCGGCAAATGTGGATGGAACGGGGTAATACCCGTGAATTGAGGTGGAAAAGTGTCTCAAACGTTTGTAGTACTTGATTTGGAAACGACAGGAAACTCCCCAAATCAAGGTGCACGAATTATACAGATCGGTGCTGTTAAGGTGGAAGGTCGCAAAATAACGGATCGTTTTTCGACGTATGTGGATCCTTTTTGTGACATTCCGCCTTTTATCGCAGAATTAACTGGAATATCAAATGACGATGTAAAAGGAGCTCCGGCTTTTAATCAAGTCGCGCATGAGTTACTTGACTTTATGGAGGGGGCGAGCTTTTTTGCCCATAATGTCCCTTTTGATAAAGGATTTTTGAAAGCTCAATTAAAACTTGAAGGGCTGGATTTTCCTCATTGTCTTCAGTTTGATACGGTTGAACTAAGTCGAGTATTATTACCGAAACAAGAAAGCTATAAATTATCTGAGTTGACGAGCAGCTTAAACATGGAGCATGAAAGGCCACATCAAGCCGATAGTGATGCGGAAATGACGGCTGAGTTGTTTTTGCATCTATTACATAAGTTAGATTCTCTCCCTTTGATTACACTGCAATCATTAGAGCAGATCACGCTAAAATTAAAAAGCGATTGGGAAGCCTTGATTCACCCCCTTAAAAAACAAAAACAAGAGAAGCCTGAAGCAGACCTTCAGTCGGATTTTGATATATACAGACAGCTTGCATTAAAAAAACCAACGCTTGAAAAAGAATTGAAGGAAGAAGTGGGCGCTCCAACATTTAATGAATCAGAAGATCAGCTTCTCGGAGAAGATGGGTGGCTTTCAAGCGTGTTTGATACATTCGAAACACGAGCAGGCCAAAAAGAGATGATGAACCAGGTTTATCAAACATTTGAAGATCATGCACATCATTTAATTGAAGCAGGAACGGGAACTGGAAAAAGTTTGGGTTATTTAATTCCAAGTGCGTTTTATGCTAAAAAGACAAAAAAGCCTGTAGTGATTTCAACGTATTCCATTCCCTTGCAAGAACAGTTGCTTCAACGTGACCTTAAACTATTGTCGAAAATACTGCCTTTTCAAATAAGGATGACGGTATTAAAGGGAAGAAGTCATTATCTCGATTTGCGTAAGTTTGAGCGCGCGCTAACTGAAAACGAAGAGGATTCCTATGATGTTTGCTTATCGAAAGCGCAAATTCTCGTCTGGCTACTGGAAACCGACTATGGAGACATGGAAGAGTTAAATTTATCAAGTGGTGGTAGAATGTTTTGGAAAGCCGTACAAAGCGATGGCGTTTCAGATTTAGGGAGTTATAACCCTTGGTTTTCTCGTTGTTTTTATCATCGTTCACGTCGAAATGCTCAAAATGCAGACTTAATTATTACAAATCATGCTTTGTTATTAACCGATGTTGTCCAAAAAAGTTCAATTATCCCAACCTATTCGCACGTTGTAGTTGATGAAGCTCATCATTTAGAGGAAGCAGCAAGTGATCACTTTGGGCAGACAACGAATCACTTATCGTTTGGCTTTGCCTTTAGCCGCTTAACCGACAATACCCAAAACAGTGCCATAAAGAAATTAGAGCAGCTTTTGGTTCAAAAACAAATTAACTACTCTTTATCCAGTGCGGTAAAAGCGATTCAGTTGGCAAAAGAGGATGTGGATGAATTGTTTCGCATGCTGCATGTATTTGCGCTAACGGTTGAGACTGGAGCAACAGATGTTGGGCGAATAAGCTATGTTTACGATAGTTTTAATGAACAAGGGTCGTTGTGGCAAGGTATCCTTGAAAGCGCGATGCGTATTCAAGTTGCAGGGGAAAGCGTTGTTAAAGAATTATCTCAAGCTTGTTTACTCGTTAAAGATAGTGAAGCGATGTCTTATTTGGATCGTTCTTCGTTGGCTGACATTTATACGGTTATAGGTTCATTTGAGGAACAGGTGCAATTGGTTTATGAATTACTATTAGAACAGGATGATCAATTTGTCTACTGGATTGAAGCTGAACCGAAGGGGGCAAAAAATGCCACCTATCTTTATGCCAAACCAATCGATGTATCAAATCAGTTAGCAGATCAGTTTTTCGCAAAAAAGAAAAGTGTAGTCATGACATCGGCAACACTGACAGTGAACCATTCATTTGCTTATCAAATAGATCGGTTAGGTCTTGAAGATTTTGGCGTGCGTACAAGTCACATTGAATCGCCTTTTTCATATGAAAGTCAGGTAACGGTCTTAATACCATCTGATATTCCCAATGTTCGTGGTACTAATGATGATTTATACGTTCAAGATATCGCAATAAAGATTTGGCGTATTACAGAATACTCAAAGAAAAAAGCACTCGTTTTGTTCACATCTTATGATATGTTAAGAAAAGTTTTTTATTATGTGAAGGATTTAGACGCAGATAGTACGTTAACCTTAATTGGCCAAGGCGTCTCCAGCGGATCAAGAACTAGGCTTCTAAAAATGTTTAAACAAGCTGAACAATCCGCGATATTATTTGGCACGAGCAGTTTCTGGGAAGGTATTGATTTACCAGGGAATGAATTAGAACACCTAATGATAGTACGGCTGCCGTTTGCCCCTCCTAATCAGCCGCTAAATCGCGCACAGATTGAACGTGCAAAAGAAATTGGTCAAAATCCATTTATGGAGTTATCATTACCACAAGCTGTTATTCGCTTTAAACAAGGGTTTGGACGATTAATTCGCACAAAGCAAGATATTGGAACGGTGTTTGTTTTTGATCGCCGTATTGTAACGACTCGCTATGGTCATACGTTTTTAGATTCACTACCGTCTGTTCCAATCTACGAAGGCAAGTTGGAGACACTTATAGAGCAACACCTGTATAATAGGGAGGAAGAGTAGTGGACACACTTATTAAAAATGCAACTATCGTCACGATGAATGAAGAAAAAGAATTACTTCGTACTGGCTATGTGCTCATAAAGGATGGACGCTTTATTGAAGTAGAGGCGGGAGAGCCTCAAGCTCCTTTGCTAGAGGGAGTCGATGTGATTGATGCGAATGGAAAATGGTTAATGCCGGGTTTAGTCAACACACATGGTCATACTGGTATGTCCCTTTTAAGAGGGATAAACGATGACTTGCCTTTAAATCAATGGTTGGAAGATAAAATATGGCCAATTGAAAAGAAATTAACACCTGAAGCTGTCCAGGCAGCAAGAAGGTTAGCGATGGTGGAAATGATTGAGTCTGGGACGACCTCTTTCTTGGATATGTATCATCTGCAGATGCCAGAATTTGCTGAGGAAGTTGCACAAGTAGGCTTACGAGCGACATTAATGCGTTCTGTTATTGGACTTTGTTCTCGTGAAGAGCAGGATGAAAAATTAGCAGAGTCCATTCAGTTGGCTGAGCAGTTTCGCGGCAGTGGCAATGGGCGCATTCAAACGATGCTGGCTCCCCACGCCCCTTACACGTGTCCACCTGATTACATTGAGCGTATCGTTGATGCAGCAAGAGAAAGGTCGTTACCAGTTCATATGCATCTTGCTGAAACAAGGAAAGAAATCAATGATTATTTAACAGAGCACGGAATGCATCCGCTTGAATTATTAGAAGAACGAGACCTTCTAAGCGGGACGGAATGGTTGTTTGCACATGGTGTTCATATGCATGAACAGCATTTTGAGTTACTTGAAAAACACAATGCGGCTATTTCCCATAACCCGAAAAGCAATTTAAAGCTAGGGGCAGGTATCGCACCCGTCGCCAGTATGTTAAAACATGATTTAACAGTGGCGCTTGGAACCGACTCCGTTGCCTCAAATAATGCCCTCGATTTATTTGAAGAAATGCGTTTTGCTGTCTTATTACAGCGGGGGATAAATGAACAAGCTAATATGGTTGAAACGTATGAAGGGTTAGAAATGGCTACAATATCAGGCGCGAAAGCATTGCGTTACCATGATGTAGGATCTATAAAAGTAGGAAATCAAGCTGATTTTATCTTGATTTCTGCTGAACAAGCCCACCTGCATCCAAAAACCGATGTGCTATCGCATCTTGTTTTCGCGGCAAAAGGTTCTGACGTAACCGATTCATTTGTTCAAGGAAAAGCACTAATGCGTAATAGAAACATCTTAACGCTTGATAAAGAGAAAATTTTAGCTGAAGCAAATCAGCAACTGCTGCTATTACAAAAATAAAACGCTGCAAAAGCAGCGTCCTGAGGTGTAGGTAGAAGGTTTTTAGTCAGTTTCAGCCTGCATATCTGCTTCCTTGGCAGAAGATGCTTCAAATGCCGCGGGAAAGGCGGTCTGTTTTAAGGTAAAGGCCATTATCTCATCAATGGACTCGTCTTCCCGACAAAGCAATGAGACATTGCTTTTATTTTGCTGAAACCAAGCGGCTAAGCCGTTCTGCTTCATCTTCGCGCCCCCCTTCAACTGGCGTACTTCTAGTTTGTCACTTTTGGCAGGCAGTATGTTTAGTAAAGATTGTAGGGGAAGCCTAGATATTGGTTTGTATACTCTTGGAGGAGAAAGGTTGTGCTGTTATGGATCGAACAGAACTAGGAAAAATGAAAGTATTGTCTACTGTTACAGTAGAACGGACCGATGATTTTTATAAAGTCGTTGATCAATTAAATCGAACATTAAAAGACAAAGGTTTAACGTTTGGCTTTGCCCTTGATCAAGAGGATGAACAAAAGATTACATTAACGATCTACGAAGTATAGAGGCGGCTGTAATGAAAAGAATTCTTTTAATAATCGTTACTGCTTGTGTCGTTATTGGAGCAGGAATAAGTCTCTATCTTTACAATGCAATAAGAAGTCCTTTAACAGATGGTGCTGTAGAAGCAAGCAATTATATAGAAAATGAACAATTACTTAATCAAGTAATGAATGTTTCTTTTTATCATGGTGAAGAGGGATACTGGGTTGCAGAAGGTTTAACGGATGAAGGGGATGAAGCCTTCCTTTGGCTTAATCAAAATGAAGAGAAACGGGAAGATCCATTAGTACTATTGAAGGAAGATGGCATCACCAAAGACAATGTAACGGAACAGGTAGCTAATGAATTAGGTGTTGGTTCGTTTGAATCTGTTCGCCTTGGACTGGAAGAAGGACAGGCTATTTATGAATTCACGTACCATTCAGAAGCAACTGGAAAAGTGTTTTATTATGTTTCGTTTGAGACAGGAGACTATATAAAAAGCTACAGTCTTCACACAAACCCGTAATTGACTAAAAAAATTGGTTAAGGGTATAATGTAAAGCGATTATGGACAAGTTAGCTTGTTATAAAGCAGGAGGAATAGACGTTTTGAAAACAACAATTGCCCAAGTAGGTAAATATGTCGACAAAGAGGTAACCATTGGGGCGTGGATTGCTAATAAACGCTCCAGCGGAAAAATTGCTTTTTTACAGCTTCGTGATGGAACAGGTTTTATTCAAGGAGTTGTTGTCAAAGCAGAGGTTGATGAAGAAATTTTTAAGACAGCGAAAACGATTACGCAAGAAAGCTCATTGTACGTTACTGGAGTCGTTCGTGCAGACGACCGTTCACCATTCGGTTATGAATTAACGGTTACAAATTTGGCTATTATTCATGCATCGACTGATTATCCAATAACGCCTAAGGAACATGGAACAGAGTTTCTAATGGATCATAGACATTTATGGCTTCGTTCGAAGAAACAACATGCGGTCATGAAAATTAGGAACCAAATCATTAAATCAACCTACGACTTCTTTTTTGAACAAGGCTTTACGAAATTGGACTCGCCTATTTTAACGGGGAGCTCACCGGAAGGAACATCAGAGCTTTTTCAAACAAAGTATTTTGATGAGGATGCCTATCTCTCACAGAGTGGTCAGCTTTACGCTGAAGCAGGTGCAATGGCGTTAGGACGTGTTTTCACCTTCGGACCAACGTTCCGCGCTGAGAAATCAAAGACGCGCAGGCATTTGATCGAGTTTTGGATGATTGAACCAGAGATGTCATTTGTCGAGCATGAAGAAAGTCTTGAGATTCAAGAACAGTATGTTAGCTATTTAGCCCAAGCTGTTCTAAAAGAATGTCAGCTCGAACTAACAGTCCTTGGCCGAGATCAGTCAAAGCTTGAAGCGATTCAAGCACCATTCCCACGAATTACCTATGATAAAGCATTAGAGCTTTTGCTTGAAAAAGGCTTTGATGATATTAAGTGGGGCGATGATTTTGGAGCACCGCATGAGACGGCGTTAGCGGAGCATTATGAAAAGCCTGTTTTCATTACGCATTATCCAAAATCGCTTAAACCATTTTATATGCAACCAGCACCTGATCGTGATGATGTTGTGTTATGTGCAGATTTAATTGCGCCAGAAGGGTATGGAGAAGTAATTGGTGGTTCCGAGCGAATTCATGATTATGATCTATTAAAACAAGAAATAGCAGCTCATAACTTGCCGCTTGAAGCGTATCAATGGTATCTTGATTTACGTAAATATGGCTCTGTACCTCATTCGGGATTTGGGCTCGGCCTTGAACGAACGGTTGCTTGGTTATCAGGAATTGAGCATGTAAGAGAATCAATTGGATTCCCAAGATTATTAAATCGTCTACACCCATAAATAGAGGAAGCTGGCTTTTTAAAAGCCAGCTTTTTTCGTTTCCGTGAAGGAAACGAATCGTGTTATACTGATAACCTAGAGGTGGTTAGAATGAAGCAACAAGTATTTATGAAATGGGCGCAACAAAAACATTTATCCATTCCCCATTTGCTATTAGAACATTATACAAAGCTAAATATAAATGAACATGAATTAATGGTTTTATTGCATATACAATCATTGTTGGACGCAGGGGATGCGTTTCCAACCCCACAAACATTAAGTGAACGAATGACGCTTTCTTTAGACGCGTGTGCAGAAATTATTGGAACCCTTGTACGTAAGCGACTTCTATCGATTGAGAATAAACAAGAAGAAGATACGGGCGTCATGTACGAGCATTGTTCTTTAGAACCTTTGTGGGCTTCGTTAATACACCATTTGGAGCAAGAGAGTGAAACAAAAGTTGAGAATATAAAAGCGGAAAAAGAAGGCCAATTATACCAACGATTTGAGCAAGAGTTTGCACGACCGTTATCGCCTATTGAAGCAGAGACGTTATCAATGTGGTTTGATCAAGATCAGCATGGGATTGACCTTATACTAGCTGCTTTACGAGAAGCAGTTGTTTCAGGAAAACTGAATTTCCGATATATTGACCGGATCTTATTTGAATGGAAAAAGAACGGAATTCGCTCACCTGAACAAGCAAGAGACTATAGCGAACGCTTCCGCAAAAAAATACCACAGGAGCGGAAACAAGCTTCAAGTCAGCCAGCAAATATTCCTGGATTTCACTGGCTTGAAAATTTATAAGGAGTTTAAGATGCTATCAAAAAAAGATACGCAGTTCGCCATTGATCAAATGGGGGAACTATTTCCGGAAGCAGAATGCGAACTTGTCCATAAAAATCCGTTTGAATTGTTAATTGCAGTTGTATTGTCGGCGCAATGTACGGATGCATTAGTGAATAAAGTAACTCCAAGACTTTTTGAAAAATACAAAGCGCCGGAAGACTATGTGCGTGTAGAGTTAGAGGAGCTGGAACAAGATATACGCTCCATCGGTCTCTTTAGAAACAAAGCAAAAAACATTAAAAAATTATCCTTTTCTCTAATAGAGGATTTTGCAGGCGTTGTTCCTGAAACAAGAGAAGAGCTTGAATCTTTGGCAGGAGTTGGCAGAAAAACGGCTAATGTTGTTACGAGCGTTGCTTTTGGCGTGCCCGCTATTGCAGTCGATACGCACGTTGAGCGAGTATCGAAACGATTAGGTATCTGCCGGTGGAAAGACAACGTCCGTCAAGTAGAAGAAACGCTGCAAAAGAAAATCAAGCGGGAAGACTGGTCTGATGCGCACCACCGTCTTATCTTTTTTGGGCGCTATCATTGTAAAGCGCAGTCGCCAAAATGCCCCAGTTGTCCCTTAGTATCGATGTGTCGTGAAGGAAAAAAGCGCCTAAAGGATCAGCTGCCACATGGATAAAGTAGTGCCTGAAACACTTTTAATGGAACCTTTTTATGCTCAAGGAGATCGCGTCTTCATTACGTATAATGAATCGTTTAGTGAACGTCAGTGGAGCATTGCTTTTGCTGAAGATATGGTGGACGATGTGCGCCCATGGCTAAAACCTTATGAACATGTCTCCTTAATCTGTGAGAAATGGAACAAAGAAAAAGCGGCGTTGTCCCTGTTATATAAAAATCGGCAAATGAAAGAAGCAAAAGCTGGATTAAGGAAAGCAAAAGCGCTTTTAATTCAATCAGTTTGTTGGCTCAATCATGAAAGAGTGTCACTACTAGCTTTTAATCAACATTTAAAACGTTTTAGAAATAAACCAATTAATGGAGTAGAGCGCATTCAATTTATTTTAACGCATGATCACTACTTATCATTTATTCAGCTTTGTGCGATTATGGATGAGCTTCAACGATTAAATGAACGAATTTATCTATTATCATCTCAGCTTTAATCGAAAGTGAGGAAGACGTGAGTGAACGACATACATACGACATTGAATTTAAATGAAAAGGAAGAAAAACAATGGAAGTTGATTCAGCAAAAGCAGATTTTTACCGTCGCTCTTAGTGGTCACTTCTCCTCTGGTAAATCGACATTAATTAATCATTTACTAGGCGTGCATTTGTTGCCTACAAGCCCGATTCCAACGAGTGCTAATCAAATGGAAATTTCATATGGAGAGCTTGGCGTATTAATTGACTATACTAATGGAAAGTCAAATCGCTACACAGGAGAAATTGATTGGGATTCAATTCGAATGCTGGGTATGGATGGCGAAACTGTTCAAAAAATTACCATACAAGCACCGGTCCCTTTTTTAAAGCATGGAAGTACGCTTTTAGATACACCTGGTGTTGATTCAACTGATCCAACACATCAAAACGTGACGCTGGAGGCTTTATTTACAACAGACGCTGTTCTTTATGTGATGGATTACAATCATGTTAAAGCAGAAACAAATCTGTCTTTTTTAAAGCAATTGTCTGATGAAGGCAAACCGCTTATTCTTGTCGTTAACCAAATCGACAAACATGATGAACAAGAACTTTCTTTTACCGCTTATAAAAATGACATTGATTCAATTTTGCAGTCTTGGAAAATAAATTATCAAACCATTTACTATACATCTATGTATGAAGCTGATCAAAATGAATTAAACCACTTTAAAAATGACTTCTTTGCCTTGCTTGCTGAAGGAGAAAGGCTAGCCCAGTTAAGTAAAAAACGACTAGAGCGTAGTTTCTATTTGGCATTAAAACGGCGATTAGCGGATGAAGAGGAAGAGGCTCTTGAGGGAATTGAAGCTGAAATCCAAGAAGATGGATTTATGGTTGAAGCTGTTCATCATCTTGATCAAGAAAAGGATCATCTCCATGAACTAGTAGCGACAATTGATAACAGAAGAGAGTCATACTTGAAGGATTGGGATTCGTTGTTCCGGCAGGTTACACTATTTAATGCAACGCTTACTGATCAAACAGCGCTTTGGTTAAAAGCGATGAAACCTAATTTTAAAATGGGGTTGCTCTTCTCAGCTCGTAAAACGGCTGAAGAACGTAGGAAGCGAACGAACGAGCTTATTCAGAAACTTGAAGATCAGCTTCAATCGCAATTGGTTTTTCATTTGCATCAATCGTTGCAATCGCTTCCTTTAGAACAAATGACAAACAAGGAACCCTTCTTAAATGCTCTTGAAGACTTATCGATATCCATTAGCGAAGATTTTTTAAAAGAAGCTCTTCCAAAAAGTACATTTTCCGACCAGTATGTCTATCAATACACGAAAGATAAAACCGATCAAATAAAGCGAATGCTTCGAAAAAAAGCGTTCCATGCACTTGAAGTCGCTGAAAAAGAGCTTGAAGTATTTGATCAATCATCAATGAAGTTAGCTAATCAAACGATTAAAACAAAACAGAAGATGCTTCCTTTTGTTCAAAAATTGAGGGACTGTCGAGAACAATTTAATAAAAGGTATCTTGAAGTAGAGCGATTAGCGAAAAAACATGATGATAGTGGGAAGCTTGAGCTTGAAATGAAAGAAGCGATGAAGCAAGCCACTGAGCCGATTGATTCTGTCTGGCATGAAGGCTTAGTTGTTACACAGCCAAAAACGTTATTGCAATCAACCGTTGACGACCGTAGAAAAGGGGAAACGTATACCGCGCACAAGGACGTAGATTTACTCTCGCTTCAAGCAATTTTAGCTGAATATCGAGAGGAGCAATGGGGAATAGAGTGGCGAGATCGAATCCAGCGCCGTATGGATTCAACGAGCAATGAACGTTTTACGGTCTCCCTATTTGGTGCTTTTAGTGCAGGGAAATCAAGCTTTGCTAACGCATTGTTAGGTGATGACGTCTTACCAACATCCCCACACCCGACAACGGCGACAGTTACAACGGTAACGAAATCAACAGAAGAATCGAAGCACGGTTCTGTTCACGTCACATATAAAAGCTATGATGAACTAGATAAAGAATTAGCATCCATTTCAAGGCTTCTTGCAGTTCAATTGTCTCTTAAGAGCATTCAATCTTTTCGTGTCAAGACCTTTAAAGGAGATACAGCGGCAAAGAAACAAGCGCTCTCCTATGTGGAGACCTTACAAACGAGTTTAAAAGAAAAAGAATTGCTGCTAGCAACAGTAGAAACCGTTTCAATTGCTACATTATCTGATCTTGTCGCAAATGAATCAACAGCTTGCTTAATTTCAAATGTGCTTATTCATTACGATTGTCATTTAACCGAAAAAGGCTTAACGCTTGTCGATACGCCAGGTGTAAATTCAATTAATGGCCGCCATACAAATGTAGCCTATGAACAAGTGAAGCAGTCCGATGCCATTTTCTATGTAACCTATTACAATCATTCGTTTTCTAAAGCGGATGCTCAATTTATCGAACAGTTAGGTAAGATTAATCAACAGTTTACGTCTAAAAAACTGTATTTTATTTTAAATGCGATTGATTTAGCTAGCAGTGAAGAAGAGCGTTTAGGTGTTGAAAGCTATGTTCGTAAATCATTATTGCAAGCGGGTGTTGACGACGCACAGCTTTATCCTGTATCAAGTAAACAAGCTCTTACAGACAAAAAACAAAAAAATGTCCAATCGTCCTTGTTTCGCGCCTTTGAGCAAGAGCTTTATGGACCGATGATTACGTCATTTAAACAGTTAGGGCAACAAGCTTTAATGCAAGATATTAAATCCTACTGTTCTGAGCTCTATGACTTACACATGTATGCGAACTTGAATAAAGAGGAGCAAGCGCTTTTGTTCGAAAGAGCGACACAATACCTTACAAAAGTGACGCGAGATTTTGCTACAGAAGAAGGGAAACCGTTTAAGCTGCGGTTAACACAAGAAGCAATTGAATTGTTTACGTACCTAAGAGAACGAATCCACTTTGTCGTTCGTGATCAATTTAATGAGTATTTGAATGTATCAACCATTACAGGAACGAGCAAAAAACAGCAAAAAGAAGCTTTGCGAATGAACCTTATTCAATGGAAAGAAGAAGGGGTTTATTTTCTCGCGCAAGAATTAAAAGCAACAAATGTCCGCTTAAGTTTATTGTTCCAGCGTCACCACGATCAGTGGATAAATGAATGGCAAGAAATGATCAAACAGAATTATTCAGCTTTTTATCTCAATGTGCCAAAACATTCGGTTTCGTTTACGATGAAGCTGGAAGAACTGAACGCTAATTTAGCACTAGAGCAGTATACGAATCAGTTTACTTCAGCTAGAACATTTTTTGAACAAGGAATCTTGGTACAGATGAAGGAAGACGCAGCAAAAGAGCTTTCGCAACAGCTGTCTGCATTTATTAGAGAGATGGAAGCAACTCTAATTGATCAAATTCAAGCTGAAGTGAAATTGGCTCATGCAACAGCGTTAAGACATGTTGAATACAGCATGGAAAACGAGCTAAAAAAAAGAGAACGATTTACAAACCCATCATTATCAAACCAGATGAGAGCAGAGCAAGAGAAATTGGAAAACCGGTTGCTAACACAATAGAAAAAACCAAGGCAGCATAGCTGCCTTGGTTTTTTAGTCTTCATCGTTGCTTTGGCTATTGGCCTCGCCGTCGTCTGTCTCATCACCTGGATCTTCAGGTTCTGTTGGCTCAGTAGGTTCTGTTGGTTCTTCTTCATCCGGTTGGGTATCTGTCCCAGAATCGGGATCTGTGGAACCACCGTTATTTTCATCGCCGTTGGAGCCGTCTGGAGAATCGCCTTCATCTGGATCCGTTCCTTCTGTTGGAGGTTCTTCTTCAACTGGTTCCTCTTCTTCAGGTGGCGGCTCTTCTTCAATAGGTTCTTCTTCTTCTTCTTCTTCCTCTTCCTCAACGGCTTCAATTTGTGCGGTAACCGAGACTGAACTACTTGTGACTCCCGTTCCGTCAGTTGCTCGCGCTTGAACGGTAAACGTATAGCTTGAGCCCGGTGTAACATTTGCTACAGTTGCCGTTAAATTATCCTCATCAACATCAAGTGACCCACTTGAAATGGACGTATCAAATTCAACTTGATCAAGGAAGTCTGATGAATAAGACCATGAGAATTGAAGCGTTTCTGCTTCTTCATCATACGTATAGTCAAGGCCGCTTGGATCAGGAATCTCAGCGAACTGCTCAGAAACAGACTCTGGAACCGTGCCACGAACAAATAATTCCGTAATGATTTGACTGCTTGGCGTACCTGCACTTGGCAATAAGCCAGTGGATCGTTCGACGCGTTTCTCTTCAACCGAATCTGGTCTTGAAAAGTCGGCAGTTTCTACGCCTTCATGCACCCCGGTCATGACATGGCGGAATACGTGACGCGCAATATTACCGTGCTCCGACGAGCTTAAATAGTTGCCTTCTTTATTTTTATCAAAGCCAAGCCAGACGGACATTGAATAATTTGTACTGTAACCGGCAAAGGCAGATGTCATTATCCCACCTTGGGGGATATTATAACGTTCAATCTCTTCATCGCCAAAGTTACCCGTTCCCGTTTTACCGGCAATCGGTACGCCTGGTACTTGCGCTGCTTGACCTGTACCGCTAGTCATTGCCGTTTTTAACATATCGGTAATCATATACGCCGTATAGTCTTCCATCACTTGCGTTGTTTCAGGCTGTATATCTAGCTCGCGCCCGTCTGGAAATACAATTTTACGAATCGTATATGGTTCTGTATATTGACCTCCATTAGCAAAAGCTGCATATGAACCGGCAATATCTTTTGTGGAAGAAATGGCTGGCCCAAGAATTCCTGCCTCGGTTCGTCCGTCGCCTATTTCATACATTTGATCAACGAATTGATACGCATTTTCTACGCCTACTTCATTCATCGCTTTTACTGCAGGAACATTTCGGGAGCGTGAAAGAGCTTCGCGCATTGTAATTGGACCTTGGAATTGACGGTCAAAGTTACGTACAGGTCTATCCGGTTGCTCTACGTAGTTATATGGTTCGTCAACAATTATTTCCGCAGTTGGCTTTTGCTGTGAATCGATCAACGGTGCATAGCTAAGCAATGGCTTCATGACTGAACCCTGATTGCGCTGGATCGTCGCAAAGTTTTGGACGCGAGCGTCGTTTTCTTCTGTTCCGTTTCCAAGGGCTCGAATTGCGCCAGTGTTATTGTCAATTAACGTGACGCCGGCTCTGAAATCTTCGTTATCCGGAAAAGGAAGATTTGAGTACTCGCCTGATTTAAGGACATCGTTAACGAGGTTTTGTGCGTCCATATCAAGCGTTGTATAAACTTTTAGACCAGAATTGTAAATGTCGTTACGCGTTAACTCAGGCATTTCTTCAAGCTCAGTCAACACCTCATCATAAAACGTTAACCAGTTGGAATCTTCTTCTTCAACATAGTTAATCTGATCGTTAATATCCGTGTTACGTGCTTCTTCAGCTTCATCAGCCGTAATAAAGCCTTCGCGCTCCATCCGGTCAATAACCGTGTTGCGACGCTGTTGATTGTTTTCCGGGTTACGATTAGGATCAAGTGCAGCTGGTCGCTGTGGAATTGCCGCTAAAACGGCCGCATCAGCAATTGTTAAGTCACTAAGATCATCTTTGCCAAAATAGCGCTCAGATGCAAGCTGAACCCCGTAGCCAACAGAAGGACCTAAATTGACTTGGTTCAGATACATCTCTAAAATTTCATCTTTTGAATAGCGTCGCTCCAACTGGATCGCTAAGTACGCTTCTTGAATTTTTCGCGATAAAGCTTTTTCATCGTTTAAGAATAAGTTTTTAACAAGCTGTTGCGTAATCGTTGATCCACCTTCAGCACCAAAACCTTCGCGAATGTTCGCTAAGACCGCGCCACCAAGACGCCGGACATCGACACCAAAATGGTCTCTAAAGCGGTGATCCTCAATGGCGAGAAAGGCATTTGTTAAATGGGGCGGCATCTCACCAATGTCTGCATTAATCCGTCTTTCGGTACCAGAAAGGGTAAACGCAAGCTCATCGTCCATATCATGAAGTTGCAAAGACTGAGGAAGCGTTAATTGCTCTTTATCAATGTCAGGAGCCCCAGCAATAATAACACCAACCGCTATTCCGCCCCCGATAATTCCTAAACCAATAATAAGTGCTAGTGACAGGGCTATTTTTTTGAGAACGCCACGTTTTTTTGTTTTCGGTTTGTTTTTCGTTGTTTTTGTCTTGTCTTTTTGTGATGCATTTTTTCGTTCTTGCCTTGATTTGTACTCATCTGCCATCTATGTTCGCTCCTTTTGTGGACGACTGAAAGTATATTTGGTCAACTGCGGTTAAGTAATCAATCCTTGGATGATAACCGGTGGTGACGATGTGACCAAAGTGTTCAATATCAGTTTTTTTAATTGATTTCCGTAGGTGTTGCTCATCGTAAAAAGTAATCATATGGGCTGCATCAATAAGAAAAACCTCTCCTGTCATGTGAAATCGGATTAAAACAAAACAAATCCCGCCTTGCTCCAAAACAGAGCGCATATGTGTAATTTGATGATCATGTATGTTTTTTAAGGGAAAAGACGTTTTGTTTTTTGTTTCCTTTGCTTCGAAATCAATGTAGGCCCCTTTGTAAACACCGTTGTAGTCTGTGGTTGATGCTTGTTTGAAGTAAGCTTCTTTTATTACTGCAGCACTTCTTTTGGGGTAATCGACTTTTACAATTTGCACAGGTGTTGGTTTCTTATGAATAACAGCCTTTTGGCGACTTAAATAATACGCATTCGATTCATCAATATCTTGTTCAAACGTCATACCTCTGCCACCGTAAGCCTCTTTTTTTGCTGGTGCTTTGGCAAGTGAGGCATTCATAAAAGCTTTTCCGTTTGGGTAACGAATTGTCACGTAATCACGACCTTTCCTAATGAAAACAAACTTGGTATGAAATTTAACGAATGCGGAAAGGTATAAATGCCTAAGTCATTTCTCCATTCTAACATATATCAAAAAAATGTAGTGGAAGAGAACACGCGATCTCTTGAAAAATTAGTGAAAAATGAGGGAAATAATGGGATGAATGGACTAATCAACTATTTTAATGTGGACAATATTGCCCGAACAAAAGCCTATGAAAATTTCGGAAGGGAACACCCAGAAATTCGCTGGGCCCGTCTGGCAGGGATGGTGTCAAGAAACGCTGGATGGAATATGACGGATTTAACATCTGTAGAATTTCAAACCCTTTTACATCGTGCAAAGCGTCAACAAATTGGCTGGATTTATGAGCGTGCGAATTGGCTCATTTTTGAGGATGCGTATCCACAGCTAATCCTATATGCAAAAGCAAAGAAAGACAACTGTTTCTCTTCCGACGAATTCGAGAAGTGGCATATTTCGCGCTTTATGACTGAAGAATGGCAACGATTTTGGGAGGAACGAGATGAGAATCGATTAATGCAGGCGCTTATAATCAATGAGCAGTATGTTGTGCAGACTAGGCTGCTTGATGACATTGTGATGGAAGGTTTTTTTCATTCCTTTTTTTATAAGTTAGAAGAGTTTGCGCATTTAAGCCACGTAATCTTTCCAAGTCAAGCAGGTTTATTATATGGAGAAACCGTTACGACTTTTGCAGATCCCGTTGCGCGAATCAAGCTAGGTAAACGTTTAGCGAGCTTGCTTTATCACCCTGATCTTAGTTTTTCTTTTATGAAGTTCGCAGATAGCACGGAGCCTATAGGAACAAGGAAAGAATATAAGAAAGCAAGAGCGGCATTGCCATTACGATTTGTTTATCCAAGATACCGGCATCAAGAATCAATTAAAACGGACTGGTATTGTAAACAAGATGACGCTAAGATCGAAGCTTTATTTTCAAGTGTCAGAATAAAACCCAAAATAATCAATGAATTAAGAACGGATGCCGAATTACAGATTCTCTGCTGGCTTAAACAGAAAACAACAAAGTAAGAGCACGCTTTGCTCAAAGCGTGCTCTTACTTTGTTGTTTATTCAGCTGGCCTGTTTGGCCCTCCTAATTTCTTATCACCTGTAAGTTGAACCGTTTTTTTCTTCGATTCTGTTTTCTTTTTTTGATCTTTTGCTTGATTTTTCATGTTTCTCACCCCCTTAGCTTTAATATTAACGAGAAAGAACATCTTATCCGCTGTCGAAAAGGAGGGAGAAGTGGCTTATTTTACTTTCTTTGTTGAACTCGTTCTAGTTTTGTCGTCTGTGTAGGGAATTTTAAGCTGATGACGAAATGGTAACCAACAGATCAATAAGAGGAGGATTCGATATGGCTGTGTTAAAAACAAAAGAAATATCGGAGGAAATTGGCGTCAATCCAACAACGATTCAGCGGTGGACGAAATACTTTAAAATTAGTTGTGATGTGAATGAACAGGGTCACTTTTTGTACAAAGAAGAACATATTAAACTTTTTAAGCATATTCAACGGCAGCTTCAGGAAGGGAAGCGTTTAAAAGAGGTTACGTTAACAAAGAAAGCATCAACCGTTCCCACTGTTCAATACGAGGCAAAGCTTGAGAAAGTGTTTGTTCAAGTTCATGCATTGGAGGAGAAATTAGCAACAAAAGCAGATGATGTTGTTAGTTATCAACTGCTAAAGCATCGAAGTGAACTGGATGAGATGATGAAACTATTAGACCAGCTAGAAACTCGTCTAGAGTCAATTGAGCAACGATATGCAACGGAGAAGCAGGTTGTGAACGAGATGCAACCATTACCCAGGCGATTTAAAAATAAAACGTTAAAAACAATTATCTCATTCTTTACCTTTTAATCAGCTAGTGTTCTTGCTACACTGTTAGCGGAGGTGTGGCCAGCATGGAAAGATTAGCGGAACTAACAGAAGGTCTGCTTCAGTTAACGAAAGAAGCGGAGCACTTTTACATTGATACAGTAAAGAATGATCCGACTTACGAAGTTGATTTCTACGGTCAAGTTAAGCCATTTGCAGATAAAGTGCAGCCAATGGCACAGGAGTGGTTTCCGCTCGCAAAAACGTATTTGGTGCAAAACCCGATTAAGAATTTACATGTTGCCCAACTTGATCAGACGGTTGAAAACTTAGATGTTGTTGCAATTAAATCCTTTTATCCGTCTTCTGGGATGAAGCGACAAAGAGAAACATTCAAATCGGTCGAGTACGTTTTAGCCCATTTGCATGAGGAATTGAAAAACGACCCAACATAAACGTTGGGTCGTTTTTCAATTAACCGCGATCTGTAACCATTAAGAATGCAAAAAACGCTAAAGTAGCAACGGAAAGAATGTTTAACGTCCATTGTAAAACCGTATCCGTGCCTTCTGAGTGGTCCCCACCTGACTCTGCAGCCGCTGCCAGTGCGCTTGGTTCAAATGCGAGAAAGGCAAGAAGGGTAACTGCTAGAAGGGCTATGATTCCTTTTTTGACCATTAGGAGTCCTCCTTTTTTAAGAGTGTATGTAACCGAACAAGTGCAAACGTTCTCACCTTACATTATAAAAGATACGTTGCGCGCGCGCAACAATCTCTGTCAGGCTTTTCTAATGAAAGGCTCTGTGTTAAAATTAGTCCATTGCATACTGCACACATTCGTTTAAATGTGCGCGCTGAAAGGACGTTTAGGAAATGGCGACGTATTTACAAGATATCATTCGCGCAAATCAAATGATTAAAGATGTAGTGACTCACACACCTTTGCAAAAAGACCAAGTATTATCTGAACGTTATGGCTGTACTGTCTATTTAAAGAGGGAAGATCAGCAAGTTGTCCGTTCCTTTAAAATTAGAGGAGCTTACTATCAAATTTCTTCGTTGCCACAAGAAGAATTAGCAGCAGGCGTTGTTTGTGCTAGTGCAGGCAACCATGCACAAGGTGTTGCTTATTCGTGTCAAGCGTTAAATATAAAAGGTGTTATCTTTATGCCTTCTACAACACCGAAACAAAAAGTCGCGCAAGTGAAGTTTTTTGGACGTGAATTTGTTGAGGTACGGTTAATTGGCGACACATTCGACGATTCTTATGCTGATGCGGTCCGCTATTGTGAAGAACACGGAATGGCGTTTATTCATCCTTTTAATCAAGATAAAATTATTGCCGGTCAAGGTACGGTTGGGCTGGAAATTTTAAATGATATTGAAGAGACGCCTGACTTTGTTTTTTCGTCAATTGGTGGTGGCGGTTTAATAAGTGGTGTTTCCACCTATATAAAAAGCATTAGTCCTGCTACTAAGATGATTGGCTGTGAACCATTAGGTGCAGCATCAATGACCGAAGCCATTCGTGCTGGTGAAGTAGTTGAGTTAGCTGAAATTAATAAGTTTGTTGACGGAGCTGCGGTTAAGCGTGTTGGTGATAAAACACTTGAGATTTGTAAGGAATTACTCGATGACATAGTTTTAGTTCCAGAAGGAAAGATATGTACAACGATTTTAAAACTTTACAATGAGAATGCTCTTGTTGCGGAACCAGCGGGAGCGATGCCAATTGCTGCGCTTGATTTATACGCAGAACAAATTAAAGGAAAAATTGTTGTGTGTATTGTTAGTGGCGGAAATAACGATATTGGTCGAATGGAAGAAATCCGTGAGCGGTCGCTAATTTATGAAGGGTTACAACATTATTTCATCATTCAATTTCCGCAACGAGCTGGTGCACTAAGAGAATTTATTTCCGATGTACTCGGTCCTGAAGACGACATTACCAGGTTTGAATACACAAAGAAAAACAATAAATCGAGTGGTCCGGTTCTAATTGGAATCGAACTTAAGTCAAACGAAGACTATGACGGGTTAATGAACCGAATGGAAAAGCTCGGTTTTGCGTACAAAGAAGTCAATAAAAATGAAAGCTTATTCTCATTATTAATTTAGGAGGGAATAGAAATGCGATTAGAAGGAAAACGCATAATTGCAGCGGTCGATTCTGATTTTGAAGACTTAGAGCTATGGTATCCAATCATTCGTCTTCAAGAAGAGGGTGCTGAAGTCATTCTCGTAGCGGAAGAAGAGCAAAAAACATATATCGGAAAATACGGAGTGCCTGCAACGAGTGAAACGACATTTAAAGCAGTTAAAGCAAGTGAATATGACGGAATCTTAATTCCTGGAGGTTGGGCGCCAGATCGGTTGCGTCGATTTCCTGAATTACTAGCAATTCTGAAAGAGATGGACCAGGACCAGAAGCCAATTGGACAAATTTGTCATGCTGGTTGGGTGTTAATATCAGCAGGAATTTTAGCAGGTAAGCACGTGACGAGTACGCCAGGTATTAAAGATGATATGACTAATGCTGGAGCAATTTGGCATGATGAGCCAGTCGTAACGGATGGTCATATCATTTCAAGTAGACGACCACCTGACTTGGCTCCTTATGCAAAAGCATTCGCTGATGCAGTGGCGAAGCGTTAAGATGGAGTTTCATTTTCTTGGAACCGGTGCGGGGGTCCCGGCAAAACAACGAAATGTAAGTTCCCTCGCAATTCGGTTTTTACAAAATAAAGGCGAAGTCTGGTTGTTTGATTGCGGAGAAGCCACGCAGCATCAGTTGTTACGATCGCCGCTTACATTAACGTCTATCTCAACGATCTTTATAACGCATCTGCATGGAGATCACCTTCTAGGGTTACCAGGGCTGTTGAGTAGTCGATCCTTTCAAGGGGCCAAAACAACGGTAACGCTTTACGGACCAGTAGGATTAAAAGAGTTTGTGGATGTGACGCTGCGAACAACCAAAACACAACTGCGCTATGATTTAATCATTGAAGAATTGAAACCAGGGTTATTGTTTAAAACAAAGCAACATGACGTACATGTTCTCCCATTGTCTCACCCTGTGTCTTCCTTTGCGATTCGTTTTACAGAAGCGGATCAACCCGGTCGATTACATGCAGAAAAATTAAAAGAGCTCGGTGTCGCGCCTGGCCCACTTTATGCACAGTTGAAGCTTGGGAAATCGGTCACGCTTTCTAATGGACAAGTAATTGATGGGACAGCGTATATGGATGAGCCAATTAGAGGAAGAACAATTGTTGTTGCAGGAGACACTGCTCCGGTTGAAGCGATGAAAGAGTTTGCTTTTCAGGCTGATGTCCTTGTTCATGAAGCGACGTTTGCCTCGGATCAGCAAGAACAAGCGCATGATTTTGGTCATTCCACTATTGCGGATGCTAGTTCGCTTGCAAAATCCGCAGAAGTAAAGCAGTTAATTCTTACGCATGTCTCGTCTCGTTATGCCAAAGATGAAACCGTTTATTACGCTGAAGTCGAGCAATGCTTTCCAGGAGCATTTGTTGCTCGTGACATGTCTATCTTAAAATTGTCGAAAGCGAGCGAGCTAATTCATGTTTGAAGTATCGGATGTTGATGTAAGACAAGCCTTAGATGATAAGGAGAGCGGCTGGCTTTACATGTCGTCTCCTTTTTGTGCAACTTGCCAACATGCAGAACGACTTCTTCAAATAATTGAAGCAAGTACAGCTTCGTTTACTTGCCAGAAGTTGAATATACAGCTGGCACCAGACATTGCACAAAGCTTGCAAATTGAAAGTGTTCCAGCAATGCTTTATTATAAAGATGGAGAAAAAAGAGCTGTTTTTTATTCGTTCAGCTCCATAGTTGCTGTGTTAGAGAAAATGAAGGAGGTCGAAAAGAATGTCAATGGCTTATGAAGAATATATGCGGCAAGTTGTTTTGCCAATGCGAGCGGAGTTAACTGAGGCTGGATTTAGAGAATTGACTAATCCCGATGCAGTGGATGAATATATCGGGAATGCGTCAGGGACGACGTTGGTTTTTATTAATTCAGTTTGTGGTTGTGCTGCTGGGCTTGCGCGCCCTTCAGCGATCTATTCGCTAAACCACACAAAAACACCGGATCATTTAGTCACTGTTTTTGCAGGTCAGGATAAAGAAGCGACTGCACAGATGAGAAGTAAGTTTCCTGAATATGCACCTTCTTCACCATCGATGGCGTTATTAAAAGATGATCAAGTTGTTCATTTTATTCCACGTGAAGAGATTGAAGGGGCAGACCCAGAAGATATTATTCGAAACTTAGCAATGGCTTACAACGAACATTGCGAGGAACGTTCTTCTTAATTGAAGAGCGTTTTTCTCATTAAGGAGAACATGATGGATTTTACATTGCCACTACTTCAAACTAATAAACGATGGAATCTCAGAGACGAAGCAGCAGGTAGACCTGTCATGCTTACGTTTTGGACGAGCTGGTGTCCAGATTCCTTTCGTGATTTACAAGAAAAAAAGATACTGTTTCAGCATGCAGATCCATCGAAGCTCTGTTTTATAACCGTAAATGTCACGGGGAGAGAGGGTGACGTTCAATTAACAGATTTTGTGCAGAAACACGAACTGCCATATGAGGTTTTATGCGATAACGGTACAGAAGTGTATGATCGATTTAATTGTAGCGGTGTGCCTACAACAGTATTTCTTGATAAAGAATTGAATGTTGTCCAAACGCTTGGTGATCAAGCAAGGATAACCGATGTTATGACAGGACTCACAGCAATTATAGACAAATAAACCAGCCACTGAGGACTGGTTTATTTGTTATTTAGGACGTACTGCGTAATAAATGACTGCGCCCATTTCTTCGATGTTTGGATAACCACTTTGCTTATAAATTTCGACAACATGCTCACGATTATATGGAACACGATTTAACTGAATTGAATGACTGCCATCTTCAATGTCGAGGATTGCATATGAAGCAAGTGGATGGCCGTCAAACGGCATGCCAACGCTTCCAACATTTACAATGTTTTTACCATGGAGCGAGCGTACGTATGGATGATGCGTGTGCCCATAAATGTAAACATCTGCTTCATCGCGGACCATAAGTTCATTTTCAACTTTTTCTGTCTCATCAAATGCAACGGTATCAAACAAGCTTGTCGGTGTTGCGTGAAATGCATGGACAATTAAATCTTGTCCATCATCAATAACGAGCTCTGTAGGCAAATTCTTTAAGTAATCTATATCTTTTTGATCAAGTCTACCAAGGGCCCATTCACGCTCTTGTTGGAACATTTCTAGTCGTTCTTGTGGAACTTCACCATCTTTAAAACCGCGAACAAGCCATTCATCTGCGTTTCCTTTAATCACTTGTGCACCAGATGATTGAACGAGCTCAATTACTCGCTTAGGCTCAGGACCACGGAAACAAAGGTCTCCTAATATGTAAATACGATCGATTTGCTTTGTTTGCAAATCATTTAAGACAGCTTCAAGGGCTGTCGCATTACCATGGATGTCCGATAAAAAAGCAAATCTCATAGTCGTTAGCCTCCTTTTTCATATTGTAACAGATCTATTGATTAATAGGGAAATAGAATGAATTTATGCGCAATGTCTACGACTAGCAATGGTTTCTGAGACATGTTAGAATTTAGCTGAGAACAAGCCTCAAGGAGGATGAACATGTATATTAAGTCAATCGAACCAACTCCAAGTCCTAACACAATGAAGCTTAACTTAAGTGAAGTCGTTGGAGGGGCAAGTACAACGTACAATGAGAAAAACAAAGACTCAGCACCAGGTTTTATTCAACAGCTTTTTACATTAGAAGGCATTAAAGCCGTGTATCATGTAGGTGATTTTCTGGCTGTAGACCGTTTTCCAAAAGCGGATTGGAAAGTCATCTTGCCACAAGTGCGTTCGCTATTCGGTGAGCAGCCGGATCATGACCAGTCCGCTCATAGCTTGCAAGAAGGCTTCGGGGAAGTAAAAGTCCAAGTTCAAGTATTTAAAGGCATTCCGATGCAGGTAAAAGTAACAGATGATGAGCAGGAAGTACGCAAAGCATTGCCAGAACGCTTTGTAACGGCAGTTGCTCAGGCGCAACTCCCTGATGATAATGTGGTTCTTGAACGGAAGTGGGACGATCAAGCACCACGCTATGGAGAACTAGAAGCCATTGCAAATGAAGTTGCTTCTGAACTTGAAGCAGCATATTCAGCAGCTCGACTCGACAGTCTCGTGCAATTAGCAAAAGGAGAGAAAGCCGCCGCTGAAGCTTTTGCGAAACGTTTTAAAGAAGTAACGGTGGATATGCTCAAAGATGAAGACTGGCGCAATCGTTATGCTACATTGGAACAAATGGACCCGAAAGAAAAAGATTTACCGGTATTAGCCGTTGCGCTTGATGATGAAAAAGCTTCGATTCGACGATTAGCAACGATGTATTTAGGGATGATTGAAGAAGAGAGCGTACTGCCATTATTAGAAAAAGCGCTTAAAGATAAGTCTGTGACTGTACGGAGAACAGCTGGGGATTGTATGTCTGATATTGGATCAGAAAAAGGAATTCCTGCGATGATGGAATCTTTAAAAGATGAAAGCAAAATTGTGCGATGGAGAGCTGCGATGTTTCTATATGAAATCGGGGATGAGAAAGCAATCCCAGCATTAAAAGAAGCTGAACAGGACCCTGAATTTGAAGTAGCCCTTCAAGTGAAAATGGCGCTGGAGCGTATTCAAGATGGTGAAGAAGCAAAGGGCTCAGTCTGGAAACAGATGACGGAAGCTCGAAACAAGTAGGAGGACACGTAATGGCTGAAACTATTGATGCATTGCTTTCCAAGCTAGAGGCTGAGGGCAAGGAAGACATAATTGACATAATTGAAGATACAAAGAAGGGAAGATTGGAAGAAATTGAGTTAGTTGAATCCATTGGACTCCTCTACGATTTAGATGACAACAGAATATTGTTGCAGTGGTTACAAGAGCAAGGTGTACAGTTAAATTATGTAACAGATGAAGAGGAAGAAGAAGAGAAATAGAACGTATCGCTTTTACGATACGTTTTTTCTCCTTCTTAATAAGGAGGGCGAGTATGAGGAAGCAACCAGAAAAACGCTTACCAAAAAAAGCAATTCAAGTTTGGCGAATCCAAAATACGTTTGACACGCTGTTATTTGCACTTATCCCAATTGGTTACTATTTTGGCCAAGCATACATATTTGAATCTTTTTATGAGTGGATTACGTTTGCTTTAGTAGGAATCGTTGCTTTATACGGTATTGTTCGTGTGGGTATTTGGCCAACAATTCAGTGGCATCGTTTTCGTTATGAAGTATTTGATGATGAAATTGACATTCAGCAAGGAGTCATTATCGTAAGACGTACCCTTGTTCCTATGGTTCGAGTACAGCATGTAGATACGGATCAAGGTCCGATCTTAAGACGTTATAAGATGGCTGCCGTTTCCATTACAACTGCGGCAACAACTCATAAAATACCAACGCTCTTTATCGAAGATGCGGATTCGCTGAGAGATCAAATTGCAGCGCTTGCATCGGTGCAAGAAGATGAATGAGTTAAAAAGACAGCATGTAGCGGCAATTTTTATAAACTTAACAAAAGGGTTGTTTCAGCTTGCTATTCCTTTCGCAATCGTTGCGTTTCTACAAGGCATTCTATGGATTTTCTTTATTGGGATCGCTGGATTAATTCTATTGATGGGCCTGTTTAGCTGGATTAATTGGCTGAAGTTTCGCTATCGTCTGGAAGATGGGGAACTTTATGTTGAGCAAGGATTGTTTGTAAAAAAGAAAAGGTATATACAGAAGAAGCGAATTCAAGCAATCAATATTTCTGCAGGCGTCTTACAGCGTATCTTTGGACTCGTTAAGGTGAATATAGACACAGCTGGTGGAGGAATGGAAGCGGAGGCGGAGTTTTCAGCAGTCACACGTGCTGAAGCGAACCGAATTCGGAGTGCTTTATTGAAAGGTGATTCTTCGCAAAAAACCGCTTTTACAGAAGATCAAGCTATGGACGAGGAACCGCTTGAACCGATTGAGGCAGAAGAATCGGAACCGCTTGATAAATGGCACTTAGGAAAAAGAAGGCTTATTTATACGGCGCTTACATCAAGCAGTGTTGGACTCGTTTTATCAGCTGTACTCGCTCTGCTTTCACAAACAGTCCAGTTTGTTCCAGATGATCTATTTGAGAATACATTTGATTTTGTGGTTAACTTAGGCATTTTTTTAATCATTGTGTTAACGATAGCTGTCTTGCTTGTTTCTTGGCTTATCTCTAGCTTGCTTACCATCATCACATACGGAAATTTCAATATTGAAACGTATGAAAAAGAAATGGTAATTGAACGCGGCTTGCTAGAAAAAAGACAATTAACGCTTGCATACAAGCGCATTACGGCTGTACGTATTATAAAAAGCGTCATCCGACAACCGTTTGGGTTTGTTTCCGTTTATGTCGAGTCTGCTGGTGGTGGAAACAATAAAGAACAAGGCTCTACTTTACTTGTACCGCTAATTCATGAAAGAGATCTACCTGCTTTTCTTGAGCAAATCATACCGGAGTATGCAATTAAAACACCAATCACCTCTGCTCCAAAACGAGCAGCAATCCGTTTCTTCATTCGCATGCTGTTTATACCGGTTGTGTTAACAATTGTAGCGACCTTTATATGGGGAACGATTGGTCTACTTGGTCTTATTGCAATTGCTGCTTTTGCGCTACTAGCTTTATTCCAGTATCGAGACGCAGGGGCGGGATCAAATGAACAGTTTGTCTGGCTTCGCACACGCTCTGTTGGTCAAACCTTAGTTCTTTCTCCGAAGCGTAAAATTCAATCAGCGACCAAACAGGTGTCATTTTTTCAACGCAGACGAACGCTTGCAAGTTTTGAATTCTTTGTGCAGTCGAGTATGTCTGGAAAATCGTTTTCAGTTCCAGATCTCGCAGAAGCAACGGGTGATGATCTTTATAAATGGTATTCACATCGCAACTAGATAAAAAACGTGTTTGCCCTAACTAGGGCAAACACGTTTTTTCATTGAAATGTATTCGTATAAAGAGCAATGGTCCGCTTGCCTTTATCTGTTGTAAACTCAAACCGATCATAAATGGTTTCTTTATTTAAGTCTGCGCGAGTTGCTAAATGGCGTTTAAAGTGATGCTGAACCAGTACAAATTGCTCATCCGTTTGAAACGTTAAAAAGTTTACTCCTTCAAAAGCTGTTGTTTTATCCAAATTAAATAACTGATCTAAGAGGGCGTTGTAACAATGAATTAAATCATTATGACCAACATTATGCAGAGCCAAATTGTATTCAAACCCTTGAAGAGCAACGGGCTCAAGCTCTTTTTGTAAGATTTGATACGGATTAAACTGCTGCTGATCAATTAGTATGCAATCATTTTCGTCTGGAATAAAGCGACTACCATTGGAACGAATGAAAATACCGTCTCCTTCATAAAGTCCGGTTACCAAGCGATCATTCTGGTACCATGCGTATTCAAAATGAGAGGGTGATAAGGGGAGAGTATCTCCTTTTTGATCCTTTAAGTAGTACGTATTGTTGTCGTCTGTGTGAAAGGTGTATTCCATATACGTTGTCCGAGACGATTTTTGTTTTTTATCGGTTGAACCCTCTTTACGTCTCTTTTGACTTGATAGTGTTTTTATATAGACCTCTAATGCTTCAAGATCTGCTGATGGTGCTGAAGCATGTTTTTTTAAATGAATATGACGTCGCTTTAAAGCTGTTAATATCGAATCAAGATACGATTCAACACGCGTCTGTTTCATGCGTGGTTTTAGTTGCTGACTTGTAAACAAACCAACTTCATTCTCAGAATAAAGTAGTTCATGTATCGCAATTGTTTCATTTTGAAAAATGTATTCCGGCAACACGATAACGGAGTCGATACGGACTTCTCCACGCCATGGTTTTTTAGGTTCTGTTATAACGTTAAGTAGTTCGCCTAAATAGGTGCCGTCTTCTCCAAGATCGACGACAAGCAGTTGGCCAACTAATTGTTGTGCTTCATACCGATCCATGCAATCCTCACCTTTATCATTCATTTTTGAACGTCATACAGTAATTATAACGAACATCGCCACGCTTCTGCAAGCGTGGCGATGTAAGAGAAAACACCAATATTTAATTCTTTTTCTTATCAATATGCGATTCACCGTACCTGAGTTCCTGTAATCGCATTACATGTTCCATTCTTTCAATCTTTGTTTTTTCAAGATCCTCTTTTAAGGAAATGAGCGAAAGCTCCATTTTTGAGAGGGAGACGAAGACATTGTCGCGTTGTTCAAGCTGATTTTTTTTAGATAATGCTAGAAAAGCACCCATTAGATTGGGAATATCTTCACGTAATAATCGGCGCACAGTATGCTTATCTTCGTAGCCAAACAGTTGAAAGTCGTCTTCAAGTTTTGACACATGCGAAAGAATACGCTTCAAGCGGTTATCCAACATCGGATCAATGGAGAGTGTATCCATTGCTTGAACATAGCGCTTTGCTTCTTGTGCTAAAAATTTAATATCATTTGCTTGTTCACTTTTCAATTGTTTTTCATGTCCATTAAGGCGTTCAAGCGAAACATCATTGATCTTCGTACCAACATAGGCTAAATCCATTAAATGAATCGCATGAAAAATCCCTTTTAGTTGCGATACATTTTGCAATGAACGAACGTGCATACGACCATCTTTTAAATAATGAATGGTTGATTCCTTCACTTTCCCAACTCCATCAACGGCTTTAACATACTTGCGGAAGCAAACAATTCGAAACCGTTTATGGACAGGGGAACTGGATTGTTTCGTGTCGCTAACTAGTACGCGAATCTGGTTGTAGGATACTTTTACGCGTATATCCCAATCCTTTTGTCGTCTTCGCACGCTTTTGCGCTCATTTTTTCCTGTTGCATTATCCGTCATTCGTTTTAAGAGGCGCTCCGTATCATTTATTAATCGAATCGTCGTTTCGTCTTGAATGATATGGTCATCAACAGGGCGCTTATATGCTGGTGTGAAAAGATCAACTATACCGGTTGTCGAAAAAAGTTTCACACACATCAACCTCCTGTTGTCATCGATTTAACAATTTCTTCTGCATATCTGAATTTAATTTATCCATTTCTTCAATAAACTGTTTACCACTTGAAACAATCCGTTCGTTTGATTGTTCAGTTAGCTCAATCGCTTTATAGACATTGTCATATGCTTTCCGAAATGCATCTAGCGCAATTGCTGGTTCTTCTAATGTTTTTAGGGTTTCTTCGGTATTTTGTTTCAGTAATTCTGCGTTTGAAAGCAACATCGACTCTGTCGCTTGGTTTACGTTTTGCACAGCTGTGATGACTTTTTTCTGGTTCGTTAACGCAAGTTGAATGGAGGCGGTAACGGTAATAATGTTTTTTGTCATGGTAATGGCGTTAAAAATCGCTTCTTCAAGCTTTTCGTTATTTTCCATGATTAAGTCAACAGAGGCAAGGGATTGCTGGAGGACCATCACGGCTTGCTGCATGTTTTTCATCCGCGTGACAACCTTCACTTGGCCTTTTTTTAATTCGTTTTCATTTTCTGCCCATTGCTCAGATGTCATTTCTTGCTCAAGCATTTGATGAAGTTCCTGCCCGACAGCAATTTGCGAATTAAGATTGGCAATTCGATCTTTTGCTACAACCTTTAGTTCCTTTAGCATTACATTGTCTTCTTGAAGTTTGTCTTTACCAGAGAGTAAGCCCTCTACTATATGGTCTACTTGTGATTCAACCGTTTTATAGCGACGAACATACTGCTCGACGGGATTTCGGCGCATCACGCGATTGACTATTTTTTTAAACGAAGAGTCTTTTAGGTAATCAGGTTCGAGCTGACCGACAACTTCCCGGAGTTCGTGCAGTTGTTTTGGAAGCGTATTGGAATCATCGCCCATCATCTCACGAACTGGCCGTTTTAATGCTTCTAACGATTCCCCAGCTTCTTTTTGCTCCGTTTCACCAAGATTATCTAGCTTTTCTAGCAGGTCATTAATATTGACGTCAGACTTGTACGGTTGCACGTCACTCTGGTTATCGTTAAGTGTGTGTAGCTGTTCTTGATTCTCTTGTTGGTGAATCGTTTTTTCTTGATCATCAGTTTGTTTTGTATGTTTATCATCCATGTGATTTACCTCCAACACCTTTATGGAAACTCCTTATTCTACTATACGTTGTTTATATGAAACACGTTTCATTTTATCTCTTTCTATTATGAACGAAAAATGAGCTACAGGCAATTTATTTGCAGGTTTTTTGACTTTATTACAAGCGAAATTGAAGTTCAATCTTGACGAATGACGAAATTATCGCTAAAATTCTAACACGGAATATATTTTCATAAATAAAGTTAATTGTTCGTTTATAGACGTTTATTTCTATAAGCAGGACAGTTCGTTGTGTTAATCTCGTTTGAATTTTTATCCATTTAAACGATTTTATATGCGTTATATTTTCATTTTTACTAGGTAGTTTTGTAATGAAGTGTATAAAAAACTCGTTTTAAATCGGATTAATAATTGGTTGCTAAAAAGTGCAAATAATAGATTATTAACCTTTTAGAGAAAAAAACGTTATTTTTGGGAGAGAGGGGTGGCATCTATGCGTTTCACAGGGTTACCAACGAAGCAGGGATTGTATGATCCTGCATTTGAACATGATAATTGTGGGATTGGCTTTCTTGCTCATATCAAAGGAGAAAAATCGCATAAGGTCATCCGAGACGCTTTAAATATGCTTGAGAATTTGGAGCATCGAGGCGGGCAAGGAGACGAAGTCAATACGGGTGATGGGGCAGGTATTTTAGTGCAGCTTCCACATCAATTCTTTGTAAAACAAACATCTTTTAACCTTGGTGAAGCAGGGACGTACGCTGTTGGAATGCTGTTTTTACCGCAAGATGCAGAAGAGCGGCAACAGGTGAAAATACATTTGGAGCAGCTAGTAGTTGAAGAAGAGCTTACGTTGTTAGGATGGCGGGAAGTCCCATTTGATGACTCAATGTTAGGCAATGCTGCCCATAAGTCGATGCCAGTAATAGAGCAGCTATTTGTTTCTTCACAAAAAGAAATGAACTCAATTGAATTTGAACGTCAGCTCTATGTTGTTCGAAAAAAAGCAGAACATTCAATTAAAGTGTCACTCAACCAGTCTTTTTATTTTACGAGTTTTTCCAGTCGTACGATTGTTTATAAAGGGATGCTAACAACAGCCCAAGTTCGGTTATTTTATTTGGATTTAGTTGACCCAGCTTTTCAATCGGCATTAGCGCTTGTTCATTCGCGCTTTAGTACAAATACGTTTCCGAGCTGGGAACGGGCGCATCCAAACCGATATATGATTCACAACGGTGAAATTAATACAATTAAAGGAAATGTCAACTGGATGCATGCACGAGAGGCAAAGTTTGCAAGCGAGGTCTTTGGTGAGAAGCTCGACCAAATTCATCCGATCATTGATCAAGATGGTAGCGATTCATCGATGTTTGACAATATGCTTGAATTTCTTTCATTATCTGGCAGGTCAATGGCTCATTCAGCCATGATGATGGTGCCAGAGCCGTGGCAGAATGATCAGGAAATGGACCCTGCGAAACGTGCTTTTTATCAATATCATAGTACGTTAATGGAACCGTGGGATGGCCCAACAGCCATCGTGTTTACCGATGGTGAAAAAATTGGCGCTACACTTGATCGCAATGGTTTAAGACCATCGCGCTATTATGTAACAGATGATGATTATATTGTGATGAGTTCTGAAGTTGGCGTGTTAGATTTCCTTCCTCATACGATTGTAAAAAAAGAGCGGCTTCACCCTGGTCAGCTCCTGCTTGTTGATTTGACTGAAGGCCGTATTATTCCAGATTGTGAGGTTAAACAAGAAATTGCAGCTGATAAACCATATCAAGAGTGGGTTGAGCAACACTTGCTCCATCTTGATGATGTGCTGGAATCAGGTGACGTAGTTGAAAAAAATGAAGCAGAGAAGCTATTGGAAAAACATCGCGTATTTGGCTATACGTATGAAGAGTTAAATAAAATGCTGTTACCGCTTATAAAAGAAGAAAATGATCCTGTTGGTTCAATGGGCTACGATTCCCCCCTTGCTGTTCTATCAAAAAAACCGCAGCTGCTGTACAACTATTTTAAACAATTGTTTGCGCAAGTGACGAATCCACCAATTGACGCAATTCGAGAAAAAGTTGTTACAGCAAAAGGGACAACGATTGGGAGAGAGCTTAATTTATTATCTCCGCAACCAGAGAGCTGTCGCCATATTTATTTACCGACACCACTTCTTAACAATGAAGAATTGGCAAAGCTACGAGCAAATAAAATGTCTGATTTTCAAATTAAGACCATTCCGATTTTATTTCAAGCTGATCATAAGGAGAGTGGCTTAGAAGAAGGTTTAGCTAAGTTGTTTGCCAGTGCAGATCAAGCAATAAAAGCAGGGGCAACATTATTGCTTTTAAGTGATCGAGAGCTCTCCGCTACGCTTGCGCCGCTACCGGCGTTGCTAGCTGTGTCAAGTTTGCATCACCATCTCATTCGAACAGGTACACGAACGGATGTAAGCATTATTCTTGAATCAGGTGAACCAAGAGAAGTTCATCATCATGCGGTATTGCTTGGTTATGGTGCAGATGCGATTAATCCATATCTCGTGTTTGATACGATTAATGAATGGATTGAACATGACCATCTACCTGATTTTCATTATGTCGAAGCGTGTAAACGATATATAACTGGCGCTACAAATGGGTTAATGAAAGTATTGTCAAAAATGGGGATCTCAACAATTCAAAGTTATAAAGGGGCCCAAATCTTTGAAGCAGTTGGTATTCATCCTGATGTGATTGAGCGTCATTTCACATGGACTGCTTCAAGAATCGGCGGGATAGGCCTTGCTGAGATGGCGAAGGAAATATTGACACGTCATCAACATGCATTCTCAACGCAAGCGGGCGATGATGGCGAGCTTGAGGCAGGGGATGATTTGCAGTGGAGAAGAGACGGTGAGCCGCATCAATACAACCCTCACACCATTCATATGCTGCAACATGCTTGCCGTACTGGAAATTATAAATTGTATAAACAGTATACAGATGCCATTAATGAGCAAACGAGTAAGCAAACAACATTAAGAGGGTTGCTGCAATTTAAAAAACAAGCAAGTCCTATTGCTATCGATGAAGTGGAACCTGCTTCGAACATTGTCAAGCGCTTTCGGACAGGGGCGATGTCTTACGGGTCTATTTCTAAAGAAGCCCATGAAACATTAGCGATTGCGATGAATCGTCTTGGTGGAAAAAGCAATACAGGCGAAGGTGGCGAAAATTCAGATCGATTTACACTGGATGACAATGGGGATTCCCGTCGCAGTGCGATTAAACAAGTTGCTTCGGGACGCTTTGGTGTGACAAGCCACTATTTAGTAAATGCGGATGAGATTCAAATTAAAGTGGCACAAGGAGCAAAACCTGGTGAAGGTGGACAGTTACCTGGTCAGAAAGTTTATCCATGGATTGCAGAAGTACGTGGTTCAACAACCGGCGTAGGGTTAATTTCACCACCGCCTCATCACGACATCTATTCGATTGAAGATTTAGCTGAGCTTATTCACGATTTGAAAAACGCCAATCCTTCTGCGAAAGTTAGCGTAAAGCTTGTTGCAGGAACAGGCGTTGGAACAATTGCGGCTGGCGTTGCCAAAGGAAGTGCCGATGGCATTATCATTAGCGGCTATGACGGTGGAACCGGAGCAGCAGCGCGAACAAGTATTAAACATACGGGACTTCCGTGGGAAATCGGACTAGCGGAAACACATCAAACGTTGCTACTAAATAATCTTCGTCAACGCGTAACGCTTGAAACGGACGGCAAGCTAATGACTGGAAAAGATGTCGTCATTGCCGCTCTACTTGGAGCGGAAGAGTATGCTTTTTCAACCGCCCCACTAGTTGTGTTAGGCTGTGTGATTATGCGCGTTTGTCACTTAGATACTTGCCCGGTCGGAATTGCTACGCAAAACCCAGAACTTCGGAAGAAATATACGGGGGAAGCGGATCATATCGTCCATTTCATGAATTTTATTGCTGAAGACATGCGCGAAATTATGGCGGAATTAGGGGTAAAATCAATTGATGAATTAGTTGGAAGAACCGATTTGTTAGAACAAAAGCAGAGTGTGTCAAATGAAAAAGCTAACACAATTGATTTATCGAGCTTACTCTTTCTACCGAGTATCGATGAAGGTGTTAAGCGCATACGAACAAAAGCACAAGATCATAAGCTAGATCAGTCACTGGATCACAGAGAATTGCTTTCAGCTGCACAACCTGCTTTAACCAAACGAGAGAACATTAGCTACAGAACTGAAATTAAAAACACCGATCGGGTTGTTGGAACGATTGTTGGTAGTGAGCTAAGCAAGCGTTTTGGCAAAGAGGGACTTCCTGATGAGACGATTTCGTTTTCGTTCTCAGGATCTGCAGGACAAAGCTTTGGCGCTTTTGTTCCACGAGGAATGTCCTTGTATTTAGAAGGCGATGCCAACGATTACACAGGCAAAGGACTTTCAGGAGGGAAAATCGTCGTTTATCCTCCTAAAGATGTGCCATTCATAGCGAAAGATAACGTTATCATAGGTAATACCTCTTTTTACGGAGCGACAGGAGGGCAAGCATTTATTGCTGGTCAAGCTGGAGAACGGTTCTGCGTTCGAAATTCTGGTGCTGATGTTGTCGTTGAAGGAATGGGAGATCATGGCCTTGAATATATGACTGGTGGTACATGCATCGTGCTTGGAAGTGTTGGTAAAAACTTTGCTGCAGGTATGTCTGGAGGACTCGCGTATGTCTATGATCCAGAAAAGCACTTTCAAAAAAAATGCAATCAAGAAATGGTTTTGTTGGAACAGTTAAATGGGGAAGATGAAGAGGTTGTTTACAAGTTCATTCAGTCACACTATGACTACACGGACAGTGATCAAGCGAATCACATTCTTTCAAATTGGGATCAAACCAAAAATCATTTTATTAAAGTGATTCCGAAAGATTTTAAAGAAATGATCGCTACAATAAAGCAACGACAGCAAGAAGGTTTAACGGAAGCGGAAGCGGCGATGGCGGCTTTTGATGACAAGATGACAGCTGGCTCAAATTAAACCATAGACAAAGGAAAAGAGCGCGAATAGCAGCTCTTTTCTGCTAAAGAAAGGGGTGGAGTAAATGGGTAAGCCTACTGGATTTTTAGAATACAAACGGGAAGCACCACCAAAACGTGACCCATTTGAACGAACAAAGAATTGGCAGGAGTTTCAAATTCACTTACCTGAAAAAACGTTACAAGAGCAAGGTGGACGATGTATGGATTGTGCCATTCCATTTTGCCAAGCAGGAACAGATATGATTGGTTCTGGAGAAATTGGCTGTCCTGTCCATAACTTAATTCCAGAGTGGAATGAACTCGTTTACCGTGGAAAGTGGAAGGAAGCTCTCGCTCGATTGCATAAAACAAATAACTTCCCTGAATTCACAGGAAGAGTTTGTCCGGCTCCATGTGAAGGTTCTTGTACAGTAGCAATTGATGCGGATGCGGTTACGATTAAATCGCTTGAGTATCATATTGTCGAACGAGGGTTTAATGAAGGTTGGATAAAAGCAAATCCGCCATTAAAACGAACAGGAAAAACGGTCGCTGTTATTGGGTCAGGACCGGCTGGGTTAGCAGCGGCTGCACAATTAAACAAAGCGGGTCACCTTGTTACGGTTTTCGAGCGAGAAGACCGTATCGGTGGATTACTCACTTATGGTATTCCTGATGTAAAGCTTGCTTATTCTATAGTGGAAAGAAGAGTCCAATTATTAAAAGAAGAGGGAATTACATTCAGGGTTAACATTGAAATTGGAAAGGATGTTCATGCGGCAGAGCTTGAAGAGCAGTTCGATGCGGTTATTCTAGCAACTGGATCAACAAAGCCACGTGAAGTCGATCATGAGGGTCGAGAGTTAGATGGCATTCATTATGCGATGGACTTTTTAACAGCCAATACAAAAAGTTTATTGAATTCCAATCATCAAGATGAAAACTACATTTCTGCTAAAGGAAAGCATGTAATCGTCATCGGTGGAGGCGACACAGGAGCAGACTGTATTACAACCTCTATTAGACATGGAGCAGCTACGGTTACACAGTTTGATATTAACAAGCAAAAAGGTTTCGAGCGAGAAGTGAATAATGCGTGGCCGCTCTTTCCAATTATTCACACAACGGAAGATGCACATAAAGAAGCCAAGGCCGTTTATGGAAAAGATCCACGGGCCTATAAATTACAAACAAAGCGATTTATAAGTAATGACAATGGACAGTTAGTTGGGGTAGAAACGATTGAGGTAAAGACGGAGTGGGTCGAGGGACAAAAAGTAAGAACGGAAATTCCAAACACCGAAAAGACATGGGAAGCGGATCTTGTGCTGTTAGCTATTGGGTTCAGCGGACCAGAAAAAGAGTTACTCGCACAATTAAACGTAGCGACTACATCAAGACAAACGGTTGCTGCGGACTATGGCACCTATCAAACGTCTAAAGAAGGAGTATTTGCAGCAGGTGACAATCGCAGAGGGCAAAGCTTAGTAGTCTGGGCGATTCATGAGGGACGAGAAGCGGCAAGGGAATGTGACCGTTTTCTTATGGGGACAACACGATTACCTTAATTTTTCAACTTTTTATGTCATTTCCTTCTAGTCAAATGTCGTTACTCATGTAATAATGATGAAAACGTCACGGGAGAGGGTGGTGTGGGATTGGTTAAAGCGTATATAAACCATTTAGTGATGATTGCGATAACGTTGGTTTCTTTTAATCTATCATTCTATGATGAGTGGGCCGATAAACAATCAGCACACAACCCGTTTGACAAACTAAAGCACGTCTCAGACAAAGCGCATGTGTATAAAGCGGAAGTGGATGAATTCGATTTACTTCCCTCTGTGATTGGTTATCCAACACAATATGCTGATATTGATTTAACGCCTCATTGGTTAACAGAGACCATGATCATGGATGAAGCGTATAAGCAGTGTTTGCAAAAGTTTGGTGAAAGTATTTCCCAGAAGATTGAGCCCGCTTTTAAAGAAGAAATTTTACCAGAATTAAAACAGGCCGTTTCGCAATTGTTTGGAACGAGTTCATTTTATGATTTGGACGATATTGGCGTAACTCATACGCCTTCTGCTGGTCGCGGAGAAAAAATAATGCATGTATATAACCGATCAACGGGTGATGACTTGCTTCGCTTCCACGTGCGTATTGATCGACCTCCAAAGAAAGGGCATGTGTTTCAATTTCATTATCACGTGCCTAAAGATAACTACGATGAACATCATGAACTAGGCTCTATTTACTGGGGCAAAAATGAACCTCCGCTATATTCAGCGTGAGGTTTTATTTGTGACGAAAAATGTCGTACTTTTTTCGTGTTTTTGTTACCGCTTTGCTCAAACTTTTGGTACAGTTAAAAGAGGATTATGGTGAGTGGAGGCGTTTTTTAATGGAGTCAGAAAATAACATGAAAAAAAGAAAACCACTTTGGTTAAAGTGGATCATTGGTCTAATTTTTGCATATGTTGGGTTGCTCGTATTGGTTTTAGCAGCGGCTATCGTAACGATGACCGGAACGTTTACGCTGATTGTGTTAGAGTTATTTATTGAAAATCAGTCATTACGTGATTTTAATGAGCAATATTTGGTTCCTGCATCTGAGTTCTCATGGAACTTATTTACACGTTTGGTTCCTGGTCTTTAGAAATGGCAACCTCGACTGAATGGATGTTTATGGCTTTATTGCTTGTATGTTTTATTAGTGCTGGCATATTTGGTGGGATTTCACTATGGTCACTAATGAAGCAACGAACCAAGCCGTTGTACTGGAGCGTACCGCTAGCGGTGTTAAGTGCTCTATCTTTTATAATCATTATGTTTTACTTTCTTCTTTGAGGAGTGAATGGAATTGGAAATCGTTCGAGCAAAATACAAAACGGGTCGTTACATTGGTAAATTAATTGAGATGAAAGAAGAGGAGAACCGGGCTTTGTTTCAAGTTTTAGCGGTTGAAACGCACCCCCAACAAGGGGATTTGCATCAGCCAAAGCAAATTGATGTTCCGCTCTTTCATCAACGAAAAGCGTTAGCTTATTTGGAAAAAACATGGGTGCCGTCCTCGACCGTTAAACCATACAATGGAGATCTACCGGATTATAAACAGTCGTTAGAATTGGCTTTGAATGCCGCGAAAGACAAGGTAAGAAATGATCATTCTCAGTGGGGGCAAGCAAGTCTTCAATTACTCGATGAGTTAGAACATGAATACCGCCTATAGTAAAAAAAAGAGTGACTCCATTAGGAATCACTCTTTTTTTATGTTGTTTGAGGTACAAATGGTGCAATAATTGGTTGTAAAACGCTTTTTTCAACGTCTGTTAACGCTAGCAATGGTAATCGGACGGCGCCGCTTGGAAGACCATACGCCTCTAGGGCAGCTTTTACAGGTGCCGGACTTGGGGCCATGAACATAGCTTGCATAACGGGGAAAAGTTTACTATGTTGTGCCGCTGCTTGTTTTATTTGACCCGATTCAAAAGCTGCAATCATTTGTTTCATCTCTGAACCGACAATGTGTGAGGCTACGGAAACTACGCCAGCTCCGCCCACAGCAAGGATAGGAAGTGTTAAAGAATCGTCACCGCTGTAAACGAGGAAATCTGCTGGAGCTTGATGAATTAACGCGGATATTTTATCGACATCTGCGCTGGCTTCTTTTATCGCAAAGACATTTGAGTGGGTTGCAAGCCTAAGCGTTGTTTCAATGCTCATATCTACACCTGTCCGTCCTGGAACGTTGTAAAGCATAACTGGAAGAGGTGTTGCGTCTGCCACTTGCATCATGTGCTGGTACAAACCTTCTTGTGAAGGCTTATTGTAGTATGGAGCAACTACCATAATTCCATCTGCCCCTAGTTGATAAGCTTCTTGTGCTAATTCAACAGAGAGAGCTGTATTGTTCGAGCCTACTCCTGCAATTACTTTCATTTTTCCTGAAGCATGTTGAATGGCTGTCTGCAGCATGGACCTTTTTTCCTCGTTTGTTAAGGTTGGCACTTCTGCAGTTGTTCCGTTGATGACAAGCGTATCTGTACCTGTTTCGTATAGGTGGTCAATTAAATTCATTGTACCGGTTATGTCGAGTTTTCCATCATTAGTAAAAGGGGTAATCATAGCAGTCATTAATTGTCCAAAATTCATTTAAAATCCTCCTACTTGAACGGTGAGAGCAATAAAAAAACAACAATGAAGGGCTCATTGCTGCACTAGGTCAATCAAATACCTAGGTTGAGATAGCCCACCATACGAATGTATGACAGTGCTGATCTTTTTTAGAATCAGCCCCAATAAGCATAACTGTGGGTTCATGCTTATTTCGGCAATCACGCCTTTCTAACCACATCATAAGAGCCCAAACTCTTCAATGGTTATACTTATCGATCATGCACCTCTACTCGAAACACCTGTTCAGTTTATGGGTTAACTCTATCAAATCCTCGGTTTGTTTGCAACTTTAATTTTGTTTGTTACGGCGATAGCTTTGCAAGCAGTTTAATAAAGTATCAAGCTCCTGCGAGCATTTTACCGTTTTGGAAGCAGTCATGCCAAATTTACTAGCAATCATATGCATTTCACTGCGTTTCACTTCAATATCAATATGAATCATTTTTCAACTCCGCTTGTCCGTATTTACACCCAACTGCTATTATAGCTTGATTCGCCAAGAAGAAAAAGGACTTAGCAAAACTAGTCAAATAAAAGGTATTTTAGTCATTATTCGACAATTAGCTTTTGGGTGCTTTTATTCCGTACTGTTCAATGAGCGATTGAAATTCGACTGAAAAGAGGCGAATTGTAAGCACACTGTAGCCGTAATGCAGTTGTTGGTCATTCACATCATTTTGATTTAATGCATCTTGAAGCTCTTGTAACGTTACATAATAGGAATGATGAAGGTTTTGCAAGTCGCTAAATAACTCTGGCGCATGTTGCTGATCCCACTGTTTGCTCTTTTTGATTAGGGATTCATTCAAAGACACAGCCGCATGCTTGTCACCTGTTTCAAGTAGATGACCTAACTGTGTTAATTCATCCTGAATTTCGCCTAGATATCCTTTCGTTTTTGTCGCAAATTCCTCTAATTCCGGTGTTTGTTCAACTTTTAAGTGATTCACATCAAGCCGATTAGACATCCCTTTTATTTCTGCTGGTTGTTCAGCAGGACTGTTTCCATTTACGCATGAACATAAAAGACACAGAATGATGATACTAATCGTTGTTTTAACCTGTATTCTCACATTTAATCCCTCACTTAGTCGTGTTTATACAGGTAGTATGGATGATGTGAATAAATCTATTCCTTTGCATCAATAAGCTCCTTTTTTTATAATAACGAGCGAGAGGGAGTGATAAAATGAAAGCACTTGTAACCGATATGGACGGGACATTACTAAACGAAGCACGAGAAGTATCACCTAGAAATGTAGAAGCATTAAAACAGCTGCAGCAAGAGGGAAAACCAGTATTTATTGCAACCGGTAGAGATTATTATGAAGCTCGATTACCGTTAAAAAAAGCTGAATTAACGGTCCCTATTATAAGTGCAAACGGAGCGCAAATACATGATGCTAATGGACGCTTGCTAAAACAAGAACCGTTAATGCAAGAACAAGTAAAGGCTATTATGACGATCTTGCGCAAACACGCGATTTATTTTGAGGTGTATGGTGCCGATGCCGTCTATTCAGATAATGTTGAACAGGGTCTAGCTGTTGTGGTTGATGTATTAAAATCAACTGGAGCGAGCCTAACAGAAGACGAAATGCTTCATCATGCAAAAGAACGATTCGAACTTGGTGCAGTAAAGCAGATCGAATCGTATGAGCGACTTTTAGAACAGAATGAAACGATTTTAAAATTGCTTGCTTTCACCCTTGATTCACATAAATTAACGGAAGCAAAGAAGGAAATAAGTCGTTTTGATCTTGTTTCAGTGAGTTCATCAGCAGCGGATAATTTAGAAATCACGCATACAAATGCGCAAAAAGGAGAAGCTCTTCAATGGTTATGTGATTTGCATGGCATTCCTGTTCAAGAAGTAGTTGCAATTGGAGATAACGGAAATGATCTTTCGATGTTTGCGAAAACACCTTTATCAGTTGCAATGGCAAATGCGCCGCAGTTTATTAAAGAGCAAGCAGTATATGAAACTACAAGCAATGAGTTGGACGGTGTAGCTCAAATTATTGCTTCTTTCAATCAAAGTAGACAAAAGAATACTCCTGTTAAAAATTAGATGAAAGACCTTAAGCTGAATGGAGAAATAGCTTAAGGTCTTTTTTTTTTTTGTTATAAAACAAAATAAAAAAACTATTGACTGTTATAGTACAATTGCATATAGTAGAAGTAAGAAGTGAAATCATTCTAATAAAAGGAGCGAGTAAAGATGGCTGATACGGAAAAAAAGCAACCACCTGTTACAGAAGAACCTTCCATTTTAGAGATGATTAATCATTATTATGTTTAGAGCCGAAGGGCTCTTTTTTTTTGTTGTATAACAGGATCGTGTTTAAGAGAGGTAGAGAAGGGTATAGAAAGATGTGCGAAAAAGGAGCGGTGCGATTGAACAGACAGCTAGTGAACGAAGCGCAAACTTTTCAATCAAGTGGCACGGTCTAGGAGCCGTAACGATAGAAGAGAGGTAGGGCTTCTGTTGTTTGAAAAGAATAATTGGAGGGGTTAAAAGATGGAAGAACAACGACCAACAAAAGAAGAGTATAAATTTAAAATTAACGAAATGCGCAAGGAAGAAGAAGAATACCGGAGAGAGGCATTTATTGAGATTTATGAAGAATACATTTCACTATTGGAATATGAAATTGACCGCTTGAAAAAATAACAAGGAGGAACCAGTCACATAGGCTGGTTTTTTGCATTTTCTCAGTTTAATGTTAAACTGAGTGGGAGGTGAGATGCATGAAGCACACTTTTTTGAGCAACAATCGTCTGGCTTTAGCACTGTGGTTTCGACTTGCTCGCTTTTATCATAAAAGCAACAGTGCCTCAAGTAAGCATGTGTCGAAGTGGGGATTAACCTTGCCTCAGTTCGATACATTGATGCAAATTCAAGCCTTTCAGCCAATTACCCAAAATGAGTTGGCCGACAAGTTATTTGTTACAAAAGGAAATGTTACTCATAATTTAGTGAAGCTCGAGCAAGAATGTTTAATAAAGAGAACGAGACAGTGGCGTTCGAAAACGATTGAACTAACGGAAAAGGGCATTGCTTTATTAAATGATGTTGGACCTAAACAAGCTGAGTTTCAAGCATCACTATTCTCTGCTTTAACAAAAGAAGAACAAAAGCAATTGTTAAGCTTATTACGAAAGCTACACAAAGATGAATAGGAGAGGGTATCTATGTTAAGTGTGCGTGGCTATCATCATGTGTCTGCTTATACGAGAAATGCCAGTGAAAATGCAACGTTTTATACCCAAGCTCTTGGCTTGACGTTAGTGAAAAAAACAGTTAATCAAGATAATCCATTTATGTACCATTTATTTTATGGGGATGAACAAGGAAATCCAGGCACGGAAATTACCTTTTTTGAATTGCCTCATGCTGCTAAAACGCATCGTGGTTCGGATGCAATAACGCTAACGACTTTTATCGTCGATTCCGTTGATGCTCTAACATTTTGGAAAACAAGGTTTGATAATTTACAAATAACTCATTCTGATATTCAAACTTTTAATGAATACTCCCTCTTGCGGTTTGAAGATCAAGATGGTCAGAGGTTAGCGATGCTTTCAAAAGGGGACCACTCAGGAGAAACGTCGACATTAGAAGGCATCCCCCAATCCTATCGCATCAACCAGCTTGGACCCAATCAATTGACGGTATCAGATGTTGAACAGACAATCCCATTTCTAGTTTCTCATCTTGGTTTTAACCATAGTCTTACGGTAGACGGTGTAGCTGTCTTACATGCATCAGCAAATGATGAGGTGGAAATTTGGGTTGAACAGAACAGTCAAGCTCAAAAAGAAAGACCAGGTCGAGGCAGTGTTCACCACATTGCTTTCGCAGTAGCTGATTTAGATGAATTACAGCAGTGGAGTACTTATTTTACAGATGCAGGCTTTCAGCACTCTGGTGTAGTAAACAGACATTATTTCCATTCGCTCTATATAAAAGACGGTAGTGGAATTGTTTACGAACTGGCAACCGAAGGGCCAGGCTTCACTATCGATGAAAAGCAAGATGTCCTTGGTCAACGGCTTTCATTACCACCATTTTTAGAATCAAAACGTACCGAGATTGAACAAAAACTTAAACCAGTTATTATTGGAGGGCAATTATGACAAATCACGTGCATGTTTATCAGAAAGGACAAGATGAAAACGGAATAACGTTTGTTTTATTACACGGGACGGGCGGAAATGAACGCGACCTTCTGCCAATTGCGCAGATGATTGATCCAAGTGCAAATGTGTTAGGTGTAAGAGGAAACGTATTAGAAAACGGCATGCCTCGTTTTTTTAGACGGTTGGCTGAAGGCGTATTCGATAAAGAAGATTTAAAGAATAGAACGGACGAGCTTGATCAATTTTTGAAAGAAGCGGCAAAAGAATATGGATTTAACGGTGATAAAATGGTTGCGATCGGTTATTCAAACGGAGCAAACATTGCAGCAAACCTGCTTTATGAACATGGTAGTGTTCTAAATGGTGCTATGTTGTTTCACGCAATGGTTCCCCAAGAAAAGAGTGCATTACCAGCTTTGAATGAGACAGCTGTTTTTGTTGGGGCGGGAAAGCAAGATCAAATGATTCCTGCGCAAGAGACAGAAACGTTAGTAGCAGATTTAAAGCAGGCTGGCGCTACTGTAGAAGCGTTCTGGACTGACGGAGGACATCAGCTCGTCCGAGAAGAGATTGATGCCGCAAAGCAGTGGTACGAGAGTAAAGTGAACATTTAATCGGTAGAGAAGGGTTGCGTCTGAGAAGATGCGATCCTTCTTTGTCGTTACAATGTTTGTCTGGACAAACATCGTCGAAAGCGCTAGAATGCAGAAAAAGGAAATGAAAAAGGGAGAGGTCGGTTGATTGTGGCAGAGAATATAAAAAAGCCAGGCTGGATCTATGCGCTCGCAGGGATTGTTTTTGTTGCTGTTATTAGCCTAGCGCTTTTAAGTGATCTTTGGTATCGCGTAGTCGTGTTGGCTTCGCTCGTTTCATTATTTGTTTATTTATATTTTGGCAATAGACGGATTGAAAAGCGATTGGAACAATTAAAGAAAGAACAACTTGTAGAAGAGATTGAAATAAATCATGAACAAGAAAAGACAAAAGAGCATGATTTAGAAGCGTTACGAGAAAAAGAATTTCAGCTTCAAAAACTTGATTTGGACCGCACGCAATTATTTGAAGAGCTTCTTAGTAAAACACAACTTCAAGAAATTGAAAAAAATCAAATTCGCGATCGGTTAGAGCAAACCGAATCAGAGACGTCGCGCGTTCGACAGGAATGGCTCAATGCCTCAAGTCGTTTAATGTCCGTTGTAAGAGGAACGAAAAAATTATTTGTGAAAGAGTCCCCCATGAAAGAAATAGCGGCTTCGATGGATGAGGGTATACTGGAGTCAGGATCATTTGCCTCATTAAACAACGAAATACAGCGGTTGCTGCCACGTCTGTCAAAAGAGAGCAGCGATTCATTGGCGAAGTCGAATTATATTGATGAAGAAAATCAATTAACTCGTTCTGGCTACAAAGCGTTGTTACAGGCAAGTGAAGAAGACAAATAACATAAAAAAGAGTCAGGCCCCTAGGGACCTGACTCTTTTTAGCTAGCGATAACTTGTTTCTAAGTCTGAGATTAGTGATCCAACATAAGCAACAGCGTCTTGAATTGTTTTTTTCTGCTCCATATCGACGCCTGCAAGCTTAAATAATTCAAGTGGTTCTTTTGTTCCACCACTTTTCAGCATTTCTAACCATGAATCAAGAACAGGCTGTCCTTTTTCTTCATAAAGCGTATACGCTTTAGTGGCCGCTGTCAGGCCAGCAGAATACGTGTATGGGTAAAGGCCCATGTAATAATGAGGCTGTCTCATCCATGTGCGGCCAGCGCGCTCATCGATCTCAACGGCATCCCCCCAGAAGCCCGACAACACCTCTTGTTTGGTTTTTCGTAATAGTGTTGCTGTCAGTGGACGACCTTCTTCAGCCATAGTGTAAACGCGACGTTGAAATTCTCCTTCAAGTAGGTGAGTAACAAAGTTGTGATAATACGTTCCAATAAATTGTAAGATAACCCAGCGCTTCATCCGTGGATCTTCGGTTGTTTTTAGTAAGTAGTTTCCGAGAAACAGTTCATTCATTGTTGAAGGTGCTTCAATAAAATAGGTTGAAGGACGTGTTGCGTTTAATGGCTGGTTCGCATTTGCCAAGTAGAAATGACCAGCGTGCCCAAGTTCATGAGCTAGAATAAATGCTCCACGCATTGTATCTTTCCATGTCAATAAGATATATGGGTGGTATCCATAGGGGCTCGCACAAAACGCACCAGTGGCTTTTCCGATGTTGTCAGCACGATCAACCCAACGATCATCTTTTGCATGGTGCAACATTTGTGCATAATCATTGCCAAGTGGAGCTAATGCTTGAATGATCGTATCAAACGCTTGATCGTATGTTGTTTCTGGTTCAAATTCCGGATCAAGTGGCGCTTTTAAATCGAAAAAGTTGAACGTATCTAAACCAAGTACTTCCTTTTTTAATTTGGCAAAGCGTTGCATATGCGGAGCGAGCTCGCTGTAAATCGTATCTAACTGATTATGATACATCGTTTTCGTTACTTTTTGCGGATGAAGCAGCATGCCTTCAACAGAGTCATAACCACGTAGTTTGGCAAGGGTAACTTGCTTTGTAACTTCTGTGGCATAGAGCTTTGCGTATGTATTTTCATACTGTTTTAATGTGTTATCAAATGTACTAAATGCATTTTTGCGTTCCTCTTTATTTGGTGAAAGCTCATACTGATCTTCAAACCGGGCAAAAGAAAGTGAATGATCTTCACCATCGGCACCTTTAAACGAAGGAAATGTCATATCAGCTGATTTACTAGCTGCATACGTCAATGATGGAGCATTTAGAACCGGTGTTAATGATGCAAGGACTTCCTCTGTTTCTGCCGATAACGCATAAGGTTTATCGCGCAAAAGTTGATCTAAGTAAGCGTTAAATTGATCAAGTTCGGGTAAATCTTGTTGGAATTGTTCGATTAATGATATAGGAAGTGCCATTAACTCCGCTTCAATTTTTGCTAATTCTGCTTGAACAATGGCTTGAAGGGCATGGACACGACTTGCATTCGCTTGAGAATCAGAGTTGGTTCCGTCACTTGACAGAGAAAGAGAAGCATAAGTCATAACAGGGACGACTTTTTCCAGCAAGTTTTCACGAGCTTGCAAAACATTCAATAAATGTTCTGGTCGTTCGGCAACCTTTTCATTAAAAAGATGTAGTTTTTTTGCTTCTTGCTCCACTTCTTGCAACGCATTTTCCCATTCCATAATTGAAGAAAATAAGTCAGTTAAATTCCATGTTTCATGGACGGCTACAGCCGTTCTTTTTGTTAATTCCATTTTCATCCTCCTACATTTCGTCTGTCGAAATATCTCTTATTATACACGATAAGAAAGGAGATGTGCAGTATTTTATCAGAATTTTTACTTATAATTTAAAACTAGCCAAGAGAACAACCATTCGCTAAAATGGATGTAATAAAGATTAGAAGCGGATTGTATACGCTGAGGTGATGACATGTTTAAGAAAACACTAAAACAAGTGTTAAAGGAACTTCGAACGGATAATCATATCGTTCATTGGGAAGAAATTGCGGCCGTGCAAGCTAGGACAATTCCTTTTCCGAACGATTTAGATGTAAGGTTATGCCATGCGTTACGTAAACGAGGAGTTAGCGAGCTCTATACACATCAAGCTGAAGCGCTAAAGCTGGCACGGGCAAAGAAAAATTTCGTTGCCGTTACCCCAACTGCTTCAGGAAAAACGATGTGTTATAACTTACCAGTTGTTGAGCAAATTATGGCTGAGCCAACGAGTCGTGCGCTTTATATTTTTCCGACAAAAGCATTGGCGCAAGATCAAATGAGTGAGATACATGAGTTAATTGATGAATTAGGGATTGACCTTAAATGCCATACGTACGATGGCGATACGGCGCCACAAATTCGCACGACGGTTCGTAAAGCTGGTCATATCGTAATTACGAACCCTGATATGCTTCATTCGGCCATTCTTCCCCATCACACGAAATGGATTTCATTCTTTGAGAATTTACGCTATGTTGTCATTGACGAACTGCATACATATCGAGGTGTGTTTGGTAGTCACGTCGCTAATGTCATAGCGCGATTAAGACGCCTTTGTGCTTACTACGGTGCAACTCCGCAATTTATTTGCACATCGGCTACGATTGCTAACCCAAAAGAACTAGCAGAAGAATTAACAAACGGGTCGATTGAATTAATTGATCAAAATGGTGCGCCTAAAGGAAAAAAACACTTTATTTTTTATAATCCACCAATCGTAAATGAGCCATTACAAATTAGACAGAGTGCATTAAATAAGGCGCAAGAGCTCGCTGGATCATTTTTAAGTGAAGGCATCCAGACAATTGTATTTGCTAAAAGTAGAGTTCGGGTAGAGCTTATTTTGAGCCGGTTGCAGCAGCGGATTAACAAAGGGGTGAAAGGTCACTCTATCCGCGGGTATCGAGGCGGCTATTTACCAAAGCAGCGAAGGGAAATTGAAACTGGATTAAGGAATGGCTCTATTCTTGGCGTTGTTTCGACCAATGCACTTGAACTCGGAGTGGACATTGGCCAGCTCCAAGTCTGTGTGATGACTGGATACCCAGGAACGATTGCTAGTGCTTGGCAACAAGCAGGAAGAGCAGGAAGAAGGCAGAATGAATCCGTCGTGGTTCTGGTTGCTTCAGCCAATCCGATTGATCAATATTTAATTAAACATCCTAAACATTTCTTTGAGAAGCCACCTGAAACGGCTCGACTGAATCCACATAATCTCGTAATCTACCTTGACCATTTAAAGTGCGCTGCATATGAACTGCCTTTTCAACAAGGCGATTCATTTAACGGTGAAATCGTCGATGATTATTTGGAGTATTTAACAGATAAACAGGTTGTTCATTTTAACGGGAGTAAGTGGTACTGGATGAACGATGCGTTCCCAGCACATGGAATTAGTTTAAGGTCGGCTTCACAAGAAAATGTGGTAATCATTGACCAATCAGAAGTCCCGAATCAGAAAGTCATTGGTGAAATGGATCGTTTCAGTGCGATGACGTTGCTTCATGACGAAGCCATTTATTTACATCAAGGAATCCAGTATCAAGTTGAATATTTGGATTGGGATGAAAAAAAGGCCTTTGTTCGTGAAGTTAGCGTTGAGTATTTTACAGATGCTAATTTAGCCGTATCGCTTCATGTTTTAGAAGAAGATTTATTAGATGAGCAGCACGAAGATTTATCATTATCTTTTGGTGATGTTGCGGTAACTGGAAAAGCAACGTTATTTAAAAAAATAAAGCTATCTACGATGGAGAATATCGGTTCTGGACCAATTCATTTACCTGAGGAAATCTTGCATACGAGCGCAATGTGGTTTACTTTTAAAGATTCATTTGCAATCGAGAGAGATTCGTTGGACCAAGTGTTAGCGGGTTTTGCTAGTTTGTTGCATCATGTTGCTCCGATCCACGTGATGTGTGATCGCAATGATCTCCATGTTGTCCCGCAATTAAAAGCAGATCACTCAGAGTTACCAACTATTTTTGTCTATGATTCCTACCCAGGAGGCATCGGCTTAGCGAAAACCATTTATCAACAGATGCACCAAATTGTTGCTCATATGAAAGCTTTGCTAAAGTCATGTGAATGTGTGGCTGGATGCCCGGCTTGTATTGGGCAAACATCCTCAGATTTTAACGTAAAAAAAGGCGTAAAGAAAGCACTCGATTTAGTAGATCATGAAAGTTACAGATAATTTCATTTACCGTATTGGTAGTAAGAAAGGGTTCACTCATGTCAATTAAATCAAAATTAAAAAGACTTGAAGCTTATATACAAACGCCTGAGCCCGTAAACAGCAATTCGCAGCCAATCCCAAATAAACCATTTAATGAAGCGTGGTCCGAGATCGGAGCGAGTCCTTATACGTTTGATTCAATGATTTGTTATATTAGAGAAAAACGCTATCCGTTAGATTCTCTATATGGAAAATCGACATTCAGAGACATGCAAGCCATGATTAATAGCTGGGATACGACAGGAGGAAATCACCCTTTATCAAAGAAAAATATCCCATCAACACAGCTTATTTTCTTTGATACTGAGACAACTGGGCTTAGCAGTGGCGCAGGCACACAGATGTTTTTAATTGGCTATGCTTTTTTTGCCGAGGATGAGGTTATCGTTAGGCAATTTCTCCTGCCATCACCTGAGGCTGAGCCTGCCTTGTTTTATTATTTTTTAACAGATGTCGGTCGGATGGATTACCTAGTTAGCTTTAATGGAAAGGCGTTTGATTGGCCTCGATTAAAAACGAGACATGCTTTGTTACGTGATACGGTACCGACTTTGCCGAAGTTTGGTCACTTTGATTTGCTGCATGGCTCAAGGAGAGTGTGGAAACATACACTAAGTTCGTTTAAGCTTAGTGTTATTGAAGAAGAGAAACTAGGTGTTTATCGGGATGATGACACGCCGTCACATTTGGTTCCATTGCTTTATTTCGATTTTGTACGGGAAGGGGATCCTTCATTAATAAAAAGTGTGTTTATTCATCACGAGAAAGATCTTTTATCGCTAATGTCCCTTTATGCAACGTTGACAGAAGAAATCTTAAATCAAGAAACTACTGCAAGAGAGGGCGAGCGCTTTGAAGTTGGACGCTGGTATGAATCAGTGAATGCAGAGGAAGAAGCAATCCAAATTTATCGCGACTTGATTAAAGAACCTCATCCGCTGTCCGTTCAAGCAGCCTTTAACTTAGCCAAACTATTAAAAAAACAGCATGCTTATAATGAAGCACTTGTCCACTTTAAACATTGTTTAAAGAATGAATACAATTGCTTTGAATGTGCAACGGAATTAGCATTGATTAACGAGCGTTATCAAAACAACAGTGAACAGGCAAAAGTATTTGCATATCGAGCTTTGGAAGAGGCGGGGACTGAAAAAGAACGTTCGGCGGCAATAAAGCGAATTAACCGCCTAGAGAAGCGGAATAATTAATTCATTTCCCGGGGAAGCGCAGGAGTCGACTTTGTTCGTGGGCAATGCGCTAAGAATCGACCGATTTTGCTTCAAGCCTAGCGAATAAATCATGCATTTTTATAAAATTAGGTTTTTGAACTAGTACACGAGCGTAGGGAAATACATAAGGTATTAATGACTCAAAATCAAAAGGAGGACTTTAACCTTATGTTTAATAAAAGACCAAACCATTGTTGCCCACCCCCACGTCCAATGTGTAACCCATGTGAAGGAATGCAGCATCCAAGCATGACGTTACCAACTTGTTCACAAGAATTACCTGCTGTTGTGCATCCAACAATGCACAATGTCGTAGAAAGCACGCAAGAGTATATCGTGCCAGAGATTCACCCAAGTCACACAACACATGTTAAGAATCATGTGTACAAACACATTCATCACTACCCACATTCAGATAGCGTAACTGAAAACGTGAAGAATGAGCAGTATTGTGAAAAACCAATGATGAACAACAATTGGATGGCCAATAACATGGCTCCAACGAACAACATGGCACCTTCTAACATGAAACCATCAAATGTATCACCGGCAAACATGAAGCCTTCCAATATGGCTCAGTCCAACATGAAGCCTTCAAATGTTTCTCCAGCAAACATGAAGCCGTCAAATGTATCACCATACAGTGGCTTTAAAAAATAATATAGCGTGAGCGGGCGAATACCATTTGCCTGCTCCTCTTATTAAGGAGAATTAGATGCAGTCATTATTAGTAACAGGATACAAAGCTCATGAATTAGGCGTGTTTAGTGAAAAACATGTAGGGATTTCATGGATAAAAAAAACGCTTGAAAAGCGAATTCGGTCTTATGTCGAGGAAGGTCTAGAATGGGTTGTAACAAGTGGACAAACTGGCGTTGAGCAATGGGCAATAGACGTTGTTATCTCAATGCGTGAATCAGAGTATCCAGAGCTTCGATTAGCCGTTTTGCCCCCTTTTGAACAGCAAGAAGCGAATTGGAAAGATGAGACGAAAGCATTATACATAGAGCGATTGGCTAAAGCAGACTTTGTTCAATGCATTTCTAAAAGACCTTACGAAAATCCCAATCAATTAAAGCAAAAAAACGAGTATCTTGTGCAAAAAACGGATGCTATGCTTGTATTGTATGATGATTTAATGGAGGGATCACCGCTTTTTTATATCCGCGCTGCACAAGTTCAGAACAAACCAATCGTCTTTATCTCTCCTGATGAGGTAGAAGAAATCGGTCGTGAAGAAGAAAATGAATTTTAAACCTTTGTAAAAATAATGAAAGCCTAGGGTATAAATTGACTTTAGCGTTAACTTTTGAAAAAATAGAGTGTAACATGGAATAGAACATGAGGTGACCTTAGATGAATCCAATCGAAATTAAATTGACTGCAAAAGAAATATTGGATAAGGATTTTAAATCAAGTATGCGTGGATACAATCAAGATGAGGTTGACAAGTTTCTTGATTCCGTTATCCAGGATTATGAAGGCTTTCAACGCAAAGTGGAGCAACTTGAAAAAGAAAACGAAGAATTAAGACAGGAATTAAAAAAGCAATCTGATCGACCTCAAAGAAGCCAAGTAAGTCAGCCGTCGGCGGGCAGTACGAACTATGACATTCTCCAACGGTTATCGAACTTAGAAAAAAAAGTTTTTGGAAATAAGATGTACGAATGATTCACGTGTATACTGACGGTGCTAGTGCTGGTAATCCAGGTTCCTCTGGTGCCGGCATTTTGTTTGTGTATCCTAATGGAGAAGTAGAGCAATTGCGTTACCATTTAGGCTTTATGAGCAACCATGAGGCTGAATTCCGTGCGCTAGAGCTCGCTTTGCATATCGCTACGAAAAAAGGGATTCAACAATTGTCAATTCGAACCGATTCGCAGCTTGTGAGCAACAGCGTTGATTCTGGCTACATTAAAAATCGAGCATACCGCCCGTTTTTGGAACGGATCTTAACAATGCAGGAAACGTTTGATTTATTTTTTATTAAGTGGATTCCAAGCAAACAAAACAAAAAAGCCGATGAACTGGCAAGACAAGCGATTCATGAACCGAATCGAGTTTATGAAGAAGGATTGTAAAATCGTTTAGAGTAAGCTATACTAGGGAAGTCGCTTATGAAGATACATGTCATGAGGCAGCTGCTGCGTTTCTTAACGTAGAGGAAAGTCCATGCTCGCACTAGCTGAGAAGCTAGTAGTGTTCGTGCCTAGCCAATTCATAAGCTAGGGCAGTTGCAATTCTGCAATTGACGGCAAGAGAAGCACCTAAGTCTTCTATTAGATACGGTACACACTCTTTGAAGGTGCCACAGTGACGGAGTCTGTTTGGAAACGAACAGAGTGGAACGAGGTAAACCCCGCGAGCGAGAAACCCAAACAATGGTAGGGGCATTTTTTAGTCTGGAAATGAACGGAACTAAAAAGACGATTTATTCGTAGATAGATAGTTGCTACTTTTAGTACGAGGCTCATCACCGTATGCAGTACAATCGTACAGAACATGGCTTATGATTGGCATGTAGATGAATTTATAAGCGAGCTAAAACCCTTGTAAAGGGTTTTTTTATTTGGATTCTGGTACACTAAAGAAAATAAGCATCAGGAGGTTTTAAACAAATGAGTCAAGCAAAAGTCATGTATGTAATTGGAATTATCCTATTCATTCTTAATGCGGTAGGTTTCGCAATCCAAGGTTATTTGTTTGGTATCGGCGGACTTTTTCTAATAGGCATTTTTGCGTTTTATATGGTAGCTGTTTATCTTCACTACAATTCAAGCTCCCTTAAAAAAATCGCTACTTATTTAGTATTTACGTTTGGAGTCGTTACAATCATTGGAGCTGTTGTAGCTGAGCGTTTTTTCGACGGCGTTATTTTATATTAAGTTAAGGTTGTTTAAAGGGAGAGTTGGTTAACATGCAAGAAGTTACGTTAATTGCAACAACAACAATGGGACTCGAAGCAATTTGTGCACGTGAAGTGAAGGACTTAGGTTATACAGATGTAACTGTAGAAAATGGGCGTGTCTTATTTACAGCACCAATTGACGCAATTCCGCGTGCGAACTTATGGTTGCGAACGGCAGATCGAATCAAAGTCCGAGTTGGAGAATTTAAGGCTTTTACCTTTGATGAGTTATTTGAGAAAACAAAAGCACTACCGTGGGCAGACTTACTGCCTCCACATGCTGAATTTCCAGTAATTGGTCGTTCGGTCAAATCAACATTGTTTAGTGTGTCCGACTGTCAAGCAATTGTAAAAAAAGCAGTAGTAGAAAGCATGAAAAAACAATATAAGCGCGGCTGGTTTGATGAAGATGGGCCATTTTACCGAATTGAAGTGGCGTTATTGAAAGATACAGCAACGCTGACGCTCGACTCAAGTGGTGTTGGTTTACACAAACGAGGCTATCGTGAGTTTCATAACCAGGCACCGTTAAAAGAAACGCTGGCTGCAGCAATGATCCAGTTAACGACCTGGAATAAAGATCGCCCTTTTGCTGACCCGTTTTGTGGCTCAGGAACATTGGCAATTGAAGCCGCTATGATTGGGCAAAATATTGCGCCAGGCTTTAATCGTGACTTTGTCTCTGAAGATTGGCACTGGGTCGGAGAAGAGCGATGGAAACAAGCGCGTGAGGAAGTAGAAGACTTAGCTAATTACGATCAAAGACTTGATATCGTAGGCTCTGATATTGACCATAAATCAGTCGAGCTCGCAAAGGACAACGCCGCTGAAGCTGGTTTTGCTGATTTAATCACGTTTAAACAAATGCAAATTAGTGATTTTCGTCATAAAGGATCGTATGGAATTGTTGTCGCAAACCCACCATATGGTGAGCGGTTAGGTGAGCGAGATGAAGTTGAACAAATGTACCGTGACATGGGACGAGTGATGGCTATGCATGATACATGGTCTGTCTATGTCTTAACGTCGCATGAAGGTTATGAAGAGCTTTATGGAAAAAAGGCAAGTAAGAAACGCAAGCTTTACAATGGAAATATTAAGACGGATTACTACCAGTTTTTTGGTCCTCGTCCGCCACGCGACTAACGAAAAAGCTCATAGGAAAAGTGAATCATCACTCTCCATGAGCTTTTTGCCTTTATGTTTGGAGAAGTCAAATAATTTCATTTACCAAAATAAAAAAGCAAAAGTCATAAAACAGTTAAAAACAGATACACTACCACAAAAGGGGTGTATCTGGATGATTGATGGGACTTGGGTTCAAATAAAAAGAGGATCAAAAGATGTATTAGGCTGGATCGAAAAAAATCAGTCCTTTCAATGCAAAGATACTCATTATCAAACCTATTATTTTTACACGATTGAACCGAACCGGTCAAAAGAACCAATATTGATTTATGCGAAAGACATACAATCAGTTGGAGAAAGTTTACTAGATGAAGACTACCATTGTTTACAACTTCTTGCACTGCATTTCAATGACAGAAAGTGGTTTGAAGAGCTTGGTATTATTGTGAAAACATTACGTTAAGAATGAAGGTTTCAAATGGGGAGGCATTATGTATTCAATAGGGTTAGATATAGGAACAACAAGTGCAAAGGCTGTTTTATTTTCAAAGGCGAATGAAGCACTTGATAGTTGCGAAGCTTACTATCCACTTATACAAGAACAGCCGGGGTATGCTGAGCAAGATGCTGAGGTGGTTTTTGAAGCTTGTTTGTTGGCGCTTGAGCAATTACATACGAAACATAAGATTACGAATCAAATAACCGCATTTGGCCTCTCTGCAGCGATGCATTCATTGCTGGCGGTTGATGAAAATGGGAAGCCATTAATAAATGCACTTATTTGGGCAGATAATCGATCAGCTGCTATTATAAATGAACTTAAGCAAACGGACTTTTATCAGGATTTTTACAAACGGACAGGAACACCAATCCATCCAATGTCGTGGATTGGGAAGCTTAAGTGGTTTAATCAAAATAATCAAGTTGTATTCAAAAAAGCTGCAAAGTTTATCTCAATAAAAGAGTATATTTGCCAGAAATTGTTTGGAGAGTATGTGGTGGATGAAGCGATTGCAGGAGGAACTGGCGTTTATCATTTGACGACTAAACAATGGGACCAGGATATTCTTAATTATATTGGTGTAAACAGAGAAAAATTATCTGTGATCGTACCAACAACTTATGAGTTTACAAAAAGAACAAGTAGGGGAAAACAAGCATTGCCTTATTCAAATTGTCGCTTTATTATCGGAGCGAGTGACGGGGTATTGGCGAATGTCGGTACATTTGCGTTAACAAGTGATGTGGCAACGGTAACCATTGGTACAAGTGGGGCTGTTCGTATGCATACAAAGCAACCATCGACCGATTTAGAAATGCGAACATTTTGTTATGCACTTACAGAAGATGACTGGATTGCCGGTGGAGCAACAAATAATGGAGGCATCGCTTTACAATGGTACATTGATCAATTTGCAAAAGGGGAAAAAACAGTGGATATTATTAAGGAAGCATTAACAGTACCCCCTGGTGCGAATGGGTTGTTTTTCCTTCCCTTTTTAAATGGTGAACGGGCTCCTTATTGGAATCCAGATACGAGAGGCGCTTTTATCGGAATATCCGCAACCCACCAGCGAGCCCACTTTAGTCGTGCAGTATTAGAAGGGATTCTGTTCAGTATTCAATCGGTTCTAGCTGCCTTAGAGGAAACCATTGGTCCTGTCAAAGCCATCCACGCTTCAGGTGGTTTTGCCCGGTCAGAAGAGTGGGTACAAATGCTAGCGGATATTACAGGGAAGCGTGTACGTTTGCCGCAGTCTCATCATGCATCTGCACTTGGTGCGGTTAGACTCGCAAAGCATGCTCTAGGCATAGAAAGCTTAACTGAAAACAGTGAAGTTGGTCCTACCGTTAATTTTGAACCTTTTCAGAAGCATGTACATACATATGCATCTGTGTTTCATACGTACGAAAAACTCTATCAATCTCTTGAACCAGTTTTTCCAGAAATCATTAAACAACAGCAAGTTAACAATAATATAATTATGTAAACTTGTTTATGTATAAATTAGGCACCTTCTGTTGAACCTACTATGTAAAGGAGGGTGTCGCATGGATCACTATCAAAACAATGGAAATGGATATAGCGATTTACAGCAAATCGAACTAGCCATTCAAGCCGCGCAACATATGGTTGGACAAGCAACACGTAGTATGGATGAGAACCAATTAAAGGCTGCAAATGAGGCATTACAACAAGCTCACACGCAGTTCAAGCAAGCGTTAGCTTATCAGAATAATATCGATGAAGCCTTTTTCGCTCACTCTTCAGCACTGTTAGATTTAACGAGTCAACAGCTAGAAGAAGCGGAAAACAATCATTTTTAAACCGTAAAAGCGTGATGCTGTCATCACGCTTTTTTTATACATGTAGAGGATGATCAAGATTATCAAATTTAGGTTGGTGAAAAGCAACCATTTCTAGATCCTCATTGTAATCAATTGTCATTCCATCAAAATACCAATAATCGTCTTCGGCAATAGCAAATGAAAGCTTACCTGCTTCAATTGTAAACCAAGTAGCTGGACGAACATCTAAGCGCTCAACCCCGACAGAAAAACCGCCTGAACCTACACCGCCAACTCTTACATATAAGCGGAGACAAACATGGTTATCTAATTCCATTTCATTTTTATAAAAGGCTGCAGCCTCATTGGTAATCGTTAAATTCATTTTTACCATCACTCCTGTTAACAAGTGTAACATAATCTCCTATTTACGTCTTAATGCTTGTTTATTAAGGAGGTTACTTGCTATTCTAGAGGAAGGAAGGTGGTTACATAATGACAAATGCAGAAATGAATTTTAAAGCACTTTTAAAGAAAATGAACCATTACGAACAAGCGTTATCACTAATGGCGTGGGATTCAAGAACTGGAGCTCCAAAAAAGTCAATTAACCAACGTGCTGAGGCGATGAGTACTTTATCAAGTGAACATTTCGCCTTGTCCATCTCGGATGAAATGAAACAGGCCATTACTCATTTGAAAGAAGACGATACGCTTTCACACGTAATGAAACGAGCTGTAGAAGAAGCAGAGAAAATGTATAATGAACATACAAAAATTCCTGCTGAGGATTTTAAGGCATTTGTTCTGTTGCAATCAAAAGCAGAAGCTGCTTGGGAAGAAGCAAAAGAAAGAAGTGACTTTGAGTTTTTTAAACCGTATTTAGAAGAGTTAGTGGCTTTTAAAAAGCGTTTTATTGGCTATATTGGTTTTGAAGACCATCCTTACCATACGCTTCTCGATGACTTTGAGCCTGGTGTATTTACGGAAACGCTTGATTCTGTTTTCAGTGAATTAAAAAAACATCTTATTCCATTGGTAAAGCAAGTAACAGAGGCTGAAACGAAGCCAGAGACCTCTTTTTTATTTGAACATTTTCCAAAAGAAGCTCAAAAAAACCTTAGTGAAGCTATTTTAAAAACAATGGGCTATGATTTTGATAAAGGTCGCTTAAATGAGACCGTTCATCCATTTGCAATTGGTATTAACCCTGACGATGTGCGGGTTACGACAAAGTATGATGAACATGATTTTCGTGTTGCCCTATTAGGGACGATTCATGAAGGTGGTCATGCATTATATGAACAAAACATTGATTCTGATTTAATTAACTATTCCTTAGCGAAAGGTACATCAATGGGAATTCATGAATCACAATCGTTGTTCTGGGAGAAGTTTGTTGGTCAATCCTATCCATTTTGGAAAACCAATTACCCTGTATTAAAAGAATATGCGAGTGGACAATTCGATAACATTGACTTAGATACATTTTATTATGCTTTAAACGAAGCAAAACCGTCTTTGATTCGGATTGAAGCAGACGAGCTTACGTATTGCTTGCATATCATTTTGCGTTATGAATTAGAGAAGGAGTTATTTGAGGAAAAAGTCAATGTAGCAGAATTACCTAGACGTTGGAATGAAAAAGTAGAGGAATACTTGGGTATACAGCCCGAAAATGATGGCGAAGGCGTTTTACAAGACGTTCATTGGTCATCTGGTTCTTTTGGCTATTTTCCATCTTATGCTTTAGGTTTAATCTATGCCGCTCAGTTAAAAGAAGCAATTTTAAAAGATTTACCGAACTTTGACGAGTTAATTGAAACCAATCAGCTTCACGTTATTCAAGATTGGTTGCGATCCCATGTTCATCAATATGGAAAAGTAAAGAAGCCAAAAGACATTATTCATGATATAACGGGTGGTGGAATTGATCCACAGCCGCTTATCCGTTACCTTACTGATAAATACACGAAGTTATATAATCTTTAAACCAAAAAACTAGCCTAAGGGCTAGTTTTTTTATGCTGCTTTTTGCTCAAAGATTGGAAAGACGTCGGTTAAACCAACTAAGACCATTTCGAGCGCGAAAGTTGCGAGCAAAATACCTGCTAGTTTTGTTAAGACAAACCAAACTCTGTTGTTCACACGGCCTTGAAACCAATCGAGTATCATATGGAGGCCATATGCAATGGATAAAACAAAACAGATCGCGCTATAGGTAATACATATGTGAAGAAGTCGAAATGACTGACGAGACGTTAAGCTTTCTACCGTACGAGCGACTTTTTTTAGAATAGGAAATGAGTTAAAAAACCCATCTTTTGTATGTGTTTTTAGTTCATCATCTGCAGTTGTTTGTTTCTTAGAAATAAAGATCGGCAAACGCAAGAGCGTGCAAGCGACGACGAAGATAATGAAGCCACCAATAATGCGTAAGGTTTGAATTGAAATGTGAAACCAAGAAAAAACGAATTGGCCAACAATCAAAACAACCGTACCAATTGCCATTAGCATTAGAATGACCTCAATCGTATGTGTGCGATAAGCTATAACTTCTTCATTTTTATTGCGATTAGGCACAGCTGAGACGTTGAGCAGCGGATGTGTAACCGCAAAAATAGACACAAACGCGTGAATAAAAAACGAAAACATGCAAAAACGCTCCTTTTCGAGTAAACTGTCCAAATTGTGGAGAACGGTTGTCATTTGCAACAAACGATTAATTTGCTTGTAGTTTGCCCGAAGAAAAGCAGAATATGCATAAACTTTTTACTGCCATTTATTCATAGCGTCTCGTTTCGCTTCTTGGTGAATATGTGCATACACTTGCGTTGTTGCGACAGAAGTATGACCAAGCAACTGCTGAATGGTTAAAACATTTACACCGTTTTTAATAAGGGCGGTTGCGAAGCTATGACGCAATTTGTGTGCAGAAAGCTTGCGATCTCGTAAGGATGGAATTTGCTGACTGGCTCTATCGAAGTGACGGCCAATCATTTTTTGAAATGCACTAATTGATAATGAAGAAGTATACGAATCTGTTTTAAAGTCATAGCCGATAAAAAAATAGTCATCACGCTTTGGTTGGTAGTTAGAAGGAATTGAGTTTACATAATTATTTATTATGTCAACTAAATCATTTGGTATTGGAATTAAGCGTTCTTTGTTACCTTTTCCAAAAACAACTAATTCTTTGCGAACGATATTAATTTGCGACATGCGTAGTGACGCTAATTCAGATAATCGAAGCCCGGTGCGTGCTAACATCATTATCGCTGTATAATCTCGTAAATAGAGCTTTTGAAAATAACGTTGTTGTCGAGTCGTTAGACCTTCACTACTACAGACTAAATCGGTAATTTCTTTAATCTCCTCAACTGTTAAATAAACTGGATTTCGTTTCTTTGTTTTTGGTCGCGTCACATGTACAACCGGATTATCGGCAAGCGAATGATTTTTAACGAGATAGGTAAATAAAGATTGTAAGGCAGAAAGCTTACGATTAATGGTTTTTGCTTCATTTTGAACTTCTAGAGAGAGATAAGAAATATAATGTTCAATTCCCTTTTGGTTCAGTTGCGCAAAATCCGAGAGCTGGATGTCATTAATTAAGAACGGACTATCACTATGCCTTTGTACGTACGAAAAAAAATCAAGAAAATCGTATAGATAGCGTTGGATTGTTGTTGGACTGTATCCTAGCGAACCAATAGAGTCAATGTATTGTTGAACAAAGGAGGGCATATCGTTATAGCGACGATAATGACTCGAATGAAAGTCATTTGTCAATGTAGCTTGATTTGTATGCTGCTCGTTTAATCTTGCGAATATGGACAAGTTATCACCTCAACTCTAGTTTAGCGCAAAAACAACGTTCTGTGAAATAACTATTTCACAGAACGTTGTTTTTGCTTTGAAAAGTGATTATCAAGGTAAGTGGTTAGGTAATTGCAAGAATGCAGTGGATAGAATGATTCGTGGAAAGAACCGCTATCGTATTAAAAAAAAGAAGTGTCAACAGTGATGAAAACCCTTTCAATTATTTTAATTATTCTTCATAATAGGGGTGAGGAGCTACATTTGCGAGGAGGAAGGAGAGGGTCGTATGAAAGAAAAAGTAGTGTTAATTACAGGTGGAAGTAGCGGTATGGGCAAGGCGATGGCCCATTATTTCTCACAGCATGGAGCTAAGGTTGTAATTTGTGCAAGAAACGAAGAGCGTTTAGCAGAGACGAAGCTTGAGCTTGAAACGTATCCAAACCAAATAAAAACGTATGCTGTTGATGTTCGAAATCGGGCTGATCTTGCAGCAATGGTTGATGATGTTTATGCAACCGTCGGTCCGATAACGGACTTGATTAACAATGCAGCGGGTAACTTTTTAGTACCGGCGGAAGAGTTAAGTGAAAACGGCTGGAATGCTGTCATCGACATTGTTTTAAACGGGACATGGCATTTGTCACAACTAGTCGGTAAGCAATGGATTGATCGTAAGGAAAAAGGGTCTATTATTAACATTGTTGCGACCTATGCATGGACAGGTGGACCAGGAGTTGTTCATTCCGCCAGCGCCAAGGCCGGTGTTCTTGCGATGACAAAAACGCTCGCGGTTGAATGGGGTTCAAGATACGGAATTCGCGTGAACGCGATCGCTCCAGGACCAATTGAAGATACTGGTGGTGTAGATAAATTAATTCAAAGTGAAAAAGCGCATAAAATGGCACTAAAGAGTGTCCCGCTCCAGCGTTTTGGTAAAGGTGAAGAGGTTGCCAAACTTGCTGGGTACCTTTCGTCAGATGAAGGTGCTTATATTAATGGGACATGTATTACCATTGACGGTGGTCAGTCAATTGGGCAATCCGGCTTTCAGACCGGTGCTGCAGCTTTTTTATAAACAGAACAAACGCACATGAGTAAAGCTCGTGTGCGTTTTTCTGTTCCAATTAAATTTACGTTAAAAAAGGGATTAAATTTCATCAATTCGGGTATATTCATAAGACGTTTTTTGAAAGAGAGAGGTGAAGGGATACTTTGATTACGTTTCAACAAGTAGACAAATCGTTTTCAGAAGATACGAAAGCAGTAAAAGAGTTATCGTTTACAATTGAGCGCGGTGAATTCTTTGTTTTAATCGGTCCAAGCGGCTGTGGAAAAACAACAACGCTAAAAATGATTAATCGGTTAATTGATCCTTCTAATGGTGCAATTACCATTAATGGCTCAAACCATCGAGAGGTTAATCTTCATGAATTAAGGTGGAATATTGGGTATGTGTTGCAGCAAATTGCTCTATTTCCGCATATGACAGTGGCAGAAAACATCGCAGTGGTTCCGGAGATGAAGAAATGGAAACAAGGGGATATTGCCAAACGCGTTGATGATTTACTTGAACTAGTTGGCATGGAGCCAGCTACTTATCGTGACCGACTTCCTGCTGATTTATCCGGAGGGCAACAACAGCGTGTGGGCGTAGCTAGAGCTCTTGCTGGGGACCCCGATATTATCCTGATGGACGAGCCTTTTAGTGCACTTGATCCTCTTGTTCGCGAGCAGTTACAGAATGATATTAAAGAACTCCAGCAAAAAATTAAAAAGACCATTGTCTTTGTTACCCATGATATGAGTGAAGCGACAAAGCTTGGTGATCGAATAGGGATGATGGAGGGTGGTAAGCTTTTGCAGATAGGTACTGCTGAAGAATTGTACCAAAATCCAGCATCAAGCGCTGTTTCAGATTTTATCGGGCGCTCCACGGGCTTGCAAGAACCTCAGTTAAAGGATGCTATCGTCCCGCTAGACCAAAGTCAGTATGTTGTTGATCAAGTTAACGAGCAAAGTTTGCATTTGCAGTTTGTCATTGATAATCATAAGCAATTGGTTACAACTTATTTTCATGGTCAACAATTAGCGAATTTACTAATCGTTCAACGAACAAGCTCTTTAAAAGACGCTTTTGAAGCGATGGAACAACAGCAGTTACCAGCTGTTTTGGTTAAAGATAATGACACACTAATCGGTGTGATTTCCTATAAGGATCTAGCCAGATTAACGGTTCATTAACAGACGATAAAAGAAAAAAATAGGCATTGTCCTGGTGTAGTGAATAGAGGAATGCGTATCCAAGCAGGACACGAACGATCGTTTGGATGATGCAAAATATATGGATGGCAAATTTTTGGGAATCATATGTAACGCTTTTTCAAGAACGATCTGATTTACTTTTAAATTCATTTTGGGAACATGTTCAGCTCTCGCTTGTATCGTTGTTAATTGCTGTAGCAATTGCCGTGCCGATAGGAATTTTGTTAACGCGGTATAACCGGTACTCTGAGTGGGTTATCGGTGTGGCAGCAGTCTTGCAAACAATCCCTTCTCTTGCTTTGCTTGGCTTTCTTGTCTTGTTTGTTGGGATTGGGACAACGCCAGCTATTATTGCGCTAACCGCATATGCCTTGTTACCGATTTTGAGAAATACATATACAGGCATTAAGGAAGTCGATGCGCCGATTGTTGAAGCCGCTCGAGGCATGGGCATGAATTCCTACCGAAGCTTAATTAAAGTTGAGTTACCGCTTGCTATGCCTACTATTATGGCAGGTATTCGAACATCAATGGTGTTAATTGTCGGGACCGCTACGCTTGCTGCTCTTGTTGGTGGGGGTGGTTTAGGACAAATTATCATGACGGGGATTCAGCGAACAAACAATGAATACATTGTATTCGGTGCGTTACCGGCTGCACTCTTGGCAATTGCGTTAGATCTTATCCTTCGTTTAACAGAAAGAGGCTCAAAGAAAAACAAACGAGCATCTTATAAGCCAATGGTAGTCGTCGTAGCAATTGCTCTTGTTATTGTTCTAATTCAGCCGATTGTATCTGCTTTTCAAGATGAACCTGATTTGGTTATCGGTGGCAAGTTAGGACCAGAACCACCTATTCTCGCTAATATGTATAAACATCTGATTGAGGCGGAGACCGATTTAGATGTTGAGGTTATCTCCCAGCTTGGAGCAACAAGCGTAAACTTTAATGCATTACAAGTAGGTGATGTCGATATCTATCCAGAATTCAGTGGAACGGTGTTGGCTGATTTATTAAACCGAGAAGACTTTAGTTATGATGAAGAAGAATCGTATCAAGAAGCGCGTGATGGGATATTCGAGGAGTATGGGTTTCATTTCTTAGAGCCGATGGGCTTTCAAAACACATATGCCTTAGCTATGCCTAGGCAACTAGCGGAAGAGTACGGTGTGACAACGATTTCTGACTTAATCCCGTATGCGAATGAACTAAGCGTTGGCTTTACGTTTGAGTTTATCGACCGTGAAGATGGGTATGCTGGTTTTGAGGATGTCTATGGGTTTTCATTTGCAGATGTAACCTCGATTGATGTGTCTACGCGTTATCAAGCTATTAGCAATGGTAGTATTGTTTTAAGCGACGTTTTCTCAACAGATCCACAGCTTGTTGAGTATGATATGGTTGTACTAGAAGATGATCAAGACCTATTCCCGCCGTATCAAGCAGCGCCGCTCGTAAATAACTTTGCGCTTGAAAACTATCCAGAAATAGAAGATCTATTAAATCAATTAGCTGGTGTGGGTACGGTTGAAGAAATTTCTGAGTTAAATTACCGTGTTGACATTGAAGATGAAGATCCGTCAGATGTCGCCCGTGATTTCTTAACTGAAAAAGGGTTGCTTGACTAAACGTATAAGGAGCTGTTTACGATGAAAAATCCATCTGATCAACGAATCAAAGAAGTGCTGCACACGAAGAAGCGCATTGCCGTTGTAGGACTATCTGATAACCCAAATCGGACAAGTTATATGGTGTCTGAAGCGATGCAACGGGCAGGGTATACCATTATTCCGGTTAATCCAAATGCTGATACCGTTTTGGGTGAAAAATCATACCCTTCTATAAAAGAGATTGATGTCGATGTGGACATGGTTAACATCTTTCGCAGAAGCGAGTTTTTGCCGGAATTAGCGAAAGATACGGTCGAAGCTGGGATTGACGTGTTCTGGTCACAATTAGGTGTGGTCAACGAGGAAGCATACGAGTATCTTCAAGACAATGGTGTGGAAACAATAATGGATTGTTGCATTAAAGTAGAGCATGCAAAGTTCAAATAAATCGTTCCCCGTACAGGTGTTCCTGTGCGGGTTTTTTCTAACTAAATTTGCAGTTGTAAACCACATCGTGATAAGGTCTATTTAGAAAAAACTGTTGCAAGAAGGAAAACAATGGCTAAAATAGAGAAGATAGATTCATTTTAGGGTATAGAACGATTGTTCGTATATGTGCTACACTTGTAGGGGAACGAGAAAGGGGAACGGAATGGCCAAACAGCATATGGATTACAACGATGATTCCATTCAAGTACTCGAGGGGCTAGAAGCAGTAAGGAAACGCCCTGGAATGTACATTGGATCAACGGATGTTCGGGGATTGCATCATTTAGTATATGAAATTGTTGATAACGCTGTCGATGAGGCGCTTGGAGGGCATGGAGCGACCATACATGTTACCGTACATAAAGATGAAAGCATTTCTGTTCAAGATGAAGGAAGAGGAATGCCGGTTGGGATGCACCGTTCAGGTAAACCAACACCAGAAGTTATTTTCACCGTGCTTCATGCAGGTGGAAAATTTGGACAAGGAGGTTACGCCACGAGTGGCGGACTTCACGGAGTAGGTGCGTCTGTAGTAAATGCACTTTCTGAATGGCTTGAAGTCGATATTAAACGTGATGGGTCTCGTTATGTGCAGCGATTTGAAAATGGAGGGAAGCCTGTTACAACGTTAGAAAAAAAGGGGAAAACGCGTTCTTCTGGAACGACCGTACGTTTTAAACCGGATCCAACAATGTTTTCAACCATTCAGTTTAATTTTGAAACATTGTCACAACGTTTGCGAGAGGCGGCATTCTTACTAAAAGGCGTAGAAATTATTCTTAAAGATGAGCGTGTTGGAAAAGAAGCGGAAGAAATTTTTAAATTTGAAACAGGGCTTGAAGCGTTCGTTGATTACATGAATGAAGGAAAAGAGCCGCTGCATTCCGTTGTTTCCTTTTCGGGCACTGTTAATGAAATTGAAATGGATTTTGCCTTTCAATTCCATGATGCCTATACGGAAAACGTACTATCCTTTGTGAATAATGTTCGAACGCGCGATGGTGGTACCCATGAATTAGGAACAAAAACAGCGATGACTCGATTGATGAATGAACATGCGAAAAAAGTTGGTTTGTTAAAAGAAAAAGATAAGAACCTTGATGGTTCAGATATTCGTGAAGGATTTACAGCCATTATTTCTGTTCGTGTGCCCGAAGCCAAGCTTCAGTTTGAGGGACAAACAAAAAGCAAGCTTGGTACACCAGAAGCTCGGTCGGCTGTCGATGCAATCATTTCAGAGAAGTTGTCGTACTTCCTTGAAGAAAACCCGACAGTGGCGACAACTCTCTTGAAAAAAGCAATCAAAGCGGCTCAAGCGCGAGAAGCTGCAAGAAAAGCGCGAGAAGACGCTCGAAACGGTAAGAAAAACAAGCGAAAAGACGTGCTCTTAAGTGGGAAGTTAACACCGGCCCAGTCCAGGAATCCAGATCGAAACGAACTATACTTAGTCGAGGGCGATTCTGCCGGAGGCTCTGCTAAACAAGGACGCGACCGCAAGTTCCAGGCTGTATTGCCTCTACGTGGAAAAGTGATTAACACAGAAAAAGCAAAGCTAGATGACATAATGAAAAATGAAGAAATACGGACAATCATTCATACAATTGGGGCAGGCGTCGGAGCTGACTTTGAGATCGATGATTGTAACTACGATAAGATCGTCATTATGACCGATGCAGATACAGATGGCGCTCATATCCAAGTATTATTATTAACGTTCTTTTACCGCTATATGAAACCACTACTTGATGCAGGAAAGATTTATATTGCCTTACCTCCTTTATATAAAGTAAGCAGAGGAACAGGAAAAAAAGAAGTGTTAGAATATGCCTGGGATGAAGACGAGCTACAAAAGGCGCTAAAGAACATTGGGCGAGGATCGGTGGTCCAGCGTTATAAAGGACTGGGTGAAATGAACGCAACTCAGCTATGGGAAACAACGATGGACCCAGTTACACGAACGCTTATACGTGTTCGTCTTGAAGATGCAGCAAGGGCGGAGAACCACGTGACGACATTAATGGGTGATAAAGTAGAGCCGCGCCGGAAATGGATTGAATCTCATGTGGCATTTGGTCTCGAAGAAGATACGAATATATTGGAAAATGAAAATCTGCACGTTGGGGAGGAGAAGTAATTGGCAAAATCAGAACGGTACCTTGACCTTCCTTTAGAAGATGTAATTGGTGATCGCTTTAGTCGCTATAGTAAGTACATTATTCAAGAACGAGCGTTGCCGGATGCCCGCGACGGTTTAAAGCCTGTTCAGCGCCGGATTCTTTACGCTATGTTTAATGATGGGAACACAGCGGATAAGCCTTATCGCAAAGCCGCAAAAACAGTTGGGAACGTAATCGGTAACTACCACCCGCATGGTGATAGTTCTGTTTATGATGCCATGGTGCGGATGAGTCAGGACTGGAAGCTGCGTCAACTTCTCATTGATATGCATGGAAACAATGGCTCAGTCGATGGGGATCCTCCTGCTGCGATGCGTTATACGGAAGCAAGGTTGTCGGCCATTAGCGCAGAATTAATGCGAGACCTCGAAAAAGGTACGGTTGATTATATCCCTAACTTCGATGATTCAATTGAAGAGCCTGTTGTTCTACCGGCCATGTACCCCAATTTACTTGTTAATGGCTCGACGGGAATTTCTGCTGGTTATGCAACGGATATTCCTCCACACCATTTATCAGAGATCATTGATGGTACCGTAAAGTTAATGGAAAATCCACAGACAACCATTGATGAGCTCCTGCAAATTGTAAAAGGACCTGATTTCCCTACAGGCGGTATTGTTCAGGGCCTTGATGGCATTCGCCAAGCATATGAAACAGGCAAGGGAAAAGTCGTTGTTCGTGCTAAGACGGATATCGAGGAAGTGCGTGGTGGCAGAAAGCAGATTGTGATTACTGAGCTACCATATGAAGTCGTCAAAGCAAATCTGGTTAAAAAAATGGATGAAATTCGCTTCGATAAAAAAGTCGATGGTATTGCCGAGGTTCGAGACGATACGGACCGAACAGGTATGCGTATCGTGGTCGAATTGAAAAAAGATGCCGAACCAAATGCAATCCTCCATTACTTGCTCAAGCACACAGATTTGCAAGTGATGTACCATTTTAATATGGTGGCCATTTACAATAAAACGCCTCAACTTATGGGGTTAAAGGCACTTCTACAAGCTTACATTGATCACCAAAAGCAAGTTTTTACCCGTAAGTCTCAATTTGAATTAAATCGTGCTGAAGAACGTGCACATATTGTTGAAGGTCTTATTAAAGCCGTATCAATATTAGATGAAGTGATTCGCGTAATTCGTGCGTCAAAGGATAAAAAAGACGCAAAGCTTAATTTACAGAATGAGTTTGCGTTTACCGAAGCTCAGTCGGAAGCGATTGTAAACTTACAGCTCTATCGTTTAACAAACACAGATATTACAACACTGCAAAAAGAAGCCGATGAATTAAAGAAAAAAATTGCTGAGCTTCAATCCATTCTTGCGAGTGAGAAAAAATTAATCTCCGTTATAAAAAAAGAATTAAACGGGGTTAAAAAGAAATTCGCATCTGAACGTAGAACGGTCATTAATGAAGAAATTGAAGAGCTAAAAATTAACATGGATGAGTTGATTGCAGCGGAAGATGTTCGTGTGACGATTACATCTGCTGGTTATGTGAAGCGCACGAGCATACGATCTTACACCGCTTCAAGTAAAGAAGCCCCTGGTATGAAAAAAGGTGATGAGCTCCTCCATTCAAGTGTAGCAAGCACAACGGATGTTCTGCTTCTCTTCACACGTTATGGGAGTTATTTGTATGTCCCTGTTCATCAGCTTCCCGATATCCGCTGGAAAGATGACGGTCAACATGTAGCAAACCTCGTCCCACTTGAACAGGAAGATGACATTATTGCTGCGAAGATTATTCGTGAATTTAAAGAGGATCAATCTTTACTATTTATGACAAAACAAGGAATGGCAAAACGAACCCAGCTTAGTCTTTATCAAGCGCAGCGGCATTCAAAACCATTGATGGCTTTGAAGTTAAAGCAAGGGGATGAAGTAATCTCTGTTCAGCTCACAAATGGACGGAAAGAATTGTTTGCAGCTACATCTTATGGGTACGGACTTTGGTTTTCTGAAACGGATGTGTCTCACGTGGGCCAACGTGCTGCCGGTGTGAAAGGCATGAATTTAAAAGATGGCGATGCTATCGTTGCTGTTGAAGCGTTTGAGCTTGAAGAAACGGTAGAATTCATTTGTGCAACCCAGCGTGGTGCAGTTAAGCGAATGGCAATTACGGAATTTGAAAAATCAAGCCGAGCAAAACGAGGCTTACTGTTACTGCGGGAATTAAAAAGCAACCCACATCGACTAATTGGATTACAACGGATTACGGAACAGAACCAAGCATTTGTAATTGAAACGGAAACGGATGAAGATGTGTTTATCCAAGCAAAGGACTATCGCAAGTCAGATCGTTACTCAAACGGTTCCTATGCATTTGACCAAAATGCTCTTGGAGATGCCCGTTTATTAAAACCGTTTATTGATCCAACCGCACTCGAATAAAAACGCTGAGATTCATCAGCGTTTTTTCTTTTGAGTAAAATAGGCCATATTGCTGTACGGAAGCTTGCACCTACACGTATAATGGGTGTAATTGGAAAGAAAGGTGTGATGGAATGAAAATGAATGAGCATCCGCTCGTCGTTGAGAAATTGAATAAGACTTTAGGAAAAAAACAAATTATTCATGATTTATCGTTTTCGCTTGAACGCGGAAAAATTTACGGCTTCTTAGGACCAAATGGTTCAGGGAAAACAACAACGATTCGCATGATTGTCTCTCTGATTAAGCCAGACAGTGGAGAAGTGTTTATTGAAGGCAATAGCATTTCAAAGAACAGAGAGCAAGCATTGGAACATATTGGAGCCATCGTTGAAAATCCTGATTTGTACCTTTACTTAACAGGAATGCAAAACTTGAAACACTTTGCAGATATGAATCCAAGACCAATCGAACAAGCGCGAATTGATGAAGTTGTGCGGCTGGTTGATTTAGAACATGCGATACATAAAAAAGTAAAATCGTATTCGTTAGGAATGAAGCAACGACTTGGAATTGCCATTTCAATTTTACATAGCCCGAGCGTTCTTATCCTTGACGAACCAACAAACGGTCTTGATCCACAAGGAATACGCGATTTGCGTGACTACTTGCAAAAGCTAGCTCAAGAAGATGAAGTGACGCTACTCGTATCCAGTCATCAGCTAAGCGAAATTGAACTGTTATGTGACCGAGCCGTTATTATTCAAGAAGGAAAGCTTGTTGACGAAGTTAGCGTAAAGACCATCGCTAATGAAGCAGATAAAATGACGGTGACCATTGAAGTTTCACCACAAGAACAAGCGCTTGAGGTGCTCCAGCAGGAGTGGAAGACGAACCTCTCTGGTGACGGAATCGAGATTCATGAAGTAGCGTATCAAGAGATTCCCCAAGTCATTCACGCGCTTAGTCAAGCGCAGCTTGCTGTTTACAGTGTGTCTTACAAGAAACGCTTAGAAGACGCTTATTTCTCCTTAACGGATGGTAAAGGAGGACTAAATCTATGATGGCTTTAATGAAAAACGAATGGATCAAAGCATGGCACGGCAGAAAAATTTGGGTGTTTCTCCTTGTTTTGGCTGTCTGTATTTTATTGGGAAGCATATTAACCGGCTTTTTACTCTCCTTTAGTGAGGGAGAACTCGGTGGACCCTTTTTTCTTCTCCTTGGTTTTACAACACTAGTACCTTTTGTAAATATTTATATGGTTGTCCAGATTACTGGTGCCATCGCTGGTGAATATCGTTCCGGTACAATTAAGCAGCTGTTAATTCGACCTGTGTCTCGAAACAAATTATTATTTGTAAAATGGTTCAGTATGAGTATTCTAGGAATCTTACTCATTAGTTTGTTAGTACTCATCCTCTATTTGTTGAATATGATCTTTTTTGATTCGGCTTCGACCTGGTCAGCAATGGGTGGACAGGCGCTTGAATTTATCTATTTATCTATTCCGACGATGCTGTTTTATCTATTTTTAGCGGCATTGTTTGCAGCATTAACAAGAAGTACAGCCGTTACGATTATCATTACGCTTGTCCCATACTTCTTTGGTGGATTGTTTAATATCTTATTAGAATTTTACGAGTGGCCGAAATGGATTGTTCTTACCCATCTTGATTTAGTCGGTTTGTACGGCATGGGCGACGTTGGCGCCGTCTTTATGACAACCCCGTTTGAACGCAGTTGGCAGTCGATTCTATTTATTCTACTGCATGTTGTTGTATTTGCGGTGATTGCTCACATCCTCTTCAAAAAGCGAGATGTGCTCTAACTCCTTCTTTGTGAAGGAGTTTTTTTGTTTTAATAAATTGGAAAAGGGAATAACAGATAATAAGAAAGAAGGAGGGCTTACTTATGCCATTAACGAAAAAACAACTATCATTTTTAAAAGAAGAATTAGAAGATATGAAAGCAAGCATTGAGAATAGAACCGGGACGCCTGATGGAGAGATGTCAGAAGCCCGTGGCGATATAGCAAGAGGAGTCGACAACCACATTGCTGAGACAGCTTCAGAGTACGAGGAGCGGGTGATGTCGCAGACAATAGATGAGGCAGACCAAGAACGCCTTTCGGAGATTAACGAAGCGTTAGAACGGATGGAAGATGGCTCTTATGGGATATGCGTGGAGACAGGTGAAGAAATTCCCTATGAACGATTAGAAGCGCTTCCTTATGCAAAGCGGACAATGGAAGCACAGGAAGAAGAGGAAGCACCATATGCTGACAGTAGTGAAGAAGATTCAGCTGCAGGTCTAGCTCACGCGGAGATGAATCGGGAAACTGAAACGACGAGAGAGCTTAATCGGGAACAGGATGCAGGTGAGCATTCGAGTGAGATGGATGCGGACTTACATTATCGTAACGAAAAGGACGAAGAATCCAATCAATAAAAATAACCACAGCGATTGCTGTGGTTATTTTCTTTCTGTATCTGTAAATCCGACGCGGATAAACTGAACAATTGAACGGAAAAATCCAACATCGTTTAATATAACGATTAAAACAAGAATAACTGGGCCGAGGAACAAGCCAAAAGCACCGAACATTTGTAGACCAGCGAACAATGAAATTAAGACAGCAACGGGGTTTAAATTCATATTGGTTGATAGAATCTTTGGTTCTAGCATTTGTCTAATGATGACAATAATAACATAGAGAATGGCAATTCCAAGCCCTCCAGAAATATCGCCGGTAATAAATAAATAAACGAACCAAGGAATTAATATCGTTCCCGTTCCTAAGTAAGGCAGCAGTTCAGCAATCCCAACAACAATAGCAAGCATCCAAGAATTTTCTACACCTAAGATAAGCAAGCCGATGAATACAATAACGGCTGTAACGAACATCAATATGAGTTGCGCACGTATGAAGCCGAATAACCGCACTCTTACAGCCTGAGTAAATTCTTTCCCTTTCCGACGAAGGGTTCCAGGTACATGCCTTCTGTAGACAGCTTGATAAAAGCTCCAGCTTTTCCCCATAAAGTAAATGCTCAAGATAATAAATAAGAAAGCGACAAGAAAGCTTGGTAAGCCGAGTAAGATGCTCCCCACAACATCGAGAATGCCTTGTCCAAGGTCACCGAGGAAATTACTTAGCGATGTACCTATTTGATTAATTGCTTCGGTGAGTGCGCTATTTGAACCATTATCGAACTGATCAAATGCTCCTAGCACTTGCTGCCAAAGAGGCCAGATACTTTCATTAAAGAAGATCTGAACTTTCGCTGCCCCTTCTTCAATCCAAGTAGGGACTTGTTCAATGAAGGAGCGCAAGCTGTAATAGACCAATAAAACAATACCTGTAATAACTGCACTAATGGCAAGAATGCCGCCTAGCAAACCAAAAAGGCTGGCAAGACCGCGATTAAACTTAAGCTTGTACTGGAAAAAGCGTGCGACTGGCTGCAGCATCCAAGCGAATAACGCAGCAAACCAAAAAGGGTATGTAAGGGAGAAAACCCGTGCGACAAACCATCCAAAAACAATCAAAAAAACAATGATCGCAACCGTGCGCAGAATCATCCAACCAACTTCTCGCGACAAGGCCACACCTTCTTTCTCTAGTATGCATTTTATCTGTGTTCCTATTGTAGTTCAGCCCATTAGAGGCTGTCAAATAACACCAATGAGGCAAAAATGCCACCAGCTGTCGTTATCTAAACAACGAGCTGGTGGCATGTAAGCAAGTACGTTCTTCTATGATAATTATTCAATCGGTTCAAGTGGTAGAACCATCACTTCAACTCGACGATTGCTTTGACGACCTTCAACCGTCTCGTTTGATTCAACTGGATGATATTCCCCGTAACCGGTGAAAGAAAGCTGAGCCGGTTCCACAAAGCCTGATTCTAAAAACAACTTCATCACATTGTTTGCACGGGCTCCACTAAGATCCCAGTTGGAGTCAAATTGGTCGTTCGCCATTGGAACATTATCAGTGTGACCAGAGATCTGAATATAGCGCGGTGGGTCGGATGCTAGCATGGAAGAGAGCTGTGCCATCAACTCATGGGATTCCATCCGAAGCTCTGCGCTGCCTGATTCAAATAGAATGCCATCATTAATCGTAATCAACAAGCCGGAAGCACCAAGTTCGGTTTGCAGGCGGTCTGCAAGCTGCATCTCATCAATATAGCCGTTTAAGCGTGATTGCAGCTGTTCCAGTTCCGTTTTTTCAGCTTGGGCAGTTTCACTAAGGGTGACGGTTTCTAGTTCGTATTCTTTAGTCATTGTTGGTTCATCACTCGACTCAATGGAATCTTGATGATCAAGAATTCCACTCCCACCTAATGTATCTGATAAGACAACTCGTAGTTCGTCATACTTTGCTTGGTCAACTTGTCCCATTGCGAACAAAACAATAAATAGAGCAACGAGAAGGGTCAGCATATCGGCATAAGGAAGGAGCCATGTTTCGTCGATATGATTATCGTCAGAACGAGTTTTAGATCTCCGCTTCTGTGACATTGGCTTGTTCTACTCCTTCTTTAACTGCCTTTTGATCTTTTTCCTCCATGTAAACAGATAAATATTCTTCAATGCCTCTTGGTGAACTTCCATTAATAATGGCGATAGTTCCTTCAATAATCATATGTTGATTCAAAACTTCAATCTTAGATTTACGTTTTAGTTTATTAGCAAAAGGATGCCACAGCACATAACCAAAGAAAATACCTAGCAAAGTAGCAACGAATGCTGCTGCAATCGATTCACCGAGCATTGTAATGTCATCTAAATTCCCCAGTGCAGCTATTAAACCGAGAACGGCTCCAAGCACACCGAGACTAGGGGAGTATGTACCAGCTTGGCTAAAAATTGCAGCACCTGAAGCATGCCGATCCTGCATTGCCTCAATGCGTTCATGTAACGTATGTCGAATGTAATCAGGGTCTTGACCATCAATCATCATTCGTGAAGCCTGCCGAAAAAACGGATCATCTATTTCTTCAATCTTACTTTCAAGAGCAAGCATTCCATCACGACGGGATATTGTCGCATATTCAACAAATTTCTTAATAATATCTGCTTGTGATGCATCTTTACTGTTTGAGAACAGCACGCGAAACAGTTTAGGGATTCTCTTTATATCAGAATAGGGAAAAGCAATAAAAACTGTGGCGATTGTTCCGAGTACGATTATGACAACCGCTGCTGGATTCAGTAAAACATCAAGACTTGAACCTTTTAATAGAATTCCAAGAATGACGGTCCCAAATCCTAAAATAATACCGATTATTGATGACTTGTCCATGTGTGTCTCCTTTACATCTGTCTTATGTCTTAAATCGGATCAAATCGGGCAAGATTAAAGGCTTCAGAGAAAGTTCGTCACTCTGTCACTTTAATTAAGGCTAAAGACCGACAAAAAGATGGGTATTTTTGCATAAATTTTCCCCAGTCGTCCATAGTAGTAAGGAGGGGTGAGCGATTTATGTCGACGACAAACCAAGTGGTTCGCTGTGTGTTTGTTTTAATAGGAGCCATTATAGCAGCTGTCGCAATTGAATGGTTTCTTTTGCCGAACAGCATCATTGACGGAGGAATCATTGGGATTTCGTTGATTCTAAACTCATTAACCTCCATTAATTTTGGACTACTTGTACTTGTACTGAACATTCCATTTCTAATCATAGGATACAAGCATCTTGGGCTACAGTTTTTTTTATTTTCGCTCGTTGGAATTATCGGCTTAGCTGTAACAGAGGCACTGCTGCATCACCTTCATTTAGCTCCGTTAACATCAACCCCATTACTTGCGACAATATTTGGCGGACTTTTGCTCGGTCTTGGAGTCGGTCTTGTTATCCGTAATGGCGGTGCGCTTGATGGGACAGAAATTCTCTCGCTGCTAATAACGAAAAAACTACCGTTTACTGTTGGAGAATGTGTTCTCGTTTTTAATATTTTTGTGTTCGGTTGGGCGGCATTCGTTTTTGGTGTGGAAAACGCGATGTACTCTATTCTAACGTATTATGTCGCAGCTAAAACAATTGATGCTGTTGTAGAAGGTCTAGATTCAACGAAAGTAGTCATGATTGTTTCCAATCAGTATGAAGAGTTAACGAAAGTGATTACTTGTAAGCTTGGTAAGGGTGTGACACGTTTAAAAGGGCAGGGGGGGTACAACGGAGAAGAGAAGGATGTCCTATACGTTGTTGTTAAGCGCATGGAAATCATGCGCTTAAAAAAAGCGATTTATGCACTAGATAGACATGCTTTTTTTACAATTATCAATGCACATGAATCAAGAGGATCAACGTTTAAAAGGAGAGAAGAGCATTAATACAAGTTCCTCTACTCAAATCAATCAGAAGAAGAGGATGAGTCTGATGATGCAGCTACACTTGCCGTAGTTGCAGCGACAATGAGATCGAGTTGAACAACGTCCATCACTTTTTTAACCGCTTGCGTTACAGGTAAGTCCTTCGTAATACGCTTAATCTCTTTCTCAACAAAACGTGCTTCTGAACGGTTATCATAGACGTTTTTGATCAAACCACTTCCTTGAAGCAGGGACATAAGAACAATAGTTTTTTCTTCGTGTGAATTTAGTTCAGTCTGGCTTTGCTTCTTCGACAGAACTATGTTAAATGTATCTTTAACAACGTCACTAAGATCACCTTTTTCGAATGGGAAAGCAACTGAAGGGAAGAGACCAAGAATTTTCTTTTCCTGTTTAGAAACAACCCCTCGGTCAGAGAGCTTATCACCAATCTTATTGTGTAAGTTCTTGTGAGAAGTAAGAAGCTGTGTAACCCAATAATCGATTGAGCGATTAGGTTTATTTGCAATCAAGGTCAATGTTTTTTGTAAAAGAGGATCGGTTGATTCTGATTGAATTAAAGAGACTTTCTTTTTATTTAGCTCTAAATTCCCATTAAGCAGCAGCTCTGAAATTAAAGAAGCACTCAAACAATGCATGAGCGTTGAGCTCATATAAGGTTTTCCAGTTGAAGGGTTTGTCGTTAATAAGAATAATTGTTCAGCAATTAACATGATGATGACCTCCTTGTACATAGAATTACGATCTAGAACTGAAAAGGTTTCAATGATATAGTAGAAACAAATCAGATGATAAGCATATCGTTAAACCAAGTTTCCCAACATTTAATCGATGTTGGGAAACTTGGTTTTTTTGACATTTATCTTCCTTTATATGGTATAGTCGGATTAGTTAGAAAAATTATAAGAGGGGGTGAAGAAGAGCGCTATTGCTGTTAATGTATTAAAGGCTAAAGCATGTAGTGTACGTGCAATTAGAGACCCAGTTATTAAAACGAGCGGTATATCTAACATTTATTTCGAGAGCATATTATTTTAAGAAGGTGATATCATTGCAGATGAACAAAATACCTGCCGAAGAAGTGGGTGCAAAAATTGTAGAGTGGTATAGCTGCATTATGTCAAGTTCGTATGAAGAAGCGACTTTACTGAAGAGTGAAGTGAAGTCGATGGTTGGGAATATGGAAAATAGCGATAAAATGCTGGCTTATTACTCATTGGTTGAGTATAGACATGAGAATATGCTAGATGGAAATAATAAAAGTGTAGAATTTAAGGACCAATTTAAGTTTGTTGAAACCGAAATGGATCATTATTTAAAATATCTTTATTATTTTGTAAGTGGTCAAAATGAATTTAACAAACAAAAGTATAGAACATCCATTAAAATGTTTAGGAAAGCTGAGCGATTATTAGAGTATGTAAAAGATGACACAGAAGAAGCTGAATTTTTAGGTTATCTAGGGTACGCTTACTATCGTATTAATCAATATCTCATATCACTTTCATATCTCGAACAAGCAGAAACCGCTTTTAGAAGGTTGAATTTGCCTAAAAAAGCTATTAATAATAAGCAAATTATAGGCTTAATTTACGTCGAGATAAAGCAATATGAAAAAGGAGATCAAATCTTAAAAGAATCTCTAGATGAGAGTACATACCCTACATTAACGGGCATTATTTTAAGATCAATAGGTCTTAGCAAATTTTCTCAAGGAAATTATAAATTAGCTTCGAGTTACTTTACAAAATCATTAGAGATAGAAGAGCATAAAAATTCTTATTTTGGAATGAATAGTTTAACAGAGCTTTCGCATTCATTATATAAACTTGATGAAAAAGAGCGCGCTCTCATAATCTTGAAAAAAGCTAAAGCAAGTGTCCAGTTTTATAATGATTTAGAGTACAGAGCTAGATGTAAATTTATTGAAGGTTTGTATGAATTAGATGATATAAATATGGTTGATAAAGCTTTGAGAGAATTAAAAGAAAAAGAATTGTTATTCGAAGTTTGTGAACTAGCAGAAGAATTAATTGAAATATTTAGGGAGAAGAGCGATAATGAAAATGTAATAAAATATTATACTCTTGCCTATCAAGCAAAGTTAAACCAAAACGTGATTGGAGATGGCCAAAGATGAAAAAGTATATTATCGCTTTTATTGCAGTCGTACTATTGGCAGCAACACCATACTCATTTAACGCGGAAGATTCACCAATCGAGACTAGAGGTAAGGGCGGTTATGATCAAACTTAATTCAATCATGTAGCAACTAAAGGCATTCTCCTAATGAAAGTATGTAAGATAATTTTAAAACAGATTGAAGAAGTTTTATTGTTATTATTTCTTAATCCTGTCTCAATACCTAAGATTACTTAACCAATTGAGACAGTTTCTTTATTTTTATTTAGGTTCCGGTAATGTATATTATGTAAACTTATAAAAGTGTTAGAAATTTTAGAGCTGGTTCACTCCTTACCTTTTAAAGTTTTTCGGATTACAATTCTAAAAACGCTGACTGTTACAAACGAAAACCTGCTCTAAATTGAGCAGGTTTTCGTCAGATTGTCGAGAAAGCCTTGGTTCTGTGAACCCAGGCTTTCTCTTATGGTCTTTTGATTGGTCCCAATGACGAAATTTGATGGTGAAAAGGA